>JAJTHG010000034.1 GCA_021298835.1 Gemmatimonadota bacterium
GCGGACGAGGCCGCCGCACGTAACGCGGTGGCATCGCTACTCCAGCGCGTGAAGGTGCACGTGGGCGTCACCTGCGACGCGCGCGTGGTGCCGGCGGGGACGATTCCACGGTCGCTCGGCAAGGCGCAGCGCGTCGTGGACCGGCGGTGAGGGTCGGACTCGGCGTCCCCGGGTGGAGACAGGGACGGGGCTGACCCGGGGGCACCCCGAGTCTCTGCTTCGCCCCGACCGGTCGGGGCCGGCAGCCAAGCAGGGGGCGCGCCTCGAGGGCCACAAGTCCGAAGGCGAGGTGCGCCATGGCGCGGTCGCGCGCGGCGTCACGCCGAGGGGTGACGCACACGGACGTCGAGCCTGACCGCGCCCTTCGGACGGCACGTGATCGCCGGCTGGAGCGGAGGGAGCGTATCGTCCACGCTCGTCCAGTCGTGGCTCCGCGCGATCCCCGTGAGCAGCAGCACCGCCTCGAGCATGGCGAAGCGCGACCCGATGCACTTGCGCGGACCGAGGCCGAAGGGCAGGTAGGCCCCCAGTGGCGGGGCCACGTGTTCCGGCGAACTCCAGCGATCCGGGTGGAATGACAAGGGATCGGTGAACCAGCGAGGATCGCGGTGCAGGGTCCACGGGGGGGCGACCACCACCGTGCCCTTGGCAATGGGCACCCCCGCGAGCACGACGTCCTGCACGTTCTCGCGCGAGAGGGCAAAGGCGGGAGGGTACAGCCGGAGGCTCTCTTCGAACACCGCCGCGGCGAAGGGGAACGCCTCGTGCCCGGCGTCCGGCGGTGCGGCGTCCGTCTCCGCGTGCAGACGGGCCTTGAGGTCGGGGCGCCGCCCGAGCTCGAAGAGCGCGAAGGTGAGGCCGAGAGCGGTGGTCTCGTGCCCCGCAAGAAGGAACGTCACGGCCTGGTCGCGCACCTCGGCGTCGGAGAGACCGCCGGCCTCGTCGCGCGCGGCGAGCAGCATCGCGAGCAGGTCCTCGCCCGGCGCGTCGCTCGCGCGGCGGGCGCGCACGAGCGCGCCCACCACGGCATCGAGCTCGGCGATGGCGCGCGCGTAGCGGCGGATGACGGGCAGCGGCAGCCAGCGCGGCACGTCGAAGGGCAGCAGGCCGATCGGCGAGGCCACGAAGTCGCTCACGGCGGCGAAGGCCTCGGCCACGCGATTCGCGTCGCGATCGGCGATGTCCGCGCCGAAGAGGGTGCGGACGGCCACGTCGAGCGTGAGACGTGCCATCTCGGCGGCAGCGTCGAGCGTCCCCCGTGCCGGCCATCGTGCCATCGCAGCCGCCGTGCGCTCGCGCATCGTGTTCGCATAGGCGTCGAAGCGAGCGTTCGCGAAGCCGGGGTTGAGCAGCCGGCGCTGCCGCCGCCACGCGTCGCCTTCGCTGAGCAGGAGCCCGCGCCCGAAGACGTCGGCCGTGCGCTGCGTGAGCCGGTCCTTGATCCACGTCCCGCGCCCCTCGCGCAGCATCTCGGCGACGGGCGCTGGATGGGCCAGCACGACGGTCGGCTGGCCGAACACGCTGGTGACGACGATATCGCCGGTGCTGGGCAGCGTCTCGAGCGCGCGGAACGGGTCCCGCACGAGCGCCATTCCGGTGCGAAGGGCGGAGCGGTGGACCACTCGGAGACCCGGGGCCTGCGCCGTGGCGGCCGTGTGGTCAACGGGACAGCGGGCCGTCATGGGTGGGCTCGGCGTTCGGGCTGGGCGAACAGGGCGCGGAGTTGACGCTCGACCGGGGCGAAGGGGGTGGTGTCCCCATCGGTGAAGCGCTGCAGGAGCAGCCCGCTCACCGCGTGCAGCAGCAGGGTCGCCCGGTCCGACGAGACCCCGAGCAACCGCCCGAGGGCGGTGGCGTAGCGCCGGTGCGCCTCGCGCAGCGGGGCGAGCGCCTCGCGTCCCTCGTCGCGGTGCAGGCGGGCATACTCCACCAGGACCGCGGCCTGCCGCTGCAGGTCCGCCTCGTCCCGCCGCACGAGGACGAGGAACGCCTCGAGGCGGGCGAGGGGCTCGGCGGGCCGGGCGTCGAGCGTAGCCGCGAGCTCGGCGACATCGCGCGTGACGGTGCGCTCGACGAGGTGCTCGAACAGGGTGCGCTTGTCGGCGAAGTAGTGGTAGAGGGTGCCGGTAGACACCTGCGCCGCGGCTGCGAGGTCGCGCATGCCGGCGGCGGCGTAGCCGCGCGCCGCGAACAGGGCGGCGGCCGCGTCGAGCAGGGTGGCTCGCATGGCATCGTGATCGACGAGCTTGGGCATCGTTAGTCTATAACGTACGTTCGAAATACATCCGGTCAAGGGCTCCAGCCTCCTCCCGGCCCCCCGCGAGTGACCGCCGACGCGCCCGGTTGCGCTGCCGGTCGGACGGCCGCACCATCTCCCCCGTGGCGGGCACCGCCCGCCGCTCCCGTCCAAACCCGGATCCATGCGACTCGTCTCCCGCCGTCCGCCGCGCCACCTCGCCATGGCGTGTCTCGCCGCGACCCTTGCCGCCGGCCCGTCCGCCGGCCAGCCCGCCGGCCAGCCCGCCGGCCAGCCCGCCGGCCAGCCCGCCGGCCAGCCCGCTGGCCAGCCCGCACCGCCGGCCACGGACGCAGCGATGCGTCGTGCGCGCACGCTATTACGTGCGGTCGGCCTCGTGGACACGCACAACGACCTGCCGTGGGACATCCGGGTGGATCCCGCGCACCCCGGGAACCTCGAGGTGCGCGACCTGCGCCTGCGCGGCGGCGGTCACACCGACATCCCGCGCCTGCGCGATGGTGGCGTGGGGACGCAGTTCTGGTCGGTCTACGTGCCGAGCGACCTGCCCGCGCTCGAGGCGACACGCGCCCAGTTGGAGCAGATCGAGCTGACGCGCCGCCTCATCGCCCGCTATCCGCGCGACCTCGGGTTCGCCGCCAGCACCGCCGACATCCGCCGCGTGCGCGCGAGCGGGCGCATCGCGTCCCTGCTCGGGATCGAGGGGGGACACGTCATCGCCAACTCGCTCGGTTCCCTGCGGGCGTTCCACGAGCTCGGCGTCCGCTACATGACGCTCACCCACTGGCACGACACCGACTGGGCCGACGCCGCCACCGACCGCCATCGTCACGGCGGCCTGACGCCCTTCGGTCGCGAGGTGGTGCGCGAGATGAACCGGCTCGGGATGATGGTCGACATCTCGCACGTGTCTCCCGCCACCATGACGCAGGTCCTCGATGTGAGCGAGGCACCGGTGATCTTCTCGCACTCCTCGGCGCGCGCCCTCACCGACCATCCCCGGAACGTCCCCGATTCCGTCCTGCGCCTCCTGCCCCGCAACGGCGGGGTCGTGCAGGTGAACTTCGTGCCGATGTTCGTGTCGGAGCCGTTGCGCCGCTGGTCGGAGGGGCTCCTGCCGCAGCTGCGCATCGGCGTCAGCGACAGCACGAGCGACCGGCTCACGCGGGACTGGATCACGACGCACGGCCCGATGCCGCGCGCCACGATCGCGGACCTCGCCGACCACGTGGAACACATCCGGCGCGTCGCCGGCGTGGATCACGTGGGGATCGGGGCGGACTTCTACGGCGCCACCGGTCCGATGCACCAGGTGGTGGGGATGGAAGACGTGTCGCGCTATCCGGCCCTGTTCGCCGAGCTCATCCGCCGCGGCTGGAGCGACGCCGACCTCCGCAAGCTCGCGGGCGCGAACCTGCTGCGCGTCTTCGCCGACGTCGAGCGCGTCGCGGCGCGACTGCGGCGCACCCGCGGGCCATCCAGTGCCACGATCGAGGCGCTGGACGGCGTCGTGCGGTGAAGAGCGCTACCGTGTCGTGAACAGCGTCAGCAGGAACACGACGAGCCGGTATCCCTGCAGGCCCACCGCGACGAGCAACGCGACCACGGCTGATTGCAGCGCCGCCCATTGCCGCCGGCTGCCGTAAGCCCGCTCGAAGAAGGGGACCCCCACGAACGCCAGGCTCAAGGTGACCGACCACGTCGCGATGACATCCTTCGCAGCGTCGTCGAGGGGGTGACCGAGGGCGGACAGCCCCAACTGCAGCGCCATGACGAAGGGCGGCAGGACGGCATTCAGGGCGACGAAGTACGCCGTGTGGTGGAATCCGGCGGTCGGGTGTCGGGCGACGTTCGCCGCATTCGCCGCAGAACGGCGTCTCGGCATCGGCCCCGCACGACGGGCATCGCCACAACGCGACGAGGGTGGAGGTCAACTTGCGCGGCTCCGCCCGCAGCTCAGCTGGCCGGGGGCGGGGCGATGGCGGCCTTGAGCGCTTCCGCGTACGGATAGGTCCGCCGCTCGGCGAAGCCGTCCACCAGCAACCCGACACCCGAGAAGAACACCAGCGCGATGCCGACCCCTTGCGTGACGTCGCGTGACGTCCCGAAGCGCAGGCCGAGCCCCACCACGCCGAACGCCGCCCACGCCACGAGGTAGGGGCCCCAGTTGCGGTTGACTCGCTCCATGCGGGCCGTCTCCGCGGCCACGGCGGACGTCGCGTCCCGCGCCCACGCCTGCTCGAGCCGCCGCACCTGGCCAGGCGTGCGGAAGCCCACCGTCGCGCCGATGACGGTCATCAGGAGCCCCATCCCGACGAAGGGAATCGCGACGCCGCGCGCGAACCCGCTTCGCCCCTCCGCCAGCAGCCAGGCGCCGAACACAGCGCTGAGCAGACCGATCGGGAGGATGAAGATCAGGGCCTCGAGCTTCTCGCCCTCGAAATACTGCAGGACGGCGGCAGGCAATGGCGACATCGCGGCTCCCGGCCCGCTTGGCGGGCCATCAGGTGAAGGACGACCACAAGCATACAACCGGAAGGCGAACGCCGCCGCCCGTGGTCACGGCCGTGCGTGCACGCATGTCGGCCGGGGCTGTCGCTCGAGGTGCCCTCCCTCACGATGCGTCAGGATTGTCCCGACGGTCGGGCAGCGCCGCGAACGCTTTCGTCGGGGGTGCGTATTCCCGATATGGCCTACCGTCTCGGCGCCTTCGCGCTGCTCGCCCTTGGTGCGACCTCGGCCAGCGGCCAATCCCCGTCTCCGCGCGCCCTGCGGCTGGACGAGGCGCAGCGCCTCGCCGAACGCAACGCGCCCGCGATCGTGCAGGCCTTCGGGCAGGTGCGGAGCAGCGCCGCGCAGGCGCGCAGCGCGATGGCGGCCTTCCTGCCCACCGCCAGCATCACCGCATCGAACACCGAGCAGAGCCCTGCCTCGCCTCGCGTCAACCCCGCCACGGGCGAACTCATCGCCGGCCGCTGGGCCATCACACAGGGGTACGCGGTGGGGCTGCAACTGTTCAACGGCTTCCAGCGCCTCAACCGGCTGCGGTCGGCGCGCGCCGCGGCGGACGCAGCCGATGCCGGCCACACGGCGCAGCGCTTCGCGGTCGCGCTTCAGGTCACGCAGCAGTTCTTCGCCTCGCTCGCCGCGCGCGAGACCGAGCAGGTGGCGCTGGCCCAGGAGGCGCAGGCCGCGCAGCAGTTGGCGCTCGCCGTGGCGCGCGTGCTGGCGCAGACGGCCACCCGCTCCGACTCGCTGCGCGCGCGCGTTCAGCTCGGCACGGCGCGCGTTGCCTTGCTGCAGGCCCGGAACGACCGTGCCGTGGCCGATGCCGCGCTGCAGCGGCTCGTCGGGCTCGAGGGCCCGGTCACCGCGATCGCCGACGGCCTCCCCGACGCGATGGCGGCCGTCCCTGACAGCGCGACCCTCGCCCGCCTCGAGGCCGAGGCGCCATCGGTCCGCTCGGCGATGGCGAGCGTGGGACTCGCGCACGCCGACCAGCGGGCCGCCCGCGGCCAGTACTGGCCCACGCTGTCGGTCAACTGGAACCGTAACCGCGCCGGCCCCGCGAACGACTTCACGCTCTCGCCCGATCGCTTCGCCTACGCCGGCTCGCTGCGCTTCGGGCTCACCGTGCCGCTCTTCGACCAGCTGCAGCGCGAACAGGCGCAGGTGCAGGCGGCGATCGGGCTCGACAACGCCGAAGCCCAGCTGCGCGATGCGCGGCTCGCGGCGCGCCAGACCGCCACACAGGCGCTGGCGGCGCTTGGGACGGCCCGGGCCCAGTTCGCGCTGCAGGGCGAGGCGGTGACTGCCGCCGAGGAGGACCTGCGCGTCCAACAGGAGCGCTACCAGCTCGGCGTCGCGACGATGCTCGACGTCCTCACCTCGCAATCGGCCTTGGCGCAGGCGCGCGCCGCGCTCGTGCAGGCCCGGTTCACGGCGCGCGTCGCCCGCGCCCAACTCGAAGCCCTCGCCGGACGACTCCTGTGATCCGCCGTCTCCCTGCCGTGCTGGTGCTGCTCGCGGCGTGCACCAGATCCGGCACCCCCGCCGTCGGGGCCGCCGCGCTCGAGACCGTCCCGGCCACCCGCCAGCGCCTCGTCGTCGAAGTCGAGGCCACCGGCGTGATCCGGCCGATCGAGGCCGTCGAGGTGCGATCGAAGGCGTCCGGTCAGATCGTCGCGCTGCCCGTCGAGACGGGCGCCATCGTCCGCCGTGGCGACCTGCTCGTCCGCATCGACCCGCGCGATCCCCAGAACCGCTTCGACCAGGCGCGGGCGTCGCTCCAGGCCGCCGAGGCAGCCGTGCAGGTGGCGAAGACGCAGGCCGACCGCAACTACACCCTGCTGGCGAAGGGTGTCGTCACCGCTCCCGAGGTCGAGCAGGCGCGGCTGACGCTGGCCAACGCACAGGCGCAGCTCGCCGCTGCGCGCACGAACCTCGAGCTGGCGACGATCGCGCTCGAGGACGTGACGATCCGCGCCCCGTCGGACGGCATCGTCATTGCCCGCAACGTCTCGCCGGGCCAGGTGATCGCCTCGGCGACCAACTCGCCCAGCGGCGGCACGATCCTGATGTCACTGGCCGACCTCACCGCCGTCTACGACAGCGTGCTCGTCAACGAGAGCGACATCGGACGAATCCGGCCCGGTCAGGGCGTGGCCGTCACGGCCGACGCATACCCCGGCCGCACATTCCGTGGCACCGTGACGAAGGTCGAGCCCAACGCCACGGTGCAGCAGAGCGTCACGTTCTTCCCGGTGAAGATCCGCCTCGAGAACACCGACGGGGCGCTGATGCCCGGCATGAACACCGACGTCTCGGTGCTGGTCGCGCAGGAGGACGACGTGCTCGTCGTGCCGGTGGACGCCGTGCGTACGACGCGCGAGGCGCCGACAGTGGCGGTGGCGCTGGGGCTCGACCCGGAAGCCGTGCGGTCGCTCGCGCAAGGGAACGGGCGCCGCCCGACCGCGCAGGGGGACTCCGCGTCCGGGCGACCGGTCGCCGTCGGCCGTGCGGACAGCGCGGCGGGCGCCGGACGGGCCGAGCGCCGCTCCGGGCGCGGGGGCCGCGACGGCCAGCCCGCCGCGAACGTCAGGGTGCGTACCGCCCCCACCGCGGCAGCGGCCGGACGGGCCGAGCGCGGCGGCCGCGGCATCGTGTTCGTGAAGACGTCCGCCGGGCTCGAGCCGCGCGTGGTGACCACGGGGCTCCGCAACTACGACGTCGTCGAGATCACCGGAGGCCTCGTCGCGGGCGAGCAGGTGGCGCTCGTCTCCGGAGCGCTGCTGCAGCAGTCGCGGCAGCGGCAGCAGGAGCAGATCCGGTCGCGCACGTCCATGCCGGGCATGGGGGGCAGCGGGGCGACGGGTGGCGGGCAGGGCGGTGGCCGGCGCGGAGGCGGCTGAGGATGCCCTTCGGCGAGGTCCTGCGGGTCGCCCTCGACGCCCTGCGGTCGAACAAGATCCGTTCGCTGCTGACGATGCTGGGCATCATCATCGGCGTCGCGGCGGTGATCGCCATGCTGGCACTCGGCAGTGGCGCGCGGTCGGCGGTGCAGCAGCGGCTCACCGCGCTCGGGACGACGCTGGTGAACATCTCGCCCGGCCAGGTGATGTTCGGCGGCGTCGCCTCCGGTACCGACCGCGCCCCGCTCAAGGTGGGCGACTACGAGGCGCTCGTCGAGCGGGGGACGCGCTTCCGCGCGATCGCGCCCGAGATGGGCCGCCAGCAGCAGGTACTCTACCGCACCGCCAACAGCAACGTGCAGGTCACGGCCACGACGGCGAACTACGACATGGTGCGGCTCTACAAGGTCGCCGCCGGCCGAATGTTCACGTCGGCCGAGGACGCGGGACGGCGTCGCGTCGCGGTCCTCGGCGCCACGACGGCGGAGAACCTCTCGCCCGGGATGCCGCAGGCGCTGCTCGGCGAGGAGATCCGCGTCGGCGGCGTACCGTTCGAGGTCATCGGACTCTTCGCATCCAAGGGCGGGGCGACGGGCTTCAATGATCCCGACGACACCGTCGTGATCCCGCTCGGCACCGGGCGCTTCCGCCTGTTCGGGACCGAGAACCTGCGCACGATCTCGTTGCTCGCGCCGTCCGAAGCGGAGATCACCGCGGCGATGGCCGATGCGCAACGCATCCTGCGGCGCGCGCACAAGCTGCTACCCGGCCGCCCGGACGACTTCACGATCCGCAACCAGGCCGACTTCCTCAACACGCTCGGCGAGACGACGCAGGTCTTCGGCTATCTGCTGGCGGGCATCGCGTTGGTCAGCCTGCTGGTCGGTGGCATCGGCATCATGAACATCATGCTGGTAAGCGTCACCGAGCGGACGCGCGAGATCGGCATCCGCAAGGCGCTCGGGGCCACCAAGGCGACGATCCTGTTGCAGTTCCTGATCGAGGCGGTGGTCCTGTGCTCGCTGGGCGGGGTAATCGGCATCGCCCTCGGCACCGGCACGGCCACCATCCTCCGCCAGTCGCTCGGCTGGTCCATCGTGGTGGACCCGACGTCGGTGCTGCTCGCCTTCGCCTTCTCGAGCGCGGTCGGTGTGCTGTTCGGCGTCTGGCCGGCGCGCCGGGCGGCGTCGCTGGACCCGATTCAGGCGCTGCGCTACGAGTGACGGCGCGGCGCCGTCAGCCCGGGGGCAGCGCCGCCAGCAGCTCGGTCACCTGACGTGCGTGCCGCTCGGCGTGCGCGCCAAGGAAGAGCATCCACTGGATGCCGTCGAGCGGGCCGAGCCGCGGATGGGGCGCGACCTTCTCGCTCGGCGGCCACGATGGCGCATCGGCCCACGCGACGACCTGAGCGCGCGAGGCGTTGAAGGTGGCCAGCGCCTCCGCCCCGGTGGCGAAGCGGCCCTTCGGCTGCACGCGCTCCGGCGCCGGCGCCCGCTCCGTACGCGAAAGCAGAGCGGTCACCAGCCGTTCGTCGTGGACCGCCAGCACCGCGGCCTCGCGCGCGGGCGCAGCGGCGGCCTCCGGATGCGCCATCCCCTCGACGAGCATGCGCCCCGAGCCCCGCTCGATCACCGCGAGGTGCTCGAGGTTGTCGAGGGCGCTCCACGTGGTGTCGTCCGGGCGCCAGCGCCATTGCGCCTCGGTCAGCCCGCCGCAGGCGGCGAGCAGGTGTTCGTGCGAGTCGCGCAGCAGGCGCCGGGCGCGCTCGAGCCGGGGGTCGGTCATCGGGACGCCGCTCAGACGTGGAGCGCCCGTCCCGTCACCGCCAGCGCCGCTTCCTTCACGGCCTCGCTCAGCGTCGGGTGCGCATGCACGGTGATCCCGATATCCTCGCTCGATCCGCGGTACTCGAACGCCAGGACGACCTGCGCGATCATCTCGCTGACGTTCGGACCGATCAGGTGCGCGCCGAGCAGTTCGTCGGTCTCGGCGTCGGCGAGGAACTTCACGAACCCCGCGCTCTCGCCCATCGTGCGCGCGCGGCCGTTCGCGCTGAACGGGAACTTGCCGACCTTGTACGCGCGCCCGCTTGCTTTGAGCTCCTGCTCGGGCAGCCCCACCGTCGCGATCTCCGGCCAGGTGTAGACCACGCCCGGGATGCTCTTGTAGTGCATGTGCGTCGGCTTGCCGGCGATCACCTCGGCGGCGACCACGCCTTCGTCCTCCGCCTTGTGCGCCAGCATCTTGCCGCCGATGCAGTCGCCGATGGCGAACACGTTCGGCACGTTGGTGCGCAGCTGGTCGTCGGCGACGAGGACACCGCGCTCGGTGGTCGCGAGGCCGAGCGCCGCGGCGTCCACGCCGGTGAGCGCGGGGCGGCGGCCGATGGCCACGAGCACGCGGTCGCCGGCGAGCACCTCGGTCTGCCCGGCGGACTCGACGGTGATCTCGACGCCCGTCGCAGTCCGGCCGCCGGCGACGACCTTGGTGTTGGTGCGCAGCACGAGCCCCTGCTTGGCGAAGATCTTCGCCGCCTCCTTCTGGATGTCCTCGTCCTGGCCCGGCAGGATGCTCGACGTCGCCTCGACGACGGTGACCTGTGCCCCGAGCCGCCGCCACACCGAGCCCATCTCGAGCCCGATGTAGCCGCCCCCGACGACGATCAGGTGCTTCGGCACCTCCGGGATGCGCAGCCCGCCGACGTTCGAGAGGATGCGCTCTTCATCAAACGGGAGGAACGGCAGCCCGATCGGCACCGACCCGGTGGCGATGATCAGGTGCTTCGGCTGGTAGGTCGTCGTCGTCCCGTCCGCCCCCGCGACCTCCACCGCGATGTCGGGCCGGACGCGCGTCACCGTGCCGCGTCCCTTGGCCCAGACGACCTTGTTCTTCCGGAAGAGAAACTCGATCCCTTTCGTGTTGCTCCCGACGACGTCGTCCTTGCGCGCGAGCATCGCGGCGAGGTCGGCGCGCACGCCGCCCTCGATCACGACCCCGTGCTCGCGGGCGTGCAGGCGGGCGAACTCGTAGTGCTCGCTCGACTGGAGCATCGCCTTGCTGGGGATGCAGCCGACGGTCACGCAGGTGCCGCCGAGGGTCTTGTCCATCTCGACGCAGACGACGGAGAGGCCGAGCTGCGCGGCGCGGAGGGCGGCGACGTAGCCGCCGGGGCCGCCGCCGAGGACGAGGACGTCGGGGGTGGGACTCATGCGGACAATCTAAGGCCGGTGCGCCGGGCGCGACGGACGACCCGTCGGCGAGGCTAGAAGAGCCCCTCGACCGACAGGTAGCGGTCCCCGATGTCGTAGCAGAACGTCACCACGACCGCCCCGTCCGCCATCTCCGGCAGCCGCTGCGCAACGGCCGCCAGCGACGCCCCGCTCGACGGGCCCACGAAGATCCCTTCGCGCCGAGCGCACGCGCGCGCCATCTCGAACGCCTCCTCCTCGGTCACCTGGATCGTGCCGTCCAGCGCCTCCCGATGCAGGTTGGCGGGTACGAACCCCGCACCGATCCCCTGCAACCGGTGCGGCGCGTGCGTCCCCCCCGAGATCACCGGCGACTTTGCCGGCTCCACCGCGAACGTGCGTAGGCTCGGCATCGTCTGCTTGAGCACTTCCGACACCCCGGTGATGTGCCCCCCGGTGCCGACGCCCGTGATCAGGTAGTCCACACCCCCGGGAAAGTCCGCCGCGATCTCCGCCGCCGTCGCGCGCTGGTGGACGGCCACGTTCGCCGGGTTCTCGAACTGTTGCGGCATCCACGCCAAGGGGGTCGCCGCCACCAGCTCCTGCGCCCGCGCGATCGCCCCCTTCATGCCGAGCTCGCGCGGCGTCAGCTCGAGCTCCGCGCCGTAGGCCGCCATCACGCGACGGCGCTCCACCGACATGCTCTCCGGCATCACGAGGATCAGCCGGTAGCCCTTCACCGCCGCGACCATCGCCAGCCCGATGCCGGTGTTCCCGCTGGTCGGCTCCACGATCGCGCTGCCTGGCCCGAGCACGCCGCGCCGCTCGGCGTCCTCGATCATCGCCAGCGCGATCCGGTCCTTGATGCTGCCGCCCGGGTTCGCCCGCTCCAGCTTGAGCCACACCGCCACCCGCTCCCCGAAGAGCCGCGAGAGCCGCACGTGCGGCGTGTTGCCGATCGTCTCCAGAACGTTCCGTGCCCGCATGGGGGGCCGCCTCCCCGGTCGCCTGCCGCGTCCGACGTGCACCAGTGGTGCCATCGGGCGGCCGCGCCGTCAGATGTGATACTCGATGCCGTCGTCGTCCGCCCGCTTCACGACCTGCGACTCGTGCGTGACGACGCTCCGCGCCGGGACGGACCGCGTCAGCCACACGTTGCCCCCGATGATCGACCCCGCCCCGACGACCGTCCGGCCCCCGAGGATCGTCGCGTTCGCATACACCACGACGTCGTCCTCGAGCGTCGGGTGCCGCTTCACGTCCGCGAGGGACTTCTGCACCGAGAGCGCCCCCAGGGTCACCCCTTGGTACATCTTGACCCGCGCGCCGATCACCGCCGTCTCCCCGATCACGATCCCCGTGCCGTGGTCGATCGCGAACCGGGGCCCGATCCGCGCCCCGGGATGGATGTCGATCCCCGTCTCGCGGTGCGCGTGCTCCGAGATCAGCCGCGGCACCAGCGGCACCCCGAGCGCGTGCAGGGTATGCGCCACCCGGTGATGCGCGATCGCGAGGAAGCCCGGATACGCGAGGATGACTTCGTCCACGCTCCGCGCCGCCGGGTCCCCCGCGTGCATCGCCTCGGCGTCCAGCGTCAGCGCCCGCTGCAGCGCCGGCAGCTCGGCCACGAAACGCTCCACCTGCGCCGGCGTCGCGCCGAGCGCCCCCAGTCGTGTGCGCGCGGTCGTGACCTGCGCGCCGAGTGCCGCCGCGTCGGCGCACTCGGCGTCGTCGAGGTGCGGGAACAGGATCCCGAGCACCTGGTCCGACCACTGCGCCGCCTCGGCACGCAGGCGGTGTGGTACGGTGTGCGCGGCGCGGGCGGCGACCAGCGCGGCGATCAGCGAGGCATCAGGGGTCATCGTTCCGGTGGCACGCGGTCGGGTGTCGGGGGCGGGTCGCCACTAGAAGCGCGCATCGAACGTCACGTCCACGCGCCAGGCGGCCCGCACCGGCGCCAGCCCCCGCGACACGTCCACGCGCACCAGTCCGTCGATCGCCGAGAGCCCCAGGCCGGCCCCCGACAGCGGCCGTCCCCGTGTCCGCTCGGTCGGGACACCGGCCCACCCGATGTCCGCGTGCACCAACGGACGCACGACGCCGACGCGCCAGCCTGCCTCGACCTGCGCCAGGTGGTACGCCGCCCCCGCCTGTGTGCCCGCGAGCTGGCCGCGCACCGTCCGCGCCCCGCCCAGCCACCACCACCGCTGCTGGGGGACGTCGCCCAAGCCCTCGCCAGCGGCCCCCGTAGCGGCCAGCGACATGCGCCCGACGGCCCGCCGCACCGACAGCTCCGCGGACGCCCGCCCGTACGTCACCGGTCCGCCCGCCAGCTCGCCGCGCAGGTCCGTGAACAGCCGCCATCCGTCCGGGTCGCCCCCGAAGGTGCGTCGCGCACGTGCGGCCACCCCGCCGTACCATCCCTCGCGCGCTGCCACGAACGTCCCGAGCCGCCGGGTATCCCACCCGAGCAGGCCCGCCTGGCGCGTCGCGAGGGCCGCCGTCGCCACCCGCTCGCCGAAACCGCGCAGTTCCCACCGCCAGGCACCGTCCCGCTCCAGCGTCACGGCCGCCCCCGAGGTGCGCGCATGGAATCCCTCGTCGCGTCCCGCCGTCACCGCCAGCAGCGCCTCGCCGAACGAGAACGGCATCCCCCAGTCGTTGAGCGACGAGAGCCGGCGATACCCCTCGACCCGAACCGTCGTTCGTCCGTTGCTGCGCGCGACGCCCAGTTCCGCGTTCGGCCACGCGTCTCCAAACCCGACGCGCACCGCCCCCTGCCACGCGTAGCCGGCGCCGAGGTCCTGCCGTGCCCCCACCCCCAGCGACAGGCCCTCGATCCGGTTGAACCGCATCAGCCCGCGCTCGGTCGGCCACGCCCACTCCACCGGCCGCGGGGCGAAGCCCGACTGCACCGCGAGCCCCAGCTCGCGCGCGAGCTCCGCCGACGCCTCGCGCGCGAACGGGCGCTCGTCCGGCGGGAACAGCGGCCCGTCGAACGCCGCGCTGCTCGCCAGCGCAGTCGAGTCGCACGGTTGCTCCTGCATGCCGATCACCGCGCCGTTGTAGCGCCGAAGCGGTACGCGGAAGTTCGCGCCGGTCGCACATTGCCGCGCGCGCGACGCCGCCACCCGTCGCGTGTAGTCCTGGAAGATGCGCCGCCGCTCCTCCGCAGGCAGCCCGCGCAGCGAATCGAACATCGGGGGCAGCGGTAGCGCCTCGTCCCCCGCCATCGTCGTGCGCGGCGGCAGCGCCACCACGGCCGGCATGGTCTCCGACTCCACCGCGTCGTACCGGAAGCGTTCCTCGTACGTCACCGGGATCGTCGCGACGTTCGCGCGCACCTCCCCTTCCGCCACTTGCACGCGGGGCAGCCAGAAGCGCTCCGCGTAGCGCCCGTACTCCACCGTGATCGCCGAGATCTCGCCCGTGATCGGGAACGCCACCATCCGGAACATGCGCGGGATGCGCGCGTCCCCTCGACGGATCGCCGCGTTCGCGCGATCACTCAGATTCACCGGCAGCGTCAGCCGATAGGTCGCGCGCACCAGCTGGCCGGTCGCCGCATCGAACCAGTACGACCCCACCGCCACGTTCCACCCGGGCTCGCGCGGCCGTACGCGCAGCTCCCGCAGCACCAGCCGCTCGACGCCGAGCACCATCACCGTGGAGTCGCCGGTCGCGTAGGTGTAGTACGCCTCGCTCCCCGTCGCGAGCGGGTTGATCGTCCGCCGCTCGTCCACCTCGGCCGTCACGATCCCGCCCGTCCCCACCCACAGCTGCTCCTTGCCGGGAAACCACGGCAGCGGCGGCGGGGGCCCGCCCTGCACCGTTCCCGGTGCCGCCGGCGTCGCGCTTCGCAGCCCCGTCACGCGCACCGCCGTGCCGCCGTCGCGCGTCCAGGTGACCTCGCCCACCTGCTCCTGCCGCCAGAAGATCCGCTCCGGGCCGTCGGTCCCGAAGCGCAACCCCATCGTCGCGCGCTGCCACGTGCGCGCCTGGTAGGCTCGCAGGGCGCGGTCGGTCACCAGCCGCGCCGTACGTGCGCGGGCGAGGAGCTCGCGCGCACCGCTGTCACGGAAGGCGGTGGCGTACAGGGCAGGCGTCACCTCCCGACGCCGGACTTCGCGGCGAGCGTCGCGTGCGGCCGCCGAGTCGCCGGCCTGCGCCGCGGCCGTTCCGACCCACGCCCACGCGAGCACGCCGGCGAGCCGCGTTGCGCGGCGTCGCATCATGGCGTGCCGATGCACGACGCCCGGCGCGGGGTTCCCGACGCCGGGCGTCTTGCAGTGGTGCGAAGGGCGAGTCACTCGGTGTCCGGGCGCACCCAACCGCGAGGCAGGCCGTCCTCGCCGGGCGATGGGTCCCAGATCGCCCCCTCCATCCCCGGTGGTGGCTTCATGTTGAGTTCCGGGGGCCGACCGCGCGGATCCACCCACGTCGAGGCCGACGAGCTGGCATCCGCGCGCTGATATCCCGGGAGCCATCCCGCTCGGTCTTCCCACAGCAGGAACGCGAGCGCGACGATGCCGAACGCCGCCACCGCGAGCGGCAGCCGGAAGTCGTTGTCGCGCGCGAGTACGACATCATTGGGATTGTCGCCGTTCAGGTAGCCGGCGGTCTCCGTTCCCGCAGGGTACCGGTTCACCCACTTCGCCGCCTCCCGCGCCGACATCTCGGGGTTCCCCTTGACCACCGTGGACGACGTCATCGTGATGCCTTCGAAGACGAACTCGTAGGTCACCACCGCCCCGTACTTCGGCAGCCCGGCGATGGACAGCGTGTCCACCCGGCTCTCGATCACCCGCACCCCGAGGGGCACGTACGCCTGCCACCGCTGCCAACCGGTCCACGCGAACCAGCCGCCCGCGGCGAGGGCTGCGAGGGCGACGGCATAGGCGGCGGGACGCGGCGTCCCCTTGAGCGAGAGCTTCGGCAACGGACTCATCTGCAGATGAACGATGTCGGGCGAGAGGCCCGCCGGCAACCTGATCGGCGGGAAAAGACGATGTGCCGCGGGCGAGGTCGGCGATGGCGTCTGGCGGTCTCGCTCAGGGCGGAAACGACACGCCCCCGGCGCGTGTGCACCGGGGGCGGTCGTCTCTGGTGCCAGTGCCTCAGTCGATCTTCTTGAGCTCCACGCGACGGTTCTTCGCGCGGCCGGCCGCCGTCTTGTTGTCGGCGATCGGCTGGGTGCCGCCGAAGCCCTTGGCCACGAGCCGGTCGGCCTTCACACCCTTGGTGATGAGGTAGGCGCGGACCGCCTCGGCGCGCTGCTGCGAGAGCCGCAGGTTGTTCGCCGGGCGACCGACGTTGTCGGTGTGGCCACCGACCTCGATGCGGATGCTCGCGTTCACCGCGATCGTCTCCGCCGCCTTGTCGAGGGCCGGACGCGACGCCGGCGTCAGCCGGGCCGTGCCGGTCGCGAAGGTCACGCCCTCGAGCGTGATCGTCGTCTTGCCCTCCTCGAAGATGCGCGGGCAGCCCGCCGCGTCCACCTGCGCACCAGCCTTGGTGCCGGGGCACGTGTCGAGACCGTCGAACACGCCGTCACCGTCCGAGTCCACCGGGCAGCCGTTCGTGTCCACCGTCGCACCCGTCGGGGTGTTCGGGCACTTGTCGAGGTAGTCCGCGACCTTGTCGCCGTCCGTGTCCACCGGGCAGCCGTTCGCGTCCACGCGCACGCCAGCCGGCGTGTTCGGGCAGCGGTCGACGTAGTCGGCGACGCCGTCCTTGTCGCTGTCCACCGGGCAGCCGTTGTTGTCCACCGTCACGCCCCGCGGCGTGTTCGGGCACTTGTCGAGGTAGTCCGCGATCTTGTCGCCGTCCGAATCCACCGGGCAGCCGTTCGCGTCCACCGCCACGCCCTTCGGCGTGTTCGGGCACTTGTCGAGGTAGTCGGCGATCCGGTCACCGTCGGTGTCCACCGGGCAGCCGTTCAGGTCGACCTTGACGTCCTTCGGCGTGTTCGGGCAGGTGTCCTTCTTGTCCTTGATGCCGTCGCCGTCGGTGTCCTTGTCCGTGTTGAGCAGGATCGACCCGCCGAGCTCGACGCCCAGGTTGAGGTCCATCCCTTCCGGATTCTGGGCCGGCACGCAGAACGGCGTTCCCGGCGCGCCGCAGTTCGCACGCGTGAACTCCGAGCGGCGCGACGAGGGCGAGGGAATCAGCGACGCCGTGCCGTCGACGCGCAGCGCGAACATGTCGGTGAGCTTCCAGCGCGTCCCGATCAGGCCGGCGACGCCGAAGTCGCTCACGCCGCTCGAACCGGCGTAGTACTGGACTCCGGTCGTCCCCGCCACGACGCCGGAGAACGGCGCGAGATCGTAGCTGTTCATCAACGCGCCGAGGCCGACATGGTAGCCGAACTTCTCGGTGATCGGCCGGTTCCAGAGCGCCCGGAGCGTCAGGTTCGTGTTGCGGATCGCCGGCTGGCGGACGAAGTGGTAGCCGCCTTCGATCGACCAGTTCTCGGCGAAGAACACGCCGAGCCGGCCGCCGTAGCCGTATCCGTACTGCCGCGTGAAGGCGTCGTTCGCCGGCACGACGGATTCCGGGATCAGCAGCTGACTGTCATGGAACTGCATGCGGCCGAATCCACCGATCTCGATGGCCCCGGCCGACTGAGCGTGGACCGGCGCCGCGATGACCAGCGCGAGCCCCATCGCCCCAACGGACGCACGGAAACGCATATTCTTCCTCCAGAGGTGACCACGTCGCGGAGAAGCCGAAGTGCTGTATCCGCTGGACATGGAGACTCGGACCGTTCACCCAAGCGATGAACGACGCCAGCTGTTACCGCCGCCGGACGCGGTCCTGCCAAGGTGAACGACAACCCCAATGATACGATCTCGCGCGGCCGACGCAACCGGTGTAGCGCCGATTGGGTGCAGGCGGTGCCTCCCCGCTCAGGTCGTGACAGAGGTCACGCAGTCTGGGGAATCGTGGGACGGCCGGTTCACGCGCGTCGATACCCGCACCCCTTCCCACGGGTCCGGGGCGCAGGGCCTGACCAGATCCGACGGCGGGGAGGGGCTCGAGAGCCATCGCCCCCCCTCCGACCATGCCAGAATGACCGGCATCCGGTCGTGAATCGGTGCCATGAGGGCGTTCGGCTCGGTCGTGACCAAGGTGCACGACACCACGCCCTCCCCGCCCTCGGGAGGATGCCACGTCTCCCAGAGCGCCCCGAACGCGAACGGTGCCCCATCCTTGCGATGGATCCACCAGGGCTGCTTGACCGTCTGCCCGGGTACCACCTGCCACTCGTAGAACCCGTCGGCGAGTACCAGGCCCCGCCTGCGCTTCCAGGCCGTCCGGAAGCTGGGCTTCTCCGCCAGGGTCTCTCCGCGGGCGTTTGCGAGCCGGTTGCCGATCGCCGGGTCCTTTGCCCACGAGGGAATGAGGCCCCAGCGGGCCAGCACCACCTCCCGCCCCGCCCCGTCCTCCCGCTGGCGCACCAGCAGGACCGACTGCGACGGCGCGATGTTGTAGCGCGGCGCCACGTGCGGCAGCGCCGGCGTCAAGAGCGCCGCCCCGATCGCCTCGGCGTCCAGACGCGACGGAGCCGTCAGCGTAAAGCGGCCGCACATGCCCGCAAGCTAGCCCGGCGCGAGCGACCCGGTCGGCCGGCCGCCCCCGGCGGCCCGAAGACGTTGCGGCCTCGTCAGGGCGTCACGGCCTCGCGGGTCGTCGGATGTCCGCTTCGCGCCCATTCCGCGTAGCCCCCGCCGAGGTTGATGACCGCAGGGAGCCCCGCCGCCCGGAGCACGCTCGCCCCGATCGCGGAGCGCGCCCCGCCCTGACACTGCACCACGATCGGCTTCGCCGTCGGCAGCGAACCAACCGACGCCGCGAGGTACCCCAAGGGGACGTGCCGCGCCCCGGGGATGTGACCCGCCGCCCATTCGCCCTGCCCCCGTACGTCGAGCAGCGTGACCGCGTCGCGCGCCAGGAGCGAGGCCAGTTCGCCCGGCGTCGTCTGCGGAATCGCGCCGAGGTGCTTGCCGTCTGCGCGCCACGTCGCGAGCACGTCGGGGTGGATCACTCCCGCCACGCGGTCGAGCCCGATCATCGCGAGCTCGCGCACCGCCTTGCGGCACGACGCGTCGTCGGCGAGCAGCACGAAGTCGGCATCGTACGACAAGAGCCACCCGGCCCACGTCGAGAAACTCTTGTTGAGCGGGATGTTGACCGTGCCGGGCAGGTGGCCCGCCGCGAACTCGGCCGACGGCCGCGTGTCCACCACGACCGTCCCCCCCGCGAGCAGCGGCTCGACCCGTGCCGCCGGCACGCGTGGAGGCTGCGGCAGGCCGCCGAGGACACGCGGTCCGGACTTGTTGATGCGCTTCATCTGGGCGAAGTACGCCGGCGGCTCGGGCTGCCCCTCGAGCACCGCCGCCACGAAAGCGTCCTCGCTCACGGCGGCAAGCCCCCAGTTGAAGCGTTTCTCGTATCCGAGCGTGCTGGTCGGCACCGCGCCGAGCGCCTTGCCGCAGGCCGAGCCCGCGCCGTGCCCGGGCCAGATCTGCAGCCAGTCGGGGAGCTGCTTGAAGCGCTGCAGACTCCGGTAGAGCGTGCGGGCGCCGGCCTCCATGGTGTTGGCCACCTTGGCGGCCTTCTCGAGCAGGTCGGGGCGTCCCACGTCCCCGACGAACACGAAGTCGCCCGTGAGCACCCCCATGGGTTCCGTGGCGCTGGCGGTGTCGTGGACGACGAAGCTCAGGTGCTCCGGCGTGTGCCCCGGCGTGTGCATCACCGTCAGCACCACGTTGCCGACGCGGATCGTGTCGCCATCCTTCACCAGCGTCGCCCCCGCCTCGGCGGCGAAGGCGTACTGCCAGTCGGGGCCTCCTTCCGTGCTCAGGAACAGCGCCGCGCCGGTGCGTTGGGCCAATTCGCGGGCGCCGGAGACGAAATCGGCATGGATGTGCGTCTCGGTGACGTGCGTGAGACGCAGCCCCTCGCGCTCGGCGGCGGCGACGTACTGGTCCACGTCGCGGTTCGGGTCCACCACGATCGCCTCGCCGGTGGCGTGGCAGCCGATGAGGTACGAGGCCTGCGCGAGGCCGTCGTCGTAGAAGCGCTGGAGGAGCATGGAGCTGATCCGGTGAATGGTGACTATATTACTATATAGTCATGTAAAGCCCGCGCAACCCCGCGGCACGCCGCGGGGCCGCCGGGCGGCACCGCTCAGGCATGGCGCCGCACGTAGTCCAGCGCCTGCTGCGCCAGCATTCCGTCGCGGAGGCCCACCTGCTGGGCGGTCCGGAGCGCCGTCGCCTGGTCCTGCCCGCGGTCGAGCATCAGGTGGGGAATCATGAGAGCCCCCACGCGGTTCGCGCTCGCACAGTGATACAGCAGCGGCGCGCCCGCGGCCTGCCGGAGCTCGCGGCGCACGGCCGCGAAGGCCTCGTCGGGCACCAGCCCCTGCACCGGCACGCTGACGTAGCGCATCCCGGCCTGCTCCACGGCATGTGCCTCGTCGAACCCGCGCGGCTCGTGCGGCAAGCGGAGGTCGAGCACCGTCTTCACGCCGGCGGCGGCGAGCGCGGCGATCTCGGCGGCCGTGGGCTGGCCGCCGGTAACGACGTCGGGAAGTGGGGCCTGGCCGTTGGCCAGCCCCGGCACGGTCGCGAGGAAGTCGGTCATGGGTCGGGGGTCGGGACGGAGGTCGGGGTGGCCCTCGGGCCGAGCCCCAGCGTTGCGCGGTTCGTCCACAGGATGAAGCCGGCGAGGACGAGCAGGAAGATCGCGAAGCCGCGCCGGATCTGCGCGCCGGTGAGCCGTCGGCCAAGCGACGCCCCCGCCAGGACCCCGGTGATCGCGCCTGCGGTCACGGTGAGGGCCGGCCCCCACGGGATCCGGGTCGTCGCCGCCACCGCGGCGAAGGCGGTCGCCGAGTTGAGCGCAATCACCACCAGCGACGTCCCCACCGCTTCCGCCATCGGCAGGGCCGCCAGCGTCGCCAGCGCCGGGACGATCAGGAATCCGCCTCCGATCCCCACGATGCCCGTCAGGGCCCCGACCCCGAGGCCGGCGGCGACGAGGATGCCGAGCCGTGGCGGGGCACTGGTCGCCACCGGTGGCGGCCGAAGCATGGACACGGCCGAGCCGAGCATGATCACCGCCAGCGCCACGAGCTGCACATCGCCGCGGACGTAGGCGGAGACCCGCCCCCCGGCGAACGCCCCGATCATGGTCGCCGCCGCGAATTCGAGCGCCCGGCGCGGCTGCACGGTGCCGTTTCGCCATTGCCGCAGCGCCCCGACCGCACTCGTGAGCCCCACGACCGCGAGACTCGTCGCGATCGCCTGCTTGGGCTCGAGTCCGGCGCCGTAGACCAGCGCCGGCACCGTCAGGATCGAGCCCCCGCCGCCGAGCACGCCCAGGAGCAGGCCGAGCGTCAGGCCGATCGCGACGAGGATGAACATGGGCCAGGAGTCGTGCGGACGTCGGCAGGCGGTTCCTGCACGAGGGGAGTCGGACAACACGCCTTCACGTGGGGACCCACACGCCCGGTGCGTCTCCGTCCACCGAACGCCCCGGTGCCGGGCAGCAGTGCCCAGCCCCCGCAGGAAGCCGAACGCACCGCCCTCGCCCGGACATCAGGGAAAAGGCGGTGCGTCGAGAGGCGCCGGCCGGAATCGAACCGGCGAATAGCGGTTTTGCAGACCGCTGCCTTACCACTTGGCTACGGCGCCGTACGGCGGTTGAATGTAATCACGATGTTCCTCGCCGTCGCCGGCATGGTCGGAACCGGCAAGACTACCCTGACGCGCGCCCTCGCCGCCCGGTTCGGCCTGCAGACGGCCCTCGAGAGCGTGGACGACGACAATCCGTGGCTCGCCCCCTACTACGGCGAGCCGGACGGGTTGCGCCGCCATGCCCTGCCGCTGCAACTCCACTTCCTCGCGAGCCGCTTCGCGGCGGTGCGGCGGATGCGCGCCCGCGGCGGCAGCTGGATCCTCGACCGGACGTGGTACGAAGACGCCGAGATCTTCGCCCGCGGCGCCCGCGACGAGGGGCGCCTGAGCGACGTGGAGTACGACCTGTACCAGCGGCTGTACGCCGAGCTCCTCACGTCGCCCGCCGCCCGCCCGCCGAAGCTGCTCGTGTACCTCACGGCTCCGGTGCCGGAGATCCTCGCGCGCATCGCCCGCCGCGGCCGCGAAAAGGAGAAGGACACGGTGCCCGAGTACTGGATGGCCCTCCACGCGCGCTACGCCCGCTGGATCCCCACCTTCCGACGCGCGCCGGTGCTGACGGTGGACGTGCGCGACTACGACGTCGTCGGGGACCCGGGGTCGCTGGATCCGATCGTGAAGCAGGTCGAACAACGCCTCGACGGACGGGTGCCCCAGCCGTCCCTGTTCGACTGACGGCCTTCGCGCCGTGGTGCGCGCCTACGGGCGACCCGGCAGGCCAGGAGGCGACGTGGGGCGCTCCCCACGACCGATCGGGATCGAGATCAAGCTACCGCGGGCGCGGCGTGATAAAGCGTTGATACAAATGGTGTTAGCACAACGACTTCAAGAAAAGCGCGGGAGTTCATCAACTCGGGGGTCATTTATGCAACCTGTTCCGTTGCAACAAGTTGTCTGACAACATACCTTTCAGTTGTCGCGTCTCCCCCCTCCCACGAGCAGCTCCCGATGTCCGCCCCCGCCACCAATCCCCGCCCCTCGCTCCTCAAGGAGCTCGCCGCCCGCCTCCCGAAGGCGCCGACCACGGCGTCCGTCAACGGCCGCACCCAGATCTCCACCTCCGAGTACTTCGGCATCAACACCTTCGGCGCCCGCCAGATGCGCGACCGGCTCCCGAAGGACGTGTACAAGAAGCTCACCGAGTCCATCCGCCTCGGAAAGAAGCTCGACACCGACATCGCCCCCGTCGTCGCCCAGACCATCAAGGAGTGGGCGATCTCCCGCGGCGCGACGCACTTCACCCATTGGTTCCAGCCGCAGACCGGCCTCACCGCCGAGAAGCACGACGCCTTCCTGACGTTCGACGACCAGGGCCAGCCGATGGAGGCCTTCACGGCCGACCAGCTGATCCAGTCCGAGCCCGACGCGTCGTCCTTCCCCTCCGGCGGCCTCCGCGCCACCTGGGAAGCCCGCGGCTACACCGCCTGGAACCCCGCTTCCCCCGTCTTCCTCGTCGAGGCGGGCGGCGCCAAGACGCTCTACATCCCCTCCGTCTTCCTCGGCTACAACGGCGAGGCGCTCGACGAGATGACCCCGCTCCTCCGCTCGAGCGACGTCCTCTCGCACAAGGCGATGGAGCTCCTCGCCACGATCGGCGACAAGGGCGTGCAGCGCGTCGGCACCACCCTCGGGCCCGAGCAGGAGTTCTTCCTGATCGACCGCACGCACTTCGCGATGCGCCCCGACCTCGTCATGGGCAACCGCACCGTCATCGGCGCCCCGCCCCCGCGCGGCCAGCAGCTTGAGGACCACTACTTCGGGGGCATCCCCGAGCGTGTGCAGGCCTGCCTCGCCGAAGTCGAGGCCGAGCTCTACAAGCTCGGCGTACCGATCATCACGCGGCACAACGAGGTCGCCCCCTCGCAGTTCGAGATGGCGCCCCGGTACGAGGAGACCGACATCGCCGTGGACCACAACCAGCTGGTCATGGCCGTGCTCCGCAAGGTCGCCATGCGCCACGGCCTCGCGGCGCTCGTGCACGAGAAGCCCTTCGCCGGCATCAACGGTTCGGGCAAGCACTGCAACTGGTCCATGAGCATCGTCGCCACCAACGAGCTCGACGGCGTCAACCTGCTCAAGCCCGGCAAGACCCCGCACCAGAACATCCGCTTCCTGCTCTTCCTCGCCGCCGTCCTCAAGGGCGTGCTGAAGCACCAGGGGCTCCTCCGCGCCGGCATCGCCACCTCGGGCAACGAGCACCGCCTTGGCGCCAACGAGGCGCCGCCGGCCATCATCAGCGCCTTCCTCGGCGACATGCTCACGCGCGTCGTCGAGGACATCGCCGCCGGCAAGACCAGCCCCAACTCCGCCGCGCAGGCGATGCTCGCCCTCGGCGTCGCCAAGCTGCCGGAGATCCAGCAGGACAACACCGACCGCAACCGCACCTCGCCCTTCGCCTTCACCGGCATGAAGTTCGAGTTCCGCGCGGTCGGCGGCTCGCAGTCCATCGCCTTCCCGGTCATGCTCCTCAACGCCGCCGTCGCCGAGGCCGTCGGCGAGCTCACCGAGGAGCTCAAGAAGGCCCTCAAGACCGCCAAGACGGTCGACGACGCCGCCTTCAAGGTCGTGCGCGACGCCTTCCGGGCCACCGCCGCCATCCGGTTCGAGGGCAACAACTACTCCGACGAATGGGTCAAGGAGGCGAAGAAGCGTGGCCTCCTCAACCTCCGCACCACGCCCGAAGCCCTCGCCCAGCTCGCCACGAAGCAGGCCGAGACCCTCTTCACCTCGCTCGGCATCCTGAGCAAGGAGGAGCTGCACTCGCGCTACCACGTCCGCCTCGAGCGCTACGTGAAGGACCTCCTCATCGAGCTGCATACCATGCAGCAGATGGTGGACACGCAGGTGCTGCCCGCCGGCTTCGCCTACCTGGGTACGCTGCAGGCGGCCGCGGCGAGCGCCAAGGCCGCCGGCATCAAGGTCGTGCCGCAGGTCGCGGAGGCCGAGCGCCTTGGCAAGCTCGTCGCCGCGCTGCAGACGGCGCGCGACGGCCTCGCCACGGTGATCGCCAAGGCCGAAGGGATGCACGACGCACTCGAGAAGCAGGGCGCCTACATCACCTCGACCGGCCGCGAGCAGATGGAGAAGGTCCGCTCGGCCGCCGACGCCCTCGAGCTGGTGATCGGCGACGAGTACTGGCCGCTGCCGCGCTACCGCGAGATGCTCTTCCCGGTCTGACGCAGCGCCACCCCGCGGCCCGCGTGACCCCGATCGGGTGGCGCGGGCCGCGGTCTCGCGCACGCCGGGGCGGCGGCGGCGTGACGTGCCTGGCCGACGACCCCGCCGACCAGCGCACGCACGTCGCCTGCGACCACGACGGTCTCGAACCCTGCATGGCACGCGGGCGCTCTGCGCCAAAGGGGGGATGGACGTCGAGGTTGACGCCATGCGGTGTCGCGAGGTCGCGCAGGGCCGCCTGTTCGTCGCCTACGTGCCCGACGCCACGACGGCCGCGGCCGGCATCTCGGCGGTCCCCAAGGCGGGCGAACCATGGCTCATGTTCCCCGGGACGCCCAAGGCCCACGTGATGGTCACCCCGGGCATGTGAGCCCGCCCGCGTCTCGATCGCCGGCTCCGGCCCCTCAGCGCAGCACCTTCCGCAGGCGCTCCGCGCGGTCGTCGAGTGCCCGCTGCTCGGACCGCGAGTAGCCGCACGGCGGCTTCGTGTAGGGCGAGTACACCCACGCCGACGCCCGGTCCTTGATGTTGCCGATCTGCGCTGCCGGCAGGCCGCTCTCCTTGTAGAGGATCCCGGAGTTGTCGGCATCGATGTCGGCGAGTTTCTCGTCGATGGCCCGCAGCTGCTTGCGCAGCTCGTCCCGCTCGACTTCCTGCTTCGAGGGGGCGGGCGCCTTCCCGCACTTCTTGTCGAGCGCCACGGAGTCCTCCTTGGAGTAGCCGAGGTCGCTGAAGTAGTTGTAGGCGGTCGAGTCGCGGATCGCCTTGGCGCGCGTGCTGTCGCCTCGCGCCTCCGCCGCCGCCGCGCGTTCCTCGGTTTCCCGCGCGCGCTTCTGCCGCTCGGGGTCGAGCGCGAACTGTACCGGGTTGCCGTTGTACTTCTGGAGGAACATGTCCTCCCAGTACTCGTTCCGGCATTCCAGCCAGTCGGAGCGCGCGTCGCGCGACGCCTGATTGCCGCGCAGGGCATCGATGCGGGCCCGTAGCTCGTCGCGCTGCGTCTGCAGCTGGTCGCGCCCCTTGCCGTTGCCGGCACGCGCCTGCGCCTCGAGGCCGCGCAGGAGCTTGTCGAGCAGGTCGGCGGTGAGCTCGGGATTGACCGCCGAGTACGAGGTCTCGCGACCGCACGCTGCCAGCGAGGCCTCGCGCGCCGCCTTGTCGCCGGCACGGTCGGCGAGCCGGTCGGTGGCGGCGCCGGCGGCGCGGCGCATGATACCGCCGAATTGGGCCTGCGCGCCGACCGGCAGCAGCAGGGCGAGCGCGAGGACGAGACGACCAGACGTGGGCACGCGGGACTCCGGTGGGGGGCGACGGAAGAGTTTGCGGGGAACCGCACGCGCGGTCAACGGTGGGGGGACCGGCGTCGTCCGTCACGTGACGGGCGGCCACCGTGGCCGGTGGCCCGGCTAGTACTTCCCCAGATACTCCCGGACCTCCCAGGGGTGCACCTGGGTGATGTACTCCCGCCACTCCGCGCGCTTCGCCGCGAGGAAGTGCTCCGTGATGTGCGGGCCGAGCGCGGCCGTGATCACGCCATCCGCCTCGAGCTCGTCGCACGCCTCGTGCAGGTCGTGCGGCAGGTCGGAGATGCGCAGTCGCTTCTTCTCCCGCTGGGACATCGCGAAGATGTTCTCGTTGACCGGCTCGCCGGCGTCGGTCTTCTGCTCGATGCCGTCGAGCCCCGCGGCGAGCTGCACGGCCAGCGCGAGGTAGGGATTCGCCGCGGGATCGGGCATGCGGTTCTCCACCCGCGTCCCCGTACCGCGCCGGTCCGGCACGCGCAGGAGCGGCGAGCGGTTGCGCATGCTCCACGCCACGTTCACCGGCGCCTCGAAGCCCGGCACCAGCCGCTTGTAGCTGTTCACCAGCGGGTTCGTGATCGCGCACATCCCGCGCGCGTGCGCCAGCAATCCGCCGATGTACCAGTGCGCCACCGGCGAGAGCTCCCACGTCGCCTTCTCGTCCCAGAACGCGTTGCGCCCGTCCTTGAACAGCGACTGGTGCGTGTGCATCCCGCTCCCGTTCTGCCCCCAGATCGGCTTCGGCATGAACGACGCGTGCAGCCCGAACTGCTGCGCCACGTGGCGCACGACGAAGCGGAAGGTCGCGAGCGCGTCGGCCGTCGTGAGCGCGTCGGCGTAGCGGAAGTCGATCTCGTGCTGGCCCGGCGCCACCTCGTGGTGCGCGGCCTCGACGTCGAAACCCATCTCCTCCAGCGCCGCCACGATCGCGCGGCGGGCGTCTTCGCCGCGGTCCACCGGCGCGAGGTCGAAGTACGAGCCCACGTCGTTCGTGCGCAGCGTCGGCTCGCCGTCGGTCCCCCGCTGGAAGAGGAAGAACTCGGCCTCGAGGCCGGCCATCATCGTGAAGCCGAAGCGCGCCGCCCGCGCCACCTGCCGCTTGAGCACCCCGCGCGGGTCCCCCTCGAAGGGCGTCCCGTCGGGCCGCGTGATGTCGCACAGCACGCGTGCGATCTTCGCCCCGGGTTCCCCCCACGGGAAGACGCGGAACGTCGCGAGGTCGGGGGCCAGCAGCATGTCCGACTCCTCGATCCGCACGAACCCCTCGATCGACGAGCCGTCGAACATGAGGTCGCCGCGCAGCGCCTTCGCCATCTGCGACGCTGGCACCTCGACGTTCTTGTTCACCCCGAGGATGTCGGTGAACTGCAGGCGCAGGAAGCGGACGCCGTGGGCGGCCGCCAGCTCGAGGACATCGGGGGCGGTCGCCCCCGACAGGTCGCGGATCGGTGGCTGGGTGGACACGCCGGTATGCTACGCGCGCCGCGGCATCGCGCCTAGCTTACGGCGCATGAACCTACCCGCCTCGCCGTCCTGCGCCGTCTGCAAGGCCGCCCTCTCCCCGGGTGCCCGCTTCTGCCATCGCTGCGGCACTCCCGCGGGGGCGCGTCCCGAGGTGCCCACCGGGGGCGGCGCCTCGACGGTCCTCCCGTGGAGCATCGCCGCCGTTTCGCTGATCATCCTCATCACCCTCGTCGCGACGCGCACGTGGCAGGCCAGCACCACCCCGGCGGCCAGCGCCGACGGGGCCCCGGCCGGCATGGTGGCCCCCTTCGCCGGCGGCGGGGGGAGCGGTGCCCCCCCGGACATCTCCCAGATGTCCCCCGAGGAGCGCGCCGAACGGCTCTACAACCGCGTGATGACGTACGCCGAGCGCGGCCTCCCCGACTCTGCGGCGTTCTTCTCGCCGATGGCCATGATGGCCTACAACGCCCTCGGTCAGCTCAACAACGACCAGCGCTACCACGTCGGCTCGATCGGGCTCGCCACCGGGGCCCGGGAGGGCGCCGAGACCGCCCTGGCGCAGGCGGACACGCTGCTCAAGGCCGAGCCCGACTTCCTGCTCGGGCTCATGCTCGCCGCACGCGCCCACGAAGTGCTCGGCAATGCCACCAAGCGGAAGCAGTTCGAGGCCCGCTTCCTCAAGGTCCTCGACGTCGAACTCAAGAAGCCGCTCGACGAGTATGCCGCTCATCGCCCCTCGATCGACGCTGCAGCAAACAGTTTCAGGGCACAATAGGGACACACTAACGCCACGTGAGCTGGCGCCAACCTGCCGGACTTCCGCACACTGCACGGTGTCGTATCGAACTCGCGCCGAGCCGCCATCCTGCGCGCAACGCCTGATCGCCCCAATCGTCCTGTACCCGTAACGGTCCCCGACACGGGGCCGTTGACGCCGCCCGCCTTCACGAGCCGATGACCGATCCGCTCCGCCCCTCGACCAGCCGCATTTCCCGCGCGCTGGGTGCCGTCGCCGAGCCCGCCGTCTCGCGGCTGCTCATCGTCGACGACGAGGAGACCATCCGCGTGGCGCTCGCGAAGTTCCTTCGCGGCCGCGGCTTCGAGGTCACCACTGCGGAGTCGGGGACGGTCGCCCTCGAGTACCTGCGGGGGGGCCGCTTCGTCGCCATGCTCTCCGACGTGCGCATGCCCGGCATGCCGGGCACCGACCTCGTCCCGCAGGCGCTCGCGATCGATCCCGACCTCGCGGTGATCATGCTCACCGCGGTGAACGACGCGCCCACGGCGACCGAGGCCCTGGCGGCGGGCGCGATGGACTACCTCATGAAGCCGGTCGAGCTCGCCGACCTCACCGCCGCCCTCGAGCGCGCGCTGCACAAGCGCGATCTCCTGATCGAGCAGCGCAAGGTCGAGCGCCTCATCCGCGAGGAAGTCGCCCTCCGCACGGACGAACTCGAGCGCGAGCAGCAGGCCCTGCGCCAGCTCACCATCTCGGTCGTCGACGCCCTGATCAACGCGCAGGAGGCCAAGGACCAGTTCCTCCGCGGCCACTCGCAGCGCGTCGCCGACCTCGCCGCCTCGGTGGCGGAGCATCTCGGGCTCGACCCCGACACCGTCGAGCACGTCCGCCTCGCCGGCCGGCTCCACGACGTCGGCAAGATCGGTACGCGGGAGAGCGTGCTCAACAAGCCGGGCCCGCTGACCGAGGAGGAGTACGAGCACGTCAAGGAACACGTCCGGCTCGGCGTCGAGATCCTCTCGCCCCTCAAGCACCTCGGGCCCGCGCTCACGTACATCCACGACCATCACGAACACTGGAACGGCAAGGGCTATCCCCGCCGCCTCGCCGGCGAGGCGATCTCCATCGGCGGGCGCATCCTCGCCGCCGCCGACGCCTTCGACGCGCTCACGACCCGCCGGCCGTACCGCGAGCCGATGAACCCCGACGACACCATCGAGTACCTGCAGGCGCACGTCGGCACGCTCATGGATCCCCGCGTCTACGAAGCGCTCCGCGCGATCGTCACCCGGCGTCGCTCCCTCGTCTTCCTCGACGACCTGTCGCTGCCCTGACGCGCGGCACCCGTCCTCCGGCTTCCCTGACAACGCCCTGCGGGGCCGCGACGTATTGTCGGTACCATGCGCCGCCCGATCCACCTGCTCGCCGCCGCCCTGCTGGGTGGGTTCGGTGCCCGGGCGCTCGCCGCCCAGCCCCGCCCCCAGGACACCCTCCGGCTCACCCTCGCCGAGGCGGTGCAACGTGCCCTGCGCGAGAACGGCGACGTGCGCACCGCGGCCGCCCAACTCGAGGCCGTCGAAGCCCAGGTCGGCCTCGCCCGGGCCACGGGCATGCCGACGGTCACCGTCAACAGTTCCTACCAGCGGTTGCTGCAGAATGCCCGCGCCGAGGCGATCGGGCAGATCTTCAACCAGCCCCTCACCTACACGGCCAACGCCCGCGCCTCCTGGTCCATCTTCCAGGGTGGGCAGGTGCTGGCTGGCCTCGCCGGCGCGCGCCGCGCGCGGCAGGCGAGCGCGTTCACGCTCGCCGAGGCGCGGGCCACAGTCACCGTCGCCGTCCAGCGCGCCTACCTGGGGGCCCTCGTCGCCGAGGCGCTCGCAGAGATCCAGCGGGAGAACCTCGGCCTCGTCGAGCAGCGGTTGCAGCAGGCCGACCAGCGGTTCGCCGCCGGTCAGGCCTCGCGCTACGACGTCCTGCGCGCGCGCGTCGAGCGCGCGAACGCCGAGCCGCCGGCGATCGCCGCGCGCAACCAGCGGGACCTCGCGCTGCTCGAACTCCAGCAGCTGCTCAACCTGCCGCCGACGCGGGCCGTCGCCCTCGTGTCGACACTCGACGTCCCGGCGCTCGAGCGCACCGTGCCGCTGACGCTCGCCGCCCGCGGCGAGGACGACGACGGCCGCCGCCGCGGGCTCCTGCGGGCCGCCGACCTGCGGTTCCGCGCCGCCGGTGACGCCGTCTGGGCAGCCCGGTCGGACTACCTCCCGACGATCACCATCTTCTACCAGCGCGGCTACCTGGCCTTCCCCGTTGCGGGCTTCCCGCCCGGCCTCGGCCAGCTGGGCAACCAGTTCTGCCCGGCGGGCTCGGCCCCCACCCGCGTCTGCAACGACGGCGGCTGGTTCGGTGACCGTAATTACGGGCTGCAGTTCTCGTGGCCCATCTGGGACGGGCTGCGCACGAAATCGGCGGTGGACCTCGCGGCCGCCCAGCGCGAACTCGCCCGCGTCGGCGCCGAACAGGCCGCGCTGGGCGTCGCCGGCGACATCGCGCGCGCCCGGGCCGAGGTCGAGCGCGCGCGCGCCGCCTTCGCCGCCCAGCGCGCGGCCGCCGGCGAAGCGGGGGAGGTCTACTCTCTGGCGTCGCTGCGCCTCTCGCGCGGCCTCGGCACCCCGCTCGACGTCTCCGACGCGGGGCTGAACCTGCTCGTCGCCCGCTCCAACGAGGCGCGCGCCGGCGCCGATCTCTGGCTCGCCTTCGCCGACCTCGAACGGGCGCGCGGGCGTCCCGTCCCGCTCCCCCCCGTGCGCGGCGCGACGCCGGCGACGGCCACCGACGACGATCCGTGATGCGTTCCCGCGCTGTGCGACCCGCCATGGGTTGGGCGGTCCTCCTGCTGGTCCTCGCCTGCAGCCGTCCGCCCGCCCCCGAGCGCGGCGGCCCCCCTGCGGGGGCCTCCGGCGGCAGGTCCCCCGCGTCGCCCGGTGGTGGCCAGCCACCCGGCGCGGCCGGGGGAGGCCGCGGGGCCGCCCGGGCCGTCCTCGCCGCCGCCGATGTCGCCGTCATCCGTGCCGGGCGAATCGAGGCCACCACGCCGATCGCCGGCGACCTGCGTCCGCTCGAGACGATCAGCATTCGCAGCCGCCTCGAGGCCGACGTGGACGACGTCCTCGTGCGGGACGGGGAGCGGGTGCGGGCCGGCCAGCTGCTCGCCCGGCTCGACGCGGGCGAACTGGACGCCGCGCGGCGCTCGGCGGAGGCCGAGCGCGCCTCGGCGCGGACCGAGCTCGCCACCGCGGAATGGAACGCCGACCAGGCCGCCGAGCTCTTCAAGTCCGGCGCGATCGCCGAGGGCGACCTGCGGATGCGGCGTCAGGCGGTCGACGGGGCCAAGGCCCGCGTCGCCGCCGCGGAGGCGCGCTACCGCACCGCCGACCGCGAGGTCACCAGCACGCGCATCGTGGCACCGGCCAACGGCACCGTCGAGCGCCGGTTCGTGCAACCGGGCGAGCGCGTGCTGCGCGGTGCCCCGCTCTTCACCGTCGTGCGCAGCGAAGTGCTGGAGCTCGCCGCCGCAGTGCCCGCGCGGGTGGCGACCGGCGTGCAGCCGGGCCAGCTCGCGCGCTTCACCGCCGACGGCCGCGCGTTCACGGGGCGGGTCGCGCGCGTCAGTGCGACGATCGATCCCGCCTCGCGCGCGGTGACCGTCTACGTGCAGGTCCCCAACGCCGACGGGTCGCTCAAGGGCAACAGCTTCGCCAGCGGCCGCATCGTGCAGCGCGTCCTCGAGGACGCGCTGCTCGTCCCCACCGCGGCGTTGCGCCAGTCGCCCGACAACGGTGCGCCGTACGTGTACCGGATCGAGGGCGACCAGATCGGCTCGGCGAAGGTCGCGCTCGGCGTCGTGGACGACGCGGCCGGCATGGCCGAGATCACCGACGGCCTCGCGGCCGGCGACCGCGTGGTCGTCGGGAATGTCGGCACTCTGGGGCGCGGCATGAAGGTGACGGTCGTCGGCGAGAAGCCCGCGGGCCGCCCGGGCGCTGCGCCGGCAGCGGCCGGCGAGCGCCGCCCCCGGGGGCCGTGAGCCGACGACCGCGATGATACTCACCGACATCTCCATCCGCCGGCCGGTCTTCGCAACCATGATGATGGTCGCGCTGGTCGTGCTCGGCATCGCCGGGTACCAGCGGCTCGCGGTGGACGAGTACCCCGACGTCACCTACCCGATCATCATCGCGCAGACGCAGTATCCCGGTGCCTCCCCCGAGGTCGTCGAGCGCGAGGTGTCACGGCCGCTCGAGCAGGCGCTCAACACGGTGCAGGGGCTGCGCGAGATCTACTCGACGTCGCTCGAGGGATCGTCGCTGGTGCGCCTCGTCTTCGAGCTCGACGCCGACGTGATGGCCGCGCAGCAGGACGTGCAGGCCAAGGTCTCGCGCGCGCGGCGTGCGCTGCCGCGCGACATCGACGACCCGGTCGTCATCCGTTTCGATCCCAACGACAGCCCGATCCTGTCGGTCGCGATGCAGAGCGGGGAGCGGCCGCTGCGCGAGCTGACGTCGCTGGCCGACGAGGTCGTCGCGCCGCGCCTCCAGAGCGTCCCCGGGGTCGGCGGCGTCAACCTCGTCGGCGGGGCCAAGCGCGAGATCCGCGTCCAGCTCGACCCGGGGGCGCTGCGCGCCTACGGCCTCGCCCCCGACCAGGTGGGGACGGCCCTCGACCGTGAGAACCGCGAGGTGCCCGCCGGCCGCGTCGAGCGCGGCCAGGTCGAGAAGCTCGTCCGGGTCAGCGGCCGCATCGACGAACCGCTGGCCTTCGCCGACATCGTGGTCGCCGTGCGCAACGGCGCCCCGGTGCGCGTGCGCGACCTCGGCACCGTCGTGGACGGCAGCGCCGACGTCCGCTCGGCCGCCTTCAGGAGCGAGACCCCGGCGGTGTCGCTGGAGGTGCTCAAGATCTCCGGCGCCAACACCGTCGAGGTCTCCGACCGCGTCAAGGCGATGATCGACGAGCTGGGACGCGGCCTCCCCGCCGACGTCCGGCTGACGGTCATCCGCGACGACGCCAAGCGCATCAAGGAGGCGCTGGCGGACGTCCAGCTCTCGCTCGTGCTGGGGGCGGTGCTCACGATCGCGATCATCTACCTGTTCCTCAACTCGTGGCGCTCGACGGTCATCACCGGGCTCACGCTGCCGGTCTCGATCGTCTCGGCGTTCTTCGTGATGTGGGCGCTCGACTTCACGCTCAACACGATGACGCTGCTCGCGCTCTCGCTCGCGATCGGCCTGCTCATCGACGACGCGATCGTCGTGCGCGAGAACATCGTGCGGCACATCGAGATGGGGAAGGACCACGTCACCGCGTCGAAGGAAGGCACCGACGAGATCGGCCTCGCCGTCCTCTCGACGACGCTCGCCGTCGTGGCCGTGTTCGTGCCCGTCGCCTTCATGGGCGGGCAGATCGGCAAGATCTTCTTCCAGTTCGGCGTCACCGTCGCGTTCGCGGTGCTCGTGTCGCTGTTCGTCTCGTTCACGCTCGACCCGATGCTCTCGAGCGTCTGGCCCGACCCCGAGGTCAAGCACGGCGGCCACGACGTCGTGCGACGCACGACGCGGAACCCCCTCCGCCGGCTCGCCTTCGCCTTCGACGACTGGTTCGAGCGGCAGGCCGGGCGCTACCGCGACGCGCTCGCGTGGGCGATGGCGCGCCGGGGCCTGGTGCTCGTCGCCGGCCTCGTGAGCGTGGTGGCGGCCGGCGCGCTCTACCCGCTCCTCGGCTTCACGTGGATGCCCGACTTCGACGGGGGCGAGTTCAACGTGTCCTACCGCGTGCCGCCCGGCTCGCGCATCGAGCACACGCTCGAGAAGGGGCGCGCCCTCGACCAGGCGATCCGCCGCGTTCCCGGCGTGGACTTCACCTACATGACCGTCGGCGGCGGCTTCCGCGGCACGCCCGCCCAGGGGAACGTCTACATCCGGCTGGCCCCGCGCCACGAGCGCGCGCAGTCGCAGGACCAGCTCATGAACGTCGTCCGCGCGGAGATCCGGAAGATCCCCGGGCTCCGCGCGCAGGTGCTCGGGACGCCCAGCATCTTCGGCGGCCGCCGCCAGCCGATCCAGATCAACGTCCAGGGTCCGGAGCAATCCCGCCTGCGGATTGCCGCCGAGCAGGTCATGGAGACCGTCAAGGGCGTCCCTGGCGTCGCCGAGCCCACCAGCGCGCAGGAAGAGGACATCCCGCAGCTCGACATCCGCGTGGACCGCCAGCAGGCGTGGGCGGCCGGCCTCGGCATCGCGCAGATCTCGGGCACCGTGCAGCCCCTCCTCAACGGGCTCATCGCCACGCGCTGGGAGGACCCGCAGGGCTACTCGCACGACGTGCGCATCGTGTACGCCGACTCCCTCCGCGCCTCCCCCGAGGACATCCGGCAGATCGTCATCCCGAGCGCCAACCTCGACCCCGCCACCGGGCGCGCGGCGATGGTGCCGCTGGCGCAGGTCGCCGACGTCCAGGCCGACGTCGGCCCCCAGGCGATCGAGCGGCGGATGCTCGAGCGCACCATCACCGTCTCCGCCGGCGTCCTGCCCGGCTTCGCCATGGGCGACGTCGCCGCCGCCGCCCGGCGCGCGCTCGGGGCGGTGGGCCTCCCCACCGGCTACTTCACCAGCTTCGGCGGCGACGCGCAGAACCTCGACGAGACCAAGGGCTTCGTCGTCGAGGCGCTGCTGCTGGCGGTCGTGTTCATCTACCTGATCATCGCGTCCATCTTCGGCTCGTTCGTGCAGCCGCTCTCGATCATGCTCGCGCTGCCCCTGTCGCTGCTCGGCGTGACGCTCGCGCTGCTCGTCACCCGCGGCACCCTCAACATCATGAGCATGATCGGGATCATCATGCTCATGGGCCTCGTGACCAAGAACGGCATCCTGCTCATCGACTTCGTCAACCAGCGGCGCGCCGAGGGGGCCGACCGGCTCACCGCGATCCTCGACTCGGCACGGGTCCGCGTGCGCCCGATCATCATGACCACCGTCGCGATGATCGCCGGCATGCTCCCCCTCGCCTTCGCGATCGGCGAGGGGGCCGAACAGCGGGCACCGATGGCCCACGCCGTCATCGGCGGGCTCGTGACCTCCACACTGCTGACGCTGTTCGTCGTCCCGGTCGTCTATTCGCTCATCGACGACGCCGGGCGGCGGCTCCGGGGCCGGGGCCAGGCACCGCCGGCCCCGGTCCCCGTCCCGGGCGACTGAGGTGCCAGCGGCCGGCCGCCAGCGCCGCCGCCGGCGCCGTCACGATGGCGTCATGCCGCGACTGCGCGGCGCGTGCCTTGACGGGAGGCGCTCCGATGTTGTACAAGGTGGACGTTCGCGCGCAGTGTCGAACGCGTTGGGCGTTCACCGGCGGCGACTGACCCCTGACCGACCCTACTTGGAGGCCACCGATGCCCCACGGTGATGAGCTGGAGAAGGACCTGAAGTTCGGCGAGCGCGACGACGACACCGACGACATGGGCTATGGTGGCGGCGGCTCTTCCTACGACGACGATGACGACGACGAGGGGGGCTGGGGCGGCGTGAAGGACTCGTCCGAGGACCTCTGGGACAGCCCCGACGATTCCGACGAGGACGACGAGGAGCCCGCTGCCGAGCCCGCCGTGGCCGAGGAGGAGGAAGATCTCTTCACCGTCCCGCTCGCCCCGGCCCCGGTCAAGGCCAAGCCGGCCCCGGCCCCCAAGCCCGCGGCGGTCGCCAAGCCGGCCCCGGCCCCCAAGCCTGCCGCCAAGGCACCGGCGAAGCCTGCCGCCAAGGCACCGGCGAAGCCTGCCGCCAAGGCACCGGCGAAGCCTGCCGCCAAGAAGGCGGCCAAGCCGGCCCCGAAGAAGGCCGCCAAGCCGGCCCCGAAGAAGGCCGCCAAGCCGGCCCCGAAGAAGGCCGCCAAGCCGGCCCCGAAGGAGGGCACCAAGCCGGCCCCGAAGAAGGCCGC
>JAJTHG010000062.1 GCA_021298835.1 Gemmatimonadota bacterium
CCGCCGCCGCCGGCGCCGCCGGCGCCGCCGGCGGCGTACGGCGAGTCGTCGCCGGGGCGCGGGGCGGGCCGCGGGGCGGCGGGGCGGGCCTGGCGCCGCGCTTCCTCGGCGGACTGGTTGGCGGCGCGGCGCGCCGCCTTCTCGGCGGCGCGCTTGCGCTCCTCCGCCTTCCGGGCGCGGATTTCCTTGATGCGCTCGGCGATGGGGATCTCGAACGCCTCGGGGGCCCGCTTGTGGTAGTCGAAATCGGGGAGCGTCACGCGCGGCAGCCGCTTGCCGACGGCGTGCTCGATCGCCTTGAGCTCGCCCTCCTCGTCCGGCGCGACGAAGGTGTAGGCCTCGCCGGTGAGCCCGGCGCGCGCCGTGCGGCCGACGCGATGGATGTAGTCCTCGGGCTGCACCGGCACGTCGAAGTTCACCACGTGGCCGAGGGCCTCGACGTCGATGCCGCGCGCGATGATGTCGGTGCCGACGAGGATCTTGAGCGTGCCGTCGCGGAATCCGTCGAGGGCGGCGGTGCGCTGCGCCTGGCTCCGGTTGCCGTGGATGCGCTCCGCCTTGACGCCGGCCCGGGCGAGCCGCTCGGCCAGCCGGTTCGCGCGGTGCTTCGTTCGCGTGAAGACGAGCGCCTGCTTCATGACGCCGCTGGAGAGGATCTTCAGCAGCAGGTCCACCTTGAGGTCCTGCGGGCAGGGATAGACCGCCTGCGTGATCCCGGTGGCGGGCGCCGCCTTGCGCTCGAGGTCGATCGTGGCCGGTGCCTTGAGCATCTCGCGCGAGAGCTGCGCGATCGGGTCCGGCATCGTGGCGCTGAAGAAGAGCGTCTGCCGCTTCGCCGGCACGTGCTTGAGCACGCGGCGGATGTCGGGGAGGAAGCCCATGTCGAGCATGCGGTCGGCCTCGTCGAGCACGAGGAACTCGACCGCCGCCAGCGAGGCATAGGGCTTGGAGAGGTGGTCGAGCAGCCGGCCCGGCGTGGCCACCAGGACGTCCACCCCGACCCGGAACGCGTGTTCCTGCGGCCCCATCCCGACCCCGCCGAAGATCGCGGCGGCGGTGAGCGGCGTGTGGACCGCCACCTCCTCGAGCGACTGCAGCACCTGCGCGGCGAGCTCGCGCGTGGGCGTGAGCACGAGCGCGCGGGTCCGTCCGCGCGGCATCGCGAGCAGGTGGTGCAGGATCGGCAGCAGGAAGGCGTAGGTCTTGCCGCTCCCCGTCATGGCGCACGCGAGCAGGTCGCGACGCTCGAGGGCGACCGGGATCGCCCGTTCCTGGATGGGCGTCGGCCGGGCGAAGCCCAGATCCTTGAGGCCGCGCATGAGCGCGGGGTCGAGCGGGAGGTTGGCGAAGGCCATCCGGCAAAGCTAGTCGCGCGCCGACGGCTCCGCCCGCGCCCGGCACCGGTCGTCAACGAGCGCGCGGTCGGTCGGCATCACCACCGCCTGCGCGGCGGTGGCGCGCGGGAACATGATCGCCGAGGAGTCGGCGGCGTGCCCGAGTCCCAGGGCGTGCCCGAGTTCGTGCGCCAGCACCAGGACGAGGTCGCGCGGATCGCGGTAGGTGAAGATGTCGATGCGGGGAATGCCGCGCTCGACGACGTAGTGCCCCGCGACGCGGTCGGCCGTCGGCACCGTGTCGCGGCGTCCATGGACGGCGTTGTAGTCGTCGGTGCGCCGGCGGAGGTCGCGTTGCGCCGAGTCGAGCGGTAGCCGACGCGCCCGCAGGCTGTCGGCCGTGGCCTGCCGCGCCGCCACCCGCGCGTTGACCGCCAGCCGCAGGCGTTCGAGGTCCGCGAAGGCCGCCTGCACCGCCGCGCGCTCGGCACCCAGCGCCCGGACGGCGGCGTCGAGGGTGTCGCGCCGGGCGTTGATGCGTGCCGCCTCGGCGGACAGCGCCGCGCCCTGCTGCGCGAGGGCTCGCTCCGAGGCGTCGAAGCGGGCGCGTTCGGCCTCGATGGCGGGTCCGGGCCGCATCGCGGCCTCGACGGCCGCATTGTGGGACGCGACGGCGCGCTGGTATCCCTGCGACGCGCGGGTGTAGGCCTCGAGGGTCCCTCGGTAGGCCTGTTCGAGCGTATCGTGCTCGGCGGCACGCCGGCGAAAGGCGTCGGCGCGGCGCTGGACGGCGGCGAGCGAGTCGCGGTACCGCACCTGCGCACTGTCCATCGCGGTGCGCCCGGCCTCGAAGCGCGCGAGCGCGTCGTCGTACGCCGCACGGTCGGTGTCCCAGCGGCGCTGTCGCTCGTCGATCGCCCGCTCGGCCGCGCGGCGCATGAGCTCACGCTCGTGCCGGCCGTCGAAGACGAAGTGCACCGGCACGCCACCCTCGGGCACGCGGGCGACGACCTCGCGCCCCAACCCATCGGCCCATAGGCGCGCCGCCTGTTCGAGGGCTCGCTCGAGGGCGGGCCGCGGGAGCTCGAACTCGGGCGCGACCGTCGCCACGTGCACGGCCAGCGGGCCGGCGCAGGCCGCGGCCAGCGGCAGCGACGTGCCGGCGGGGCGCTCCCGGCGCACCGACGTGGCCGATTGCGCGCCCGCGCTGGTCACGAGGCCGGCGAGGCCGGCGAGGCCGGCGAGGCCGGCGAGGCCGGCGAGGCCGAGCGACGGATTCCACGGGAACGAGTCGCGGCGGGGCGGGCGCATACGCCGTGGGAAGCTAGGCCGCCGCGGCGCGTCGTCCACAGCCGAACGGGTCGGGGCCGAACGATCCCCAGGGGTCGCACGTTGAGTGCGCGTGTCGTGCCCCTCCCGCTTCGCCGCCGGGGTGATCGCCGCCTGTGCGGCGGTGGTCGCCGCCGCGATGGTCCCGCGCCCCGCCCGCGCGCAGGACGGGGGGGCGCCCGATGTCACGCGCCCCCGCGGTGGCTACGTGAACCCCGAGACGGCCGCCCGGCCGACGAGCGCGGCCGTCCGTGCCGTCGGCCGCATCGCCATTGACGGCCGGCTCGACGAACCGGACTGGTCGCGCGCCCCGGTCCTGAGCGACTTCATCCAGCAACTGCCGGCGACGGGGATGCCCGCGACGTTCCGCACGGACGTGCGGATCCTCTACGACGAGCAGACGCTCTACGTGAGCGCGGTGAACCACGATCCCGAGCCGCACAAGGCGATCATCGCCGGCCTCGAGCGGGACTTCAACACCGGCCAGAGCGACATCTTCGGCCTCGCCCTCGACACCTTCCACGACCGGCGGAACGCCTTCCTGTGGGCGCTCAACCCCGGCGGCGCGTGGCGCGACGAGCAGGTGTTCAACGACTCGCGCACGGTCGTCGAGGCGTGGGAAGGGGTCTTCTGGTCGCGGACGCGCATCGTGCCCGACTCGGGGTGGATCGTCGAGATGGCGATCCCGATGCGCACGCTGCGGTTCAACCCCGGGACGGGGCCGCAGGACTGGGGCCTCAACTTGATCCGCCGTGTGCGGCGCACGAACGAGACGTCGTACTGGGCCCCCCTGGACCGCCAGCACCGGCTGCACCGCATGTCGCGGGCGGGGACGCTCGCCGGCCTCGACGGGCTCGTGCCCGGGCGGAACCTGCAGGTCAAGCCGTTCGCGCTCGGGGGTCAGGCCCACGGGGCGCAGGTGGGAGCCGCGCAGCGCGGCAACCGCGGCGACGTGGGGCTGGACGTGAAGTGGGGCGTCACGCCGTCGCTCACGGCCGACCTCACGTACAACACCGACTTCGCGCAGGTCGAGGTGGACCAGGAGCAGGTGAACCTGACGCGGTTCTCGCTGTTCTTCCCCGAGCGGCGCGAATTCTTCATCGAGAACGCCGGCTCGTTCACCTTCGGCGACAGCGAGGAGCGCAACTACCGCCAGGGGGCCTCGCTGCGCGACTTCCTGTTCTTCAACTCGCGGCAGGTGGGACTCACGCCCGAAGGGCGGCCGATCCCGATCGTCGCCGGCGGGCGGCTGTCGGGGCGCGCCGGCCCGATGGAGCTGGGCTTCCTGAACATGCAGACGCAGGCGGCGCTGGGGCAGCCGGCGGAGAACTTCGGCGTCGCCCGCGTGAAGGCGAACCTGTTCGGCCAGAGCGACCTCGGCGTGCTGGTCGCCAACCGGCAGGCGAACGACGGCACCACGGATCGCTGGAACCGCACCGCGGGCGTGGACGCCAACCTGCGCTTCGGCGAACTGATCGTGAATTCCTACGCGGCACTCTCGCGGGCGAGCGACACCGTCAGCGACGGCTCGGCCCTGCGGGTGTCGGCGGCGTATCGCGGGCGATTCTGGAACAACTCGGTCATGTACAAGCGGGTGAGCGACCGGTTCAACCCGGGCATGGGGTTCGTGCGGCGGCGGGCGATGCAGCAGACCTTCGCGACGATCGGGGCGCACATGCGGCCGGCGATCCGGGGCATCCAGGAGGTCGCGCCGCACCTCGCCGTGGACTACTACACCGACCTCCGCGGCGGGCTCGACACGCGCACGGTGACCGGCGGCCTCGAGCTGCAGTTCAAGCCCGACGGCCTGCTCAACGTGACGGTCGCGGACTGGTTCGACCGGCTCGAGACGCCGTTCGCGGTCTTCCCCGGCCGAACCCTGCCGGTGGGTGCCTACGGGTGGCGCGAGGGGAGCCTCCTGTTCACCAGCAGCCAGCAGCGCCCCGTCTTCGGCACGGCCGGGGTGAGCGGCGGCGGATTCTACGACGGCACACGGCGCTCGACGAACGGCTCGGTGACGTGGCGGGCGCGGCCCGACCTCGCGCTCGAAGTGGTGGGGCAGACGAACGACATCCGCTCGCCCTCGGCCGGCGCCTTCCAGGCGAACCTGCTCGGCACCCGCGTCCGCTACGCGGTGAACCCGAACCTCTTCGGCAGCGCGTTCCTGCAGTACAACACCCAGACGCGCACCTTCTCGAACAACGTGCGCGCGAACTGGCGCTGGGCGCCGCTGTCCGACGTGTTCATCGTCTATACCGAGCGGCAGGACATCACCACCGGCATGCGCAACGAACGCAGCGTCGTGATGAAGGTGACGCGCATGGTGCAGTTCTAGGGACGCTGCCTCAGGGCACGCGTCCCACCCACGAGTCCCCTGTGTACATGCGCGTGACCCGCCCCCCCGCCTCCTCGAACCGCACGACTTCACCGACCACCCCGCCGCCGGTCGGCGCCGTGAAGCGGAAGCGACCGCCGCCGAGGGGCACGAGCTCGACGGGACCGTCGAGGGTCGGCGCGTTGGGCGTGATGAGCACGAGCTTCTCGTGCAGCAGCACGACCTGCTGGTCGCCGAAGCGCCCCCGGTACAGGCCGGCGAACCGCCCCCACGCCGGGTCCCACGCGACCGCCACGGGCTTCGTCGCCCCGGCCTTGAGGACCGCCGCGCCGACCGTCTGCATGAGCTGCCGGGCGATGCCGCCGGGGTCGGAATCGTTGGTGTTCGTCAGCACGATCACGCCGACCCGACCGTCGAGCTGGATGAGCGTCTGCGTGGTGTAGCCGGGATACGACCCGCCGTGCCCGACATAGGTCCGGTCGCCCACGCGACTGACCGAGAAGCCGATCCCGTTGCCGGTCGTCCATGTCTCCTCGAGCGACCGCACGCGGTGCATCTCGCGCAGCGAGGCCGAGCTCAGGATGCGGTCGCCGCCGGCCGGCCCGCGCCGGAACTGGGCGGAGACGAACCTGGCCATGTCCTCGACCGTCGAGGTGATGCCGGTGGCGGCGCCCATGCCGCGCGCGTCCACGAACGGGATCACCTCGCGCGTGCCATCGGGCATGCGGCGCCCGTACCCCGTGGCCATGCCCGGGACGTCCGCATCCACGCTCGAGCCGGTCATGCCGAGCGGGCCGAAGATGCGCTGCCCGACGTAGTCGGCGTAGCGCTGGCCGCTGGCGGCCTCGACGACCAGGCCGGCCACGCTGTAGGCGAGGTTCGAGTACTTCCAGCGGGTCATCGGCGGCAGCGCCGCCTGGCGCTGCCCCATCTGCGAGCGCAACTCGGCGGCGGTGGGGAACGCCCACGTCGTCCAGTGGTCGCCGGCCTCGCGCTGCAGCCCGGAACTGTGGGAGAGCAGCTGCTCGATCGTGATCGGCCCGTCGTCCTCGCCGGCGGGGGCCATGCGGAACCAGGGCAGGTGCCGCTCGACCGGGTCGTCGAGCCGCACCTTGCCCTGCTCGCGGAGCTGCATGATCGCGGTGGCGGTGAAGAGCTTGCTGTGCGAGGCCATGCGGAACTTCACCTGCGGCGTCATCGGCCGCTTCGCCGCGAGGTCGGCGTAGCCGAAGCCCTGCGCCCAGACGAGCTGCTGGTCGTGCACGACTCCGACGACGACGCCCGGGAGCTGCTTGTAGGCGATCTGGCCCTCGAGCCAGGCGCTGAAGAGGCGCTCGGCGCCGAGGACGTCCGGGTGGTTCGCGACGGATTGCGCACCGAGGACCGGGGCGCAGGTCAGGGCGGCGAGGACCGCGAGGGGGGCGAGGCGCATGGCGAAAGGTGCCACCAGACGGGCGTCCGGGGTACGGGCGCGGGGGCGTAGCGATGCCCCGTGCGCGGCGGCAAGTTCGGGGGATGCCGACGACGCCCCGACTCCTGCCCGCCCTGGCAGCGCTGCTGCTCGCCACGCCCCACGCTGCCCAGCCGACCAAGCCGGCCACGCCCCCCGACACCGCGGCCCGATGGAAGGGCGGCCCCTTCGACCGCCTCGTCTTCCGGAACATCGGCCCGACGGGCCCGAGCGGCCGGATCGACGACCTCGCCGTCTTCGAGCGCGACCCGCGGATCTTCTACGTGGGCACCGCCACCGGCGGCGTCTGGAAGACCACCAACGGCGGCACCACGCTGACCCCCGTCTTCGACTCGGCGTCGGTGGCCTCGGTCGGTGCGGTGGCGGTATCGCAGGACGACCCGAACCTCGTGTGGGTCGGCACGGGCGAGAACAACAACCGACAGAGCTCGTCGTGGGGCGACGGGGTGCACCGGAGCACCGACGGCGGCGTTACGTGGAAGCCGATGGGGCTGCGCGAGTCGCGGCAGATCGCGCGCATCGTGCTCGACCCGCGGAACCCCGACGTGGTGTACGTCGCCGCACTCGGCGACCTGTGGCGCCCGGGGGGCGAGCGCGGGGTGTACAAGACCACCGACGGCGGCACGAGCTGGACGCGCGTGCTCGACGGCGGGCCCGACGCGGGCGCTACCGAGCTGGTGATGGATCCGCGCAACCCGCTCGTGCTCTACGCCGCGCTCTACCAGCGGCGGCGCGCGAGCTTCGGCTTCAACGGCGGCGGCCCCGCCAGCGGGCTGCACAAGACGACCGATGGCGGCCGCACGTGGACGCGCCTCGCCGGCGGCCTGCCGGAGGGGCCGATGGGGCGCATCGGGCTGGACGTCTTCCGGCGCAACCCGAACGTCGTCGTCGCCCGCATCGAGCACGAGAAGGCCGGCGGGATCTACCGCAGCGATGACGCCGGCGTCACGTGGCGGAAGATGAGCGGCACCAACGGGCGGCCGATGTACTTCGGGATCATCCGCCTCGACCCGGAGAACGACCTCCGCGTGTACCTGCCGCAGACCCCGCTGGGCGTCTCGGACGACGGCGGGAAGACCTTCCGCTTCGACGGCGCGTCGCGCGTGCACGTGGACTTCCACGCCCTGTGGGTGGACCCGCGCGACCCGTCGCACCTGATCATCGGCGGCGACGGCGGCGTGGCGATCTCGCACGATCGGGCCCGCAAGTGGCGCTGGCTGCCCCACCTGCCCGTGGCCCAGTTCTACCACGTGGGCTACGACATGCAGCAGCCCTACCACGTGTGCGGCGGGCTGCAGGACAACAACTCGTGGTGCGCCCCGAGCCGCGTGCGGCACAACGAAGGCATCGCCGACCACGACTGGTGGGCGCTCGAGGGGGGGGACGGCTTCACGAACGTCATCGACCCGACCGACGCCCGCACGGTCTACACGTCGTCGCAGGAGGGCTACTTCGCCCGCATGGACCGGCTGACCGGCGAGCAGAAACTCATCCGGCCCGAGGCGCCGGCGAGCGAGCCGCCGCTGCGCTGGAACTGGGACACGCCGTTCCTGATCTCGCCGCACGACCCCGCCACGCTCTACATCGGCGCGCACCGGCTCTTCCGGTCGCGCGACCGGGGGCAGTCGTGGACCGCCATCTCGGGCGACCTCACCACCGGGGTACAGCGCGACACGCTCTCGCTGATGGGCACGGAGCTCAAGGACGTGCGCCTCGCGCAGAACGACGGCGTGGACCAGTACGCGTCGCTCTTCACCGTGGCCGAGTCGCGGCGCCGGTCGGGCATCCTCTACACCGGATCGGACGACGGCCAGGTGCACGTGACGCGCGACGGCGGCGCGACGTGGACGAACCTCACCGCGAAGTTCCCCGGCATCCCGCGCTGGGCGTACGTCTCGCGCGTCGAGCCGTCGAAGTTCGAGGACGGCACCGCCTACGTGACCTTCGACGCGCATCGCGTGGGCGACTACGGCACGTACGTCTTCGCCGTGCGCGACTTCGGCGCCGCGGTGACCTCGATCGCCGGCACCCTGCCGAAGGGCGAGGTCGCCCGCAGCATCACCGAGGACGTACGCAATCCCGACGTCCTCTATCTGGGCACCGAGACCGGCGTCTTCGTGACGCTCGACCGGGGCAAGTCGTGGCAGCGCCTGCGCGCCAACCTGCCGACCGTACCCGTCTATGAGATCACCCTGCATCCGCGCGACAACGCGATGCTGCTCGCGACCCACGGGCGCGGAATCTGGATCCTCGACGACCTGGCGCCGATCCAGGAGGCGGCGCAGGCGCTGACCGCCGAGGCGCGGCTCTTCACGGTGCCGACCAGCGAAGTGCGGGCCTCCGCGCCGTCCATGCGGTTCTACTTCTTCCAGGGCGACCAGCAGTATCTCGGGCCGAACCCGCCCGCCGGCACGCCGTTCCGGGTCTGGCTGGGCAAGGCGGCCGACAGCGTCCGGCTGCGCATCACCGACGGCGCCGGTCGCCTCGTGCGCGACCTCGGCCCCAAGGACCTCCCCGATCTCAAGGCCCCCGCCGTCAACGTCGTCCAGTGGAACCACCGCATGGCGCCGATCGCCCGGCCGGCGTGGGACGCGCCGGCGGCCGACGACGAGTCGCGCGGCGGGGCCGAGCGCGGCACGCAGGGGCCGATCGTCCTGCCCGGTCGCTACACGGCGACCCTGATGGTCAACGGCCGCACCGTCGGCACGCAGGCGTTCGAGGTCGCCGCCGACCGGGAGACGCGGATCACCGACGCCGAGCGGACCGCGCGTCACGACCTGCTGGTCAAGGGGCAGCGCTACGAGGCACAGCTCTCGGACGCCGTCACGGCCGTGCGGAAGGTGCGGACCCAACTCGCCGGACTCAAGGACCTGATGCAGGACACGGCGCAGGTGCCGGCGACGCTGCGGGCGACGTACGACTCGCTCGTCACGCAGGCCACCGCGTTCCGTACGCGGTTCTTCGTGCGGATCGACGGCGATACCGACGCCGACTTCGCCGACGTCGCCTTCGGCCGAGTGCTGCCCTTCAAGCTCGACATGGTGCGGTCGAACGTCGGAGGCGCCACGGTACCGCCGACGGCCACTGACCTGGCGCTGTGGGCCGAGGTCGAGCGCGACGTGCCGCAGGCGATCGACGACGTCAACGCGCTGCTCGGGCGCGTGGGACCGTTCTACGTGCGGCTCGCCGAGGCGGGACTGCAGCCCCGGCTGCCGAAGGCGATCGGGAAGCCGTAGGCGGGGCCCCGGAACGACGAAACGGAGGGATGGAGCTTCACGGAGGCGCGCCGTTCCGCCTCCGTGAAACTCCATCCCTCCGGTCGTGCCAGCGGTGCCGCCGGACCGAGTCGCCTCGGCCCGCCCTCAGAAGGGCGACGGCACGATCGGCGCGGGCTCCGGGGGCGGCGGCATGACCGGCGGAGCGGGGGCGGGAGGCGGGGTCGGCGGCCCGCGACGCGCGGCCTTCTTCTTCGCCGGGGCCTTCTTCTTCGGCGCGGCCTTCTTCTTCGCTGCGGGCTTCCGCTTCGGTGCGGCCTTGCGGCGCGCGGCCGTCTTCTTCGGCGCCGCCTTCCGGCGGGCGGTGCCCTTCTTCTTCGCCGGTGCCTTCCTGCGCGCGACCTTCTTCTTCGCCGCCTTCTTCGCCGCCTTCTTCGCCGCCTTCTTCGCCGCCTTCTTCCCCTTCTTCTTCGCCGCCATCGTGCACCTCCCCATGGGGTGACCGTGCCGGGCGCCCCGGTGCGCCCGATCCCCTACCATACGCCTGTCCGCGCCTTTCAAACAGGGGAGGGCGGGAAGGCCCGGGACGACGCTCGCGAAACCGTGTATCCTCCATGGGTCCCTCGACCCAACCCCAGGCCCCCTTCCGCCATGTCGCCGTCCCGCGCCGCCCTCTTCGCTGCCGTCGCCCTCGTCTCGGCCGCTCCGTCCCTCGCCGCTCAGCACAACGAAGTCACCCGCGCCGTGGCCAACGGCGGCATTTCGGCGCCCGGCTGGGCTGGAGCCGTGGACGCCCAGGAGGCGAAGGCGGGGATGACCCTCGCCAACCAGCGCCTCGCCGTCGAGGGTGCCGGCCTGCGGGTCACGACCGGACCGGCCACGACCTACTGGAACACCAAGCTGCGCGGCACCGGTGACTACACCGTAAAGGCGACGTTCACCGAGCCGAAGTTCCAGAGTCTGAACGACCATCCGCACCCCTACGGCGTCGTCGTCGCCGCCGCGGCGGCCGACGGCGGTCTCGGGCAGGCGCTCTACTGCGCCGCCTACGGCACGGGCACGTTCATCATGCGCGGCTTCGGGCCGGCACCGTTCCGCGTCGGGGCGCCGCGGCCCACCGCGCACCCCGCGATCGCCAAGGCCGCCGGCGCCGGCGAGCCGGTGAAGCAGGAGATCGCGGTCTCGGTGAAGGGGGACAAGGTGAGCTGCACGATCAACGGGGCCGAGGTCGGCAGCTGGCCCAAGGCCGAGGTCCTCGGGGCCGGGAAGCTCGCGAGCACCGACGGCTTCGCCGGGATTCGCGTCGGGCACAACGCGGAGGTCGTCGTGACGGGCTTCGGCATTTCGAAGTAGGAAGCACCCGGTGACTGCTCCCGCCGCCACGCTGCACGAGACGATCGACGTCGAGACGCCCGAGCTCGTCGTCCTGTCGTACCAGGTGGCGGGAGTGGGCTCGCGGATGGCCGCGGCGCTGGTGGACTACCTCGTGCTGGCGGTTCTGCTGTTCGGGCTCAGCGTCCTCGCGGTCGCGTTCTTCGGGCCGTCCGGCCGCCTGCTGCCGACAGCCGGTGCGGCGTGGGCGCTGGGGGCGCTGCTGCTGGGCAACCTCGTCGCCTTCTGGGGCTACTTCGTCGTCGCGGAGACGCTGTTCGACGGCCAGTCCATCGGCAAGCGGGCCTTCCGCCTTCGCGTGGTGCGCGACGGCGGCCTGCCGATCACGTTCGCCGCCTCGGCGACGCGCAACCTGGTGCGGTTCATCGACGCCCAGCCCGGCGTGTTCTACGGGGTCGGGCTGGCCAGTCTCTTCGTCTCGAAGCTGGGCAAGCGGCTCGGCGACTTCGCGGCCGGCACGATCGTCGTGCAGGAGGGACTCGTGGCGGCCCCGGTCGTTGCGGGGCCGACGCCGCGGACGGGTGACGGGACCGAGGGGGCCGAGGCGCAACACGCCCGGTTGCGAGACGAGGAGTTCGCGCTGCTCGACCGCTTCCTCGGCCGGCGCGACGAACTCGTGCCGGAGCGTGCGGCGGCATTCGAGGCGCAGTTGGCCGACCGCTTCGCTGCGGCGCTCGCCGACACCCGGGGCGACACGCCGCGGGCGAAGCTGGCGTGGCTGCGTGACGCCGAGCGGACGGCGCGCGCGCGCGGCCTCGCGGCGCGCCACGACGTCGGCGCCGCGCGCGAGCGACACGCGATCACCAGCCGCAGCGCGCCGCGCTGGGCCGGGTTCTCCGCCCAGGTGGCCGAGGCGCGGAAGCGCGGGCTCGCGTCGCTCGGGGAGGCCGGCGTGCGGCGATTCGTCGCCGACTACCGCGACGTCGCCGCCGACCTCGCACGGCTGCGCACCGCCACCCGCGGCATGGTGGCGGACGACGTCTTCTACCTCAATCGCCTCGTCGCCGCGGCGCACAACCTGCTCTACCGACGGCGCGAGCTGCCCGTCCGGACCGCGGTGCGCTTCCTGGCCTTCGGCCTCCCGGCGGAGATGCGCCGCAGCGGGCGGCTGATCGCGGTGGCGGCGCTGCTGCTGTTCGGGCCGGCCTTCATCGCCGCGCGGGCGGTCGTGGGCGACGAGCAGGTGGCCAGCGCGCTCGTGCCGCCGCACATGCTCGACCGCGCGGAAGACGGCGTGCGCCGCGCCGCGGCCGGCGAGGGCTACATCGACGATCCGCAGCTCTTCCGTCCGGTGATGGCCGGCGGGATCATCGCCAACAACGTGCAGGTGGCGCTGGCGGCGTTCGCCGCGGGGATGCTCGCGGGCGTCCCGACGTTCCTCCTCCTGCTGACCAACGGCGTCAGTCTGGGGGCGGTGGCGGGCTTGTACGTCGCCAAGGGCATCGGGTCGCTGCTGCTCGCGTTCGTGGCGCCGCACGGCGTCCTCGAGCTCTTCGCGATCTGCGTGGCCGGGGCGGCCGGGTTCGTGCTCGCGGGCGCGCTGCTCGTCCCGGGTCAACGGACGCGTCGGCAGGCCCTGCGCGAGGACGGCACGCGGGCGGTCGTCCTGTTCACGGCCTCGGCGGTGCTCCTGGTGGTCGCGGGACTCCTCGAGGGGCTGATCAGCCCGATCGAGTGGTGGCCGCTCGAGGGCAAGCTGGCCGTCTCGGGAACGACCGCGGTGCTGCTCTACGCCTGGCTCCGGGTCGGGGCCGGGCGGCGCCCCCGCCGCGGATCCGCCGCGGCATCCGCCGCGGCACCCGCCTTGGCACCCGCCTTGGCACCCGCCACTACAGCGCCCCGCGCGCCTTGATCGCCAGGTAGGCGTTGATGACACCCGGCGTCATCTGCGCGGGCGACACGTCGAGCACCACCACCCCCTGGGCGCGCATCTGCGCCAGCGCCATCTCCCGCCCCTCGAGCAGCTCTTCGGCGGCCGCCGCCTCGTGCAGCGCCGCCGGTCGGCTCCCGACCACGGGTCGTGCGGCGGCGAGCATCGCGTCGTTCCGGAGCGCCACGACGATCGGCAGGTGCCGCGCCGCGCTGCGCCCGACGTGCGCCAGCAGCGCCTGCGAGGCGCGCGGGTCGATGACGTCGGTGAAGAGCACCACCAGCGCGCGGCGGCGCTGCTGCGCGGCGAGAAAGCGGAACGCGCCGGCGTAGTCCGGCTCGCGCAGCGAGGCCCGCACCGGCGCCATCGCGGTGCGCAGGGCCGGCAGCGCGCGCGGCCCCTGTCGCGGCGGCACCCACGCCCGCACCTGGTCGTCGAAGACGAGCAGGCCGACCCGATCGCCGACCGACGCCGCGACGTCGGTGAGCAGCAGCACGCTCGACAGCGCCTGCTCGAAGCGCGGCACGTCACCGACGAGCTGCGTCATGTTGCGCCCTGCGTCCACGAGGAGCAGCATCGTCTGCGCCCGCTCGAGCACGTGCTCGCGCACCATCAGCTTCTGCCGGCGCGCGGTCGCCTTCCAGTGGATGCGGCGGGGATCGTCCCCCTGGGCGTACTCGCGCACCCCGGCGAAGGCGAGCCCGTCTCCCGTGCGGCGCAGCGCCCGGATGCCCAGCACGTCGAGCCGGTGCTGCAAGGCCAGAAGGCGATACCGCCCCACGCCGGCCACCGACGGGACGACCTCGACCGGTGCGGCGGCGTCCAGCCGCAGGCGACGGGCGACGAGGCCAAGGCGCGTCCGCACGCGCGCCCCGACGGGGCCGAGGGTCGCGAGGCCGCGCACCGACGCCCGGAAGGTGAAGGTCGCCTCGGCGACCCCGCGGGCCGGGAGGACGACGTCCGCGCGGCCGATGCCCCCGTGCAGCGGGGCCACGAGCTGGTCACCGACCGTCGCCGCGAGCACGCGGGGGGTGTCGTTCTCCACGCGAACCGTGGCCGCGACATCGTCGCCGAGCCCGATCGTGTCCGGCACCTCGCGGGCGATCCGCACCGCGCGAGGTCCCGGCAACAGCACGAAGTCCGCGACAAGGGCCGCGCCCACGGCGGCGACCGCCACCGCCCCGGCGACCATGCCGAGCCCGCCGGGCAGGAGCCACGGCACGGCGGCCGCGGCCACGGCCGCCGCGAGGCGGGGCTCCGGCACGATCGTCAGCCGCATCGCCACGACCCGCCGTCGCGCGGGATGCCGTCGTCCATCGTCACCGCGGCGCCTCGAGACGCAGGAGCAACGCCCCGAGCACGTCGTCGGCGGTACGCCCCTGCACCTCGAGTTCGGGGGCGAGCACGACGCGGTGCCGCAGCACGGGGCGCACGCAGTCCTTCACGTCGTCGGGCACGACGTACCCACGGCCCGCGAGCACGGCGGCCGCCCGGGCGGCACGCAACAGGGCTACCGTCGCGCGCGGCGAGGCCCCGAGCGTGAGGCCCGGTTCGTCCCGCGTCGCCCGCGTGATCGCTGCGATGTACTGCCGCACCTCCGGCGCGACCGGCACGGTGTCCGGCAGGACGCGCAGCGCCAGCGCCTCCTCGGCCGAGAGGATCGGGTCACCGAGCGCCGACGGGGCCTCCGGATCGAACCCGTCGGCGTGCCGTGCGAGCATCGCCAGCTCGGCGGCGGCATCGGGATAGCCGACCATCACCTTGAGCAGGAAGCGATCGAGCTGCGCCTCGGGCAGCGGATACGTGCCCTCCTGCTCCACCGGGTTCTGGGTCGCGAAGACGGTGAAGAGCGCGTCGAGAGGCCGCGTCTGCCCGTCGGTCGTCACCTGCCGCTCGGCCATCGCCTCGAGAAGCGCGGCCTGCGTGCGCGCCGGGGCACGGTTGATCTCGTCGGCCAGCAGGACGTCGGTGAAGACCGGACCGGGCTGGAACTCGAAGCCGCGCGCCGGGTCGCGCACCATGCTCACGCCGGTGACGTCGCTCGGCATGAGGTCCGGTGTGAACTGGATGCGCGAGAAGCGCACCCCCAGGGCCCGGGCGAGGCGCCGGGCGAGGAGCGTCTTGGCGGTGCCCGGCACCCCCTCGATCAGCACGTGGCCGCGCGCCAGGAAGGCGATCAGGGACTCGTGGATGGCCGCATCCTGCCCGAGGATGTCGGCGGCGACGGCGGCGCGAACGCGTTCGAGCGCCTGGGCGCCCGTTTCGATGCTGAAGGTCATGTCACCGGGTGAGGGAGGTGTCGAGGCGGGAAGCGGCGTCGCCCACGGCTGGCAGGGCGGACGCCGGGATGGGCGCGTCGAGGGCGTGGATCAGGACGTCCACGTCGGGGGCGAGTTCGGGATGGCGGTCGCGGACGCGGGCGAGGAATCCGGCGTCGCTCTCGCCGCGCCTGCGCCCCGCCGGGCCCTCCAGCCGGCGGCGCACGCCGGCGACGAGGCGCTGCGCCACCGTGCGCGTGGCCCCGACGGCCTCATAGGCGCGCGCGAGGGCGTCCACCTGTTCCATGGGCGATCGCCGCTCGACGCGCTCCGCCGACCGCGGCGGCACGAGACGGGGTGCCCGCGACGCGACGAAGAGCAGGGCGGCCGCGCCGAGCACGAGCAACGCACGGCCGGGGCCCGTGCCGGCGAGGAACGCGACGATCGTGTCGGTGGCCCCGGGCTGCGCGCCCTCACCCTGGTGGAACTCGTCGAACACGAGCGTCGTCCGCGGCACCCGGCCTCCCTCGCGCAGCCACTCGAGCGCACGCACCAGCGGGACGTCGAGGCCGTAGTCACAGACGCGGAGTGCGTCGGTACGCACGGCATCGGGGTCGGCGGCGATCACGAGCCGGCCGGCCCCGTGCGGGATGCCGATCATGCCCCACGTGCGGCCACGGCGGGTGGAATCACCGCTCCCGGACGGCGCGAGCGTCAGGAACACCTTCGCCGGATCCGGGAACGGCCCGACCGGCGCGAGGGACCACAGCGAGGCCGCGTCCTGGTCGCGCCAGAGGCGCGGGAGAAGGCGCGACTTCGCGGGGCACGCCTTCGCCGGCGCGCGGTGCTCGCCGCTGGGGCCGACCGACAGGCGGAGCAGCGCCAGCAGCGCGTCGTCCCCGTCGGCGGGGATGACGAGCGCAGCGGCGCCGCCCTCGACGGCCGCGAGCAACGCCTGCGCCTCGATCTTTCGCAGGGGCACCGGCGGCGCCAGCACCACGTGCACGAGCGAGTCGCCGGCGGACACGGCACGGGTCGTCCGCCCGACGGTCGTCCAGCCAAGGCGCACGGCGAGGTCGGCGACGAGACCGGCGCCCAGAGGCCCGCGGTTGTCAATCTTCAGGCGGGGATCGCCGCTGCGGGTGTCGAGCGCCTGCGGCACCAGCACGGCCACCAGCGCCAGCGCGGCCAGCAGCGCAGGCACCGCGAGGCGCGGCTGCAGCCACCACGGGACCGACGGGGCCGGATCGCGGGGAGACTCGGTCATGCGGCCGCGGCGCGGACCGCCAGCATCGGCTCCGCCAAGGTGAGCAGGGCGGCGTAGTCGTCTGCCGTCACGCGCCGGTCGCCGTAGATGCAGCGTTCGTAATGCTGTCGAAGGGCTCGGAAGCGGCCCGCGAGCGGGTGGCGCCGCGTCGCGAGTTCGCGCGCGTAATCGCCGATCGTCTTCGACGGATGCACGCGCACGGCGCCCTGCCTGGCCAGCGCGGCGATGACCGCCTCGAACAGGGCATGCGCCGCAGCGTCGAAGCGGCCCGCCGCTGCCTCGCGCTGCGCGAGGTGCCAGGGCGACCCGCCCGGCACCCGGGCGCGGCCGTCGTCGGCCTCTGCGTCCTCGGTGGACGTGCGCCACTCGATCACCCAGCGCGCGACGAGGACGACCGCCACGAGCACCAGCAGCGCGATCGCGACGCGCTGCAACACGGGGTTCCCCCGGAACTGCTCCAGGATCTCCTGCAGCCGGTCGCCGATCCAGCCCAGCAGCCGGCTCACCAGCGACCGGCTCGCCACGCGGCCGTAGGAGGGATCGCGCGTGATCGCCGTGACGGTGTCGCGGATGGCCTGGTCCGTCCACGGATCCGGCGGCCCCCCCATGGCGCGGAGGCCGATCAGGGCGCAGCCACCGGCGCGAGTGACCTCTCGAGCACCTCGAGGTCGTACCCCTCGAGCCGGATGCGCGAATCGTAGTAGAGGACCGTGTACACCAGCGCGAAGATCGGATACGCCACCAGCTGCACGAGCGTGGTGAGCAGCAGCGTGAAGACCGCATTGCGCGTGAACAAGCCGGCGAGCGACACCACGATCGCTACACCGGCGTAGGCGAGGCCGCCGAGGAAGATCGTCGCGAGGATGTGACGCTTGCGCCCGCGGCTCAGCGCCGCCGACCGCGAGAAAGCCGCGGACACCCCGCGGCGCTCGAGCACGATGGCGGGGAGCAGGGCGAACGTCATGGCCGTCACCCAGAAGCCCCCGATGATCAGGCCAAAGAAGCCGACGACGATCAGCAGCCACTGCGCGACCGTCGCGGCGATGACGCGGGGCGCGGCGGGCAGCGCCGCGCGCAGCGCCCCCCGAGGGTCCAGCGGCTCGCCGCGATACGCCGCCGCCCCGAGGACGGTCACCGCGGCCGACGTCAGCGCGTACCCGATGAACGTGACGACGAGGTTCAGGAGTTGCGCCCCGATGTCCACGGATTCGCCGGTCGGATCGGGGGCGCCGACCATCAGCTGCAGCACGGCGAACGGCACGACGATCGCTGCCGCGACGGTGATGTACTGGGCGGCATGACGCCGGAAGAGCGTAACGGCGGCATCGAGGATCTCGACGGGGGTTCGGGCGCGGAGGACCAGGTCGGACATGGGCGGGGGTGGTGGTTCGGGTTCAGATTCGGGCGAGGTCGAAGGGCAGTCGGCGGATGCGCGTGCCGGCAAGATCGGCGATGGCGTTGCAGAGCGCCGGCGCGACGCCGGGCAGCCCGGGCTCGCCGGCCCCCCCGGGCGGGTGCTCGCTCTCGAGCACGTGCACCTCGATCGGGGGAACGTCGCGCAGCAGGGGCAGCCGGTACGCGTCGAAGTTCCGCTTCGCCGCCACCCCCCCCGCGAAGGTCATCTCGTGGGTGCATGCGGCGGCGAGGGCCATCACGACGCTGCCCTCGACCTGGGCCTTCACGCCGTCCGGGTTCACCGCCAGCCCGCAGTCGATCACGCTCCAGACACGCTCGATGGCGACACCCGACCCGGCGCGGCGCACCTTCACCACGTGGCCCGCCGAGCTGCCGAAGCAGTGCGTCAGCGCAAGGCCGTATCCCTGTCCCTTGGCCCGGCCGTCCCAGCCGCTGACCTGCGCCAGCCGGTCGAGCAGCGCGGTCACGCGGGCGTCGCGCAGGTGGCGGCGCCGGAAGGTGAAGGGATCCACCCCCGCCTTGGCGGCGAGCTCGTCCACGAAGCTCTCGTAGGCGAACGCGTTCGTGCTGCTGTACACCGAGCGCCACCACATGACGGGGATCGGCGCCTCCAGCGGCGCGTCGCCGAACCGCCAGTGGCCGATCGCGTCGAACCAGCCCTCGTGGATTCCCTCGACGACATCGCGGTTGAAGGCGCGCGGGTCGCTGCCCGGCTCCTGCGCATTCATGTTCTGGCCCGCCATCGTCCCTTCGAAGGCCAGCACGCGGCCGTTGGCGACGGCGCCGCGGCAGCGGTACACCATGCCCGGCCGGAAGGGCCCCTGCGTCAGGTCGTCCTCGCGCGTCCAGACGACCTGCACCGGCCCGCCGACCGCCTTCGAGACCATCGCCGCCTCGTGCGTCCAGTCGGTGAAGGCCTTCCGGCCGAAGCCGCCGCCGAGGAACGTCATGTGCACCCGGACCTTCTCGAGCGGCAAGCCGAGCGCGTCGGCGAGGTGGCCGCGCACCCAATCGGGGCCCTGGATCGGGCCCCAGATCTCGGCCGAGTCGGCCGTGACGTGCGCCACGCAGTTGAGCGGCTCCATGCAGGCGTGCGCCTGGTAGGGCGTCTCGTACGTCACGTCGAGCACATCGGTGGCCCGCTCGAGCGCGACCGACGCCGCGCCCTGGCTGCGGAAGTGGTTGCCCGGTGACCGCACCGCCTCGCGCATGCGGGCGTAGAGCGTCTCGGTGTCCACGGCCGGCGCGTCGCCGTCGTCCCACTCGACCTCGAGCGCGCGCCGGCCCTGGATGGCGGCCCACGTGTTCGTCGCGACGACGGCCACGCCCTCGCGCCGATGTCCGAAGACGTCGCGCTCGACCTTCACGACCTTCGTCACGCCGGGCACCTTGAGCGACGCCGTGGCGTCGAATCGCTTCACGCGCCCGACGAACCGGGGGCTCCGCTCGACGACGGCGAACTGCATCCCGGGGAGGCGGAAGTCGAGCCCGAAGACCGCCGAACCGTTGACCTTCGCCGGCAGGTCGCGTCGCGGCAGCGACTTGCCGATCACCGTGTACCGGGCACGGGGCTTGAGCGGCACCTTGGGCGCGGGCTCGAGCCGGGCGGCGTCCGCCACCAGCTCGCCGTAGCCCGCACGTCGGGTGCTCGCCGGGTGCACCACCGTGCCGCGCTCGGCCCGGCACTCGGCGGGCGGAACCCCCCAGCGCTGCGCGGCCGCGCGCACCAGCAGGTCGCGCGCCGTCGCTCCGGCGACGAGCAGCTGAGTCAGCGAGCCCCGGACGGTCGAGCTCCCGCCGGTGATCTGGCTGCCGTAGCGGGCCGAATCCCCTTCGGCGACCACGATCTCGACGGTCGCATAGTCCACCTCGAGCTCCTCGGCCAGCATCTGCGGCACGACAGAGTACGCCCCCTGCCCCATCTCGGCCCGATGCGTGACCAGCGTGACCTTGCCGCTCGCGTCGATGGATACGAACGCGTTCAGGCGGCCGGCCTCGCGTTCGATCTCGGCCGCCTCGCCGGTGAGGACGCGCAGGCGCCGGAACCCCGGCACGACGCCGAGCACCAGCGCGGTGCCACCGGCGGCGGCGAGGAAGGTGCGGCGGGAGACGGGGCTCATGGCTCGCGCCGGCCGGCGGCGTCGTGCAGCCGGCTCGCGGCCTCGCGGATCGCGGCCTTCATGCGCGGCTGCGTCCCGCATCGGCAGAGGTTGGTCAGCGCCGCGTCCATGTCGGCGTCGGTCGGCACTGGCGTGCGGGCGAGCAGGTCGGTCGCGGCCATCAGGAACCCGCTCTGGCAATAGCCGCACTGCGGTACCTGGTGCGCGATCCACGCCTCCTGCAGCGCCTTGCCCCGCCGGTCCTGGTGCAGCACCTCGATGGTCGTCACGGCGCCGTTCCCGACCGCCGAGAGCGGCAGCGCGCACGAGCGCACCGGGGCGCCGTCGAGGTGCACGGTGCAGGCCCCGCATTGCGCGATGCCGCAGCCGTACTTCGTCCCCGTCATGCCCAGCGCGTCGCGCAGCACCCACAGCAGCGGGGTGTCGGGGGCGGCGTCCACGCGGACGCGGCGGCCATTGACGGTCAGGGTCGTGGGCATGTGCCGATGAGGGGGACGGACTCCGGCAATCTGGCACCGTGTCGGGCCCCCGGAAACCCGCCGGTCGGGGGGCGTCACCGCGCCGGGCCGCGGGGAGGCGGTGCGCCAACCCGCGACCGCGGCGAGATTCGGGGATGCGCCCCCGTACCTCGACCCTCGTCGCCGCCGTGGCCGTCGCCGCCTTCGGCGGCTGGCTGGCCCTGCGCCAGCCGTCCACCACGCGCACGTGGGCGGACGACCACGAACGGCTGGCGACGGTCACGCGCCGGGGTGACACCGTCCGGCTGGTGAACGTGCGCGACTTCCGCTACGGCCCGAAGGGGGTGCGGGCGCGGCAATGGCACGACCGCGTGATCCGCCTCGATCAGGTGGACCGGGCCTGGTTCGTCCTCGTGCCGCTCTCGCACTCGTTGCGGGCGCCGGCTCACAGCTTCGTGACGTTCGGGTTCGGCGACACGGCGACGCTCTCGTTCTCCGTCGAGGCGCGCCGGGAGGCGGGCGAGGAGTACGGCGTCGTCGCCGGCATGCTGCGCTCGTTCGAGCTGGTGTATGTCGTCGCCGAGGAGTCCGACAACCTCGGCCGCCGCGCGACGCTGTCCGATCACCCGATCTACCGCTTCCCGGTGAAGGGGACACGCGAGGGGTTCCGGACCGTGCTCGCGGACATGCTCGACCGGGCGGAGTCGCTGCGCACGCAGCCGACGTTCTACCACACGATCTGGAACAACTGCACGTCGAACCTCGTGGCTCACGTCAACCGGGTCTCGCCGACGAAGCTGCCCGGCATCGTCGCGGCGGTGATGCCGGGCTACGCCGACGACGTGATCCGGGATCTCGACCTGGTGGCCGACTCGCTGCCCGCGGCGGCGCTGCGCGCCCGCTATCGGGTGGACGCGGCGGCCCGCCGTGCGGTGGCGGCGGGGCTGTCGGGTACCGCGTTCTCGCAGGCCATGCACGACGCGACGGCCCCGCGCTGACGCGCGCGGGGGCGCGTCAGCGACGGCCCGGCGGCGGCGGCAGCGGCGTGGGGGGACACCCGGACGGCTGCATGGTGTAGGCGAGACTGAGCATCCGCCACCCCTTGCCGTCGTGGAACAGGGTGGCGGTGTCCACGCCGCAGTGCGTGAAGCGCCCGTCCACGTGGAAATCGTACGGCGCCCAGACCACGGCCATCGGCCCCTCGATCAGCACGGTCGGCGACCAGATGCGCTCGAGCATCGCACCCTCGAGCTGCGCGATCCGCCGGGCGTCGTCGAGACCGGCGCGCACCCGTGGGGGGCGCGGCGGGCCGCCGTCCACGGCCGCGGACGCGATCACGCTCTCGGGCATGAGCACGGAGCGGGCGAGCGTCGAGTCGCGGCGCTCGATCGCGTCGAGGAAGCTCTGCAGCGCGGCGAGGACGGCGGCGGTGTCGGCCTTGGTCGGCCTGGCGCGCGCGGCCGGCCGCTGGGCACCCGCGACCGCGGCGTCGAGGCAGGCCGCGAGGCACGCGACGACAGCCGTCCGCGCGACGCGACGGGCGCCGGCGCGGATCGCGCGCCGGGATGCCGCCGCCGTCACTTGCCGCCGACGGCGCGCGCCTTGCGCTGCGCGTCGCCCATCGTCGCGATGTCCCGGAGCAGCTGCCGCGCGTCGTACACGATGCCGTCCTTGATCGTCCACCGGACGCCGCCGTACGGCTCGACCTTGCCGGTCGCGTCGTCGAGGCGGAACCACCCTGTGCCGTAGAGCACCTTCAGGTTGCGGAACGGGTTGTCCGGCACGATCACGAGGTCCGCGAGCATGCCCGGCTCGACCACGCCGCGGTCGATCGGCTGCCTCGTCGCCTTGTTGAGCGCGATCGCCGCATGGTAGGTGCCGGCGCGGATCGCCTCGCCGGGATAGAACCCCGCCTCCTGCAGCAGCTCGAGCTCCTCGATCGTCGAGAAACCCGGAGTGTTGTAGATGAAGCCGGCGTCCGAGCTCGCCGTCACCCGGCCGCCCATGTTCTTGTAGTCGTTCAGGAACATCATCCACACGCGGTAGAAGTTGCGCCAGGCGACCTCGTCCTCGGTGGTCCAGTCGTAGAAGTACGCGCCGTGGTTCTCGCGGTTGCTGACGTAGAAGTCCCACTGCGACGGGATGGTGTACCGATCGTGCCAGGGCGCCCGGATGCGCTTCATGACGTCGCGCCCGGTCAGGTAGGTCGTCATCGTCGGGTCGAGCGTCACGTCGCGCTCGAGGAACTTCTTCAGCAGCGCATTCCACTTCTCGCCGCGCGGCGTCACGAGACTCCACTGCCGCGCCACCTGCCCGAACCGCACCTGCTCGTCCTGCAGGTTCGCGTCGAGCGGCCATGGCTGCACCTGATGGTTGTCGTACATCGACTCGAAGAGCCCGTAGAAGTGCGTCACCGCCTCGAGTCCCATGCGGGTCGCCACGTCGGCGTTCACCTGCGCCACCCCCGCCTGCTGCAGGTGCGCGGTGCTGCCGAGGCCGAGCTTGCGCGCCTCGTCGAGCAGGGCCTCCATGAGGTCCGGGCGTTCGGCGCCGAGCTTGAGCCCGTCGGCGCCGTTGGCCTTTGCCCAGCGCACCCACTCACGGGCCTCGTCGGGGGTCCGCGGCTTCTCGCGGCCCCACCCGGTGCCCGGTCGCTGATAGACGACGTAGCGAGGCGCCGCGATCTCGTTCGTCGCGCTGCGTGCGCGCTCCTTCACCGAATAGTCGAAGCTCGCGAAGGGCACGCCGCGCACCGTGGTGATGCCGTGCGCCAGCCACAGCTTGTTGTAGTACTCGCTCTCGGGGGCCTTCTGCTGCGTCCCCTGGTGCACGTGGAGGTCGATCAGCCCGGGCATGAGATACATGCCCTCGGCGTCGAGCTCCTTCGTGGCCCCCTTGGGGCGCTTCGCCTGGTCGATCGGCAGCTTGGGGTAGCCGATGCTGACGATCTCGGCGATGCGGTTGCCCTCGACCACCACGTCCACCGGACCGCGGGGCGCCGAGCCGTAGCCGTCGATCAGGTTGACGCCGCGGATGATGAGCCGCTGGAAGGGACCCTCGCCCTCGCGACGCGCCGGCGCAGGAGCGGGATCGGCCTTCCGTTCGGCGGCGAGGCGCCTGACGGCCTGCGAGTCGCTGGCCGGCCCGGGCGCAGCGGCGGGGCGACGCGGCTGCGCGGCGAGGGTGACGGCGACGGGCAGGACCGTCATGGCGAGGACGAACGGACGATGCAGCATCGGTCGGCGGGCTCGGGGGCGTTCGGTCCGGGGAACCGGACCACACCCTGAGATGCCGCCGGATCGGGGCCGGCGCCAGAGGGGCTCCCCTGCGGATTACTCGGTGACCGCGTTGGTGATCCGGCACTTCCGATATGTCAGGATGTTCTCGAGACGGATCTGCAGCGTACGGCCTGGCAGGGCCCGGACGCTCGCCACTGAGACGGGTCGAACACGATCGTCGGATCGGCCGCCGGTCCGTGGCCCCTGAACGACCTGCGATACGGCGCCCGGCGGTTTATGGCGATAGCCGCGATGCCCGCGCGCGGCGGAGGCCGGCGAGCCGTGTCCGGCGCATCAACGCCGGTGTCGCCCCTCCCCCGGTTGCGGTCGCGCCGATCCCTTTGCATTCGCGGTAGCCTCGCGGTAGCCTTGCGGTAGCCTCGCGGTAGCCTCGCGGTAGCCTCGCGGTAGCCTCGCGGTAGCCTCGCGGTAGCCTTGCGGTAGCCTCGCGGTAGCCTCGCGGTGCAACCCGACGTCCACAAACGTCCCGCGCCAGATGCAGGTTACTGCGTACCAGAGGCATCATGTTCTTCCACCATCGCCTCGCCACGCGTGGGCATGGACACTAGAAGAACACACGGCCGCGTCTGAATGGAAAGCCGGACTCCACGGCCTGCACGAACGGCAATGGCATTGCCGCTCGCTGCTCTGCACTCAGCGACGGCCATACGGCTTCTCGGAGCAGCGCTGCCGCCCGCTGATCGACTCTGTGTGACGTCGAATCCTGCAGGGCGATGATGTGCGCCACATCGCCGGGCGGCGCAGCGACCACCTCCGCAGCCAGGCGACGCCACTCATCGCGAATCGCTCGCCGGAACTCCTTCTGCGCGTCGGCAAGCAGTCGCTCCTGCTTTCCGGAGAACAGAAGTGAGTCCCGCATCTGTCGCAGGATCTCGAACGGATCCTCGGTATTTGCCTCGTATCGCGCCGCCAGACTGTCGATCCGACTCTCCACCGCCGTGACACGCCGCATCGGGGCGAGCCATCGCTGCACCTGCTGCTGTGCCTGCGGCCGACTCAGTGGGAGTTGGAGTTCCACCGCAACCCGCCATGGCGCGACAAAGCCCCCACCCCTGCTCGCCACGTCACCGAACGTTGCGTTGAGGCGGTACTGGAATTGCCTGCTCGCTGAATCAAACCCGGTCACGTTCAACAGAACCGGGTCCACGGCTCGCGGTTGAAGGAGACTGCTCCCGTCGCGTCCGAACAAGCTCGCGACGGCACCGGTAACGTTCGAAATTGACACCACCAATTCGGATCGCCTGAGCGTCGCGCCGAAGGGTGCCCGTATCGCCACTTGCGCATTTGACGTGAGCGAGGCCGGACCGATACATGCGGCACCAGGCGCAATCTGTCCTACGTACCTGCGCAGGCATCGTGCGCCCGCTCCTCGCGAACGCGTGAACGCTTCCAGAGTGTCGCCGATGCCGAGCAATCCCGACCCGGGGCCGAATATGAAGGCACGATCGTTTGCCAGTCCGTCACCGTTGACGTCGCCGCGCACGACTGGCGTGAACGGCAGGCCCGATTGAAAGATCACTGAGGCGCCGACCGTGACGCGTTCGGACCAGGACGTTGTCGCCTCGAATGTCGCCCGGTGGGTTGGAACGAACGGCGTCGGGGCCCACTCGAGCGCGCTGGGATCGCCAGCCGTGGCATCGGCAAAGCCATTCGTGCGAGACTCGGCCTTCGTGAGCGCATACTGGAAACGCCACAGGAGCTCACTCGACGCTTGCGGGACGCGCGATGCCGTCACCGACAGCTGACGCGTTCGTACCGATCCTGCAGCCGCGACCACGTTCACCGCCGCGACCGCTGGATTGACGCGCGACACGGCAATTGGACGAACCCCCGATGCCGGGTCAAACGTCGGAGGACCAAAGACGGGCCGACGCTCATCAGCGAGGACAATCGATCGTTGCGACGCAAGATTGCCGTCACGCACCGACATGACATCTTCGGTGTACGACAGAATGAGGTCGGTGGACAGCGCGATTCCGCGCCCGATGGCGCCCGCACCGACTGTTCCCCGCCACGTCGCCGTCGGCGACCACGCGGCGCTCACACCGGCGACTGGCCCGACGGCGCGCGTCAGGGTCGAAGCGCCACGGCCGGCGCACCCTGCAAAGAAGGCGCTCGGATCAGCCAAATCGACCTGTCCGCCGCCGATGCACTCGGTGTTCTCAATGGCCGGTGAGAAGGCACCCGACACCATGTCACGCACCGACGGAAGGCCGACGAACCGTCCGGCACCGCCGCGAACGAAGGCGCCCGCCGGCATACGCAGTACACGAGTGCCGACTTGCGCGAACTCCTCAGGGGGTCGAGAGAACCGGTGCGTGAAGCCGAACCGAGGGCTGAGCGCGTAGCGTGTTGCGCTGCGCTGCAGGTCGGGACGCAGCGCCATGATGTCCGAGGCGAGTCCGCCAGGGGGCGCGATCCCGATCGCGATTGCATCAAGGCGAAGACCACCAATCATCGCGGTTCGAGCGGTAGGTTGCCATCGGTCTGCAAGTCCCACGAATGCACCGAGCGCATGCACGGGTGCATGCGATGCGAACGCTGTTCGTGCCGCGCTCGCTGGCGTGCGCTGGCTCAGCGCCGCGAGATCGCGGAACTGAAACACCGCACGACTCGCTCCACTCGGGTCCTGGTCGGCGACATCGCCCCTCGCGCCGAACACCACTGACCCAACGTGGTGCCCACGTTCATCGAGAGGGCGCTTGACTTCTACCATGGCGTCGATGATGCCAAGCTTGCTTCGCCGGTCGAGCAATGGAGCGCCTCCAAACTGGAAGAACGTCGTACCTGCCGCTGACCCGCCTGCCTCGGGGAGGAGCACTCCAACGGTTGGACCCGACGATACGCCGCGCTGCTCGCCGAACTGCGCGCTGATGCCAAGGCGCGCGTTCACCGTAGTTTGCTGGTTCATGCCCACGACACGGCCGACCGACAGTGCCGACGACAGCGCGAGTGCGCGGCTCTCGGAGGCGCCTGACGCCAGGGAGAACACGCTGCTGCCAGCGCCCCGCACGCGCTGCAGCGCCGCCGCGCTCGTCCACGCCCACGTCGCACGCGGCGCGAGTCGGCCCGGCGACGGTACAGGGCTCGCAGGTCCAAGCCGCATCACCGCGGACAACTCGGCGGCGTCGAGGGTGGCATCGTGCTCGACAGCGCCGATGTTCAGCGAGCGCGCGACCGAATCGACGACCCCGTTGAGGACGCCCACCGCACGCTGCGCGCGTGCCGACGCGCCATCAAGCACCGGCGACCGACTCAGGCTCAGCTGCACGCCGGCGTTGTAGGCGAGTCGATCGGCCACGAGCTCTCCGTCGCTCGAATAGCCCGCTATCAGCCCCGTCGGCGCACCGAACGCAGCGATGCCGTCGAAGCTCGTCCCGCCGGTGAGGGTGGTAACTCGCCCTCGCGAGCGCCGGTAGCGGCCACCCGGTAGCAGATCGGCTTCGACGAGGCCGCCGCTGAACCACCCGCGCGCAACATCGAACGGTGATGCTGAGAGGCGAACTTCGGTACGTACGTCACGCGGGATCGCCGTCACGACGGTGGCGGTCCCGCCGAGTGTGGTGTTGGTCTCCGACGCCGGTGACCCCAGGACAGCCAGTCCCGTGGGCGTTCGAACGACGCCCGCCACAAGCGAAGCACCAGCCGCCAAGTTCCCCTCATCGTCCACGGCCAGCGCACGAGGCAGCGCTTGGCCATCACGCGCGTCGCTCCCCGCCTCCGGGGCGTCGAGGGGAGAGATTCCCAGTCGCCCAATCGCAACCGGGCGCCGACCTCGCACCGTTACCGCTTCCAGTTGCCCGATCGGTGCGGGGCGCAGGGTGATTGCTCCAACTGAGGCGTTTCCGCCGTGGGCCGCGACGAGCGAACGAACATCTACCCGTTGCCGGACCGGCGAGAAACCGGGCGCCGTGACGTACACGAGCACCTCATCCGTCATTTCGCGGAACTCGAGCACCCACTCGCCACTATCGTTGGACGCGCCACGGGCGGTCTCGCGCCGCTCGAGCGTCGTGCCGATGACTTCGGCGCCACGGAGCGCCTGCCCGGCGGAGTCGCGCACGGTGCCTGTGAGTCGCAAGCGTGTTGTGGGCTCTTGTGCGCTCACGTCAGCCGCCAGAAGACACAGCGCGCCGAGCGCACGCATCCACCGGGCTGCGACTGCCACGTACTCCACGTCACGCCTGTCTGACATTCACGACTCCACGCTCTCCATTCAACTGGAGGCCATGAGTGATCTGCACGCCGGGTAGCCCATGCCGGACACTTCACGTGACGCGCAGGCCGAGCTGCGTGCCGGCGAACGGGTCACCGCACCGACAAGAGGAGTGCTGACAGTTGATTCGAGTGTCGCACAGCCAGCACACGATGTGCGTTGTGCGCGCGCGCGAGTCCCATGACGCTTCGTGCCATTGAGCCACCATGGTTTCGGTGCCTTCGAGTGATTCAGGGAGCGTGCTGTCGACAACGAAATCCACGAGTCGGCGCTGGCGCATCGTTGCCTGCTGCGCGCGGTCCGGCTGCGCCGTCAGGACGACGCGGAGGACGACCTGCTCCATCATTCCGCTCAGGGCAGTCAGTACATCTCGGAGGACTTCCAGCGCAAGCTGGCGGGTGTCGGCATCACGTGCAGCATGAGTCGGTCGGGCAACGTCCGGGACAACGCCGTCACGGAGAGCTTCTTCTCGGCGCTGAAGAGGGAGCGCTGTCATCGGCGGCGGTACGCGACGCGCGACGAGGATCGGGCCGATATCTTCGACTACGTGGAGCGCTTCTACAACCCCATTCGTCGGCATTCCATGCTCGGGAACATGAGTCTGATCGCCTTCAAAGGTGCAACAGCGGGCGACGTAGCGTAACTCATTGTCTACGGAACCCGGGGCAGCTCAGTCGCTGCTTCCGATGAGGGCGTACCGCGGCGCAGCCGCGACAACAGCCTCGGAAGATACACCGATACCGCCAGGAGCAACGCCCACAGCATCCGTGCGCGAACCGGAATGCCCGGGACCGCTTCGACGATCTCTGGAGCGAGGAAGGCCGCACTACAAGCCCCTTCGAAGATATACGAGAACCTGCGAGGTCCCATGACCAACGGAATCCGAGACGCGACGTGCCAAGCAACCAAGAACGAGCCGAGAACGACCGACCAAAGCACAGCAGGCGGCAGGCGGAGCCCGTCCACCACCCCCAGCCCGATCGCAATGAGGATTCCAGGGCTCAGGTCCTTGAACACCGCCTCGTTCCACCGGAGCACACGAGACGCGAATGCGTAGAACACGAGGGCAACGGCTGGCGCGAACGTCTCCGCGATGTGAAGCGGCTGGCTCTCAGCCGCGGCGTCGCGACCGATGAACGGCAGGTCGCGTATGAGCAATGCGATGACAATCGAGGCGAACGGCACGCCGCGAAACGACGTTTGAGGGCGTGCATTCATGACATCTCTACCGCACTCCAAAAGGCATCGAAGTTCGCGTGAATACCAGCCTCGCCGCACATGAAGCCGCAAGCTGGGGGCAGCATGAACGAATCAAAGGGTGGTCTCAAACGGTGAACGCAACAGATCGTCTGTAGGAGGTCTTCACTTGGAGAGCTGATGACGTATCGGGCGCGTCGGCCGCGGAGGTCCGCGGCGGAGCGGGCGGACTTGTGGACGCGTTGGAAGCAGGGTGAGCGGCTGAGCGACATCGCTACGGCGTTGGCGCGGTCGCCGGGTGCGATCTATTCCC
>JAJTHG010000026.1 GCA_021298835.1 Gemmatimonadota bacterium
CGACCGGGGCGGCGCGACGCATGGCGGGGCGCATGGCGGGGCGCATGGCGGGGCGCATGGCGGGGCGCATAGCGGCGGGGCGGCAGGGAGTGAACATTTGCGGAATGATCACTCCGCGCTGCCGTTTCGTTCCAGTCCTCGTGGCCGCCGCGGTGGCCACCCTGCTCGGTGGCCGCCCCCGGCCGGCGGCGGCTCAGGCCCCGACCGGCACCGGAACGGGCCGGTCCCTACGCGTCATGATCCTCGCGGACATGGAAGGGGCTGCGGGCATCGACGACTACCGCATGACCACGGTGGACCATCCCGAGCGCTACGCCGAGGGGCGGCGGCAGGTAACCGCCGACGTGAACGCCGCCATCGCCGGACTCAAGGCGGCCGGCGTGACCGACATCGTCGTCGTTGACGGCCACGGATCGGGGAACGGGCGCGAGCCCGACGTGCTCGAGGCCGAGCTGGTGGCGCCGGCACGCATCGGCTACCGCGAGGCGTCGTTCGACATCTACATGGATTCCTACGACCACTCGGTGGACGCGATCGTCGCCGTGGGGATGCACGCCGGGGCCGGCAACCGGAAGGGTTTTCTCAGCCACACCTACGCGTTCGAGGACGTCGGCTACCAGGTGAACGGCGTGCCGTTCAACGAGTCCATGCTTCTGGCACTCGGGGCGGCGCGACTCGGCATCCCGGTCGTCGCCGTGGCCGGCGACGACCAGCTCGAGCAGGAGATGCGGCGCACGATGCCGTGGGCGAAGTACGCTACCGTGAAGGTCGCCGCGGACCGCGGCAAGGCGACGCTGCTGCCGCGGGCCGAGGCGAGCCGGCGCATCGAGGTCGCGGTGCGCGAGGGGGTGCAGCAGCTCGCGCAGATGAAGCTGCCGTCGTGGCCGGGCCCGTACCGCATCACGCTCACCTTCCAGGACGAGGCGCAGGCCCGCAACGCGCTGCTCCTGGCGGGAGCCGAGCCGTGGTACTCGCCGCTGCAGGCGCAGGTGCGCGGGGCGGACTTCGAAGAGGCGTACCGGCGGTCCATTCTCGCGATGCGACTCGCGGGGCACATCGGCTCCCTCGCGTCGCTCGGGGCGACGCTCAACGCGCAACCGGATGCGGCGCGGCTCAACACCGCCGAGGCCGACTGGACCTACGCGAGGTTCCTCGACCCGCAGGCCGCGAACCCGCCAGGGGCGAGCCGCCCGCGGTTCTGGGGGGCCCGGTGAGCCCCGCCCCCGCGATCGTCCGCAGCGCGGCCGCGGCCGGCCTGCTCGGCACCGCGCTGCCCGCCGCGCTGCTCGCCGCGCTGCTCGCCGCGCTGCTCACCGCCGTGCCCCCCGCGTCCGCCGCCGCGCAGGGCGCGCCGGCCGCCGGGCCGCTCCGCAACCCGACCCCGGGCCTTCCGAGCTGGAGCGAGCAGATCCGCATCCGCGAGCGGTGGCTCGTGACGCGGCACGAGCAGCTGCTGCCGATGATGCGGCGCCATGGCATCGCGATGTGGGTCGTCGTCAACGAGGAGTTCCACGACGATCCGCTCACGTCGCTCGTCGCCCCGCCGCGGCCGTACACGGGGAACCGCGACTTCTTCGTCTTCATCGACGCGGGCGACCGGCTCCGCCGCGTCGCCGTCACCGGCTACAGCGAGGACTACCTCAAGCGCTTCTTCGAGAGCCCCGACGAGCCGGTGCCGGCGGCCCAGCAGTTCCGCGCGCTCTACCAGCAGCACCAGCCGCGGACGATCGGGCTGTCCATCGGCGGGCGGCGCGGCGTGCAGCGCTCGCTCACGCACGACACGTGGCAGTTCCTCGCCGAGGCGATGGGCCCCGAGGCCGCGGCCCGCTTCACCAGCGCGGCTGGGCTCATCGAGGAGTACTGCGACACGCGACTGCCGGACGAGATGCCCTACTACACCGCCGCGGTGGCGCTCACCGAGATGCTCGCGAAGCGGGCGCTCTCCGGCGAGGTGATCACGCCCGGCCGCACCACCGTCGGCGACGTGCGCAACTGGCTCTACGACGCCTTCTGGGCCGTCGGGGTGCGCACCTGGTTCCAGCAGGACCTGCGCGTGCAGCGGGCGGGCGTGCCCAACCCGACGTCGCGGGGCTTCCTCGCGATTGCGCCGGAGAGCACCGTGATCCGCCACGGGGACGTGGTCCACCTCGACGTCGGCATCAGCGTGATGGGCTTCGACACCGACTGGCAGAAGATGGCCTACGTGCTCAAGCCGGGCGAACGCGACGTGCCCGAGGGGCTCAAGGCCGCGATGCGCAACACCAACACGCTGCAGGACGCGCTCATGAAGACGCACTCGCGCCCGGGCCGGCCGGCCGGCGAGGTGTACGAGGCGACGATGGCCGACATGAAGGCGCGGGGAATCGAGGCGATGATCTACTCGCACCCGATCGGCGTGCACGGACACGGCCTCGGCGCGTCCATCGACTTCCGCTCGGCGCGGCGCGACGCCAACGAGCTGCCCAAGCCGCTCCGGCCCGGCAGCTACATCTCGATCGAGCTCAATACCGCCACTCCGGTTGCCGAGTGGGGTGGGCAGAAGGTGTTCGTGATGATGGAGGACGACGCGCACCTGACCGATCAAGGGTGGGTCTTCTTCCGCCCGCGACAGGAGGCGTGGTACCTGGTGCCGGCCCGGTAGGGCCAGCCCCGCACGGATCCGCTGCTACCGGACCGCCACGAGCTCGACGGTGAACACCAGCACCGCGTTCGGCGGGATCGGGCCGATCCCCTCGGCGCCGTAGGCCAGCTCCGGGGGGATGACGAGCTGGCGCTTGCCGCCCACGCGCATCCCCGCGACCCCTTCGTCCCAGCCGACGATCACCTGCCCGGTGCCCAGCACGAAGTCGAGCGGCGTGTCGCCCGCCTCGTTCTTGTCGAATTCCCGCCCGTCCGCCAGCTCACCGACGTAGTGCACTTCCACGCGCCGGTTCGGGGTCGCCACCTCGCCCGCGCCGACGATGAGGTCGCGTACGTAGAGCCCCGAGGGCTTCTTGGTCATCTGGGCGAGCTGCACGCCGGTGCTGGCGGCGAAGGTCGTCTTCTCGATGGGCACGGCGGGCGGGGCTGGAGTGTCCTTGCCGCAGGCGGCGGCGAGCAGGGCGAGCAGGGTGACAGCGGGGAGGCGGAGCATCGGCGGGTGGTCAGGGTCGGAAGGCGGGCTGGCGGAGCGCGTCGAGCAGGTCGAGCCACTCGTCGGCGTGGCCGAGCGCGCGGCGCGCGGCCCCGCGCGCGCACAGGGCGCCCACGACGTTGCCGGTGCCGTTGTAGGCACCGACGGCCCACACGCCCTCCCGCACGGGCTCGACGATCGGCAGGGCGTCGTCGGTGAAGCTCACCGTCGCGGCCCACCGGTGCGTGATCGTCGCGGACGTGCCGACGGCCGCGCGCAGCCGCGACTCGAGAAACGCCTGCACCTCCGCCGAGGGCGTGTCGTCGCGGGTGAACTCGGCCCCGCGGAACTGGTCGCGCCCGCCCCCGAGGACCACGCGCCCGTCGGGCAACTGCTGCCAGTAGTCGTAGCCGTAGCGCGCATAGACCGGACGCACGAGCGCCACGTCGGCGGCGGCCGCGGTCGCCAGCATCTGCAGGCGCACCGGCCGCGCGCGTCGCGCCACCTCGGGGACGAGGTCCCCGAGCCCGCCGTCGGTGCAGACCAGCACGAGCGGAGCGTACACCACCGCGCCGCCGTCGGTGTGCACCTCGCCGTCCGCGATCGCGGTGACCGGCGTGCGCTCGTACAGCACCACGCCCTCCTGCGCGGCGCGCTGAGCCAGCAACCGCGCGCGACGCACCGGGTGGCACGCGCCATCCTCGGGGAAGAGCAGGCCCCGCCCCTCCGGGCCCTCGTACCACTCGACCCGCAGGCCGTCGAGCGCCATCCGTGCCTGCTGGCGGGCGCAGTCGTCCACCTCGGCGTCGTCGTCGGCGATGCGCAGCGAGCCGCGCCACCACGTGGCGTCGGGGGCGTCCGCGCGCATGCGGCCGAGCTCGTCGAGGGTGTGGCGGTAGAGCGCCGTGGCGGCGTCGGCCCCCCAGCGCTCGCAGGCGTCGTGGTGGAACTCGGCGAGTCCGCCGAGGAGCAGGCCGCCGTTTCGTCCCGCCGCCCCGCCGGCGACGGCGGTCGCCTCGAGCGCGACCACGCGGGCACCGAGGGCGCGGGCTTCGCGCGCGGCGGCGAGCCCCGAGCCACCCAACCCGATCACGCACACGTCGGCGGTGCAGTCGTCGTCGAGCGAGGGACGGGGCTCGGCGGGCAGGTCGTGCCACAGGACGGCGCTGGTCACGCGCGGAATCTATGCGGGGAGCGCGCGCATGGGCGCGAGGGCGGCCCTGAGCACCGCACCGCGCCCACTTCCCCGACGCGAGGCCGATGGACACCTTGCGGGGCATGCCCACGGCCCCGCGCTGGCTCCTCCCGCTCGCGCTCGCGTCGGCGCTGCTCTTCGCGTGGCGACTGCCGGAGCTGTGGCCGCTCGTGCCACTGGGGCGCGGCCTCGATCCGTCGTCGCAGGTCCCGGTCGCGCGGGCCTTCCTGGCACGCGAGGGACTCGACCTGCAGGCGCACCGCGCGGCGGGCGAGGTCGTCGTGGACGTGCCGGCGCTCGACCATGCCGACTCGCTGCTCGGCCGCTCGGCGACGCGGCGGCTCGCCGGGCGCACCTGGATGGCGGGGGCCGTCGTGACGTTCAAGCGACGCGGCGATCCGGACGTCGTCGCCGCCGCCGTCTCCCCCGACGGACGCGTCGCCCGCTGGACGCGCACGCTGCAGGACGATGCGCCGGCGGGCGCGACCGACTCCGCCGGGGCGGCGGGACGGGCGCGCGACGCGCTGCGGCGCGTCGAGCTGGCGACCGACGCCCCGCCGTGGGGGATGATCGGCACGTCGGTGCGGGAGCGCCCGAACCGGGTGGACCGCACGTTCACGTTCGAGCGGCGATGGTCCGAGCGCCCTGAGCTCAAGGAGCGCGCGACGGTCACCGTGGCCGGTGACCGGGTGTCCGGCGTGCTGCGGAACCTCGTCGTTCCCGACGCCGCGGCCCGCGCGCGGCTGGCCGCGGCCGCACCGACCGTCACGCTCGCTGCCATCGGCTACCTGCTGGTGGCGGCGGCCATTGTGGCTGCGTTCGTCCTCCTGCTGCGCGCCCTGCGCGACGGCTCGGCGCGCATCGGGGCTCCCGGTGCCGTGGCGGCGTTCGTCTTCGGGGGCGTCGTGGCGACCTTCTTCCTCGAGCCGGCGTTCCTGATGCGCTGGTGGGAGCCGCTGTGGCCATTGGCCACGGCGCCGCTGACGGCGCTGCAGGGGATCGGGCTCACGAATGCGTGGCTCGCGCTCGTCCTGTTCACCGTCATCGCTGCGGGCGACGCCGAGGACCGTCGCACGGGTGCCGACCGCGGGCATTCGCTCTGGCGGGCCCTGCGCGGGCACCTCGCCGATCCCACCGTGGGGGCAGCGGCGTGGCGAGGGTGGCTGGTCGGGCTCTGCTGCGGCGGGGTCATGGCCGGCGCTACGTGGGCGATCGGCGCGCTCACCGGCGGCGCGCCGCTGCTGCAGCCCCGCGGGTTCTTCGAGAAGGTGCTCGACGCGTGGTCGCCGTCGCTGACGGCGCTGTTGTTCTTCGCGTCGGTGGCTCTCGCCGAGGAACTCGGCTACCGCTTCTTCATCGGCACGTGGCTCGACCGGATGACGGGGCGGCGATGGGTCGCGATCTGGCTGCCGGCCGTGGTGTACGGACTCTCGCACACGGCGCTGGACTTCCTGCCCTCGGCGGGGCCGTTCTGGTCACGCCCGTTGGTGCTCACGCTGGTCGGGGCGACATGGGGCTGGGCGTTCTTCCGCTTCGACGCCCTGACGGTCGTGCTGAGCCACCTGACGGCCGACCTGTTCATCTTCAACTGGCCGCGGCTCGCGACGGCCGAATGGCCGACGGCGGGCCCGGCGGCGCTGGTGGTGCTCGCGCCGCTGGTGCCCGCCGTCGTGGCGGCGGTGGCGGGCCGGCGAACCGGCTCCGCCACACCGCACGGGTCGCCGACCGTCAGCGATCGGTGAGGACGAACCCCCGGACCGGTGCGCCGACGCCGGTGGTGCCGTCGGCGGCGACGATCGTCCTCGCGCCGTTGGCCGGCAGCGCGAGGTTGTTGACGTCGAGCGCCACCGCGCCGGCGCGCGCGGCCGGCGCGGTGCCCGCCGGCACCACGCGCACGCGATACGTGCCCGGCGCCACGCTGAGGTAGGCCGAGGCCGTCGATGGACCCACGGCCGCGAGGGTCGGCGTCGCGGTCGCGAGGTCGGCCGTGGTCGTGGTGACGAAGATGTCCACGCTGCCGGCGGTCGGGCTCAGGTGCACCACGCGGACGCGCACCTGACCCGCGGCGGGGGCCTGATTGTCGTCGGTAGTGATGAAGTTGGTCACCGCCCCGCCGCCGGTGCCGCCGGTGGCGTAGATGGTGCGATCCTGGTCGGCCGTGACCGCGAAGGGAATGCTCGCGAGCGTCACCGCCGTGTCCGCCGTGCGGCGCAGCACGAGTGTGCGGTTGCCGGCGTAGATCGGCGCGTAGGTCCCGGTGTTCGGCGCCGCGAGCGACGCCGGCACGGCAACGCCGTAGGCGACGCCGGCGCCGAAGGGGAGTCCCTCGAGGGTCGGGTTGACGGGGTTGCGGGCGTTGTCCACGATCAGGTTGACGAAGCGCACGCGACCGAACGGCTGCGTGGGCTGGAGCGGGCCCGGGGCCTCCGTCGTCCCGCACGCCTGCGCGGCGAGCGAGAGGACGGCGGCGGCGAGGCCCGCACGAAGACGGTGCGCCACGAGGCGGCTCCGGATGGTCGAAGGGTTGGTCATCGGCGGTGTCCTCACGGCGTGGGGCACGACGCCGGCACGAGCAAGCTTGCCGTGGGTTCGGCGGGGTCGGTCGGGACGTTGCGGTTGGCGTTGCGGTCGCCGATGGAGTAGGGGAGCCAGCAGCGCTGCCCGTCCTGCGGCGTGGCCGGGGCGGCCTGCGGCCCGCGGATCAGCCCGCGGCGGCGCACGTCCTCCCACCGGAGCCCGGTGCCGTACAGTTCGAACCGGCGCTGCAGGTAGATCTCGGCGAGCAGCTGCGTCTGGGTCTGGCTCGCCGGGAGGGCCGTCAGGCAGGCCTTGGGATCGTCGAGTCCGCGTCCGCCGGTGCAGTCGGTGCGCACACTGTCGAGCACGGCCTGTGCCTCGACGATCGCGTTCTGGTTGGCGAGGGCTTCGGCCTTCACGAGCAGCGCCTCGTCAGGGAAGTACACGGGGAGGGGCGCGTTGGGGTTGCCGTAGCGCGCCCACGTGTCGAGCGCCGTCCCGATGCGACCGGTGGCCGCCGCCACGGTGACGAAGTACGCGCCGCGCCCGTCGCTGGCCGGCAGCGCGAGCCGCCAGCTGTCGCGCGGGCCGATGCCGTTCGCGCCGCCCGTCACCGCCGCGTACGGATTGACCGTCGGGGCGGGGAACTGGAACTGCGAGAAGGCCGCGGTGCCCGTGCGGGCCACGAGGTTCGCCGCGGCGAGCGCGCCGGCGTTGTCGTTCGCCATGCGGGCGTACCGGGCGCGGAACATCTGCAGCATGTTCGGCAGCGAGACACCCGGGGTCAGGATGTTCGCGTTGAAGAACGCGCTGGGCGGCGTGGCCGTCAGCTCGGTGTTGGCCGAGTCGAGGATCGCCCGGATGTAGGCCAGCGCCGCGGTGCGGTTCACGTAGGTCGGCTCGGTGAGGCCGAACGTGGTGATGGGCGCCTGCTGGTACGACTGCAGGGCCATGCCCAGCGCGTCCGCCTTGAGCGTCCAAGCCAGGACCCGGAGCCCGCTGCGGGTGCCGGCGTCGAACTGCGCCGAGAGGGCGTCCGCCCCCGCGAGCAGGTCGTCGGCGGTGCGCACGACGCGGTAGATCGAGTTGAAGACGGCGTCGGCGATGCCGGTGCCGGGGGCGACGGCCCCCTGTTCGGCGTCGCTGATCGAGATGAGGGCGGCCGAGACCGCGGCGAACTCGTCGGTGACGAGGCCGGCGGTGTAGCCGAAGTTGCCGTAGGCGGCGGCGTACCGCCCCTGCAGCCCGGTGGCGAGGGCGATCACGCCATCGGGGCTCGTCGTGACCTGTTCGGCGGTCGGCGAGTTGGGGTTCTGCAGGTCGAGGTTGCAGCCCGCGAGGGTCGTACAGGCGGCGGCCAGGGCCACCGCGCCATGCCGGATGATGCGCATCGGAAGCGGCTCCGTGGTCAGTAGGTGAACCGCGCGGAGATCGACCACGTGCGCGGGATCGGATACCCGCCGAAGTCGAAGCCGCGGTCGGCCGCCGTGGTCTGGGCCGAGCCCACACCGCCGGCGTTGGTGCCGAAGAGGTTGATCTCGGGGTCGAAGCCCGAGTAGTTGGTCCAGACCCACACGTTGCGGCCCGAGACCGTCACGTCGATGCCGTCCTTGAAGACCTTGCGGACGACCGGCTGATCGAAGGTGTAGCTGGCGGAGATCTCGCGCAGCTTCACGAACGAGCCGTCCTCGACCCAGTACTGGAAGATGCCCTGCGTGCGGGCGTTGAAGCCCGCGGGGAGCTTGCGCGGGTCGCCGAAGGGCAGCAGCTCGCGCTCGAACTCGCGGGAGTTGCTGGCGATGCCGGCGTTCTGGGCGCGCGTCGAGAGATTCATGATGTCGTTGCCGAAGACGCCGTCGAAGAGCAGGCGCAGGCGGAGCTTCCGGGCGATGGTGAACTCGTTGAGGATCGAGCCCATCCAGTCGGGGTTCGGGTCGCCGATGACGGCGTTGTTGGAGTCGTTGCAGGTGCCGCCCGAGAGCGCCTGGCGCGCCGCGAGGGTGGCGCCCATGTCGGCGGTCTGGTTGCTGCGGCGGTAGCGGCCGAGCGAGTCCACCAGCAGCGCGCCGGTGACGCAGTTGCGCGCCGCGTACGAGCCGTAGAAGACGCCCGCCGGCTGGCCCGCGCGGATGCGGTTCGGGTAGCCGCCCGCCGACTGGAAGTCGAGGATGCTCAGGCTCTCGACGAGGTTGCGGTTGCGGGTGTAGGTGATCGTGCTCTCCCACTTGAGGTTCTTCCGGTCCACGTTCGTCGTGCGGACGAGGAGCTCGATGCCCGTGTTCGACATCGTGCCGATCGGCGCGAACTGGCGCGAGAAGCCGGTGGACGTCGCGAGCGGCCGGAAGAAGAGCAGGTCGCTCACGAGGCGGTCGTAGTACTGGGCCTCGAGGCCGATGCGGCCGTTGAGGAACCCGACGTCGGCACCGACCTCGAACTCGCGCGCCCGCTCGTTGCGGAGCCGCGGATTGCCGAACGTGATGTCGTTCACGAAGCCCGGCCGGCCGGCGAACGGCAGCTGGCCGAAGGCGACGAACTGCGAGTAGGCGTTCACGATGCTCGGCTGGCTGCCGGCGTATCCGAGCGCCGACCGCACGCGCAGGCTGTTGAGGAGCCCCGAGCGGTTCTCCAGCACGACGTACGAGGCGGACAGCTTGGGGAACGCCTGCCAGCGCTCGTCGGGGGCGAAGGTGCTCGAGGCGTCGTAGCGCACCGCCGCCGAGAGGAACAGCCGGTCGTCCCAGGCGAACTCCTGCTGCCCGTAGAAGCCGAGCGTGCGCAGCTCGACGTTCGTCTGGCCGGCCGCGAACACCGAGCCCGCGCCCACCAGCTCACCCACCGGGGCGAGGCCGTTGGCGACCGCGTTGGTGGTGTTGATGTTCTGCTGCGTGTAGTTGAAGCCGCCCGTGGTGCGCAGCTCGATCTTCGACGTCGGGCGCGTCGTCCAGCTCGCGACGCCGTCCTGGTTGACGACCCGCGTGTCCTGGAAGATCGACTGCGAACGCCCCGTCGCGAGCGGTGCCGTACCGAGCACCGCGCCCCGCGGGACGAACTGCCGCTGTTCGAAGGACTGGCCGTCGAGCCCGATCGTGTAGTCGAACAGCAGGTTCGGCCGCGGCGTCCACGTCAGCTTCGCCGAGCCGATGAACCGGTTGATCGTCTGCGGGTTGCGGATGCGGTCGATCGCGAGGAGCGGGTTCGTGCCGAGCGTCGGCGGGAGTGGGTAGATCCCGTTGGCGGGACGGAAGTCCACGCTCGTCGGCGCGAAGAACAGCGACCCCATGATGCCGTAGTCGTTCTGCTCGCCGAAGGCCTGCAGCTGGTTGCGCGTCGTGATGTAGTTCGCCGTGACGTTCGCCAGCAACGTCGGGGCCAGCTGCTGCGACAGGTTGAGCCGCGCCCCCTGCCGGAGCGACGACGTCGAGCGGATGATCCCCTCGTCCGCCAGCACGTTCGCGCTCAGGAAGTACTTGGTCTGGTCCGTGCCCCCCTCGACGGTGAGGTTCTGCTCCGTCGTCTGGGCGCGATGGAAGATGTCGTTCTGGTAGTTGAACCGCGCGATCGGGCGGCCGTTGATGTCGAACGGGTAGTAGTTGAACGGCTGCTGCTCGCGCAGCTCGTTGGTGCCGTAGCGCGTCGTGAGGGCGAAGCGCGCCTTGCCCGCCGTGCCGCGCCGCGTGAAGATCTGCACGACGCCGTTGTTCGCGCGCGAGCCGTACAGGGCCGCCGCGGCGGCGCCGCGGATGATCTCGACCCGCTCGATGTCGGCCGGGTTGATGTCGGCCAGGCGGTTCTGCGGGTTCGACCGGATGCCGAGGTCGGTCAGCTGGTTCGACCCGTTGTCCACGATCACGCCGTCCACGATGTACAGCGGATCGGAGCCCGAGATGAACGAGTTCGTCCCGCGGAGCCGCACCGAGATGCCGCCGCCGCCCGGGCCGCCCGAGTTCTGCGTGATCTGCGCGCCGGCGATCTTGCCCTGCAGCGCCTGGTCGAGCGTCACCGCCTGCGCCTTCGTCAACAGCGACGAGTCCACCGACGCCACGCTCGTACCCACGCGGCGCTTCTCCGTCGGCGTGGCGGTGCCCGTCACGACGACCTCGCTCAGGTTGATGCCGCTCTGCCGCAGCGCGGCGTTGACGATCACCGCCTGGTCGGCGGCCACCGTGATCGTCCGTGTCACCGGCGCGTAGCCGATCCGGCGGATGGTCACCGTGCGCGGCCCCGTGGGGACGCCGGTCAGCACGTACTCGCCGGTGCCCGTCGTCACCGCGCCAAGGCGCGTGCCGACGATGAGCACCTGGGCTTCGGCCAGCCCGGTCGCGGTGGCGGCATCCGTCACCTTGCCGCGCACGGTGCCGGTGGCCGTCTGGGCGGTCAGCGCCCCCGGCACCACGAGGATGGCCAGGAGGGCGAGTCCGCGTCGCAGACCTCGCAGGAGCATCGGGATTCTCCAGGTTGGTCGTGTCGTCGGGGACCCGGACGGGGCCGAACGAGGCACGACGGTCGCAAAACGGTAGTGCGGTCCGGTCCGTGTCACAACGCGGACCAGGGGATGGCATTGCGCCGACCCCCGACCCGGACAACGGTGAACCACGCTCGCGTGGCGGGCGTTCCCGCGAGCGGTTCCCCCGGGCGACGCCCACCCGCCGCCGGCCCCCCTGCAGGGGCGTCAGCCCGACGCGTCGCCGGCACCCCGGCACGTCAGCAGCAGCGACAGCACCGAGCCGTCCGCCGCCTGCGGTTCCTCCAGCGACGACACCGCGAGGCCGGCCGCGCCGATCGCCGCGAACCACCCCGACAGGCGCCGGAAGTACCACGGCATCGGTGCCGCGAATCCCTCGCCGAAGCCCGCGAACGTCTCTTCGCGCCAGCCCCCGACGTAGCCCGCCTCGCCGGCGGCGACGACCGGGTGCACCGTCTGGATCACCAAACGGCCCGCCGGCGCCAAGCGCCGCGCGAGCGACGCGAGCAGCGGCACGAGATCCTCGTCCAGCAGGGCGAAGTTGCAGACGACGAGGTCGAAGGGGCCCGCCGCCACCGACGGGTCGGCGACGAGCGTCGCGTAGGAGGCCACGGCGAAGCGCGCCCCGCCGGCGGCCGCAGCCGCGTCAATCAGCGGCCGGCTGGCGTCCACGCCCAGCACGCTGGCCCCCGCCTCGGCGAGGGCACGCGACAGCCACCCCTCGCCGCACCCGACGTCGAGCACCCGCAGCCCCGGCGCGGCCGCGCACGCGGCGACGATCGCCGCGTCCGTCCCGCGCCGCCGACTCGCGATCGCGCCGGCGCGCACCGCGGCGGTCCACGCCGCGGCGTTGGGCTCCCAGCTCGCCTGCTGGCGCGACGCGGCGTCGGGGGCGCCGCGCCCGTCAGCCACCCGCCGTGCCCGGCTTGCGCGGGGGCAGGGGATTCCGCAGATAGTCCAGCGCGAGCGCCGACATCGCCCGCACCCCCGTCTCGAGCGCCCCCTCGTCCGCGAAGAAGAGCGGCGAGTGATTGGCCGGTGCCGTCAGCGGGTCGCGGTCCTTCGGCGTGACGCCGAGGAAGAAGAAGATGCCCGGCAGGTCGCGCGTGAACACCGGGAAGTCCTCCGAGCCCGTCACCGGCGGGATCGCCCCGACGCCCGCCGGCGCCGCCCGACGGAGCGTCGGCAGCATTCGCTCGGTCAGGGACGTGTCGTTGGCCGTCACCAGGCCTCCCTCGTCCACCGTCACGATCGCCGTCGCCCCCCCGGCGCGCGCGATGTCCTCCGCCGTGCGGCGGATGCGCGCGGCGATGTCGGCCCGCATGCCGTCGTCGAACGTCCGCAGCGTCCCCTGCATCACCACCGAGTCCGGGATGATGTTGCTGCGGTTGCCGCCGTTGATCGCGCCGATGGTGATCACGCTCGGCTGGTACGTCACGTCCACCTGACGGCTCGCGATCGTCTGCAGGCCGAGCACGATCTGCGACGCGACGACGATCGGGTCCACCCCCTTCCACGGCGACGAACCGTGCGTCTGCCGCCCCTTCACGACGATGTGGAAGTTGCCCGCCGCGGCCATGAACGGCCCGGGCTTCACGGCGATGGTGCCGACCCGGTTGGGCCACACGTGCAGGCCGAAGATCGCGCTCGGCGTCGGCGCGGCGAGCGCGCCATCGGTCACCATGGCCTTCGCCCCGCCGAGCCCCTCCTCCGCCGGCTGGAAGATGAACTTCACCGTCCCCGGCACCTGCGCGCGCAGTCCGGCGAGCACCTCGGCGGCGCCCATCAGGATCGCCACGTGGTTGTCGTGCCCGCAGGCGTGCATCACGCCGACATCCTGGCCCTGCCACCGCGCCTTGGCCCGGCTGCGGAACGGGAGGTCCACCTGCTCGGTCACGGGCAGGGCGTCCATGTCGGCACGCAGCGCGACCACCGGTCCGGGCTTGCCCCCGCGCAGCACGCCCACCACGCCCGTGCGGCCGACGCCCGTCGTCACCTCGAGGCCGAGCGACTTGAGGTGCGCGGCCACGAGCGCCGCCGTGCGCACCTCCTCGAACGAGAGCTCCGGGTGCTCGTGGATGTCGCGCCGCCACGCGACGACCTTGGGCATGACCGCAGGGAGACGCGCGTCGATGAGCTTGTCGAAGTCCTGCGCCTGCGCGAGGACGGGGAGGCCGACGCACGCCGCGAGGGCGAGGTGGCGCACGGCACGGGGGGAGGCGGGCATGGACGGTCCGGGCATGGATGACTCGGGTGGAAGCCGGGCGGCATCGGGGCCGCGCGCGACCTTCCGCCGCGGGCGTCCCGTCCACAAACTGCGGATGCCCGCCGCCCCGCGACAGAGGCGGCCCGGCCGATCGCCCACGCTCTCGCACCGATGCCGATGTTCCGTCGTGTCCTCCTCGCCGCGTGCGGTCTTGCGCTCGCTCCGGCCACCCTCGTCCCGGCGCAGGCTCCCTCGGTCCGACGTGCCGCCGCTGCGGCGGCCCCGGCGACCCTCCCCGGCGTGCCGCTCGACTCGATGATCCGCGCCGCGTATCGCTGGCGGAACATCGGCCCCGATCGCGGCGGCCGGTCGATCGCGGTCTCCGGCGTACGCGGCCGCCCCGCCGAGGCGTACTTCGGCGCGGTCGGCGGCGGACTCTGGAAGACCACCGACGGCGGCGAGCGCTGGGCACCGGTCACCGACGGGCAGGTCAACAGCGCCTCGGTCGGTGCCGTGGCGGTGAGCGAGTCGAACCCCGACCTCGTGTACATCGGCATGGGCGAGACGTGCATCCGCGGCAACATCATGCCGGGCGACGGCGTCTACCGCTCCACCGACGGCGGGAAGACGTGGACGCACGTCGGCTTCCGCGAGTCGCACGGCATCGCGAAGATCCGCATCCACCCCAGGAACCCCGACGTCGCGTGGGTCGCGGCGTTCGGCAAGTACAGCGAGCCCAGCGCCGAGCGCGGCGTCTTCAAGACCACCGACGGCGGCCGCACCTGGCGCAAGGTGCTCTTCCGCGACGAGCGGACCGCCGCGATCGACCTCGTCGTGGATCCGACGAACCCCGACGTCCTCTACGCCGCCCTGTGGGAGGCCTACCGCAAGGAGTGGCAGATGTCGTCCGGCGGTCCCGGGTCCGGGCTCTTCAAGAGCACCGACGGCGGCGAGACCTGGCGCGAGATCACCCGCGCCCCCGGCATGCCCGCGGGCGTCGTCGGCCGCATCGGCGTGGCCGTCACCGGGGCCGCCGGCCAGCGCGTCTATGCGCTCGTCGAGCACGCGGACGGCGGACTGCTCCGCAGCGACGACGGGGGCGCGACCTGGACGATGATCAACCAGAGCCGGTCCATCCGCCAGCGCGCCTTCTACTACACGCATGTCTTCGCCGACCCGGGGAACGCCGACGTCGTGTACCTGCAGAACACCTCGTTCTTCCGCTCGACCGACGGCGGCAGGACGCTCGCCAGCATCGGCGACGGCACGCACGGCGACTTCCACGACCTGTGGATCGATCCGGACAACGCGGCCCACCTCGTCGTCGGCAACGACGGCGGCGGGGCGGTCACGGTATCCACCGGTGCGAAGTGGTCCGAGCAGGACTTCCCCACGGAGCAGTTCTACCACGTGGTGACCACGAAGCACGTGCCGTACCACGTCTGCGGCTCGCAGCAGGACAACACGACGCTGTGCACCCCCTTCAACTGGAACGCCGCCGCCTTCGGCCTCGGCGTCGGCGGCCGCCGGGGCGGAGGCCTTGGCCGGCCGGCGGGGGCCGACCCGACGAGCGGGGGGATGGCCGTCTCGTACGTGGCCGGCGGCGGCGAGCCGGGCTACATCGCCCCCGATCCGCGCAATCCGGATCTCTTCTACAGCGGCACGAACAACGGCGCCTACCTCGACAAGTTCGACCGCCGCACCGGCCTCTCGCGCGAGGTCAACCCGTACCCGTGGTTCTACTCGGGCGAGCCGTCGCGGGAGATCCGCGAGCGGTGGCAGTGGACCTTCCCGATCGTCTTCTCCCCCGCCGACCCGCGCGTGCTCTTCGTGTCGTCGCAGCGGCTCTGGAGGACCGCCGACGGCGGCCAGACGTGGACGGCGATCTCGGGCGACCTGACGCGCCACGCGCCGGAGACACAGGAGAAGAGCGGCGGCCCCATCACCGGCGACATGAACGGCCCCGAGGTCTATGCGACGATCTTCGCCGTCGGGCCCGGCAAGCGGAACGTGAACGTCATCTGGACGGGATCGGACGACGGCCTCGTCCACGTCACGCGAGACGGCGGGAAGACCTGGGCGAACGTCACGCCGCCGGGCATGCCCGACTTCGGTCGCGTCAGCCAGATCGATGCCTCGGCCTTCGCCGACGGTGCTGCGTACGTCAGCGTGCGGCGTCCGCTGCTCGGCGACTTCGCGCCGTACGTCTTCCGGACGAAGGACTTCGGCCGGACCTGGACGAAGATCACCACCGGCCTGCGCCCGGACGCCTACGTGCACGCCGTGCGCGAGGACCCGACGCGTCCGGGGCTGCTCTACGCCGCCACCCAGCAGGGGGTGGACGTGAGCTACGACGACGGAGCCACCTGGCAGTCGCTCAACCTGAACCTCCCGAGCGTTCCGGTCGCCGACCTCGTCGTGGAAGGCAACGAGCTCGTCATCGGCACCCACGGGCGCGGCTTCTGGGTGCTCGACAACATCGCGCCGCTCCGGCAGCTGACCCCGGCGATCCGCGCCGGCGGGCCGCACGTCTTCACCCCGCCGACGGGAGTGCGGTCGGGACCGCCGGTGCACATCGGGTGGTGGCTGCCGACGAAGGCCACGCGCGTCGCGCTTGCCGTGCTCGACTCGGCCGGCGTCGTCGTGCGCACGTTCGATTCCCTGCCGGCGACGCCGGGCCTGCACCGGGTGAGCTGGGACCTGCGCGGCCAGCCGGCGATCGGGTTCCAGGGGATGATCCTCTGGGGCGCGCGCAGCGCCGGCCCCGCGCTCCCGCCCGGCCGATACGTCGCGCGCCTCACAGTGGATGGTACGACGGCCACGAGCGGGCGCTTCGCGATCGTGCGGCATCCGTGGGTGCCCGGCGTGACCGATGCCGACCTCAAGGCGCAGTTCGCCTTCGGTGTGCAGGTGCGCGACCAGGTCGAGGCGGCCAACCGGGCCGTGATCGCCATCCGCAACGTGAAGGCGCAACTGGCCGACCGCACCACGAGGTCGGCCGACCCGGCGCTGTCGGCGGCTGCCGGTGCGGTGCGCACGAAGACGTCCGGCATCGAGGAGCAGGTCTATCAGGTGCGCAACCAGAGCAACCAGGACCCGCTCAACTTCCCGATCAAGGTCAACAACCGGTTGGCGACGCTGCTCTCGATGGCCGAGCGCGGTGACGGACGCCCGGTCGCGGGGATGCAGGAGATCTTCGGCCTCCTTCGCACCGAGCTGCGCGGCTACACCGAGGCGCTCGAGCGTGTCTGGCGCGACGACCTGCCGAAGGTCAACGCCGAGTTGGCGCGCCTGCAGTTGGCACCGGTGGATCCGGCCTGTGCCAGGGCCGAGGGGTGCGGGGCGGTGACCCCGTGAGGCCGTTGGCCGTGAGGCCGTGACCCCGTGAGGCCGTTGGCCGTGAGGCCGTGACCCCGTGAGGCCGTGACCCCGTGAGGCCGTGACGCGGAGGCGACACCCCTTGCGCGGGTGTCGCCCCCGCGGTCAGTGCAGCTCGACCCCGACGCGCAGGACCCGGCCCGGCTGCGGCAATCCGCACTGGTCCCAGTTGAGCGCGTCGGTGATGTTGTCCACCGCCACGAGCACGCGGAGCGACCGCAGCAGTGCCGCACCCGCGCGGGCCATGACGGTGCGGTCCACCATGATGTCGGCGCGTCCCGTCGTCGGCAGCCGCTCGTAGGCGTTCGCGACGGGGGTGAGGCAGAACTGCGAACCGAAGAGGTTGGCGGCCGCCGTCCCGCGCCACCCGGCCACGAGCGGGGCGACGGCGGTGAACGACCCGCGGACCTTGGGCTGGTACTCGATCTGCCGATGCCCGCCGGGCTGCGTCGGGTCGAGCAGGCGCGCATCCTGGAGCGTGAGGTCGGCGAGGAGGGTGTGTCGCGCCGTCGCGTAGGCCCCGAGGAGTTCGAGCCCGTTGGTGCGCTGGCCGTCGCGGTTGACGCGCTGCTGCAGTCGGCTCGGGGCCGGCAGGTTCACCCGCAGGATCACGTCGTCGAGGCGCTGGTGGAACGCGATTGCCTGCCAGCGCCACGCACCGCGGGCGAGCGAGATCCCCGTCTCGACGCCGAGAAGTCGCTCCGGGCGCAGGTCCGGATTCGGCAGGAAACGACCGAGCGCCCCGGAGTACAGTTCGCGCAGCGACGGGAAGCGGGAGCGGTTGATGGCGGCGGCGTTGAAGGTCAGGCCGCCACCGAGCGCCTGCGTGGCCCCGGCGCGTACCGCCCACGCCTGCCGGTCGCCGATCGCCGGCTTGTCGCCGGTCTTGGGGGTGGAGAAGCCGTCCAGTGCGGCCGAGGCCGCGACCTGCAGGCCGTCGGTGAGCTCGTAGTCGGTCTCGAGTCCGACGCTCCACAGGCGCTGCCGGTAAACCTGCTCCGCCGCTGCGTTCAGCGACTCGCGGTAATCCACCTGCTGCACCGACACGCCGAGTCCCACGTCGCCGCGGCTCCCCCACGAATGCTCGCCGATCAGCCGGAGCGCCGCGGTGTGGTCGCGGCCCCGCTCGCTGCCCGTCACGGTGCCGTAGGTGGCGTTGCCGAACTGCTGGATGAACGCGTGGCCCTGGTTGAGCGAGGCGCGCATCTGCAGGGAGCCGTAGCCGACCGGCGTCCCGAGCGCGCCGGTTCCCGCGGTCACCACGGTCACGGCGCGATCGGCCTCGGGCTGGCGCCAGAATCGCGGGGCGGCCAGATGGGCCTCGGGGATCACCCCGCGATTACCGCGCATCGTCGTGACGGCCGCGCTCGCGTACGCCCCCGACGCGTTCGACCAGCGCAGCGCCCCGAACGCGTCCATCTGCCGCACGTCGGAGTTGGTGCGCTCGCCCCCGGCCAGACGCGCAGGGTCGCGGAACGCCCCCGGGGTCACCAGGTAGCTTCGCTGGCGGAACCCCAGCCCACCGCTGTACACGAGGCGGCCCGCCTCGGTGACGTGCCGGCCCGTCCCGACGGCCCGCGACGTCACGCCGCCGGTGGCGTCGCCGCCGGCGGCCAGCAGCGCCCGCGGCTCGGTCGCGTCGTCGAGCAGCGACACCTCCACCACGCCGGACGTCACGTTGGGCCCGAGCAGCAGGGACGGGGCCGCGCGCGTCACGCGCAGGCCCGCTGCACCGGTCAGGGGCACGAGCCCCGGGTCGGCGCGGCCGTCCCATCCCGCCGAGAGCGGAGCCCCTTCGAGCATGATCGCCGGCTGCCGCGAGTCGGAGGCGCGCACCGACAGCTCGGTCTCGCCGCGCGAGTTGGCGCGCGCGGTCACGAACGGCACCGTCCGCAGCGCCTGGTCGAGCGTGACGCCAGGCGCCGTCCGGAGCGAATCCGGGGAAATGTCCACGGTCCCCGAGCCGCCGACGATCGTCGGGGCTTGGCGGGTCTTCACGACCACGCCCTCGATCCGGCGCGGCACGCTGTCGCGGGCGGTCGCACCCCGCGTGGGCGTCTGCGCCGAGGCGGGGTGTGCCATCGCGAAGACGAGCGCGAGAAGCCATGGCCCCGCGGGGCCAGAGATCGAACGACGCATGCCAGCGCAACGCATGACCGTCAACTTCCGCTGGCGGACGCGCCGACGAAAGGGGTTCCCCCTTGGCATCGCCCAGCGCCGCTTGCAGGTTCTCCCCATGCAATTCATCGACCCGGCCCTTCCGAAGACCATCGACCGCTGGCGCAGTCCCGCCCTCGGCCTCGAGATGCCCATCGTCCGCTACGGGACGGCCGGCCAGGCGATCCTGCTGTACCCCACCGCCGCCGCCGACTTCCTCGAGAACGAGCGCTTCTTCCTCGTGAAGGCCGTCGAGCCGCTGATCATGGCGGGGCGCATCCAGCTCTACTCGATCGACTCGATCAACAGCCACGCGTGGATGGATCGCGACGTTCCCGTGCGCGAGCAGGCGCGCCGGCAGGCGCTGTACTCGTCGTACGTCGAGGACGAAGTGGTGCCGTTCATCCGCCATGCCAGCGGACGCGGCGACATGCGCCCCATCACCACCGGTGCCTCGTTCGGGTGCTTCCACGCCGCCAACCAGTGCTTCCGCCGTCCCGACCTCTTCGGCGGGCTGATCGGCATGGCCGGCTTCTACGACCTCGCACGGTCGTACTTCAAGGGCTACTCCGACGAAAACTGCTACTTCAACAACCCCATGTGGTTCGTGCGCAACCTCGAGGGTCCCTCCCTCGACCTCCTGCGCACCCGCACGAAGATCGTGCTCGCGACGGGACAGGGGGCGTTCGAGGTGCCCGAGGCCTCGCGCAAGTTCGCCCAACTCCTCACCGAGAAAGGGATCCCGCACTGGCTCGACGTCTGGGGCACGGACGTCAACCACGACTGGCCGTGGTGGCGGCGCATGCTGCCGTACTTCCTCGAGCAGCTGGGGTACTGATGGCCTCGTCCCTCGTGAGGCGCGCGGCGGCGGCCGCCGCGTGCGGCCTTCGGCATGCGGTGGGGCTGGGCATCCTGGTCGCCATCGTGGCGCGGCCGGCGGTTGCCCAGCCGGCGCCGGGCGGCGCCCCCGGATCGCTGCGGGAGGTTCCCGCCCGCGACGCCCGCACCGACCGCTGGTTCGAGACGCTCGAGAAGAAGATCGACGACCTCGAGTGGCGCGCGCGCACCGAGGACCTCGCGGTGATGGACAAGTGGTGGATCACCAGCCCCAAGCCGGCCCGCACCACCAACCCCACGGGGCAGGGCGCCACCGTCCCGCTCAAGTTCCCCGTGTACTCGTTCGTCCCCAGGGCCCTCGGGAGCCGCAAGGCGCCGCTGCTCGTGCTGGTCCACGGCTACGTGCACGGCTCGTTCGACAAGTTCCACGCCCACATCCTGCGCGAATTGCTCGAGCAGGGGTACGTCGTCGTCGCCCCGGAGTACCGCGGCAGCACCGGCTACGGGGCCGAGCTGTACAACGCCATCGACTACGGCGGCGCGGAGATCGACGACGTGAAGGCAGCGCGCGACTGGGCGGTCGAGATGCTGCCCAACGTGGACGCGTCGCGCGTCGGCGTGCTGGGCTGGAGCCACGGGGGCTACCACGCCCTCTTCCAGGCTTTCCTGCACCCGGATGCCTACAAGGCCGCCTATGCCGGCGTCCCGGTGAGCGACCTCGTCATGCGCATGGGCTACAAGGGACCCGGCTACCAGGCCACGTTCACCGAGTTCATCGGGAAGAGCGCGGTGGACCACCCCGACGAATACCGCCGCCGCTCACCGGTGACGCACGTGGACAAGCTGCGCATCCCGCTGCTCGTGCACGGCAACACCAATGACGAGGACGTCAACGTCATGGAGGTGCAGGCGCTCGTCGCGGCGCTCAAGGCGGCCGGGAAGACGTTCGAGCACCGCATCTACGAGGCGGCACCCGGCGGGCACGAGTTCAACCGCATCGACACCCGGCTCGCGCGCGAGTCGCGGCGCGAGATCTGGGCGTTCCTCGCGCGTCACCTGCGTCCCTGACCGTCCGTGCGCTGGCTGCCGACGTGGTCGTGGCGCCGGTTCGGGCTGGCGGTGGGGGGCGTGGCGGCGCTGCTCGCCGTGCTCGGGCTCGCCGCCGTGCTCGCCCCCCCGTACGCCCTCAAGCGGCTCGAGGCCGCCGCCTCGGCCGCCCTCGAGCGGCAGGTGGCCATCGGCCGCCTGCGCTTCAATCCGTACACCGCGTCGGTCATCGCCGACTCCGTCTGGGTGCGCGACCTCGACGGCGACACGCTCGCGGCGTGGCGGCACCTCGAGGTGAACGTGGCGCTCGCATCGTTCGCGAGCGACGCGATCGTGCTCGACGCCGTGGTCCTCGACGGCCTGCGCGGCCGGCTGGCCGTGCGCCGCGACGGCGCGCTCGCCGTCGCGGACATCCTCGATCCCATCCTCGCGCGCCCTTCGTCCGGACCGCTCCCCGAGGTGCGCATCGGCCGCCTGCGCGTCACCGACACCCGTTTCGCGTTCGACGACTCGACGAAGGCACCGGTGTTCTCGAGCGCGATCGGTCCGCTCGCGCTCTCGCTCGACGAGTTCTCGTCTCGCCCCGATGCCCGCAACCGCTATGGCCTCTCCGGGACCATCGGTCGCGACGAGTCGTTCTCGTGGTCCGGCACGTTGCAGGTGTCGCCGTTCCGGTCCGAGGGCGAAGTGCGTCTCGCGGACTTCGCGATGCCCACCTACGAGCCCTACTGGGGGGGGCTCGTGCGGGCGCGCATCCGCCGGGGTCGGCTCTCCGTGGCGGGGCGCTACGTCGTTGACCTGCGGCCGGGGCTTCGCACCCTGCGCCTCGACGACGGCGCGCTGTCCATCGCCGACCTCGAGGTCGCCGAGGGCGACGCCGCCGATGCCCCGGTGGCCTTCGCCGTCGGACGCTTCGACCTCCGCGGGGTCACCGCCGACGCCGAGACCCGTCGGGCGCGCGTCGCCCTCGTCGCCACCGACGACGGCCGCCTCTCCGCGCGGCGCGGCCGCGACGGCGTCTGGAACCTCGCGCGCCTCGCGACCCCGGGCCGTGGTGCCGCCCGCGCGAGGGGGCCGGCGGCGCCGCCGGCGGCGGCGCCGGCCGCGATGCGTCCCGTCGCCGTGAGCCCGAGCGCGCGGGCGAGCGCGCGGGCGAGCGCGCGGGCGAGCGCGCGGGCGAAGGCCGCGCCCGCCGAGTCGAGCGCGCCATGGCGCTGGAGCGTGGACACCGTCCGGCTCGCGCGGTGGGGATTCGCCGTGCGGGACGAGCGCCCCGTTCGCCCGGTGGCGCTCGCGCTCCGGGGCGTCTCCCTGACCGTCCTCGGTGCCGGCGACGACCCCGCCGTTCCCCTGCGGCTCGACGGGGCGCTCGCCCTCGAGGACAGCGGCGGCTCCGCGCGCTGGTCCGGGCGCCTCGACCGCGCTGCCGGATCCGGCGAGGTCTCGGTGACACTCGCCGACGTGGACCTGCGTCCGCTCGATCCGTACATCGCCCCCTATTTCGACGTCGCCGTCACGCGCGGTCGCTTGGGGGTCGAGGGGACCGCCCGCTTCTCGCGGCCGGCGAACGGCCCGCCGACGTTCGGCTTCGACGGCGACTTCCACGTGGACGATTTCGCCGCCGTCGAGTCCGATGGCGGGGCGGAGTTCCTGCGGTTCACCGAGCTGCGCTTCTCGCGCATGCGGCTCGACCCGAGCGGCGAGGCGCTGACCATCGGGCAAGTCTCGCTCGACCGGGCGGCGCTCGAACTCTCGGTCGCCGCCGACGGCACGTTCTCCGTGGACCGGCTGCGGCGGCGCAGCCCCGCCCCTGCATCGAAGGTCACCGCCGCGGCCGGGAGCGCAGACAGCGCCGTGGGGGGCGCGACGGTGCCGCCCGTCGCCGCGCCGTCAGACACCGCGCCGTCAGACGCCGCGCCGTCAGACACCGCGCCGCCCGACACCGCGCCGCCCGACACCGCGCCGCCCGACACCGCGCCGCCCGACACCGGGGCGTCTCCCCTGCGCATCGTCGTCGGGGCGCTCGCGGTACGCAATGGTCGCATCCGCTTCACCGACCGCACGGCGCGGCCAGCGGTGCGCGTCACCGCCGGCCGGCTCGACGGTACCTTCGGCGAACTGTCGTCGGACGATCTCGCGCACGCCACGTTCGACATTCGCGCGCGGGTCGAGAACGTCGCGCCGCTCGAGATCACCGGCCGGCTCGCCCCGTTGGGCGATGCCGCCGACTCGTCGAACGTGACAGTGCGCCTGCGCGGCCTCGACCTGCTCGCCTTCGACCCGTACAGCCGACGGTACGGCGGCTACGCGATCCGCCGGGGCCAAGGAGCGTTGGAGATGCAGGTGCGGATCGCCAAGCGCGAGCTCGACGCACGGAACATCCTGACCCTCGACGGCTTCCGCTTCGGGGAGAAGGTCGAGAGCCCCGACGCGACGGCGATTCCCCTGCGACTCGTCTTCGCCGTCCTTCGCGACCGTCGCGACCGCATCATCTTCGACGTGCCGGTCCGCGGCAACCTCGACGACCCCGCCTTCTCGGCGTGGCGCGTGGTCGGACGCGCGGTGAAGAACGTGGCGGTGGCGCTGGTCGAGTCGCCGTTCCGTCTGCTCGCCTCGCTGGTGCCCGGCCGGGGGGTCGAGGCGACGCCGCTCGATCACGCCGAGTTCGCCGCAGGGTCGGTCGATCTCTCGCCCGCCGAGGAGACCCGCTTGCGCACGCTTGGTTCGTCGCTCGCCGAGCGTCCCGACCTCCAGTTGGTCGTCGAGCCGTGGGCCGACGATTCGGCCGACCCGGCTGCCCTCCGGCGCGCGATCCTCGAGCGCGAGTTCCGCGCGCGGCGGTGGGCCGAGCTACGGGAGCGCGGTGCAGCCCCGGTCACCCCCGACAGTGTCGCGATCGAACCCGCGGCGTGGGAGCGGTGGATTCGCGCGCGCGATCCCGAGCGCCCCCCGCCGCCGCCCGCCGACGCCGCGCCGGTGGTGCGCACGGGGCCTCCGCCCCCACCGCCGCCGTTCCCCGAGGTGCTGGCCCGAACGCTCGCGGCGGTGCCCCTTGGGACGGGCGACCTCGAGCAGTTGGCCACCGATCGCGCGCGCGTGCTGCGTGACGCGTTGATCAACCGCTACGGGCTGACGGCCGAGCGGGTGCGCATCGCCGAGGTCGGGGCCCGTCCGCGGGAGACGCCGCGGCACTGGGTGCTGTTCAAGGTGGACGCGCCCTGAGTCCCGGGGATGGCGCGTCAAGCGTGCGCGTCAGGCGTGCGCGTCAGGCGTGCGCGTCAGGCGTGCGCGTCAGGCGTGCGCCGCCCAGTCCCGGTCGCCGGGCGCGTACGGCACGCACGGGTCGAAACGCCCCGCTGACTCCACGTACCGCAGTGCCTGCGTCATCCCGACCTCCGACGTGAAGAAGCCGAGCAGCGTGAGCTCCTTGAGCATGCGGAACCAGTGCGGCGGTTCATCGGCCGGCCGCCCGCGCATGAACTGGAAGGCCTCGCGGTCGAATCGCTCGACCAGCGCGAGTCGCTGCGGCGGCGTGAGCTCGACGAAGCGGCTCCCGTGCGCCGCACGCGCCGCCGCGTCGAGTTCCACCAGCCCGCGACGGAAGATCCGCTGGTGGCCCGCCTCGTAGGTGTCGGTGACCATGAGCGCGATGAACGTCCCGCAGTGCGCGTCCTTCGCCCCGGGCGTCGCCGTCCGCGGCAGGATCGTCTCCGCCGCTTCGTCGAGCAGGGCGACCTGCGCGGGCGTCCAGCCACCGGGCTGGCGCAGGGCCGGCATCGCCCGTGCCGGCGCGCGCCACAGCGCCTCGCCGCCCACGAGCGTGACGCCGCCCAGCATCGCGGACACCAGCTGCACCGCCTCGCGGCGGGAGATCCGGTCGGTCATCGGCGCCCCTTCAGAGGTTGCGGCGCTTGAGCTCGCGCACCGCGTGGTCCGCGGCCCGCGCCGTGAGCGCCATGTAGGTGAGCGACGGGTTCTGGCATCCCGCCGAGGTCATGCACGCCCCGTCGGTCACGAAGACGTTCGGGGCGTCCCACACCTGGTTGTGTGCGTTGAGCACCGACGTCCGGCGGTCGCGACCCATGCGGGCGGTGCCCATCTCGTGGATCCCCATCCCGGGGGCGTAGCCGAGGTCGTACGTCTGCACATGCTTGAGGCCGGCAGCATTGAGCATCTCGGCCATGTCGTTCATCATGTCCTGGCGCATGAGCCGCTCGTTCTCGCCGATGCCGCAGTCGATCTTGAGGACCGGCAGCCCCCACGCGTCGCGCTTCGCGTCGTCGAGCGAGACGCGGTTGGACGGATCGGGGAGCATCTCGCCGAAGCCCATCCAGCCCGCCCCCCAGCCGCCGGGCGTGGTCATGAGGTCCTTGAAGGCCGCTCCCACGCCGAGCTCGGCGATGCCCCGCGCCCAGTTGCTTCGCCCTGCGCCCCCCTGATAGCCGAAGCCGCGCAGGTACGGCCGCTTCTCGCCGCCCGGCAAGTTGCGGAAGCGCGGGACGTAGGTCCCCGTCGGACGGCGTCCGTACACCGTCTTGTCGTCGAAGCCCTCGAGCGTCCCGCGCGCGCCGCAGCGGAAGTGGTGATCCATCAGGTTGCGGCCCAACGCCTCGCTGCTCGACCCGAGGCCGCCAGGCCAGACGTCGGTCGCCGACCGCATGAGCAGCCACGTCGAGTTGAGCGCCGAGGCGCACAGGAAGACGACGCGCGCGGTATAGTCGGTCGTCTGGCGCGTCAGCGCGTCGAGCACGCGGACGCCGGTGGCCCGCTTGCGGTCGGCGTCGTAGAGCACCTCGGTGACGATGCTCCATGGCTTGAGCGTCAGCCGGCCGGTGGCCATCGCCGCCGGCAGCGTGGACGACTGCGTGCTGAAGTAGGCGCCGAACGGGCACCCGAGCCAGCAGGCGTTGCGCGACTGGCAGGCACCGCGTCCCGGCAACGGCCTCGTGAGGTTGGCCGTCCGCCCCGGGATCACCCGGCGCTCGCCGCCGAAGCGCGACGCCAGCCGCTCGGCGACGTGCGACTCGGCGCAGTTCAGCGGCATCGCGGGCTGGAACTGCCCGTCGGGCAGCTGGGCGAGCCCTTCCCGCGACCCGCTGATGCCGGCGAAGCGCTCGACCTTGTCGTACCACGGGGCGAGGTCGGCGTAGCGGATCGGCCAGTCCACGCCGATCCCGTCCTTGTCGTTCGCCTCGAAATCGAGGTCCGAGAGCCGGTAGCTCTGCCGGCCCCACGTCAGCGAACGGCCCCCCACGTGGTAGCCGCGATACCAGTCGAACCGCCGCACCTCGGTGTAGGGATGCTCGGCATCCTTCACCCACCAGTCGAGGTTCTTCTCGTTCAGCGGGTAGTCGCGCTGCAGCACCGGATAATCGGCGATCATCTGCTGCGTGCGGCCACCGCGATGGGGGTACTCCCACGTCCCCTTGGTGGCGTTCACGTAGTCCTTCACGTGCTCGACGTTCCTGCCGCGTTCGAGCATGAGGACGCGGAGTCCGGCCTCGGTGAGCTCCTTGGCGGCCCAGCCGCCGGAGATGCCGGAGCCGACGACGATGGCGTCGTAGGTCGTGGTCAGCGCGGAGGTCGGTCGGGGCACGGGCATCACCGGGGTGCGGACCCCGGTAACGTGCGCCCGGGGCGCGTCGCGCGCGAGGGGGAAGGGGGGGCCCGCGGCGGGCCGGTTACCTTCCACGGCATGACCCGCCCTTGGCTCGCCCTCCTCGTCGCGACCGCGCTGCACGGCCAGTCCATGCCCGCCCCCGACCTCGCCCGGGCGAAGGCGCGGGCGGCGCGCGTCACGATCCACCGCGACTCCTTCGGCGTCGCGCACGTCTTCGGCCGCTCCGACGCCGACGCCGTCTTCGGCATGATCTACGCCCAGGCGGAGGACGACTTCCCGCGCATCGAGCGCAACTATCTCGTCTCGCTCGGCCGGCTGGCCGAGGTCGAGGGCGAGGCCGAACTGCTGCGCGACCTGCGACAGCGGCTCTTCGTGGACGAGGCGGGACTCCGGGCGCACTTCGCCACGAGCCCCCCGTGGTTGCAGGCGCTCATGCGCGCGTGGGCCGACGGGCTCAACTACTACCTGCACACCCATCCGGGGGTCCGGCCACGCCTCCTGACCCGATTCGAGCCGTGGATGGCACTCAGCTTCACCGAGGGCAGCATCGGGGGCGACATCGAGTCGGTCGGTCTGCGCGGGCTGGGCGACCTCTACCGCCCGCGGCCAGCCGCAGGGGCGTCCGACGACACCGACGCAGCGGACGACCCGCCGGGGATGCCCCTGGAGCCCGCCGGGTCGAACGGGTTCGCGATCGCGCCGCGGAACACGGTGAACGGCCACGCCCTGCTGCTGATCAACCCGCACACCTCGTTCTATTTCCGCCCGGAGATCCACGTCGCCAGCCGCGAAGGGCTCGACGCCTACGGCGCCGTCACGTGGGGGCAGTTCTTCGTCTATCAGGGCTTCAACGACCGCCTGGGCTGGATGCACACCTCCGGGGGGGGCGACGTCGTGGACGAATACCGCGAGCGCATCGTGACCCGCGGCGGGCGACGCTTCCACGTCGTCGGCGGCGTGGAACGGCCGCTCACGGCCCGGCCGATCACGCTCAGGGTCAAGGTTGGCGGCGGCGTCGAGACGCGCACCGTCACGGCCTGGTACACCCACCGTGGACCCATCGTGCGGCGGGCGGAGGCGGGGGGCGACACCGCGTGGATCAGCGTGCGGCTCATGCAGGCCCCCGTGGCGGCGCTCACGCAGTCGTTCACCCGGACCAAGGCGCGGACGTGGGACCAGTTCGTGCGGGCGATGCGCCTCCGCACGAACTCGTCGAACAACACCGTCTATGCCGACGCGGACGGCAACATCGCCCTGTTCTACGGGAACTTCGTCCCGAGGCGGAATCCGGCGATCGACTACCGCGGCGTCGTGGACGGCACCGACCCGCGCGTGGACTGGCAGGGGCTGCACGACATCAACGACCTGATCCGCGTGCACAATCCGCCGGGCGGTTGGATCCAGAACACCAACAACTGGCCGTTCTCCGCCGCGGGTCCGGACAGTCCCGCGCCCGGGCGCTTCCCGGCCTACATGTGGACCGACCCCGAGAACCCGCGCGGGATCCACGCCGTGAAGGTCCTGCAGGGCCGACGCGACTTCACGCTCGACGGCCTGATCGCCGCCGCGTACGACCCGGAGCTGACGGCGTTCGAAGGACTCCTGCCGCCGTTGCTCGCGGCGTGGGACCAGCTGCCCCCCGCCGACACGCTGCGACTCGCGCTGGCCGAGCCGGTCGCGGCCCTTCGCGGGTGGGACCGCCGCTTCGGCGTCGCGTCGGTGCCGACGAGCGTGGCGATCTACTGGGGGCAGGAGCTCATGGCGCGCACCATGCCCCGCGCCCGCGCCGCCGGCCGCGACATCTACGACGTCATGGCGACCGGGACCACGCCGGGCGAGCGCGTCGAGGCGCTCGCGACGGCCGTCCGGACGCTCGAGCGCGACTTCGGCACCTGGCGCACCCCGTGGGGCGAGATCAACCGCTTCCAGCGGTTGACCGGAGACCTCGTGCAGCCCTACGACGACGCCAAGCCGAGTCTGCCGGTGCCGTTCGCCAGCGCCACGTGGGGGTCGCTCGCGTCGTTCGGCATGCGCGCGCGCGCCGACGTGAAGCGCATCTACGGCGACTACGGCAACAGTTTCGTGGCGGCGGTGGAGTTCGGGCCCCGGGTCCGCGCCAGAAGCGTCCTCGCCGGCGGCGTGAGCGGCGATCCCGCCTCGCCGTACTTCGTGAATCAGGCCGAGGCCTACGCGGCGGGGCGCTTCAAGCCGGTTGCGTACTACCGGGACGACGTCGAGCGCGCGTCCGTCCGCCGCTACCGGCCGGGCGAAGCGCGGTAGCGCGGTAGCGCGGTAGCGCGGCCCGTCGGCGACGGCCGGCGACGGCCGGCGACGTCAGGACCGGGCCACGGCCCGCCCGACGATGATGGTGACGTTGTCGGACCCGCCCCCCGCGAGGGCATCCTCGAGCAACTGCTCGCAGGCCTGTTTCGCGCTTGTCATCCCCCGCAGCACCTCGGCGATGCGCGCGTCCGAGACGTGCTTGGTGAGCCCGTCGCTGCAGATCAGGTGCACGTCACCCCACGCCGAGTGGACGCGGGTCACGACCGGCATCGCGCTGTCGCTGCCGATCGCGCTCGACAGCACATGGGCGTACGGCGAACGGTGCGCCTGAGTGCGGGACAGCACGCCGCGCTCGAACAGGTCCTCGGCGATCGTCTGGTCGCGGGTGACCTGCCGCAGGTCGCCGCCATGCAGCAGGTAGTAGCGCGAGTCCCCCACCTGCAGCACGTAGGTATAGGGCCATACGGCCAGGTACAGCGTCAGGGTCGTGGCCATCGAGCCCGCGCGGCCGTCGCGCCGCGCGAGGACCGCCTCGTGCGCCTTGTGGGCCGCCTGCTGCAGGGCGTCGGTGAATTCGGCCTCCTCGGCGTGCCGGCCGCGCAGGCAGGCCACGGAGGCGTTCACGTACTGGGTCGCGGCGGCCAGCGCCGTGGCGCTCGCTTCGGCGCCGCCGTGCCCCCCGCCCACGCCGTCGGCGACCATCGCGAGGAAGGCGAGCTGTTCGTCGCCGAGCGGGATCCGATCGGCATCCTCGAGGTTCGTCGCCAGGAGGTGCACGCGCTGGTGGATCGTCGCGAGCACGAAGTGGTCCTGGTTTTCCTTGCGGGCCTTGCCGACGTGGGACAGTCCGTGGACGTCGATCTCGTCGTCGTGCGGCGGACGGTTGGGGTCGGGCGTGGGCATGTCGTCTTCGGCTCGGCGCACGGCGCGTGCGGGGGCTATCCCTTGGGCGCGGCGGCGCGCAACCGCTCGATGCGGGCGCGGATGTCTCGGACGAGCGGCTGCAACTCGGGGTCGGCGTTGCGGTAGAGCGCCTCGAACTGTTCGTACTGGGCGAGCGCCTTCGCTGGCTGTCCCTTCTGCTCGTACAGCTCACCGAGGTCGATGTGCGCCTTGGGCCGGTACACCGGGCCGGAGGTGAAGACCGCGAACAAGCCACGATCGGCGACGAACGCTTCGAGCACTGCCATGGCGGAGTCGGGCTGTCCGGCCTTGCGGTACGCCTCGGCGAGATCCGGCCCGTACGCGGCCACGCCGCCTTGCGGGTGCTGCACGACGGCGCTGCGGAGCAGGCGCGCCGCGTCCGCCGGCGCGCCGTTCGCGAGCAGGTCCTTGCCCTCGAGCAGCATGCTGCCGGCGCCGTCGTTGCCGCGGTTCGACTGCGCATGGCGGGCCTGCAGGGCCCGCAGCATCGTCCGCCCCTGCTCCTTGAGGCCAAGCGAGTAGAGCACCGCGCCCCAGGCCCCGTACGTCCGGTCGCTCTCGGGACTCGACTCCGGGGGAAAGGCCTTCAGGGCGGCGAGTGCCATCGCGCGCCCTGCCGCCAGATCCCCGCGCAGGAGGCCGACGCGCTCGGCCTCCTGCAGGGCACTCGTCAGCGCGTTCACCGGCAACTGCTGCACCCGGCGCGCGCTGTCCGCGAGCGCCCGCATCTGGCGCGCCTCGCGCAGCCGCCCACGCGTCTCGGCGAACGCGAGTCCGAAGCTGGCCAGCCGCTGGATGTCCTGCGGGCGGTTTGCGAAGCGCCGGAGCCCCTCGCGCACCAGCGAGTCGGCGGCGGCGTACTCGCCGGAGGCGAAGCGGACCCAGGCATGCTGCGTGAGGGGCTGGCCGTTCTGGGGCCCGAGCCGGCTCTCGGAGGCGGTCGCCAGCGAGTCCGCGACGGCGAAGTTCCCGAGCTCCATCTCGACGCGGATGAGGTTCAGCCAACCGGTGACGATTCCCGATTCCAGGCCGATCGCGCGCCGGAGCAGGGGGGCCGCCTCCTTCCACTGCCCCTGCCGCATGTACAGCACGGCCAGGTTGTTGGCGGCGGGAAAGAAGGTGCTGTCCCGGCTGAACAGGGCCTCGAGGGAGAGCGTGGCCTTGCGCAGGTCCTCGCGCGGACCCGACGTGAAGTAGGAGGCCTCGGTCAGCAGCCGCTCCGGCTCGCTCAACCGGTCCCGCCGCTCGTACGCCTTCACGAGCAGGCGCGAGATCTCGCTCTGCGAACCGCCCTCGTTGCCCAGTGATACCGCCCACTTGCGGTACGCGGAGGCAAAGCCGGAATCGAGGCGCGTCGCTTCGGTGAAGTAGTTGACCGCCGCCGTCAGGTCGCGCCGCTCCTCGACGGCCCGCATCCCGGCGACGTACATCTTGAGCGCCTCGACGTTCGACGTCGTGACACGCTCGAGCGGCGCGGCGGCGCGGATGTCCTTGAACGACTCGCCGATGCGCTCGCGGAGCGCCCGCGACAGCCGCTCGACGGCCGGCAGCAGGTCGGTGGCGTTGGCCGCCGTCTCGCGGAAGGCCCCCAGCTCCTCCCCCGTCTGGGTCGTCACCAGCCGCGCGGCCACCACGTACCCGTCGCCGAGCTGCACGATCTCGCCTTCGACGATCGCCTTGATCCCCTCGCGCGTGGCCACCTCGCGCGCGAGCGCGAGGTCCACGCCGGCGTCCACCGGGCGCTGCATGAGCCGCAGGACGTCGCGCACGTTCGCCCGCGAGAGGACCCGCAGCTGCCGGGACTGCGCAAGGTCGGCCCGCAGCGCCTCCGTCAGCGTCACCCCCAGCGAGGTGTCCGACGCCGGCGAGCGGAAGTCCGCGAGGATCAGCTTGGCGTTCCGCTCGAGCTCGCCCTTGCCGATCAGCGACCCCGCCGGCCCGATGCCGTAGGCCCGGGCCGCCATGAACCCGCCGATCCCCACGAGGAAGAGCGTCACCGCCGCCACGCCCCCGAGCAGTGTGCGACGCCACGAGACGAAGGGGCTCGCCTTGACCGCGATCGTGTGCAGCGTCCCCTGCGGCGCCGCGCCCCCGCCCGGCGTCAGTTGCGGCGTCTGCGTGAACTGACGGTAGGCCGTCCGCTGCACGAACCAGGTGAAGACGATCACCGGGACGCCCAGCGCCATCAGCACCGCGGTGCCGGGAATCGCCCACGGGGGAAGTCCGACGCTCACGCTCGCCGCCCAGACGACGAACAGCACGACGGCGGACGCCAGCGCCCAGTAGCCCAGGGCTCGCTGCATCGGCACGCGCCCCCCCTGCAGGATCGCCGGGGCCGCGGCGGACGGGCCCGAGCTCATGACCGTGTCGAGCACCCGGACGAGGTCGCTCGCCTGCGCCGGGCGGTCGTCCGGCTGCTTCTCGAGGCACGACATCACCAGCGCCGCCAGCGGGGGCGGCACGTCGGCCCGCCGCGCAGAGACAGGGACGGGCGGTTCGCTCAGCGCCGCCGCCAGCATGCGCGACGGCGAGAGCCCGGCGAACGGCGGGGTGCCGGTCAGCATCTCGTAGGCCATCGCGCCGAACGAATACAGGTCCGCGCGGTGGTCCATCGCGGGGTCCGCCGCGGCCTGCTCGGGGCTCATGTACGTCGGCGTGCCGAGCGACATCCCCGTCCCCGTCAGGCCCAGCGCCGGGTTCGTCCGCGCCGCCGTGATCGCCTTGGCGATCCCGAAGTCGGTCACCGTCGCCGAGCCCTCGGAGAGCAGGACGTTGTCGGGCTTGATGTCCCGGTGCACCACGCCCCGTGCGTGGGCGAACGCCAGCCCGCGCGCGACGTCGCGCAACACCTGCACCGCCTCGCCGATGGCCATCGGGCCCGACGCCAGCCGTTGCCGCAGCGACTGCCCCTCGACGTACGGCATCGTGAACCACGGAAGGCCGTTCGCGTCCCCCGTCGCCAGCACCGGCACGACGTGGGGATGCTGCAGCGACGCCGCGAGCATCACTTCGCGCTTGAACCGTTCGACGCTGACGCCGGCCAGCAGCTCCGGTGCCAGCACCTTCACGACGACCCGGCGGGACAGCGCGCGTTCCGTCGCGAGGAAGGTGCGGGACATGCCCCCGCCCCCGAGTTCGGGGCCGAGGTCGTGCGTGGCCGCGAGTGCCTCCGACAGCAGCGCGCGAACGTCCTCGATCAACCTCGCTCCTTGGCATCGGCATGCGGCCGTCGCCGGTCGGCGGCAGCCAGCCGTACGCTAGCGTCCGCGGCGGCCTTGCGCCATGCGACGGCGGTGCCGGAGGCCCCTGCGTGACGGCGAGGAGCGGGTGCGGCTACCTTTGCCCATTCCACCACCGCCTCCACATGCGACTCACGTCCATCCTCCGCGTCCTCGTCGCCACCGTGGTCGCCGCCCCCGCGGCCGCCCAGACGATCCAGGTCGATGCCGCCCTCGCCGCGGAGATCGACCGCCGCACCGCCGCCATCGCCGACAAGGTCACCGCCTGGCGGCGCGACATCCACCAGCACCCCGAGCTCGGCTACCAGGAGGTCCGCACCGCCGCGCTCGTCGCGGCCCACCTCCGGAAGCTCGGCCTCGAGGTGCAGGAGCGGGTCGGCGGCATCCCCGGTGTCGTCGGCATCCTCAGGGGCGGGCGCCCCGGACCGACCGTCGCCCTCCGCGCCGACATGGACGCCCTCCCCGTCACCGAGCAGGTGGAGATCCCCTTCAAGAGCACCGTGCGCACCGTCTACAACGGGCAGGATGTCGGGGTCATGCATGCCTGCGGCCACGACACCCACGTCGCCATGCTCATGGGGACGGCCGAGGTACTCGCCGGCCTGAAGGACCGCCTTCCCGGCACGGTCAGGTTCATCTTCCAGCCGGCCGAGGAGGTGCCGCCGCGCGGGGGGGCGCTGCCGATGATCGAGGCCGGCGTCATGGATGGCGTGGACGCCATCTTCGGCATCCACGTCGGTCCCGGGAAGCTGGGCGCCCTCTCGTGGCGGGCGGGTCCCAAGCAGGCCAGCGCCGACAACTGGAAGTTGATCGTGCGCGGCCGCCAGGGGCACGGCGCGATGCCGGCGACGACCGTTGACCCGATCGTCATCGGGGCGCAGATCGTCGGCGCCTACCAGACCATCATCTCGCGCCAGATCGACCTCACCACGTCGCCGGCCGTGCTGACCGTCGGCGCGTTCCACGGGGGAGTGCGCGAGAACATCATCCCCGACTCGGTGTGGATGATCGGCACCGTGCGCACGTTCGACGAGACGATCCGCAGCGAGATCCACGCCCGCATGAAGCGCATCGCCGAAGGCATCGCCACCGCCAGCGGCGCAACCGCCGAGCTCACGGTGGTCCGGGGCTACCCGGTGACCGTCAACAACCCGGCGCTCGTCGCGCGCTTCCTCCCCACCCTCAAGCGCGTCGCCGGCACCGCCGGCGTGAGCGAGGACGACCTCTCGATGCCCGCCGAGGATTTCTCGCGCTTCGCGGAGAAGGCGCCGGGCTTCTTCCTCGGGCTCGGCGTGACGCCGCCGGACCTGCCGCCGGAGAAGGTCGCCAGCAACCACTCGCCGTTCTTCCAGGCCGATGACCGCGCCCTGCCGGTCGGGGTGCGGACGCTGAGCAACCTCGCCGTGGACTTCCTGCGCAACGGCGGGGCGGGGAAGGTCACGCCCTAGCCGGCCGGGCCGCGAACCACACACGGTTCGCGGCCGCGGCCCCGCCGCCTCAGGCGGCGTCCACCGTCACGACGTTCCCGGTGCGGGTCGTCGGCAGTGACTGCAGTCCGCCGGTGGCCGGCCCGACCGAGACGGCCCCCGTGCTCCGGTTGAACTGCGAGTTGTGATTCCGGCAGATCACGTCTGCTCCGGCGTCCTCCCATTGGTTCGTCGTGCCGGCGTGGGGGCACGCGGCGTTGAACCCGCGGTACGTCGCCGCGGCCAGCGTGGCGCCCGCGCTCCGCACCAGCAGCACCGGCCGGGCCGTGCGCCCGATGATGAACAGCAGCCCCGGCGACTGGGTGAGGGCGTTGGCGACGGCGACGTCCACCGACACCGTGTTCCCCGTGATGGTGACGCCGGCCGGCAGCACGTCCGTCATCGGCGGGACGTTCGGCGAGCCGGTTGACGTCTCGTCGCTGCAGCCGACGAGGGCCAGCCCCGCGAGGGCACCCGCGCCCAGCGAGACGAAGTCACGCCGCGTGTAGGCGCACCCGGCGCAGCCGGTCGGGGCGGGAAGGTTCGTGGAGGATCGCTCGGTCATGGCGGGTCCGGTGCGGGTGAACGTGCGGATGCGGACGCGCGGCCGGCTGGCCGCGCCCCCGAGGATCAGCCCCAGCGCAGGTCGTGCCGGGACAGCGGAAGCGACCGCACGCGGCGGCCGGTCGCCGCGAAGATCGCGTTCGCGAGCGCCGGGATCACCGGCGGCAGGGCCGGCTCGCCCATGCCGGTCGGCGGGACGTCCGTCGTCCGGAAATGGACCTCCACCGGTGGCGCCTCGGTGATCCGCAGCAGCTCGAAGTCGTCGAAGCTCTGCTGCACCACGCGACCGCCCTCGATGGTGATTTCCTGTCGCAATGCCTCGCCGATGCCGTCGAGGACCGAGCCCTGCACCTGTTGCAGGGCGCCGCTGGGATTGATGATCTGGCTCCCCACGTCCCCTGCGACCCACACCTTGTCCACGCGAAGGTCGCCGGCGGGGCTCACCGTGGCCTGCACCACCTCGGCGAAGTAGCCGCGATGCGAGTAGTGCATCCCGACGCCCATCCCCGTCCCGCGGGGGAGCGAGCGCTTCCCCCAGCCCGACTTCTCCGCGACAAGCTGCAGTACCCCCCGCATCCGCTCGGCGCTCATCGGCGAGGCCTCGCCCCGCGCCACGGGGGCGTTGGCGTCGAGCTCGGCCAGCAGGGCCAGCCGGAACTGCACGGGATCCTGCTTCGCCGCATGGGCGAGCTCGTCGAGGAAGCTCTGGAACACGAAGGCGATCGCGTTGCTGGTCGGGGCCCGCAGGAACCCCGTCGGCACCCCGAGCGGCATCGTCGAGACGCCGTACGAGAAGTGCGGGACGTACCCGAACGGGAACTCGGTCGCGCCGATCCCCGCCGCACGCGCGGTGCGCGTCGGCGACTCGCCGAACGTGACGAAGTGGTCCTGCCACGCGACCAGCCGGCCGGCGGCGTCCACCGCACCCTTGAGCTGGTGGTACCCCGCGGGGCGATAGAAGTCGTGCTGCGTGTCGTCCTCGCGTGTCCAGAGCAGCTTCACCGGCACACCGGCCTCGCGCGCGATCCACGCCGCCTCGACCATGTAGTCGTTGTTGAGGCGGCGCCCGAAGCCGCCTCCCCCGCGCACGAGATGGATGTCGATCGCATCCGGCGCGATCCCCAGCGTCTCGGCAACCTGCAGCCGGCCCGGCTGCGGGTTCTGCGTCGGCGCCCAGAGTTCCATCCGGCCGTTCGCCCACCGGGCCGTGCAGTTCATGGGCTCGAGCGACGCGTGGGCGAGGAACGGATATTCGTACGTCGCCTCCACCACCGTCGGCGCGGCGGCGAACGCCGCGGTCACGTCCCCGGAGCGCTTGAGCACCTGCTGCGGCGCGCCGGCGAAGGCGGCCTGCGCGGTCGCGCGGTATCCCGCCGACGACTGCTGCGCCGTCGGGTGCTCGGCCCACTGCACGCGCAGCCGCTTGCGGGCCGAGCGGGCGTGCCACCACGTGTCGGCAACGATCGCGACGCCCGGCAGCAGGCCGGTGAGATCCGCCGTACCGGGGATCACGAACGCGTGCGTCACGCCCGGCAGGGCACGGATCTCGTCGAGGTTGGCGCTCGCCACCTTCGCTCCGAAGACGGGGGCCTTCTCGAAGACCGCGTGCTTCATGCCCGGCACCGTCACGTCAATGCCGAAGAGGGGCTGGCCGGTGGCGATCTTCCTCGCGTCCACCTGCGCATGCGGCTTGCCGATGACGCGGAAGTCCTTCGGGTCCTTGAGCGTGATGCCCGCGGCGTCGGGAAGGGGCAGGGTCGCGGCCCTCGCCGCCAGCGCGCCGTAGCCGAGCTTCCGCCGGCTGGCCTTGTGGTGCACCGTTCCGGTGCCGTCGGTCGAGCACTCCGCCACGGGCACGTTCCACGTGGCCGCCGCGGCGGCGAGCAGGAGGTGGCGGCCGGCGGCACCGGCCTTGCGCATCGGCTCCCAGTTGAGCGGCGTCGCCGTCGAGCCACCGGCCACCTGGCGCCCGTAGCGCTTCTCGTCGGCCATCGCCTGCTCGACCGTCACCATCGCCAGCGGCACGTCGAGTTCCTCGGCGACGAGCATCGGGAGCATCGTCTTGACGCCCTGCCCGACTTCCGGGTTCTTGGCGATGATCGTGATGACGCCGTCGGCGCCGATGCGCACGAAGGCGTTGGGCTCGAAGGTGCCGGCGACGGCGAGGTCGTCGAGCGCCCCGAGGGCACCGGACGGCACCAGCGTGGCGATGAGGAGGCCGCCGCCGGCGGCGGCACCGGCACGGAGGAAGTCCCGGCGGGTCGCGGTCATTCGGCCTTCCTCCCGCCCGCGGCCTGCAGCTGCGCGGCGCGCTTGATGCCCTCGCGGATGCGCAGGTACGTGGCGCAGCGGCAGAGGTTGCCGTGCATCGCCGCGTCGATGTCGTCGTCGCTCGGCTTCGGGGTGCGCGCGAGGAGGTCGGCGGCCTGCATGATCTGGCCCGCCTGGCAGTAGCCGCACTGCGCCACGTCCAGTTCCTGCCAGGCGCGCTGCAGCGGATGCGAGCCGTCCTTCGAGAGCCCCTCGATCGTCGTGACCTTGCGGCCCTGGCAAGCGCTGGCGGGCACCTGGCACGAGCGCGTCGCGGTGCCGTTGACATGCACGGTGCACGCCCCGCAGAGCGCCTTGCCGCACCCGAACTTCGTGCCGGGCAGGTCGAGGACGTCGCGGAGGATCCAGAGCAGCGGCATGTCCGCCGGCACGTCCACCGTGCGCGGGGTGCCGTTGACGGTCAGCGTGACCTTCATGGGGCAGGGGGCTCGGGTGGGCGCCGCCGGTCAGGGTATCGTGCGGGGGCGGCCGATCTGGTACTCCGTCGGGGGAATATTGCCCTGCAAGTGCCGGACGAAATAGTCCCACCGGCGGCGCATGACGTACGGGCCGTCGGCGCCGAAGCCGTGGCGGGCGTTCGGCAGCATGAGCATGTCGAAGTCCTTGCCGGCCTTCATCAGGGCGTCGGCGACCAGCATGGTGTTCGAGGCGGGGACGTTGTCGTCCATCATCCCGTGGATCAGGAACAGCTTCCCCTTCAGGTTGCGCGCGTACGTCTGGTTCGCGTCGGCCGCGTAGCTGTCGCTGCCGCCGGTGCGCGTCAGGAGCCCCTGATAGCGCTCGCCCCAGTCGTCCTCGTAGTTGCGGTTGTCGTGGTTCCCCGACTCGGCGATGCCGACCTTGAAGAAGTCGGGGTGCCGCAGCAGCGCCGCCCCCGTGGCGAAGCCGCCGCCGGAATGGCCCCAGATGCCCGCCTGCTCGAGGGCGATCCACCGGTGCCGACCGGCCAGTTCCCGCATGCCGGCGATCTGGTCGGGGATCGTGTTGTCGCCCATCCGCCCGTAGTAGAAGTCGTGGAACGCCTTCGACCGGTTGGGCGTCCCCATGCCATCGAGCTCCACGACCACGAAGCCGAGTTCGGCGAGCGCCTGATTGTCGCCGCGGGCAGGAACGAAGGCGCGGGTGCCCACGCTCCCCGCCTGGGGCCCCGGGTAGATGTGGTTGACGATCGGGTAGCGCCGTGTCGTGTCGAGCCGCGACGGCACGTACATGAGGCCGTGCAGGTCGGTGACGCCGTCGCGCGCCTTCACCGTGATCGGGATCGGGGGGCGCCACCCGCTCGCGACGAGTCGCGAGACATCCGCCCGCTCGAGCGTGTCGAGCACCCGTCCGTTCCGGTCGCGCAGCACCGTGACCGGCGGCAGGTCGGGGGTCGAGTAGGAGTCCACGATGAACCGTCCGTCGTCGCTCATCGCGACGACGTGGTGTCGCGGCTCCGGGGTCAGCAGGGTCAGCCCGGTGCCGTCGAATCCCACCCGGTAGAGGTGCGCGAAGTACGGGTCGCGGCCCGGCTCGCGGCCGACGGCGGTGAAGAAGACCTGCCGGGCCCGCTCGTCCACCCGGACGAGCTGGGTGACATTGCCGTCGCCGGTGGTGATGCGGTGCTTGAGCCGGCCGGTGGCGAGGTCGTGGAGGTACAGGTGCACCCAGTTGTCGCGCTGCGACCACCAGATGACCTCGTTCGACGCCGGCAGCACCTGCCACAGGTGTTCCGGCAGCGAGGCGTCGCCGATCTGCGTCGCACTCGACTCGGCCAGCACCTCCCGGACGTCGCCGGTCTCGGCATCGGCGACACGCAGCCACGCGCGCTTGTGGTCCCGCGAGCTCGAGACGAACGCCAGCTTCGAGCCATCGGGATACCACTGGGCGTCGCAGAGCGCGCCGTCGTCGCAGGCCACGTGGTCACTGACGGTCGAGCGGTGCGCGTCCGGCGGCATCCGGAGACGCACCACCTTCGGTACACCACCGGCGTCCACGTGCACGATCACGCGCGACAGCGAGAAGATCACGCTGTCGCCCGGCAGGGGGTACTTCCACGCCTCGAGCTGTGGTGGACCGACCGTCGTGCGCACCAGGTACATGTCGCGCACGCCGCGTCCGTCGTGCTGGAACGTCGCGAGTTTCCGGCCGTCGGGCGACCACGTGACCACCGGGTCGTCGCCGTGCACCCAGCCGGCGTTGTTCGTCGCGTACCCGAAGTCCCGGACGCCGTCGGTCGTCAGCGCCACGGCCGGGCCGCCGCCCAGCTGCTCGTACCACAGGTTGTGGTCGCGGATGAACACGGCGGCGGTGCCGTCGGGGCTGCGCCGCGAGTTCGGCGGCGCAGCCGGCGGCGGCGGCACCTCGGCGCAGGTCATCGCGTCGAACACGCAGCGCCACGACTTCCCCCGCGCCTGGAAGGTGCCGGTGGCGCCGTCGGGGGCCAGCGCGGTCAGCACGAGCCGGGTCGAGTCCACGGCCTCGCCGACAGCGCGCCCGAGCGCTGCGGCGAGCCGGCCGTGGGGGAAGGCGGGGCGCTTGCGACGACGGACCGCGTCCACGAGCACGTACTCGGCCCCCCCTGTCCGCGTGGCGCGGTACCAGAACCGGCCGCCATCGAGGAAGGTCGGGCGGCCGGCCGTGCCGGAGACGAGAGGACTCGTGCCGGCCGGAAGGAATCGCTCGGCGCGGGCGTAGTCCTCGGCCGTCAGCTGGCGCGGGACGGGAGCGACCTGCGCGGCAGCGACGATCGGGAGTACGACGAGGAGGGCGGGTAGGGCGCGGGAAGCCATGCGTGGGCGGGACGGGAGGGTCAGAGCTGCTGCAGCCAGCTCAACTTCACGATCAGCGACCGCGCCGGCAGCGTCGGGCCGCCGAGGATCGCCTGACGGTCGTTGTACACGACGTAGAGGAACGAGAGCGGCAGGAATTCCCACGAGAAGCGCGCGTTGAGCGTTCCCCGCTCCGCCACGGTGTTGTACTGGTAGAAGGCGCTCCACTGGATCCGCGGGTTCGCGAACACCCGCAATTCCGGGCCGGCGAGGTGCGTTACGAGCGAGGTGTCGCGGGTGCCGAGGCCGCGGATGTCGTTGACCTCGTAGTTCAGCCGCAGCGCCACGTAGGGGCTCGGCGACCAGCGGCCGTTGACCACCGCGCCCCGCAGGCGCCCGTCGAAGAATCCGCCGTCGGCGAGAACGACCTGGCCCGCGAGCGTCGCCGACTGGTCCGACTTGAGGTCCACGCCGTACCGCAGGTAGTCGAGCGTCCCCGGGGCGATGGTCACGCCCGGGAGGAGGGGCAGCGCGGTCGTGGGGCGCTGCCAGTTCGCCTCGACGAACGGCGTCCAGGTGGCGCCGGTCGAACGCAGGAACTCGGTGTTCAGGGTCAGCGAACCCTCCTGCAGGCGCGACGTGCGCGGATCGAGGAAGATGTTCGCGTTGGCCGCCGGCCGTATCCAGACCAGCGACTTGGGCCGCCACCGGGGCTGGGCGGTGTAGGACACGAAGGGCGACGTGAAGAACACGTTCGGACGCGACACGAAGCCCGTCTGCGGGGTGTACGCGGCGGTGACCAGCGCACCGGACACCGATGACGTCACGCGGGGCGAGCTGTAGGCCACGGCGTAGGTCGCGGCGATGCCGGTCGAGTCGCCGGCCGTCGAGCTCGACAGCATCCCCGATGCCTGGAACGTCTCGCCGATCCGCGTGAGGCCGTCCACGGCCATGACGAGGTTCCGCGAGGCGGCCAGCGGTCCGACCGCTTCCGCGTCCCGCAGCGCCGCCGTCGCCCCGATGCGCGTCGAGCGGCCGAAGAAGGTGCTGCCGCGGGCCACCGCGAACGTGGCGGCCGGCGCCCCCGCGCCGCTCCCCTGCCGCATCGCGAGCGCCCCCGCCGACGTGCGCCCCGACCGGTACGCGTAGCGCAGGCCGCCGACGATCGGCAGCAGCGTACCGTCGTCGGCCAGTCCGATGCGTCGCGTGAAGAACGGCTGCACCACGTAGCGCCCGCTCAGCCCGCCCGCGGTCAGCACGTCGGAGTTCTCGAGGAAGAACTGCCGGCGCTCGGGGAAGAAGACGCCGAAGCGCGTCAGGTTCACCACCTGCCGGTCCACGTCGGCCTGGGCGAAGTCGGTGTTGACCGTCGCCTCGACGACGCTATTGGTCGTCGGGGCCCAGATGACCTCGCCGCCCACGTCGCCAGTCGTGCCGCGGAAGGCCCCGGGGGCGAGGTCGCGCTGCGCGTTGCCCAGCACGTAGGGACGCACGCGCACGTTCGTCCCCGGCGGGGGCGGCACGAGCGAGTCGAGCACCCCGCCGTAGGTGAGCCGCCACGACGAGAACTGGCGCGGGTACGGCATCCACGACGTCCACGTCAGCAGCTTGCGGTTGTTGCGCACGAAGTTGACGTCCCACGGCCCGCCGTCGCCACGGTACCGCAGCGAGCGCCACGGGATCGCGAACTCCGCCGTCCACAGCGAATCGGTGAGCGTCGTCCGCACCCGCCAGAGCGCGTCCCACGAGAAGTTGAACGAGTCGCCGCCGTCGAAGGCCTGCACGTCGCCCTGCGACCCGAGCGGGGTGGTCTGCAACTGGAAGACCGTCCGCCGGTCGCCGAGCGGGCCGAGCGTCAGGCCGAAGACGTCGTTCTCGGGGGGCTCGAAATCGCGCCGCAGGTCCTGCAGGCGCAGGCGGCGTCGCGCCGCCGAGTCGCGGTTCACGACCCCGACGTACAGGTGCACGCCGTCGAACAGCACCCGGACCTCGCTCGGGAAGGGGGCGCTGGGGAGGTAGTCCGGGCGCGACGTCACGAAGTCGCCGGCCACCGGCGCCGTCCGCCAGTCGGCCTCGTCCAGCCGGCCGTCGAGCACGATCGGGCCGGTCGTGCGCCGCGCCGTCAGGTGGCGACGCATCGAGTCCGTGGGGATCGGCACCGTGGCCGTCTGGGCGGCGACCGGGGAGCAGGGGAGCATCCATGGCAGCAGCCACGCGGCGGCCGAGACGATGCGGACCAGCCGCCGGACGTGAGAGGACGCGAGCACGACTCCTAAACGTGCGGCCCCGACCGGACGCTCGGCAGGGGGGCTGCGGGGTCAGGTCGCGGTGGCCTGTCCGGCCGCCGACGGCCCCTTGATGCCCGGCCGCAGGGGCATCGTCAGCAGCGCGCCCACGGTGCCGTGCTCGCGCGGCGCCATGTGGGTGTCAATGCCGTAAACCAGCGCCGCCCGCTCGAGAGTCATGAACGTCCCGAAGAGCCGGTCCCACACCGAGAACACGTTGCCGTAGTTCGAATCGGTCCACGGCAGCACGAAGTGATGGTGGACCTTGTGCATGTCCGGCGAGACGATCACCCACGACAGCGCCCGGTCCAGCCAGCGCGGGAGGGCGATGTTCGCGTGGTTGAACTGGCTCAGGACCACGCTTGCGCTCTGGTACAGGAAGACCAGCCACATCGGCGCTCCCGTCACCACCACCCCCGCCAGGGTGAAGACGAATCGCACCACGCTCTCCCCCGGGTGGTGCCGGTTGGCGGTCGTCGTGTCCACCTGCTGGTCGCTGTGGTGGACCAGATGCAGCCGCCAGAGCGGTGGCGTCTTGTGCTCGACATAGTGTGCCAGCCAGGCGCCGACGAGGTCGAGCAGCAGCAGCCCGAGCAGCGCCTGTCCCCACGTCGGCCACGACGGCACGAGGAACAGCACCCCCACCTGCCGCTCGACCGCCCACTGCGAGGCCCCCAGCAGCAGGAAGGCCAGCACGAAGTTCACCACGATCGTCGTGGCGGTGAAGAAGAGGTTCACCAGCGCGTGCGACCACTTGCGGTACGTGAACCGCTGCAGGGGCGACACCGCCTCCCAGAGCCAGAAGACGGCGATGCCACCGGCGAGAATGGCCGCGCGGTGCGACGACGGGATCGTGGCGAAGTAGTCGGCGAGCGGGGACATGGGCAGACGGGCGGTGGCGGGCCGCAGGGCGGGGCCTCCCTCGCATCCTAGCGCCGCCGGGCGACGCGCGCACTTCCCGGGCGGGCGCCGATCAGGGGTTCTCCGGCCGCCGGCGCGCCGTTCCCCCGATGGTGCCGGTCCACGGTCGGAAATAACGTGCACTACCATCTTCCGGAGCCCGCGATGGCCACCCTCGACCTGCTGCCCACCGATGTCACCCTCGCGCCGACCCCCATGGTGCAGCTCGGTGGCCTCGTCGCCGATTCCCCGAGCGCAGTCGGACCCCTCGTACCCGAGGCCTACGCCCGGCTCTTCGCCTTCGTGGGGAAGCACGGCCTGACGGTCAACGGGCCGCTGATGACGATCTACTACGAGACGGCCCCCGACGGCCGGACCCGCTTCGCGGTGGCCGTGGCCGTCGCCGACCCGAAGCGGCCCGTGCCCCGGGAGGGACCGATCCAGCTCATCACGCGGCCGGCCATGCGCGCCCGCCAGTTCCTGCACGTGGGGCCCTATGCGGGGCTCTCCAGCACCTACGGCCGCATCACCGATTGGATGCTCGCGCACGGAGACATGCGCGAGCCGGCGGACTGGGCGCACTTCATGCCGATGTGGGAGGAATATCTCGACGATCCGGGGATGACGCCCGAGTCGGAGCTGCGCACGCGCATCGTGTTGCCGCTGCCGGAGTAGGCGGCGTCTCGATCACCGCCGGTCGGGCGACGGGGCGAGCAGCAGGGGGCGCCGGCGCACGTCGCCACGCGCACCGACGCCCCGTGGCATCAGCGGCCTCCCGCGTTGAGCGTGAGCGTCACGTCGCCGATCCACATCACCCCGCTCGTCGTGTGCACCGCTGCGCCGACGAGCAGCCGCGTCGCGGTCGGCGGCACGGTGACCGTGAGCCGGTGCCGCGCCCAGCGGAGCGGCGCGTGGGCGACGGAGTCGTAGCTGTTGACGTACGAGAGCCGCTTGCCCGCAGAGTCGGCGGCGAGCAGCCAGATGCCCACGCTCGCCTGCGACGAGTCGCGCATCAGGTGCCCTTCGAGGGTCACGGAGCGGCCTGCGAACGGCGTCGCGTTCACCCGTTGCAGGAGGCCCGCATACGGCGCCCCGGCCGCGTAAACGACGCGCACCGACGGCGTGCGCCCACGCCACGCGTTCGCCGCATCGAAGCCGACCGCGACGGCGGTGCCGTCGAGCGCCCAACCGGCGGGAACCGAGTCGCTCGCGCTCGCCGCGACGAGTCGCGGGTTGGTGGCGAGCGAGGGGCTGGTCGTGACGCACGCCAGCGCGACCGACGCGGCAATCAGGGGGCTTGGCAATACGCGCATGGGCGTGGCTGAAGGGGACGCGCGGCGCACGACGGTGACTGCCGCCTCGTCAACCTACGTGCGCGGTGCCGCCCGTCGTGAGCGCGCCGCGTCAAGCGGCGTCCGGCGCGGACGAGCGGCCGTTCACCTCGATGAGTGGTACGGAGCGAGGCCGACGGCGTGTCCGGCTGGGCTCTTGCCTTCACCGGCGTTGGCCAACGGATGGCGGGGTATCCCGGGAGGGGGACGATTCGGACTCAGGCGGCGAGGAGCACCCGCCATCTGCTGGGGGCTCGGTCTCCCCGGGAATGAACACAGACGCCGAAAGATGCGGGATCTTCAGTCAACCCGCCGCCGCCCGCGTCCTGCACGTCGCCGATGATCGGCAGGCGGTCGGCTTGGTTCCCTTCCTTGCCGGATCGAGCGTGGCGCAGCGTCCGGACACCACCGCGATCGCGATGGACGTGCGGGAGCCCCACCGCAAGACGCTCCGGACGCACGTGCCCGACGCCGTCGCGACGGTCGTGTTCGACAAGTGCCATGTCATGCCGCACGGGAATACCGCGGTGGAAACGGTGCGGAAGCGGGCGCATCGCGCCTTGGCCGCCGACGGCCCCTCGCCCCTGACTCGGACCACGTGCGCCTGGCTCAGGAATCCGGTCAGTCTCTCGGCGACGGCAGGGCGAGCGTTCGTCACCCTGCGGACGAGCACCCTCCAGACGGCTCGGGCGCGGGCGATGAAGGAGCGCCTGCGGCACCTGTGGGCCTACACCTACCTCGGTGCGCCTCACGCCTCGTTCCGCCGCTGGTGCGGATGGGCCATGCGGCCCCGCCTCGCGCCGACGACAGACGTTGCCCGAATGCGCCGCGCGCATCTCGACAACATCCTGCCTCCTCGACGTACACGATGGCGAACGTCCTTCACTGCGGGGGGCTGGACCTCGAGCCGCTTGCCAGCTGAGAGGACCCACTACCAGCACGCCGAGGCCCTCAGGGCAGACGACTGGCGATCAGCAAGTCCCTGATGGGAGTCGGCAGCTTCTCGAGCAAGTAGTAGAACCAGACCCGTTTGCCGACGTACGAGCGAGCGGGCGGGCGCCTGGCGGTGAGCAGACTGGCGACCTTGTCGGCAACGACACGCGGGCTTGATCCGCC
>JAJTHG010000043.1 GCA_021298835.1 Gemmatimonadota bacterium
CCCTCGCGGCCGCCCTCGCGGCCGCCCTCGCGGCCGCCCTCGCGGCCGCCCTCGCGGCCGCCCTCGCGGCCGCCCTCGCGGCCGCTCTCGCGATGCTCGGCGACGGGATCGGCCGAGACGGCACGCCCGCCGTCCGCGGCGTCGCCCGCGTCGGGGACCTCGCCGACGAGGTCGTCGGCGGCGTCGGCGATGTCGTCGGCGTCCTCGTCGTCGTCATCCTCCAAGCCGGGATACAGGACGTCGTTCGCGTGCAGGAACGCCGCCTTCTCCGTGCCGATCTGCACGAAGGCCGCCTGGATGCCGGGGAGGACCGCCTCGACCTTGCCGACGTAGATGTCGCCGACCATGCGGCGGGCATCGGGGCGTTCGACGAGGAGTTCGGCGAGCTTGCCGTCCTCGAGGATGGCGACGCGCATTTCGCGCGGCGCCGCGTTGATCAGGATCTCGCGCTTCAGGATGTCCCACGCCGTCGCATCGGGGCGACTCGGCCCGGGCGACGACGGCTCCAGCCAGCTCGGTTGAGCCGCGCGGAACGAACGGCGCGGCGAAACGATCGTGCAATCCCGCTCGAGCAGCGTCTGGTCGTGGCGGCACCTGCACGGCGACCGTCGGTGCCGGGGGCGACCGTCCCTCCCGCGAGGGACAACGCCTCCGACCGCCCGGGGTCGTGATCCGGCAGGCGCCCGACCGTGCGTCGGCGCCGTCGAGACGAGCGGTGGTCGGCCCGGGCAGCGCTGCTCCGCCCGGCGGGGCCACCTCCACCCCGCCCTCCCGGAGTCGCTCGGGGATCGGGGGTGGGGGTCACGCCAGTCTTCGCGGTGAGAGCTAGCGGGGGATCCGGGCCCCCCGCAAGGTCGGCGCTCGCGCCGTCAGGCAGCACGCGGGCAAGGCCGACCTCCGCGCGTCAGTCCGCCAGGTCCTTGAGCAGGTGGCGCGCGATGACCAGGCGCTGGATCTCGCTCGTCCCCTCGCCGATCTCGCAGATCTTCGCGTCGCGCATCATCCGCTCGACCGGGTAGTCTCGCGTGTAGCCGTAGCCCCCGTGGATCTGGATGCTCTTGATCGTGGCCCGCATGGCGAGCTCGGAGCAGTAGAGCTTGGCCATCGCCGCTTCCTTCGCATACGGCCGGCCTTGCGAGGCCAGCCACGCCGCATGATACGTCAGGAAGCGGCCCGCCTCGATCTCGGTAGCCATGTCGGCCAGGGGGAACGACACCCCCTGGAACTCGATGATCGGCTTGTTGAACTGCTTGCGCACGCCGGCGTACTGCAGCGCCGCCTCGAAGGCCCCCTCGGCGAGCCCGAGCGACAAGGCCGCCAGCCCGATGCGGCCGGCATCGAGGGTCTTCATGAAGTTGATGAAGCCCTTCCCTTCCTCGCCGAGCAGGTTCTCGTGGGGAACCTCGGCGTCCTCGAAGATGAGCTCCCGGGTGTCGCTGGAGCGCCAGCCGAGCTTGTCCTCCTTCTTGCCGGAGCGGAAGCCGGGAATCCGCGGCAGCGACGGGTCGTGGCCGATGCCGAGGGCCTTCGCCCGATCGAGGTCGCAGGTGTCCTTGGTGAGGATGAAGCTCGAGATCCCCCGGGTCCCGGCGCCGGGATTCGTCACCGCGGTGACGACGAACACCTCGCCGACGCCCCCGTGCGTGATGAAGCGCTTCGTGCCATTGAGGATCCAGCGGTCGCCCTTGCGAACGGCCGTGGTCTGCGTGCCGCCCGCGTCGGAGCCGGCGCCGGGCTCGGTGAGGCCGAAGCCGCCGAGCACCTTGCCGCTGGCGAGCAGCGGGAGGTAGCGACGCTTCTGCGCCTCGTTCCCCATGTAGAAGATGGGAGAGGTGCCGAGCGTCGTGTGGGCGCTCACCGTGATCGAGTGCGACGCATCCACCTTGGCCAGCTCGTGGATCGTCAGGATGTAGCTGAGCAGGTCGAAGCCAGCGCCGCCGACCTCTTCCGGCCACGGCACGCCCAACAGCCCCAGTTCGGCCATCTGCGGGATGCTCTCCCACAGGAACTCGCTGTCGGCGTCGAGGCGGGACGCGATCGGGGCCACCTGTTCGCGGGCGAACTGGCGGACCATGTCCCGCACGGCGTGGTGCGGCTCGGAGAAGAAGAGCGAATCGTCCATGGGCTGGTGCGGGGCGTCAGGGGAACATCGGCGGATGGCTGGTGCGGTGATCCGTGCCAAAGGTAGTGGGGGGAGGGCGGACCCGCGGCCCGCCGCGCGACCCAGGGTGCGGCAAGCGGCAGATGGGCGGCGCTCGAGCGTGATCTTCGTCACGCCCGCGTGACGGTGTGCCGCGAGTCCCTTGCGCCAAGCCGCGCGATTCGGCACCCTTGCCGGAGCGCCGCGATCTGCGGCCACTTCATCACGTTCCGCTCAGGAGGTTTCCCGAATGTTCCGTCGTTTGCTCGTCGCCGCGTCCGCCGTTGTCGTGCTCTCGGGCTGCTATCAGGTGAACGTCGACACCGGCCTTCCGGCCAGCCTCGACACGATCGAGAAGCCGTTCGCGCTCGGCTTCGTGTACGGCCTCGTGCCGCCGCCGACGGTCGAAACCGCCAGCAAGTGCAAGAACGGCGTCTCGAAGGTCGAGTCGCAGATGTCGGTGGTGAACTGGCTCGTCGGCGCCTTGACGGGCGGCATCCTGACGCCGTGGACCATCAAGATCACCTGCGCCTCCTCGAACAAGGCTGCGTCCCTGGTGCCGGCAGAGGCGGTCCGCGTTTCCGCGACCTCGGCGAACACGTCGGCGGATTACGACCGCGTTGTGGCGACGGCCGCGCAGCTGTCGCGTGAGATCGGGCAGGCGGTGTACGTGACGCGCTGACGGCGGCCGGTCTGTACGCTTCCTGAGGGGGTGGGCTTCGGCTCACCCCCTCATTGCATCCCGGGGGGCCCCACAGCCGGTAGGGCGGCGAGGACCCGGAGCAGCGCCTCGCCGTAGCGGTCGAGCTTGGCAGGACCGATGCCCGGTACGTCGTGCAGGTCGGCGAGCGAGCGCGGCGGCTCGACGGCCATCGCCTTGAGCGATCGGTCGGGCAGGACGGTGTAGGCGGGCAGGCGTCCTTCCCGCGCCACCCGGGCGCGCCACGCGCGCAGGGCATCGAACCTCGCCGACTCCTCGGCCGTCAGCGCCTCGGGCGCCTCACGTGGCGGCGAGGGCTTGGCCGTGCGCGTCCGCCCGCCAGCGACGGCGCCGGCGCCCCGCGCTGGTTCGGCCACCGTGAACGGCCGTGCGTCGCCGAGGCAGCGGTCGCACCCGCCGCAGTCCCCCGTGGCGCGGCCGGCCGGGTCGCCGAAGTAGCGCAGCACGAACGCGCGGCGGCAGCGGTCGGCATAGGCATAGCGCTGCATCGCATCGAGCTGGTCGTTCGCGGCGCGCCGTCGCCGCTCGAGTCCATCCCAGTCGAGGGGGAAGCGGCTGAGCGGCGCCCCGGGCTGCCGAAGCGCGAGTCCGGCCGAGAGGCGCCGCCATTCGATCGCCCCGTCGCGCGCGAGCGCGTCGAGCACGTCGAGCACGTCCGTGACGCTGTCCGGTCCGGCATCGGAGACCGGCAAGCGATCGAGGGACACGACCGCTCCCTTCGGCAGGCGCGCCCCCGCCGCGCGCCACAGGGCGCGGAGGAGGTCGAGCGCGGGCGACGCGCCGGCGCCGAGCCGCTGCGTGACCTCGGCGGGCGTCCAGCGCAGGCGCACGAAGGCATCGCCCGGCCCGACGTCGTCGAGGACCGTGCCCTGCTGCAGCACGCGCAGCGCCGACTCGACCGCCTTGTCGGAGACCCGGCCCGGCATCCGGCCGGCGATCACGCCGCTGTCGGCGTCCACGAGCCCGCCCTTCGACGCCAGCCGTCCCAGCGCGTCGTACACGCCGCGGACGACGTCGGCGTCGGGATGCGACGCCTTGATGAAGAACTCGTGCGTGAACCGGTCGGGAAAGGCGTGGAGCAGTACGCAGTGCGACCGTGCCCCGTCGCGCCCCGCCCGCCCGGCCTCCTGATAGTACGCCTCGAGCGAGCCCGGCATCGCCCAGTGGACGACGAGCCGGACGTCGGGCTTGTCGATGCCCATCCCGAAGGCGTTGGTCGCGACGATGACCCGAACCCGGTCGCCGAGGAAGGCCTCCTGCACGTCGCGACGTTCGTCGTCGTCGAGGCCGGCGTGGTAGGCCCTCGCCGGTACACGCTGCCGGTCGAGCCACTGGGCGACGCGCTCGACGTGCTTCCGCGTGGCGGCGTACACGATGGCCGGCCCGGGCACCTGCCGAAGCAGCGCGAGGAGGGTGGCGTCCTTCTGGGCGTCCCCCTTCATCGGCAGGACGTGCCACTGCAGGTTGTGGCGGTCGAAGCCGCTGACGACGATGGCCGGATCGCGGAGGCCGAGTTGCTCGGCGATGTCGCGGCGCACCGCGGGCGTCGCCGTGGCCGTGAGTGCGACGGTCTGCGGCTGGCCCAGCGCGTCGCGGATGGCCTGCACGCGCCGGTACGACGGCCGGAAGTCGTGTCCCCACTCGCTGATGCAGTGCGCTTCGTCCACGGCGAGAAGGCCCACGCCGGCATCCCGCAGCCGGTCCGCCGTGCGCCCGAGCTCGAAGCGCTCGGGGGCGACGTACAGGAGCTTGAGCGAGCCGTCGCGTACGCGCGCGAAGCGGTCGGCGATCTCGCGGCCGTTGAGCGTGCTGTTCACGAAGGCGGCCGGGATGCCGCGCGCGGTCAGTGCGTCCACCTGATCCTTCATCAGGGAGATGAGCGGGCTCAGGACGACGGTGATCCCCTCGCGCATGAGTGCCGGGATCTGGTAGCAGATGGACTTGCCGCCGCCGGTGGGGAGGACGACGAGCGCATCGCGGCCCTGGCACACCGCCGCGACGGCCTCGCGCTGGCCGTCGCGGAAGTCGGCGTGGCCGAAGCGGCTGGCGAGGACGTCGCGGGCGTCGTGGAGGGCGTCGTGGAGGGCGTCACGGAGGGCGTCGGGCACGGGCACAACCTAGAGGGTGGAGAACCGGCGGCGCGCCCCTTCCATTGCGGGGTGGAACGTTTCGCCGCAGGGCGGGCCGGACGCCGGTCCGCGGGCCGCGCGACCGACCAGCCGGGTCGCGCCCCTTAGACGGCGCGCGCGAAGTGTCCGCGCGTGAACGCGCCGTCCACGAGCGCGCGCAAGGGCTCCAGCGACGGCTCGCCACCCGCCGCGACGATGGACAGCGCCGCGACATAGCGCCGCGTCGTCTCCGCGACCGGGTCGCCCGGCACATTGAACACCGCACGGTAGCGCCGCAGACCGGCCTCGTGCAGCGCCGAGAGGAACTCGAGGCCGACGACTGGGCGCGAATGCAGCAGCCGGTTGCGGCAGGCGTAGTCCGTCGCCACCGGGAACCGGTACCCGGCCGGGTCGGTCAACTCGACATGCGGATGGTGCTTCACGCAGAGGTCGCGGCAGGTCGTCGGCACGCGGTCGAAGGCGGCGGAGAGGACGCAGTGCTCGATCGTCATCCCCTCCGGGCGGCCGTGAATGAAGATCTCGAACCCGCCCCCGCGCCACGGCGCCACCAGCTGGGCGAGTTCGTCGGCGGTCAGCTCGACGGAAGGCACGATGGCCGTGGCGCCAAGCCGGAAGAGTTCGCGCGCGGTGAAGCCGTTGAAGGCGTTCGTGGCGTAGTCGGCCACGACGTCGCGGCCGGCCGCGGCGAGTTCCGCCACCAGACCCACGTGCCCCGAGATCCACGGCACGTCCAGGTCGAGCCACTTGCGGGCGTGCGGGCGATCATCGGGCCGGAGGATCGTCGGCGTGCGCAGCCGGAAGCCGATGCCTCGCTCGGCCAGTTCGTCGCGCAGCGCCCGGACGCGGCTCACGGCCGGCATCGGGTGTCGCAGGAAGACGTCGAGCACGACCTCGGCCGCCCCGGCCGCCGCGGCCTCGCGCGCCTGTTCGAGGGAGAAGACCTCGACCGCGAGGCGCGGTGGCGCGTCGGCCGCGCCGTCGCGCTGCGCCGCCTCCTGCTCGAGCTCGGCCACGGCGACCGCGATCCGGCCCTCACGCTCGGCGACGAGGGCCGCGTGGGCCCAGTCCCGCCGCAGGAGGAGCGCCTCGACCACCTGCTGGCGCACGCGGTTGAGCTCGGACACCGGCAGGAAGAGACCCGGCGCGAGCCCTGCATGCTCGACCGCACCGAGCACGAACGGGGTTTCGCCGAGCCGGCCGAACTGCGCGCGCAGCCGGGAATCGTCGAGCCCGTGCTGCTGCGCCGGCTCGAGCCCCGCCTCGCTGCGCACGGTCACCTGTTCGTCGCCGGCGGTCGCGATGACCTTGAGCGGGGCCCCGGCGGCCCCGAAGCAGCGCAGGTCGAGCCGCACGCGGGCCTCCGGACGTTCCCGCACCAGCGACGCGAAGCTGGCCCGCGCGCGTTCGAGCAGCGCGACGTGCGACGAGCGCACCACGACCCAGCCCGCCGGCACCTCAACGCGGGTGACCAGGGCCTGGCGCACGCGTCCGGTGGCCGCGCCGGCCATCAGGCGTGCCTCGGTGATGACGAAGCCGGTATTCCCGTGCCGCGCCCCGTCGGGGGCCTCGAGGCCGATCCCGTCACCCGGCTCGAGCGCCTGCGACACCTCGACGACGAGCGCGTCGGCGTCGCGCCCGATGACGGTCCCGAGCACCACGCCCCGGTTGTCGGGATGGCCGCGCGTGATGTAGTCGCGCCCCTGCCGGCCACCGTACATGCCGCCGGTATTGCCGCGCGAGAAGATCTGCACGAGCGGCTCGGTTTCGCCGGGACCCGGGGGCGCCCACTCGCCGCGGGCGAGCCGGTCGAGCATGTTGCGATACGTCCGGGTGACCGTCGCGACGTACTCGGGCTTCTTCTTGCGCCCCTCGACCTTGAGGCAGCCGACGCCCGCCTCGGCAATCGCCGGCAGGTGGTCGTGGGCGGCGAGGTCCTTCGCGGAGATCAGGAACCCACGGTCGAGCTCCGCCCCCTGCGCCACGTCGGCGAGGACGTAGTCCTTGCGGCACGACTGGGCGCAGGAGCCGCGGTTGGCGCTCCGCTCCGAGATCATCCCGCTCATCAGGCACTGGCCGCTGTACGAGATGCACAGCGCCCCGTGCACGAACGTCTCGAGGCCGAGTCCCGGCACGGCCTCGCGGATGGCCCGGATGTCGGCGAGGGTGTTCTCGCGCGCCAGCACGACGCGCTCGACGCCGAGCCCCTGCATGACGCGGGCGCCGGAGGGGTCGTGCACCGTCATCTGCGTCGAGCCGTGGATCTCGAAGCCGGGGTACACGGCCTGGATGAGCCGGACCACGCCCACGTCCTGCACGATCGCCGCGTCGATGCCGCGGTCGATGCACTCGCCGAGGTGCAGGAGGGCGTCGGCGAGCTCGTGGGGCTTGATGAGGACGTTGAAGGTCAGGTACACCCGGGTGCCGCGCGCGTGGGCGATGCGGCAGGCGACCTCGAGGTCGTCGAGGGTGAACTGGGCCCCCTCGTCGCGGGCGTTGAACTTCTCGACGCCGAGATAGACGGCATCCGCCCCGTTGGCCACCGCGGCCCGCACGGCATCCAGCGTGCCGGCGGGAGCGAGCAGTTCGGGGACGGCGGCGTCGAGGGACATGCCCGAAAGCTAATCCGGCGCGGGACGGCGTCGCGGCCGCGCGTGACCCGCCCGTCGCGCCCCGCCCGTCACTCCCGCCGCGACGGGGCCTTCCAGAATCGCATCGCGGCCGCCACGCCGACGGCGGCGATGCCGTACCAGCGCAGCGGCCGGCTCTCCGTGCGGACGCCCCAGCCGAAGAGCAGGAGGCCCGCCGCGACGACGAGCAGCTTGACCAGCGTCGGCGCGGCGATCCGATCCATCACGCGCCCCGGCTACCGCGCGACGGGGAGGCCGGCAGCCGCGGCCTCGTCGGCGGGGACGTCGAGCACCAGGCGCAGCATGGACGTCGAGAACACCTTGCCCTGCGCGTCCGTCTTGAGCGACAGCGTGCCGCCGCCGTCGAGCGCGCCGTGCAGCAGGAAGTTGAGCGCCCCGAGGTTGGGCAGCTCGAAGCGCTCGACCCCGCCGGTGATGGTCGTGGCATAGTGCGCCGCGACCCGCTCGCGCGTGAGGAAGCGCGCAAGCACCGGATACCAGCGCGGCTCGAGGGCGATGACGCCCACGTTCGCCGTGTCGCCCTTGTCGCCGGATCGGGCGTGCGCGATGTCGCGCAGGCGGACCTGCACGGTGCCGGTCATGCGAGCGTCACCTCGGGCTGGACGACGGTCTTGTCAACGAGGGCGGGCCAGTACGCGACGATCTCCTCGACCTTCGGCCGACCGCCGGCGAAGCCCGTCACGCTGGGCGGGCCCGTGAGGACGAGCGGCGCGATCTCGCGCGTGAAGCGCTCGACCGTCGCCTTGTCACCGCTGCGCACACCGACGCGCAGCTGCACCTCGGGCAGCTCCGCGACCCACGGCTGGGCCTTGATCGCGCTGAGGTCGCCGTGCGTGGCGCTCGCCCCCACGTACTCCGTGAGGATCGTGTCGAAGCGGAGCCCCAACCGGTCGAGCCGCTCGCGCAGCACGCGATCGGCCGCCTCGGCCTTCTCCAACGCGTCGGGCCAGCTGTACACCAGCGTGCCCACCGCCTTGTAGCCGGCCGAGTACGCGATGCTGACCTTGAGCTTGTCGGTCGCCGGCCGGCCCGTGATGCCGTGCACGCGCACGCGGTCGCCACCGAGGTCCTCGAGGCGGATGCTCGTGAAGTCGGCGACCACGTCGGGCGTGATGTAGGCGTGCGGGTCCCCCATCTCGTAGACGAGCTGCTCGGTCACGGTCTGGCGCGTGACGCGCCCGCCCGTGCCCGGGTGCTTCGTCACGACGAACGTGCCGTCCGCGTGGCCCTCGACGATCGGGAAGCCGACGTCGCCCAGCGCAGGGATGTCCCGCCAGTCCCACAGGCAGTTGCCGCCGGAACACTGCGCGCCGCACTCGATGATGTGACCGGCGATGATGCCGGCCGCGAGCCGGTCGTGGTCGGTCGCGGCCCAGCCGAACTCGTGCCGCAGCGGGGCCATCGTGAGCGCCGTGTCCGTCGAGCGGCCCGTGATGACGACGTTGGCGCCCCGGCGCAGCGCCTCGACGATCGGGTCGCTGCCGATGTACGCGTTGGCCGAGAGCACGCGCTCGCGCACGGTCGCCAGCGGCGCTGCGGTGTCCATCGAACGGAGCTCGTGCCCGGCGGCTACCAGAGCGTCGAGCCGCGGCAGCAGGTCGTCGCCCGTCACGACGCCGATGACGACCTTGTCGCCCACGCCGTGCCGGTCGGCCACCGCACGGATCGCGCGGGCGCACGCCATGGGGTTCACGCCGCCGGCATTGGCGATGACCTTCACGCCGCGGTGCGCCACGGCGGGCAGCACGCTCTCGAAGGCGCCGACGAAGTCCCGGGCGTACCCCATGGCCGGGTCGCGGAGCTTCTGCTTCTGCAGGATGCTCATCGTGACCTCGGCGAGGTAGTCGAGCATCAGGTAGTCCAGCGGGCCGCCCTCGACCTGCCGGCGTGGCGCCTCGAGCCAGTCGCCCCAGAATCCCTGGCCGGCGCCGACCCGCACGATCCTGCTCATCGGACCTCCGTCGGCAGCACGAAGGCGCCGAGATGGGGCCCGGGATTCTGCAGCGCGGCTCGCAGCGCCATCGCCAGCACGTCCCGGGTGTCCTCGGGATGCACGATCGCATCCACGTAGCCGCGCGCGGCGGCGTACTTCGCGTCCAGTTGGTGTTCGTAGTCGGCGCGCATCGCCTCGACCGCCGCCTGCAGGTCCGGTCCCGGCCGTCCCTTGGCCTTCTCGAGCGCCGGCCCGTGCACGGCCTGCACCGCGGACTCCCCTTCCATGACGCCCATGCGACCGGTGGGCCACGTGAAGATGAAGTCCGGGTCGAAGCCCTGCCCCGCCATCGCGTAGTAGCCGGCGCCGCTGGCGTGGTTGAGCGTCAGCACGAGCTTCGGCACCCGCGCCGTCGCCATCGCCTCGACGAACCGTGCACCGGCGCGGATGATGCCCTCGTGCTCGGCCTCGCCCCCCACCATGAAGCCCGAGACGTCCTGCACGAACAGCAGCGGAATCCCCTGTCGGTCGCAGCGGTCGATGAAATAGGCGACCTTCTCGGCCGACTCGGCGTAGATGATGCCGCCGAAGCGGGGCTTCTCGCCGGCGCGGCCCTTGATCAGGCCGCGCTGGTTGGCGATCACGCCGACTCCGATCCCCTCGATCCGTCCGTCACCGCAGATCATCTCCCGGGCGAGGTCGGGCTGGAACGCGTCCAGTTCGCCGTCGTCGAGCAGGGCGCGGAGCACGGCGTGCATGTCGTACGACATGCGGTGATCGGCGGGGAGCAGGCCGTACAGCGCGGCCGGGTCGGCGGGGGCGTCCTCGACCCGGGCCGGGCTGAACTCGACCACCGGCCGCGGGAGGCGGTCCACCAGCTTGCGCAGCTGCCGCAGGCAGTCGGCGTCGTCCTCGGCGGTGTAGTGGGCGACCCCGGAGACTGCGGTGTGCGCGACCGCCCCGCCGAGCGTCTCGTTGTCGATCGTCTGCCCGGTCGCCCCCTTCACGAGGTTCGCCCCGCCGAGGCCCATGAAGCTCGTACCCTTCACCATGATGATGGTGTCGGAGAGCGCGGGCAGGTACGCGCCGCCGGCCACGCACGGCCCCATCACGGCGGCGAGCTGCGGGACCCGCAGGTACCGGCGCATGATCGAGTTGTAGTGGAAGATGCGCGCCGCCCCGTACTGGCCGGGAAACACGCCGCCCTGGTACGGCAGGTTCACGCCGGCCGAGTCCACGAGGTACACGATCGGGATCCGGCAGCGCATCGCGATCTCCTGCGCCCGCAGGATCTTGGGGATCGTCTCCGGCCACCACGACCCGGCCTTCACGGTGGCGTCGTTCGCGACGACGACGACCTCGCGCCCGTGCACGCGACCGAGGCCGGTGATCACCCCGGCGCCCGGTGCCTGCCCCTCGTATCGATCGTACGCGACGAGCAGCCCCACCTCCACGAAGCGCGAGCCCTCGTCCACGAAGCGCTCGACGCGCTCGCGCGCGGTGAGCTTCCCCTTCTCATGCTCCTTGCGTGCCTTGTCCGCCCCGCCGCCCTGGCGCAGCCGGGCCTCGATCGCGCGAACCTCGTCGGACAGCGCGCGCAGCCGCGTCCCCGTCACGCGGCGTGCGTCCGGGCGAACCAGCCCTGGATGTACTCGATCAGGTCGGCGGTCGAGGTGCCCGGTCCGAAGAGCTTGCCGATCCCCAGCGCCTCGAGGGCCGCCATGTCCTCTTTCGGGATGATGCCGCCGCCCGTCAGCAGGACGTCGTCGCGCCCCTGCTCGCGCAGCAGCGCCTGCACCCGCGGGAAGAGCGTCATGTGGGCCCCGCTCAGGATGGACAGGCCCACGACGTCCACGTCCTCCTGCACGGCGGCGGTCGCGATCATCTCGGGCGTCTGGTGCAGCCCGGTGTAGATGACTTCCATGCCGGCGTCGCGCAGGGCGGCGGCGACGACCTTCGCCCCGCGGTCATGACCATCAAGGCCGGGCTTGGCGACAAGGACGCGGATCGGACGGGACATCGGCGCAGTCGGGTGAAGGGGCTCCGGCACCGCCCGACGGCGATGCCGCCCCGCACACGTAAGCTAGCCGCCCGCCCGCCCCGATGGCATGTGGCGACCTACGGCTTCGCCGCGACGGCGACCTTGGCCGGCGGCTTCTTCGGAGCGCGCCTCGGGGTGCAGACGGCACCCGCGGGCACGGCCTGCACGCCGAGTGACGCGGGTACCCATTGCCCACCGGGTCGCGACCACCCTACGGCCGCCCCGACTGCGGTCCCCACGGCAGTCGCCGGGATGGCGAGCGGCAGCGTCTCGAGCTTCCACGCCGTCGGCTCCGGGGTGACCAGCAGCCCCACGGCCCCCCCGAGGAGCGCGCCGACCATCGTGCCGCGCGTGGCGGAGGCGACGCGCGAGCCCGACTCCCAGGTGCGCAGGCGCGTCATGCACGCGACGGGCACGGCCACCACCGACGGGACGGGCGCCGGGTTCGCGACGGCACGCACCACCGACCCGGCGGGCGGTGCCTCGGGTTCGACCAGGACCAGCACGCTGTCGCCCCGGGCCTCCACCACGCGGCCGACGACCGGCACGGGGCTCCACTTGGGCGCCATGACGTGCACCAGCGCCTCCGGAGCAATGGGCGGCGGGCCCGGCGGTGGACCGGTGAACAGCGGGAAGTGCGCGCAGGCCCCGAGAAGGGCCGACGGCAGCAGGAGCAGGCGAGCGCGGGACACGTCTGGAGTATCGGCCGACCCCGCCGCGAGTGGAGGCGCGGGCTCCGGTCAGTCCTTGCGGGCGACGAGGAGCATCTCCGAAGACCGCCGTCGCAGCGGCCGGTCGGCCCAGCCGTCGAAGGCCTCCTCGACGACCAGCCCCACGGCGGCGCAGAGCTCGGCGAGGCGGGTGGCCGTGTAGAGCCGGATCCGGTGCGTGCGCTCCCCGCCCCCGCGCCGGCCGCGCCACGTCGTGCGAATCGCCAGGAATCCGCTCAGCGGATCGAACGTGCGTTCGTGCCCGACCATCGTACCGTCGTCGGCGAGCCACCAGTCGCGCCCGAGGAACCGGGCGACGACACCGTCCCGCGAGCCGCCGTGCCATACCAGCAGCCCACCCGGCCGCAGCACGCGCGCGACCTGCGCCAGCACCGCGGCGTCCTCTTCGGCGCGATCGAAGAAGCCGAACGAGGTGAACAGGTTCACCACCGCGTCGAAGCGCCGCGTCCACGCCGCCGGCAGGCGCCGCATGTCGCCGCGGCGGTACGTGGGGCTCCGCCGCCCGAGGGGCCGGGCCGCGCCGGCAGCGAGGGCGAGGAGGTCGGCCGAGTAGTCGAGGCCCGTTACGGCGAAGCCCGCCTCGGCGAGCAGGTTCGCATGCCGCCCCTGGCCGCACCCGAGGTCGAGCACGCGTGCGCCGTCCGGCAGCTCGCCGAGCAGCGTCCGGAGCCGCGCGACCTCGCGGCGCGACCGCTCGGCGGAGAGGAGCGGGTCGAATTCGGTGAGGTAGCGCGAGTCGAAGTACTCGGCCCACCAGGGCACCTGACCGGTCGGCATCGCGCGCGAGCCCGAGGCGTGCGACCGCGCCTAGAAGAAGACGGGTTCGCGATAGGCCCCGAACACGTCCTCGAGCGCGGCGCGGATCTCGTAGAGCGTCGCGTACGCCCGTGCGCAGTCGATCAGGTGCGGTACCGTGTTCTCCTGCCCCCGGGCCGCCTGCCGCAGGGCCTCGAGCCGCCGGGCGACGAGGTCGTTGTCGCGCGTCTCGCGAAGCCGCGTGAGCCGCGCCGCCTGCTCGCGAGCCGCTTCGTCGCCGACGCGGAGCAGCGGGATCGTCAGTTCGGGCTCCTCCGACGCGAAGTCGTTGACGCCGACGATGACCTTGCGCCGCTGCTCGATTTCCCACTGCTGGCGGGCGGCCGACTCGGCGATCTTGCGCTGGAACCACCCGATCTCGGTGGCCCGGACGACGCCACCCTGCGCCTCGATCTCGGCGAAGTAGCGTTCGGCCTCGCGCTCGAGCTGGTCGGTGAGGGCCTCGACGTAGTACGACCCGCCAAGCGGATCGGCCACGTTGGCCACGCCCGTCTCGTACGCCAGCACCTGCTGCGTACGCAGCGCCACCTGCACGGCCGCCTCGGTGGGCAGCGCGAGCGTCTCGTCCATCGAATTCGTGTGCAACGACTGCGTGCCGCCGAGCACCGCAGCCAGCCCTTGGTAGGCGACGCGGGCGATGTTGTTCATCGGCTGCTGCGCCGTGAGGGTCACCCCTGCGGTCTGGCTGTGGAAGCGCAGCATCCACGACCGCGGGTCCTTCGCACCGTACCGCTCGCGGAGGTGGGTCGCCCAGATGCGGCGGGCCGCCCGCAGCTTGGCGACCTCCTCGAAGAAGTCGTTGTGGATGTCCCAGAAGAACGACAGGCGCGGCGCGAAGTCGTCAACGGCGAGCCCGCGCGCGATGCCCCGCTCGACGTACGTGAAGCCGTTGGCCAGCGTGAAGGCCAGTTCCTGCGCCGCCGTCGCCCCCGCCTCGCGGATATGGTAGCCCGAGATCGAGATCGTGTTCCAGCGGGGGGCGTGCGTCGCGCACCACGCGAAACCGTCCACGATGAGCCGCAGGGCCGGCTCGATCGGGAAGCACCACGCGTGCTGCGCCTGGTACTCCTTGAGAATGTCGTTCTGGACGGTCCCGGCGATGCGCGACGCGGGCACCCCCTGCTTCTCCGCCGCCGCGACGTAGAACGCGAAGAGGATCTTCGCCGGCCCGTTGATCGTCATCGAGGTCGAGACGCGGTCGAGCGGGATGCCGTCGAAGAGCGTCTCCATGTCCGCCAGCGACGAGATCGCCACGCCGCACTTTCCCACCTCGCCCTCCGAGCGCGGGTGGTCGGAGTCGTAGCCCATCAGCGTCGGGAAGTCGAACGCGACCGAGAGGCCCGTCTGGCCGTTGGCGAGCAGGAACTTGTAGCGCTCGTTCGTCTCGCGGGCGGTGCCGAAGCCCGCGAACTGGCGCATCGTCCAGAGCTTGCCGCGGTAGCCCGTGGGGTGGATGCCGCGCGTGTAGGGATACGCCCCCGGCACCTCGGTGCCCGTGCCGCCCTCGGCCACGTCGAGCGCCGTGTACAGCGGGGCCACCTCGGCGGCGGAGTTCGTGTAGGCCACCGGCCGCAGTTCGCCGGCATCGTAACGCCGGCGCCACTCGGCGACCTCGGCGCGGAGGCGATCGAGCTCGGTCGCCGTGTCGGCACCGTCGCGGATTCCCGTCATGTGCGTCCCCTCGCCAGCAGGTCGCCGCTGCGCGCCAGCAGCGCCTCGGCGACGTGATACGGTGTGGTGGTGCCGGCTTCGAGGGCCGGCACCTGTCCGTCGAGCCACGCCACGGTCCCGGCATCGCGCCAGAGCCGCTCCCGCACGCGCCGCTCGACGACCTCGACGACGCGCTCGGTGAGTCGCGCCCGGCGGCGCTCGCGCAGCCCGCCGGACGCCTCAAGATACGCGCGATGCCGGCCGATGGCATCGAGCAGTTCGCCCACCCCCTGCTCCTGCACCGCGACGGTCCGGAGCACGGGCGGGACCCACCCGCCGGGGGCGGGCGGATCGTGCGGGTCGGCCCGCGCCGCCTCGCGGGCCGCGCGCGCGGGATTCATCGCCGTCCGCGCCGCGTCGCGCTCCGCGGCCGCCATCGCCCGCAGGTCCACACCGTGGTGCGCCGGGACGCCGTGCCCGGCGTCGCCCAGGCGCATCCCGAGCATCACCTCGATCTCCGTCCGCAGGCGGTCGGCCCCGGGACGATCGCCCTTGTTGACGACGAACAGGTCGGCGATCTCCATCAGCCCCGCCTTGAGCGTCTGGATCGAGTCGCCGCTCTCCGGTACGAGCACCACCACCGAGGTGTCGGCGGTGCGGGCGATGTCCAGCTCGGTCTGGCCCACCCCCACCGTCTCGAGCAGGATGTCGTCGAAGCCATAGGCGTCGAGCACGTCGGCGACCTCGCGCGTTGCCGCGGCGAGCCCCCCGAGCGACCCGCGCGTCGCCATCGAGCGGATGAAGACCCCGGGGTCGAGCGCGATCCGCTCCATCCGGATGCGGTCGCCGAGCAGCGCCCCGCCGGTGAACGGCGAGGTCGGGTCCACCGCCAGGATCGCCACGGTCCGCCCCTGCGCCCGGAGCGCGGCCGCGAGCGCCGTCGTCAGGGTGCTCTTCCCCGCCCCCGGCGGCCCGGTGAGGCCGATCCGGCGTGCGGCACCGACCTTCGGGTGCAGCTGGGCGAGCAGCGCATCGAACCCCGGACGCTGGTTCTCCACGATCGAGCAGGCGCGCGCGAGCGCGTAGGGCCGGCGCGCGGCGAAATCGGCCAGCAGGCGGTCGGCCTCGGCCAGCGGCGGAGAGGGGGTCATGCGGAGGACGGAGCGGCGGAGGGCACGGGGCTGCCGGGCGCGGGCAGCGCGGGATCGTCATGCTCGTCGCGGATGTCGCCGACGAGTTCCTCGAGCAGGTCCTCGAGCGTCACGATGCCGAGCGTCTCCCCACCCGCCGCCCGCACGACGGCGAACTGCCGGCCGTGGCGCAGCATGCCGAAGAGCAGCTCGTTGCACGGCAGGTCGGGGGACGCGGTGGCCACCGGGCGGACGCGCGGCATGCGCTCGCCCGCCGCCCGGAACACGTCCACGGTCAGCACGATGCCGACGATGTCGTCGAGCGACCCGCGGACCACCGGCACGCGCGAGAACCCCTGCTGCGCGACGCGGCGCGCCAGCTCGCGGGGCGGCAGTGCGGCGTCCACGGCGAAGACCTGGTCGCGCGGCGTCATGACGTCGCGCACGCGCTTCTCCGCGAATGCGACGACGCCGGAGATGATCGCAATCTCCTCCGCCTCGCCGACGCCCTCGAGCGTCCCCTCCCGCAGGAGGTCGGCGAGATCGTCGCGCGCCTCCTGCTCGGTGCTCTGGCGCGGGATCGGCCGGCGGAAGCGGTTCGTGAGCAGCTCGGCCAGCGCCACCGCCGGACGCGTGATCGCGGTCGCCACGGCCAGGACCGGCGTGAGCGCCTGCACGATCGGCGACGCCCAGCGGCGCGCCACGGCGCGCGGCAGCAGCTCGCCGACGACGGCCACCGCCGCCGCCCAGCCGAGGATGCTCAACGCCAGCCCGAGGTCGCCGTCGTAGCCGCTCGCGAGGGAGGCCCCGAGGACGAAGGCGGCCGCCGAGACGCCCGTGGCCGCGCCGCCGAGCAGCCGCTGCGGCCGTTCGAGGTACTCGTCGAGGAGGGCCCAGCCGCGCATGCGCGTCTCCACGCGGTGCCGGAGCCAGATGCGCGACGCCTGGCGCAGCGCGACGGCGCCGGCCGTCAGCGCCGCGATCACCGCCAAGGCGATCCACGCGACCAGCGGGAGGGTCACGCGCCCTCCTCTGCCGCGACCGGCAGCGGCTCGAGGTACACCCGGGCCACGCCGCGCCGGCGCACGCGTTCGACCACCACGCGGTACCCTTCGAGGATGATCGCCTCGCCCGGCCGCGGGCTACGGCCAAGCTGCGCGAGGACGAGACCACCCACGGTGGCGACATCGTCCCGCTCGAACGGCCTCCCCGTCCGCTCCGCGAGCGCCGCGAGACTCGTGCGGCCGTCCACCCAGAAGACGCCGTCGTCGCCGGCCTCGATCTCGGGGGCGCTGTCGTCGGTCTCGTCGCGGATGTCGCCGACGAGTTCCTCGAGGAGGTCCTCGATCGTCACGAGCCCCGCGGTGCCGCCGTACTCGTCGGCCACGATCGCGATGTGCGTCCCGGTCGCACGCAACTCGCGCAGGAGCACGTCGCACCGCTTGCTCGGCGGATAGAACGCCACCGGGCGCCGAAGCGACGCCCAGCCCGCTTCGGGCTCGGCGTCGTCGATCACACCGGGCAGAAGGTCCTTGGCGAAGACGACCCCGATGATCTCGTCGATGGTGTCGCGGTACACCGGGACGCGCGAGTGCTCCGAGGTCCGGACGCGGTCGAGCACCTCGGACCACGGCGTCTCGACCTCCACGCCGACGATGTCCACGCGCGGCACCATGACCTCGCGCACCTCGGTCTCCCCCAGCGAGAAGGCGCGCCGCATCACGCGCTCCTCCGCGCCCGAGACATCGGCCTCGGCGGCGACGATGGCGGAGAACTGCTCGACGGTCGCCTCGCGGTCGTCCTCGTCCGGCCCCGGCTCGGGCAGCACGCCCTTGAGCCAGCGGTCGAGGGCGAGCCCCGCCCGCGCCATCGGCGCGAAGACCGCCTCGCAGGCCCGCACGACCCCGGTCATCACCACGAGCCCGCCCGCCCCGGACGCATCCCCCGCCGCCCGCGCCGTGCTCTCGGTCAGGACCACGACCGGCAGCGCCACCGCCAGCGCCACGAGCGCGGCTTCCCACCAGGCCCGATCCGGCAAGCCGAGCGCGAGCCCCGCGGCCGCGCCGGCCGCGAGCTGGAGCAGGCGTCGCAGAAGGGTCAGCGCGCGGTGCGCCTCGTCGCGACGCACGACGAGGTCCGCGGGGGCCGGTCCGAGGCCCGAGGCGTCCGGCACCGAGAGCAGCGCCCCGTCGGCGAAGGCCGCCGTGGCCGCCAGCAGCGCGCAGAGCGCCGCCAACGCACCCGCCAGTACGCTCATCGCGCCGGGGACGGAGGCCAGAGGCGCCGCAGGAGCCGTTCCTGTCGGCGCCACATCGGCGACGCCTCGCGCGTCGGCCCGACGGGATGATCGTGCCCCAGGACGTGCAGCGTCCCGTGCACCACGAGCCGCGCCGTCTCCTCGCGCACCCCGCAGCCGAAGCGCGCGGCGTGCGCCGCGGCGACCGCGGGACAGACGTAGATGTCGCCGACGAGGCCCTCGAGCCCCGCGGGCGCGAAGGCGAAGGTGATGACGTCCGTCGGGCCACGGTGCCCCAGGTGCCGGCGATTCAGCGCCGCCATCGCGGCCGGGGCCAGGAACGTCACCGAGACGAGCGCGCGGCCGGCCCGCTCGGCCCGCAGCACGCCGCGGACAAGCCCGTGCACGGCGGCGGCACCGATCGCCGCGCGCGCGCCATCCGCCCCCACTGCCACCACGTGCCGCTCGCCGCGTCCCGGGGCCCCCGGACGCCGCCGGCCGGCGCCTCCCGCGCCGGCGCGCAACGGACCCGCGCTCACGAGGCCGCGTCCTCGCCGTACGCGCGGATGATGTCGCGCACGAGGCGGTGCCGCACGACGTCCTGGTCGGTGAAATAGTGGAACGCGATCCCGTCGATCCCCTTGAGGATCCGCTCGACCTGCAGGAGCCCGGAGTCCTCGCGCTTCGGGAGGTCGATCTGCGTGCGGTCGCCGGTGATCACGGTGCGGGAGTTCACCCCGAGCCGGGTCAGGAACATCTTCATCTGCGCGTTCGTCGCGTTCTGCGCCTCGTCGAGAATGAGGAACGCGTCGTTGAGCGTCCGCCCGCGCATGTACGCCAACGGCGCGATCTCGATCTGGCGCATCTCGAGCGCCCGCTCGAAGCGCTCGGGGGGCATCATGTCCTCGAGCGCGTCGTACAGCGGCCGCAGGTAGGGGTCCACCTTCGCCTGCATGTCCCCGGGCAGGAACCCCAGCGACTCCCCCGCCTCCACCGCGGGGCGCGCGAGGACGATCTTCCGCACGCGCTTCTTGTGCAGGAAGTCCACCGCCGCGGCGACCGCGAGGTAGGTCTTGCCCGTACCCGCAGGCCCGACGCCGATGACGATGTCGTGCTCGAGGATCTCGCGCAGGTACTGGGCCTGGCCGGCGGTCTTCGGTTGCACCAGCCGTCGCACCCCCGGCAGCGCGATGCGGTACTCGCCGCTCGGACCGATGTCCGGCGCGCCCGGATCCGGCGACGTGCCGGTGCCGGCCCCGCTTCCCTCGAGCAGGCGCAGAATGTCGTCCGCATCAAGCGGCAGCCCCTGGCGCGCGGCATCCACCATCCGCTGTGCCACCACTTGGGCGCGTTCGACCTGCCCGGACGCGCCGGTGAGCGAAAGCAGGTCGCCGCGCAGCGCGACGCGCACGCCGGTACCGCGCGCCAGTTCGACGAGGTTGGCGTCGTTCACCCCCGCCAGCGCGAGGGGGTCGGCCCCCTCGGCGTTCAGGCGCCGGACAATCGTCGGATCCTGCATCAGCGTCCCGGCGGCTCGGCCGCCACGCGCACGTGCAGCGCCTCGAGGTCCTCCGGCGGCACCGTGGAGGGCGCCCCCTCGAACAGCGCGCGGGCCGCCGTCGTCTTGGGAAAGGCGATGACATCGCGCAGCGACGGCGCGCCGGCGAGCAGCATGGCGATCCGGTCGAAGCCGAACGCGATGCCCCCGTGCGGCGGCGCGCCCGCCCGCAGCCCCTCGAGCAGGAAGCCGAAGCGGCGCTCCTGTTCCGCGACGTCGCCGATGCCGAGCAGGGCGAACATGCGGGACTGCACGGCCGGGTCGCTGGTGCGGATGGAGCCGCCGCCGAGCTCGGTGCCGTTGAGCACGACATCGTACGCGACGGCCCGCCACGACGCCGGGTCATCCGGCCGCGCCGCGTAGTCGTCGGGGTTGGGCGACGTGAACGGGTGGTGCACCGCCGCCAGCGCCCCGGTGTCGGGGTCGCGCTCGAACATGGGGAAGTCCACGACGACGAGGAACTCGCGCCGGGCGGGGTCGGCCAGCCCGAGCCGCGCGGCGCACTCCTGACGCACGCGATCGAGCGCCGGGCTCGACGCGCGATCGGGACCGGCCACCCCGAGCCAGAGCGACCCGTCGGGCAGCGCCAGCGCCGCGCGCGCCGCGTCGTCGAGGAAGCGGGCGACGGGCCCCTCGTACTCGCTCCCCACGCGCTTGAGGCGCAGCAGGCCGCCCGCCCCCGCACCCTTCGCGAGCGCCTCGAGCTCGTCCACCTGCTTTCGGCTCCAGGCCGCCCCACCCGGCACGACGATGCCGCGCACGCGTCCGCCGGCCGCGAGCGCCGCCCGCGTCACGCCGAAGTCGAGCGGCGCGAACGCGGCCGTGGCGTCGGCGATCTCGAGGCCGTAGCGCAGGTCCGGCCGGTCACACCCGTAGTGCTCCATGGCGGCCGCGTACGTCATGCGGCGGAAGGGGGTCGGGACCGCAATCCCGGCCTCCGCCCACAGGTGCTGCACCAGTCCCTCGGCGAGCGCGAGGATGTCGTCCTGCCGGACGAACGACGCCTCGATGTCGATCTGCGTGAACTCGGGCTGGCGGTCGGCGCGGAGGTCCTCGTCGCGGAAGCAACGGGCCACCTGGAAGTAGCGGTCGAAGCCGCACACCATGAACAGCTGCTTGTAGATCTGCGGCGACTGCGGCAGGGCGTAGAACTCGCCGGGATGCACGCGGCTCGGCACGAGGAAGTCGCGCGCCCCCTCCGGCGTCGGCTTGGTCAGGATCGGCGTCTCGAGTTCGAGGAACGCCCGGTCGCTCAGATAGCGGCGCGTGGCCTGCAGCAGGCGATGCCGCAGCAGCAGGTTCTGCTGCAGCTCGGGGCGGCGCAGGTCGAGATAGCGGTGCCGGAGCCGCAGCTCCTCTGCCGGCAGCGGGGTTCCCTTGCCTCGGGCCACCGGCAGCACCGGCGTCGCGGCGGGCCCCACCACGCGCAGCGACCGGGCCAGCACCTCGATCGCGCCGGTCGCGAGCTCGGGGTTGACGCCATCCGCGGGGCGCGCGACGACGTCGCCCTCGACCAGCACGACGCTCTCCACCCCGACCTTCTCCGCCACCTGCACCGTCGCGGCGTCGGCCACGGCGGGATCGACCTTCACCTGCACCATCCCCGCGCGATCGCGCAGATCGAGGAAGACCAACCCGCCGAGGTCCCGCGATCGATGCACCCAGCCCCCGAGCGTGACGCGCTGTCCCACGTGCCCGGGACGAAGGTCGCCGCAGAGCGTGGTCCGGTAGGACGTGGCCGTCACCCCGTCGCTTCCTGTCATGCCGGTTCCGGGCGCCGGAGCGCCACCGCGAAGGCCAGCGCACAGCCGGTCGCGGCACCGACGGCGTCGGCGACGAAGTCCGCTACGTCGGCTGCACGTCCGGGAATGAACGTCTGGTGCCACTCGTCCACCGCAGCGAACGCGGTGAGGGCGAGGGTCACCGCGACGAAGCGCCGCGCGTCACGGCGCGGCGCGGCGGCGCGGTGCGCGAGGAATCCGAGCATGCAGTACATGAGGAAATGTCCCACCTTGTCCGAGCCCGCGGGTCCCGGCATGGACAGGTCGGGAATGGAAGTGGCCGTGAGGACCACACCCGCCCACAACGCGGGCGGGAGCCATCGGGACCGCATCACGGCGCGGATTCCGCGCCGCGCGGACGGCAACGAGGGATGAGAAGCGTGACCATGGGCAAGCATTTGAAAATACGTGACTTACGTCGCGCGGGAAAGCGGGCCGGTTGTTTCCCGGCCGTCGGAGCGCGATATTCAACTGCTTGTCCGACAAGCACTTGCGCCCATGACTTCGCTCCCGGTCTCTTCCCGCCAGAACCTGCTCGACGTGCCGCCCGACGAGGCCCGCCGCCTGCTGGAGGCATTCCTGGCGGCGCGCGGCGAGCCGACCTACCGGGCGGGGCAGGTCGTCGACTGGCTCTGGCGGCGGCCGGCCGCCGACTTCGCGGCCATGACCAACCTGTCCGCCGACCTGCGCGGCGCGCTGGCCGAGGCCTTCGACCTGCCGCGCCTGACGCGGCTGACCGAGCAGCGCTCGGCGGACGGCACGCGCAAGTTCCTGTTCCAACTCGCCGACGGGCAGGCGATCGAGACGGTGGCGATCCCCGATGGGGATCGCATGACGCTGTGCATCTCGTCGCAGGCGGGCTGCGCGCTCAAGTGCGCCTTCTGCGCCACGGGGGCGATGGGGTTCCAGCGCAACCTCTCGGCGTTCGAGATCGCCGGGCAGGTGCGCGAACTGCTCCTGCTCCCCGACGCCCCCATCAAGGCCACCAACATCGTCTTCATGGGGATGGGAGAGCCCCTGATGAACTGGCCGGCCGTCTCCACGGCGCTGACGCTCCTGAACCATCCGGAGGCCCTCGGCATCGGGGCGCGCCACATCACCATCAGCACCGTCGGGGTGCTGCCGGGCATCGTCGCACTCGCCGCGCGGCCCGAGCAGTTCCGGCTGGCGATCTCGATCCACGCCCCGAGCGATGCGCTGCGCGGCACGCTGATGCCCGTGAACGTCAAGTACCCGCTGGCCGAGGTCATCGACGCCGCGCGGCGGTTCGACCGGCGCGTGACCTTCGAGTACACCATGCTCGGCGGCGTCAACGACCGCCCCGAGCACGCCGATGCGCTGGCGGCACTCGCCCGCGACTGTCAGGCGTTCGTGAACCTCATTCCGCTGCATCCAGGTGGGACGATGGGCTTCACGCCGACGCCGCCCGAGGGGATGCAGGCGTTCCGGCGGCGGGTCGCGGCTGGCGGCGTCGAAGTGGCGATCCGGCGGAGCCGCGGCCTCGACATCGCCGCGGCGTGCGGGCAGCTACGGGTAGAGCGCATTGGCCGGCGGCCGCCACGCCCCCCCCAGCAGCACGGTCATGTGGACGTAGCGTGAGCTGTCGGGGCGCGCCTCGACGCGCGCCCCGCCCAGCGCCCGCGCCACACGGGCCGCGTCCTCCGGGCGCCCCGCCCGGTCGAGCACGAGGGTCGAGTCGCGCCGCGTCGTGTCGGGCGCGTTCGCCGTGTAGACCACGTCGAAGCCCCGCTCGCGCAGCACCGCCGTCGCCCGGCGTCCGAGGCCGCGGATGCCGCTCGCGTTGAGGACCTCGATGATCACCCGCGTGGAGGGCGTCGTCGTGCCCGCCTCCGCGTCGGCGGGTGCGGGCACGGCGGACGGCGTCTCCGGTGCGGGGGGCGTCCGACGGCTGCGCCACACCCACCCCCCGAACGTCACGGCCACCGCGACGAGCACGCCGACCAGTGGGGCGCGTCCCAGCCGCCGGCGGTGCTGGGCCGTCCCGGCGGCCGGTCGCCGCTCGCCCGTCAGTGGATCGCGTTCCACAGGGCGACGGAATCGGGATGCAGCGCCCTTCCCTCGTGCAACGACCAGACGAGGCGCTCGCGGACGACCTCGCGGAGGGTGCGGGCGAAGTCCTCGGGCACGCCTTTGGCCAACTGCGCCCGCCGCTCGCGGGAGAAGGGGCGCCCCGGCTCGAGGAAGTCGGCCATGTAGAGCGCCTGCGCGGTGCGCGACCAGCCGACACGGCCGGTGGTGTGCCACCGGATCGCGTCGAGTACGTCCGAGCGCGTTTCGCCGTCCTCGGCGAGGCGCCGCGCGGCCGCCGGCCCGTGCAGCAGCGCCGCGGGCATCGAGGGGTTTCCTACGAGGGGGCGCAAGGCGTCGGGTGCGGCGTCGCGGAGCGCGTCGTGCCACCGCCCGGCATCCCGCCAGGCCGCGGCCTCGGCGGGATCGAGGTGCAGTGCCTCGGCCCACTGGTCCAGCAGCGCGACCACTCGGGCGATGTGCGCGCGACGCCCCGGGGTAGTGGCGTGCCAGGCCGGGAGGCCGAGCGCCGTCGCCGACGGCTCCTCGTCCGCCGGGGACGTCCCGGTCGCGGGCGCCGTCATCCGACCTGCGTGATGCGGCGGGCCAGGCGGTCGAGCGTCTGGGCCACGTCGCGGAGTTCGATCGCCGCCTGCTCGAGATCCCGCAACGCGAGCGCCTGGTCGCTGGCCGCGAGGGCGACCGACTCCGCCCCGTCGCGGTTGCGTGCCGAGATCTCGGCGATGCGGGCCACGCGATCCTTCATCCGTGCCAACTCGACCTCGGCGTCGCGGGCGGTGGCAGCGATCCGGCGGACGCCCTCGGCCCCGGACGCCGTCACGCCGACGATCCCCGACAAGGCCTCGAGCGCGCTCGCGGCGAGCGATTCGACGTCGGCCATCATCTGCCGGCCCCGCGCCATCTGCACACCCATGCGCCGCGCCTGATCCTCGAGGGCGCCCAGCAGTTCGGTGACGGCCCCGGCGGTCCGCTTGCTCTGGTCGGCGAGCGAACGCACCTCGCCGGCCACGACGGCGAAACCCTGCCCCTGCTCGCCCGCCCGGGCCGCCTCGATCGCGGCGTTCAGGGCCAGCAGGTTCGTCTGGTCGGCGAGTTCGCGGATGACGGTGATCGCCTCGGTCATGCGCTCGGCCGCAGCCAGCAACCCCGTGACCTCGTCCGCCGAATCGGCGACGAACGCCTTCACCGAGACGAGCCGGTCGATCGCCGTGCCGATCGTCTCGCGGTGCTCGGACGCCAGGGACGAGGCCCGCTGCGTGGCGTCGGCCGCGAACATGCCGTCGCGCGCCGTGGCCTGCGCGGCGCGGTTGAGCACGTCCGTCGCGTCGAGCGAGGCACGCGTCTGGTCGGATTCCTCGGCCAGCCCGCGGGCGATGTCGGTGACGGTGCGCGCGACCTGCTCGCCACCGCCGCGCAGCGTGCGGACCGATTCGTTGAGGGTGCCCAACTGCTCGCCGAGGCGCGTGACGGCCTCGAGCAGCGGCGCCCGCAGGTCGTGGATGTGGAGGGCCGTCGCGAGCTGCGAAGCGAAGCGCGTGATGAAGTCGCGCTCCTTTCTTTGGTACACCGACGGCTTGTGGTGCTCGAGCTCGACGAGGCCGATCGTCCGGTCGCCGAAGCGGAGCGGCACCACGGCCAGCGACCGCACGTGGTCGGGCCGCTCCCGCAGGCGGGGATCGCTCCCGGCGTCGTGCACCACCGCGGGCTCACCCGTCTCGACGGCCGAGCGGCGCAGGGGGGCGGCGTAGGCCGGGGCCACCTCGGGCACGGGCAGCCAACCGGCCCGGCTGCGGTAAACCGCGTGGGATCCGTCGGCATCAACCCGCACCACCCGCAGGCCGGTCCAGTCCACCAGACGGTTCGCGAGGCGCTCGATGTGGCGGAACGCCGTGTCGATGTCCACGTCCTGCGAGATGACCTGCTCCATTGCGAGGATCTTGTTCAGCTCCTCGGCGGCGATTGATTCCTCGAGGATCCGCTTGAGGAGCAGCCCCGCGAAGCCGAGCACGACCACGACGACCAGCGCCGAGGTCCAGCCGAGCCGCGCGACGGTGAGCAGGGCGACCGTCACGGCCGCGGTACCGGCCCCGAACGCGACGACCTCGTAGCGCAGGATGAGCGACTTCTCCTCGGGGAGCAGCTTGTTCCGCCAGAGGAGGGTGAAGTACTGCAGGCCGCGCCCGACGACGAAGTGCACACTCCCGAGCGTCGCGAAGGCGGGCAGCGCGTCCGCGCCGAACGACGCCGCCTCGGCACCCGCCGCCGTGACCGCCGCCACGAGCCCGAAGTACCCGCTGGCGACCGCGAGCGTCAAGGCCTCGCGGCCGGCGTTCACAGCCGCCGTCCGCAGGGTCTTGCCGTCGGCGAGATGGTCGGCCGCGAGGACGCCCACCCACAGCCCGACCGCCGTCGGAGCGGCGCCGACGGTCAGCAGGCCCCCGAGGCCGACCGGGCCGGTCATGGTGAGGACGGAGTACTTGGTGAGCGGGACCTGCCCGGCGCGCGCGGCCGCCGCGGTCACGAGGACGACGAGTGCCCCGTACCAGCTCTCGACAGGCCAGCGGTCGCCCAGCACGACCATGAGCGCCGTCAGGAAGGCGCCCAGGAGGGAGACGCCGTAAGGGAAGATCCGTACGATCGACGGCACGTTCAACCGCCGTCGAGGCCGGGGGTCGCGCACCGGTGCGTGGCGCCTCCCGGCGCGAGTGGGCGCACCTGGGACCGTGCGACGACCGGGTCAGACGAAGTAATCGCCGACACGGATGCCGTAGCGTTCCGGATTCTCGGTCTTGATCACGGTTCGGACGAAGGTGCCGTCCGCCTTGGTCTCGGTGAGGTCCGCGAGTTCCCCCGGGTAGAGTGCGTTGCCCGACGGGTCGGAGATGATGCGGACCATCGGACGCGACAGCTGATCGGGCTGCGGATTGACGGCGTGCACGAGGGCGAGTTCGAGGGTGTCGAGGCGCACGAGCGTGCCGACGGGATAGACCCCGAGCATGGCGACGAACGCCTTCACGATCGCGGGATCCATCCCGCGGCGCGCGTTGTCGCGCATCTCCTGCAGCACCTCCGCGGGCGTGAGCGTCGCCTGCAGGTAGGCGCGCTGCGACGTGGCGGCGTCGAACCCGTCGGCGACCGCGACGATCTTGCTGTAGATCGACAGGTCCCGGGGCCGGATACTGCGGGGATAGCCCGTCAGGTCCACCTTCATGTGGTGCTCGTAGCAGACCACCATGGCCTTGTACGGGAGCTCCTGCAGGCCCTTGAGCTGCATGAGCGCGAGTACCCCGAGCCACGGATGCGCCGCGATCATGCGCCAGTCGGCGTCGTTCAGGTCGTCGGTCTTGTTGAGGACCTCGACGGGCACACGCGCCTTGCCGACGTCGTGCAGGAGTGCCGCCATGCCGAGGTCGTAGAGCTGCATCTTGCCGAGGCCGAGGCGCCGCCCGAGCGCCACCGAGAAGATGCAGACGTTCACCGAGTGGATGAACGTGTACTCGTCGTAGTCGCGCAGCGTCGTCAGGCCGAGCAACGAGACGTCGTCGGCGAGGATCTGGTCGACGATGCTCTGGACGACGCGCTTGATCTTCTTGATGTTGGGGCTCTTGCCGAGCCGCACCGAGCCGACGGCGTCCTTCATCACCGCGAGCGACTGCGCGTAGGTCCGCTTGGCGGCCGACTTGGCCTTCTCCCGCTGCTCGGCCTCGTCGGCGCTCTCGGTGGGGACGGCCAGCTCGAAGGTGCGCACCCCGGCCGACTCGAGCCGCTCCCGCAGCTGGTCGAACCGACTGAGCGGATCCTCCTTGAGCGCCGCGACGGACTGCAGTTGCGACAGGAAGACGATGACGTCGCGCGGCAGCGGCGGGGAGGACACGTGCAGCGACCCGATGCCCGTCGAGCGGAACAACGACAGGAGCTGGGAGAAGCTGGCGTAGTTGTCGAGGTCCAGCCGGAGGCGCACACCGTTCAGGAAGAGCGTGTCGCCTGCAAGCTTGAGCTCGAGGTCCGTCTCCCGGTGCAGGATCTCGCTGACGCACTGTGCCACCTCGAGGATCGCCTTCTGCACGGCGGCGTTCTCCACCGGATACAGCCGGATCGCCTTCACCGCCGCATACAACGCGTTCGCGAGCTGCCGCCCGGCGCGGCGCACGAACAGCTCGCCCGACAACTCGGTGACCGGCACGGTCTGCGAGCCGCGGGGCGTGTGGGTGCTCGAGGAGCGCGGGGTCTGGCTGCCGGTCACGGAGAGCCTCCCCTGAGGGCCTTGGCGACCGCCGTTCGGACGACGACGTCGTCCTTGGCGTCTGCGGCCACCTTGCGGAGCGACTCGAGCGCGCGGGGCGTGCCGATGACGCCGAGCGCGACCGCGGCGCAGGCCCGCCGATCGGCGTCCTCCCGGCGCCCCAGAAAGCCCTTGCTGTTGAGGATGCCGTCGAGCAGCGCCACCCCCTCATCGCCGGCCAGCGCGCCGTAGGCTTCGTAGTACGCCATCTTCTCCGACACGTCGCGATCGCGGAGTCCCTTCCCCCTGATCACCCCCTCGATCCGCGCGAGAGCCGGCCGGTACACCTTCGCCGCGATGGCCCGTGCCGTCGCGACGCGCACCTCCCGCTCGGGGTCCTCGAGCATCCGCTCGAGCTGCTGCAGCGCCCCGGGACTCGCGATCTCCGCCAGGGCCTGCACGGCCACCAGCCGTACCTCGGCGTCCGATTCCCCGAGCAATCGGGCGAGCGGGGCCACCGCCGGCGCCGACCGCAGCGCCCCGCTCCGCCGCGCCGCCTCGACGACGACCCGCCGGTCGCGGTCGCCCATGAGCCGGACGAGTTCGTTCGTGTTCTGCGATGCGAGCTGGCCGGCGGCGGTCTCGAGCTGCGACCGCAGCGCCGGCCGGCCCAGCTTCGGGAGCCACGCGAAGACGGTGCGCAGGGCCGTCGGACGCAACTGGCCGAACAGCTCGCCGAGTTCGCCCGCCGCCGGCAGCTCGGGCGCGTCGTCGAGGGCCTGGAGCAGCTGGGAGAGGATCTCCCCGTCGGATAGCCGGTCCGCCAGCGACCCGAGCCGCGTGCGATGCGTCGCGTCGAGCTCGCGCGCCCGCGTCACCGCAGACTGCGCCTCGCGGACCAGGAAGGCCACCGCCCGGAAGTTGCCGATCGAGAGCAGCTGCAGCACGTAGCCGTCGAGAATCCCGCAGATCTCCTCGCGAACGAGCGGGTCCGTCTGCAGCTCGAAGATGTCGAGCAGCATCGAGATGACGTTCGTCCGTTCGTCCCGCATGTACTCCATGCGGATCGACTCGCGCAGGTACTCGATCTCGGCGTCGTCGAGGAAGTAGAGCGTCTGGTCGAAGTCCGACAGGTCGACGATCCCGGCGGGCTTCGCCCCCTCGGCCGCGGCCACCGATTCCTCGCCCGCCTCGAGGCCCTCGCCCACCGCCGCGCCGCCAAGGCCGGCACCGGCCGGCCCGGCCCCGCCCGGGTCGGCGCCCTCGGCGGACGCCTGCCACGAGTCCACGAGCCGCGCCGGCATCGGTGCATCCTCCTCGTACTCGAGCGGTGCCACGCCGTCCTGCGACACGTCCACGAAGCGGTAGCGAAGGCACGCGAACTCCCCCTGCCACAGGAGGGTCAGGATGTCGTCTTCCTCGGGGAGCGCCTTGCGGGCGCGCACCAGAATGTCGAGGAAGCGCCCCGCCTCGTCGCCCTCGAATCCCGGCGTCAGCTGCAGCTCGCGCACGCCGTCCTTGAACAACAGCCACGGCAGGGACTCGCTGGCCTGGCCGTCGTCCCGATAGATCGGGCGCGATCCGTAGAGGAACGCGTGCTCCTGCACGGTCAACACGCACGTCTGCGCGTGCTCCCACCATGGCGCGATCACGGCGCTCCAGAGCTCGCCGGCCTTCGCGTAGTTCGGGTTGTTCGGCAGGTACAACAGCCGCGCCCGCACCGCCTTCGCCAGCAGCTTGAACGCCTCCTCGAGAAGCGCGGGAGGGATCGACGGCTCGACGTCGTCGGCGGCAAGCGCCGTCGGGGCCGCCGGTGACTCTGGCTGGCTGATGCGCGGACCGGACACACGAGAAAACTACGCGGATTCTCCGCCGGTGCGACATCCTGACCCCGAATTGGGGGGTGGAGCGCACCGTCGCCCTGCGGTCACACGGTCCTCGGCCGCCGAGGCACCCCGGCCAACGCCCGCACCGCCTCGGTCCAACGCCCCACGGCCGAGAGGCCGAGGCCGACCAGCACCGCGTCCGCGCCAGCCGCCGCCGCCCGCTCGACGTCAACGCGGTGTTCGACCGCGCCGCCGTAGACCGCCGGGACGCCACCGGGAACGCGCGCGAGCAGCTGAAGCGCCGCGACCGGATCTGCGTCGAGGGTCTCGAGGTCGTATGCCCCAACGCAAATCACGTCGGCCTCGGCCCCGATGGCCCAGCCGAGCTCCGCCTCCGAGCGCACCTCGACGAACGCCTCCAGCCCGATGCCATGCGCGGCGTCGGCCAGCGTGAACACGGCCTCGGGCCCCACCGCGCGGGCGACGAGAACCACGGCGGCCGCTCCGGCCGCCGCGGCCTCGAACACCTGTGAGGTGGACACGACGAAATCCTTTCTTATCAACGGAATACGAACGCGCCGTGACACCATTTCGAGATCGGCCAACGCACCACCGAACGCGGAGGGCTCGGTCAGGATCGACAACGCGGCGGCTCCCCCCGTCGCGGCGGCAGTCGCGACGCCGCCGACGTCCATGGCGTCGTCGATCACGCCGGCGTAGGGCGAGCGCCGAGCCGCTTCGGCGATCACCGCCACGTCGTCACGACGGAGCGCCGCGGCCAGCGAGGCGGGAGGATTCGCCGCCAGGCGCGCGAGGGCGCTGCGTCGCAGCGCGGCGAGGGACGCCGTATCGGAATGTGACCGAATGCGGGCCGCAGCCGTCAACTCCCCGAGCATTCCGCTCGGGGAAACCCAGACAGGTGCTGCTTGCCCTTCGGGACTCCTTCGGATAGCGTTCATTCGGAATCTGTTCGGTCACCTTGGACCACGCCCCGGAGCCCCGTCATGCCGCTCACGAAGCGTCAACGCGAGATCCTCGACTACCTCAATGAATACACCGGGGAGAACGGCTACGCCCCGAGCTTCGAGGAAATCGCCGGCCAGTTCGACTACTCCTCGCTGGCCACGGTGCACGAGCACCTGACCAACCTCGAACGCAAGGGCTACATCAAGCGGCATTACAACGAAAGCCGCGCGATCGAGATCCTGCCGAGCGACGCCTTCCCGCAGGCGCGCGACCTGCCGCTCCTCGGTACCGTCGCCGCCGGGGCGCCGCTCGACCTCGCGACGCACGGCGAGACCGTGTCCGTCCCCACGGACTTCCTGCGCCGCGACGGCTCGCACTACGTGCTCCGGGTGCGGGGGCAGTCGATGATCGACGAGCAGATCCGCGACGGCGACTTTGTCGTCGTCAACGATCGCAAGTCGGCCGACAACGGCGAGATGGTCATCGCCGTCGTCACCGACCGCGGGGCGACCGTGAAGCGCTATTTCCGCGAGCGCGACGGGCGGGTCCGGCTTCAGCCGGCCAACGAGCACATGCAGCCGCTGTACGTGAGCCCAGCCGACGTGACGATCCAAGGGGTCGTCGTGGGTGTCATGCGGCGCTTCTGACGTTCGCGGCTCGGCCGATCGCCCCGGTGCCCCCCACGGTGCCGGGGTGTCGTGCGTCAGGCCTCGGGCTCGAAGACGGGAGCGGCGAGCCGCAGCGCGTGATCGCGCACGTCGCGCGGCCATTCCGACGTCTCCGCGGCGAACGTCGCACCGTCACGGGCGTAGAGCGCCCGGACGGCCTCCTCGAAGCCCGGCGCGTCGCCGGCCACGTACGACACGAACCGGTAGGTTCGCTCCTGCGCCCGGCGCAGCGCATCGCGTCCCGCATGCGTCGTTCGCGCCTCGTCCACCAGCCGGCGCAGCGCCGCCGAGGCCCCCCCCGGCTGTTCGGCCAGCCATGCCCAGTGCCGAGGCAACAGCGTGACTTCCCGCGAAACGACGCCAGTCCGGGGCCTACCCCGGGCCGGACGCGGCCGCACCGCCTCGTCGGTCCGGTGCGAGGGCATGGGTGCGTCGTCCAGCTGGTGGCGGCGCTCGACGTCGTCGATCGTGCCGCCAAGATCGAGGTCCAGCGGTTCGCTGGTCTCGGCGTCGAATACCTGGATGGCGCGCGGAGCGCCGGCGTCGGTCGCGCGCTTCACCTCGAGGGCGACCGTCGGGAGGGAGCCCCTGGCGATACACACGCCGCTCGAGAAGGCGACGAACGTGGGGTAGCGGATGGGTTCCGTCATCCGGGAAGGGTTTCACCCGGGTGATATGCGCGTCAATGCACCCCGGGGAAACCCGGATCGCGCGCGAGCCGGCTCGTTCGGCGACCTCCGGCCACCCGAAGGTGCAGCAACCGGAACACCCGCGCGGCGTCCCGCTCGAGCGACGGCTCAGCGGACGCCGAGAGCCGGGATCAGGCGTTCGCTCAGCCGCGAGTTCACGCAGATCAGGGCCGTGACAAGGGCCAGCAACCGGACGCGCTCCACGTCCTCCTCGACGAAGACGCCGAAGCGGGCGCGGTTCGTGAGGTTGAGCACGCCGACGAGCGCGTCGCGGTACACGAGCGGACAGGAGATGAACGACCCTGTCGTGAAGAACTGGTCCCGGAGCAGAGGGTGTGCGGCCGCATCCGAGACGTCCTGCACCAACAGCGGCTCGCGGGAGGCGGCGACGCGACCCGCCACGCCCTGCCCAACCGTCACCCGCTCGCCAAGCGCGACATTCGGGGCGACCCCGCGCACGGCCGCGATGACGAGCGTGTCGGTGCCGGGTTCGAGAAGCATGAGGGAGCACCGCTGCGCCTGCATGTCCTCGCCGGCGAGGTTGAGCAGTCCGTCGGCGAGGCGCCGAGGGTCGTCGGCGCTGCCGTCGAGGGTGAGCATGCGGTCGAGCAGGTAGAGGGTCCGCGTCTTCTGCCGGAGCTGCTCGCTGCGGCGGTGCAATTCGACGTGGGCCTGCTCGAGCTGGCCGACGGCGGCCGTCACCTGCTGCTCGACCTTGGAGACGCGCGTGGTCGCCCGGCGCAGTTCCTCGGTCTGCCGCGAGGTCTCGCGCTCGAGTTCGAGGATTCGCGTCGTGTCCCGGCCGCCGCCGAGTTCCGCCTCGCTCCGGGCGCGCGACAACTGGTGCCCCACCTCGGCGAGCCGCCGCTCGTACTCCGCATGGACCCGCTGCATCACCCCCTCGAGGGTGCGACCGGCTTCCTCGCGACCCTCCCGCTCGACCAGGCGGCCGTACGCCAGCTCGAAGAGGGCCGTCGCAGCCCCGAACCGCTCGGCGGTCCGCGCCCCGAAGATCTTCCTGGATTCCAGCAGGGCGACCACGGCCGCCAGGTGGCCGTCCACGTGAAGCCCCCGCAGCGACAGCGAGACCCCGTCCGCGACCGGTGGGAGATCGAAGAGCCGCGCGTAATCCGGGGTCTTGTCGCCGAGGTCCACGAACTGGCCTCCGGCACGCACGGCGGGCTGGACCGCCGGCGGCAGGTGGTCGAAGGTCGTGTCGATGCGTTGCCGGCGGACGACCTGCCCGGTCGCGACGCTCACTTCATCGAGGAGGTCCCGGCGTGCGTCGTAGCGCAGCACGGCGAAGACGGCACCCCGATCGAGCTCCATGAGCGCCTCGCCCAGGGCCACCAAAGTGGTATCCTGGTCGGGGGCCACGCTGAGGGCGTGTGCCAGCGAGGCGAGGGTGCGAGGCTGCATGGAGGGAAGGCGGGGCGGCGCGGAAGGTTGGATGCGAAGCGACGCACTGTCAATCACGTGAGACGCTCGACACAGGGGGAGGTTTCGCTTGAAACGCCTCCCCGCGCCGGGTAGCTTTCCCGGATGTCGCCGCGCTCCGTGCAGCTCGTGCTGCACTACGATGGCGCGGGGTTCTCCGGGTGGCAGCGACAGCCGGATGCCCGCACGGTCCAAGGCGTGCTCGAGGACGGAATGCGGCGGCTGTGTCAGGACGACGTCCCGGTGCTGGGTGCAGGTCGAACGGACGCGGGGGTGCATGCCCGCGGCCAGGCGGCCGGGGTGCGGGTCCCGGCGCGCTGGACCGCGATGTCGCTGCGGCGGGCGCTCAATGCGGTGCTGCCCGACGACGTCTGGGTGGCCGAGGCGCACGAGATGGTCCCGGCGTTCCACGCCCGGTACAGCGCGACGGCCAGGCGGTACTCGTACCGGATCGGGCTCGACGAAGCGGCACGCTCGCCCTTTCGGCGACGCTGGTGCTGGCCCGTCGGGCGGCCGATCGACACGGGACTGCTCGGGGCGGCGGCGGCGCCGCTGGTGGGGACGCACGTTTTCCGGGCCTTCGCCGTGAAGGGTACGGCCCCGGACGACGACGACCACGCCTGTGCCGTCCGCCGGGCCGAGTGGGTGATCGGACCGTCCGACGCCGTGTTCCACGTCGAGGCCAACCGCTTCCTGCATCACATGGTCCGTTTTCTCGTCGGCACGATGGTCGAAGTCGCCTCCGGGCGTCGGCCAGTGTCGGACATCCCCACCCTGCTGGCCGCCGAGGCGAACGACCGGACGTCGCCGCCGGCCCCACCCGAGGGGCTCTGCCTCGAGCGGGTGACGTATCCGCGCGAACTGTACGCGGAGGCCGCCGCATGAAGCTCTACCTCGCCACGCCCGATCCCCGCGAGCTGGCCACCGCCGCCGCGCGCGGGCTGGTGGACGGCGTCTGGCTGTCGCCCGCGATGCTCATCGCGGCCTCCGCCGGGCGGACGCCGGACGAGGTCATCGGGGAGCTCTCGCGCGCGGCCAGCCGACCGGTCTTCACCCCGCTGGCGTCCGTCCACGACGAGGATCTGCTCCTCGAGGGTCGCGACCGGGCGCGCATCGCCGAGGGCATCGTCGTGCAGGTGCCGTGCATCGAGGACGCCCTCCGGGCCATGCACCGCCTGCCGCTCGACGGCGTACGGGTGGCAGCCACGCTGGTCGTGACGCCGGTGCAGGCGCTCGTGGCGGCCCGGATCGGGGCCTCGGCGGTCTGCGTGGACGTCGAGCTGCTCGAGCAGCACGGCGTCGCCGCCGACGGCCTCCTGCGGGACATCCGCACCGTGCTTGACCGCCACGCGTTGGCGTGCGACCTCGTGGCCCTGCACCCGCGGCAGAGCCAGCAGCTCGCCCGTTGTGCCGCGGCAGGGGTGGACGCTGTCGTGCTCGAGCCCGCCGCGCTGCGCGATGCGCTGGCGCATCCGCTCACCGACCGCGGGCTCGACCGCCTGCTCGGCGCCCTGAGCCGCCGTCCGCGGGTGATCCCGTGACGCGGCACCCGCTCCTTCGCCGTTCGGCGATGCTGGGCGTGGCGACGGCCCTCGCCTGCCAGCCCGGGGGGATGCAGGACGACGCCATGCAGGCCCAGCGTCCCGCGGCGGAGGCCCGGAGGATCGCGCCGTCGGCGGCGCTCGCGCTGCCCACGTCCCGGCGCACGGTGCTCACCGACGCCGTCGCGCGCGTCGCCCCCGCGGTGGTGACGGTGCAGACCGAGGTCATCGAGCGGGCGCCGGTGGATCCGTTCGAGTTCTTCTTCGGCGGACGCGGCGGTGGCAACCGGTCACGGGCCGGCATCGGCTCGGGCTTCATCACGCGGGCCGATGGCGTCATCGTCACCAACGCGCATGTCGTGGCCGGTGCCACGCGCATCTCGGTCGCGCTGCGCGACGGCACGACGTATCCGGCGACGCTGGTGGGGGCGGACGAGCAGAACGACCTCGCGGTGCTGCGCATCAAGGCGACCAACCTGCCCGTCGCCCCGCTGGGGCGGTCCGACGGATTGGTCGTCGGCGAGTGGGCGATTGCGATCGGCAACCCGTACGGCTTCCTGCTGGGCAACACCGAGCCGTCGGTCACCGTCGGCGTGGTGAGCGGGGTGGGCCGCAACCTCGTCAGTGGGGCCGACGAGGGGGCCGGGGTGTACGTGGACATGATCCAGACCGACGCCTCGATCAACCCGGGCAACTCGGGAGGGCCGCTGGTGAACGCCGCCGGCGAGGTGGTCGGGGTGAACTCGTCCATCTACACGCCGAGTGGCGGCTCCATCGGGCTCGGCTTCGCGATCCCGATCAACCGCGCGCGACGCGTCACCGACGATCTGCTCGACCACGGGTCGGTGCGGCGTCCCTGGGTGGGGATCAAGCCGGTCCTGCCCGACGCCGGCGGTGCGACGCGTGCGCAGTTGGCGGCGGGCGTCGTCGTACGGACGGTGACCCCGGGCTCGCCCGCCGCCAAGGCCGGGCTCGCCCCGGGCGACGTCCTGCTGCGGTCGGGTGAGCGCCGGCTGCGGAACCCGTACGACTGGGATGCCGTGCTGCTCGAGACGCGGCCGGGCGAGGACCTCGCCGTGACGTTCCGTCGCGGCGACCGCGAGACGACGGCCCGGCTGCGCGTGGCCGACCTCCCCGAGGTCGGGGCGCCGAAGGTGCAGGTGCTGAAGGAACTCGAGCTGGTCACGCTGACGCCGGCCATCCGCGCCGAGCGCGGCGTGCGCGCGGCGCGCGGGGCCGTGGTCTATCAGGTCAGCCAGCGGGTGCAGGACGAGCTCGGGCTCGCCCCGGGCGACGTGATCGTGCAGGTCAACCGCACGCCGATCGAGGACGCGGCCGCGGTGGCCCGCGTCCTCAACGCCGGCGGCGGACGGCAGGCGTTCCGGCTCTTCTTCGAACGGGCCGGCCAGGTGTACACGACCGACTTCGTGATCCAGTGAGCCGCACCCGGTGAGCCACGACCGCTTCGTCTCGCCGCTCTCCGAGCGGTACGCCTCGCCGGCGATGCTGGCGCTCTGGTCGGCGCAGGAGCGCCACGGGCTCTGGCGCCGGCTGTGGCTGGCGCTCGCCGAGGCCGAGCGCGAGCTCGGCGTGGACATCCCGGAGGCGGCGCTGGTCGAGATGCGCGCGCACCTCGACGACATCGACTTCGCGTCGGTGGCGACCTACGAGCAGCGCTTCCGGCACGACGTCATGGCGCACGTGCACGCCTTCGGCGACGTGGCGCCGGCGGCGCGCCCGTTCATCCACCTGGGAGCGACCTCGGCGTTCGTGACCGACAACGGCGACCTGGTGCAGATGCGACGCGGGCTGGAGCTGCTGCGTGCGAAGGTCGTGGCGGTGCTGCGTCAGCTGGCGGCCTTCGCCCGGACGTGGCGGGCCGAGCCGTGCCTCGGCTATACGCACCTGCAGCCCGCGCAGCTCGTCACCGTCGGGAAGCGCGCGACGCTCTGGCTGCAGGACCTCGTGCTCGACCTCGCGGAGCTCGACCATCGCCTCGCGACCCTGCCCTTCCGCGGGGTCAAGGGGACGACGGGCACGCAGGCGAGCTTCCTCGAGCTCTTCGGCGGGGACCACGCGAAGGTCCGCGAGCTCGACCGCCGCGTGACCGCCAAGATGGGCTTCGCGTCGTCCATCCCGGTGAGCGGGCAGACCTACACGCGCAAGGTGGATGCCCTCGTGCTGCAGGTGGTCTCGGGCCTCGCCGCGAGCGCGGCGAAGTTCGCCGGCGACCTGCGCATGCTGCAGGCGTTCGGGGAGATCGAGGAGCCCTTCGAGCGCGAGCAGATCGGCTCCTCGGCGATGGCCTACAAGCGCAATCCGATGCGCGCCGAGCGCATCAACGCGCTGGCGCGCTACGTGCTGAGCGTCGAGCCGAACGCGAACCAGACCCACGCGGTGCAGTTCTTCGAGCGCACCCTCGACGACTCGGCCAACCGCCGCCTGGTGATCCCCGAGGCGTTCCTCGCGACGGACGCGATCCTGGTGCTGCTGCAGAACGTCACCGCCGGGCTCGAGGTGCACCCGGCCCGGATCCGCGCGCGGGTGCGCGACGAGTTGCCCTTCATGGCCACCGAGGTGCTGATCGTGGAGGCGGTGCGGCGCGGGGGCGACCGCCAGGAGGCGCACGAGGTCATCCGGCGCCACAGCGTGGCCGCCGCGCGCGCGGTGAAGGACGAGGGCGCCCCGAACGACATGCTCGAGCGGCTGGCGGCGGATGCGTCGTTCGGCGTCCCGGTGGACGACCTCCGGGCGGTGCTGACGCCGGCGCGCTTCGTGGGGCGCTCGCCGGAACAGGTCGACGAGTTCCTCACCGAGGTCGTGCAGCCGATCCTCGACGCGGCCCCGGGTGAGGCGGAGGCCGCCGAGGTGCGGGTATGACCACCGGCGCGATCGCCAGCACCGACCTCCCCCTGCCCCGCGTGCGTCGGGGCAAGGTGCGCGACGTGTACGCCGTTGGCGACGACCGGCTGCTGCTCGTGGCGACCGACCGCGTGAGCGCCTTCGACGTCGTGATGCGGGAGCCGATTCCCCACAAGGGGGCGGTGCTCACCCAGATCACCGCCTGGTGGCTGGCGCAGCTCGAGGCGGCATCGGTGGTGCGGCACCACATGCTGTCCGCCAACGTGGACGCGATCATCCGCGAGGTGCCGGTGCTGGCGCCGCACCGCGCGCTGCTCGCGGGGCGGTCGATGTTGTCGCGGCGCGCCGAGGTCGTGCCGGTGGAGTGCGTGATCCGGGGGTATCTGAGCGGATCGGCCTGGAAGGAGTACCGCGCGCACGGCACGCTCGCCGGCGAACCGCTCCCCGCCGGCCTCGTCGAATCGAGCCGGCTCGACCCGCCCCTGTTCTCGCCCGCCACGAAGGCCGAGGAGGGGCACGACGAGAACATCACCCCCGCACAGGTCGCGCTGCAGCTCGGGGCCGGGACGGCGGCGCAGCTCGAACGCATGGCACGCGACGTGTATGCCTACGGCCGCGACCTGGCGGCGGCGCGCGGCATCATCATCGCGGACACGAAGTTCGAGTTCGGACGCACCGCCGACGGGTTGATCCTGATCGACGAGGTGCTGACCCCGGATTCGTCGCGCTTCTGGCCCGCCGACCGCTACGTCCCCGGTGGCCCCCAGCCGAGTTTCGACAAGCAGCCCCTGCGCGACTGGCTGGACGCCGAGCGGGCGGCCGGGCGCTGGAACGGCGAGGCACCGCCGCCGACGCTGCCGCCCAACGTCGTGGCCGCCACGAGCGCCCGCTACCTCGACGCGTACCGCCGGATCACCGGCGCCCCGCTCAGCCCGGACGTCGCATGACCGTTCCTCCGCCGCTCCCGCCCGAGCGCCGCCCCGTGCCGCGCGTGGTGGTGATGCTCCCCAACGGCTTCACGCTGGCGAACCTCTTCTTCGGCATCTTCGCCATCGTCTCGGCCGCGCGCGGGGAGTACGTCGAGGCGGGCCGCTGGATCGTCTTCGGCGGCATCTGCGACGCGCTCGACGGCCGGGTCGCTCGCGCGACGCGGTCGGGCAGCCGCTTCGGCGAGGAACTCGACTCGCTGGTGGACGCGATCTCCTTCGGCCTCGCCCCCGCCCTGCTCGTGTACTTCGCGGTGCTCAACCGCGCCGGCTGGGACTGGGTGTTCGTCTTCCTGTATTCGGCCTGCGCGGTGCTGCGGCTGGCGCGGTTCAACGTCGAGCAGGCGGGGCGCAAGAAGACCCACTTCACCGGCCTGCCCTCGCCTGCCGCGGGCGGCACGCTGGCCACGTACTACTGGTTCAGCCAGACCCCGCTCTACTACGAGACGATCATCGGCGACCTGCCGTGGCAGGTGGTGATGCGCTGGCTGATGGCGGGACTGGGCTTCCTGATGATCTCGAACGTGCAGTACGCCGCCGCCCCGCTCGTCGGCTTCCGGTCGTGGCGCCACGTCGTGGGCACGGGGATGGTCGTCGCGACGTTCTTCGGCGTGCTGTTCCTGCCGAAGGAGTTCTTCTTCCCCGCGGCGATGCTCTACATCCTGTGGGGCCTGGCGCGCACGGTGGTGCTCGGCCTGCTCGACCGCCTGCCCGACGACGCCACCGGCGAGGCCCTCGACGAGCGGCGGCGCCGCCGCCGCCGCCGCGACGGCATCCCCACCCCGCCCCCGCCCCGTTCGATCGCCCCCGAGGATCCTGCCCGATGACCCAGCCGTACCGCGTCGCCGTCTACATCGTCCCGCGCCGGGGCATCCTCGACCCGCAGGGCAAGGCGATCGCCGACGCCCTGCACGCGCTCGGCTTCGGCGGGGTGGGCGAGGTGCACGCCGGCCGTCACCTCGTGCTCGACGTGACCGCCGCCTCGGCGGACGACGCCTCGGCGCAAGTGACGGCGATGTGCCGCAAGCTCCTCGCCAACCCGGTGACCGAGGACTTCGAGATCGCGTCGGTCGGGACCGCGCGATGAAGGTCGGCGTCGTCACCTTTCCGGGCTCGAACTGCGACGACGACGCCGTCGCGGCGGTCGCCGCCGTCGGCGCGGTGCCCGTCCGGTTGTGGCACAAGGCGCACGACCTGCAGGGGGCCGACGCGATCGTGCTCCCGGGGGGCTTTTCGTACGGTGACTACCTCCGCGCCGGCGCGATCGCCCGCTTCGCCCCGATCATGCGCGAGGTGATCGCCTTCGCCGAACGGGGCGGGCCGGTGATCGGCATCTGCAACGGCTTCCAGATCCTCTGCGAGGCGCAGCTGCTGCCGGGGGCGCTGCTCCGCAACGACTCGCTGCAGTTCCGGAGCGAGACGGTCGCCCTGCGCGTCGAGACCACCGCGACGCGCTTCACGGCGCGGTACGCCCCGGGCCAGGTGTTGCGCATCCCGATCGCCCACGGTGACGGGCGGTACACCGCCGACGCCGGGACGCTGGCCGCCCTCGAGGGGGACGGCCGGGTGGTCTTCCGCTACGTGCGCCCCGACGGCACGCGCGACGACGCCGCGGCGACGCCCAACGGCGCGATGCACGCGATCGCCGGCATCGTCAACACCGCGGGCAACGTGCTCGGCATGATGCCCCACCCCGAGCGGGCGCTCGACGCCGCGCTCGGCTCCGCCGACGGCCTGCCGCTCTTCGAAGGCCTGTTCGCGACCGTCTCCGCCTGACCCCCGCCCCGATTTCCCCACGTCCATCCCCATGAGCGACCTCGTCAAGCCCTCCGACTCCGAGCAGGAGTACTTCAAGCAGAAGGACCTCGAACTCCTCGCCGAACTGCGGGAGAAGAACGCCCGGGCCCGCGAGGCCGCCGCGCAGGTGCGCCGCTCGCCGGTGACGGGCGAGCCGCTGGTGCAGAAGACGTTCCATGGCGTGACGATCGACGTCTGCCCGACGTCGGGCGGGGTCTGGCTCGACGCGGGTGAACTCGACGTGCTCATGAAGGTCAACCAGTCCGCCGTCGGCGGCTTCCTCAAGAACCTCCTCGGGCGCTGAGCCCGGACGCCCCGCCGTGACCGCCACCGCCGTCCAGCCCCGCCCGGGAGATCCCGCCATCACGCCGGCGCTCGTGGCCGAGCACGGGCTGACCCCCGACGAGTACGATCGCCTCGTCGCCATGCTCGGCCGCACGCCGACCTTCACCGAGCTCGGCGTGGTGAGCGCGATGTGGAGCGAGCATTGCTCGTACAAGCACTCGCGCCCGCAGCTGCGCACGCTGCCCACCGAGGCGCCGTGGGTGCTGCAGGGGCCGGGGGAGAACGCCGGGGTGATCGCGGTCGGCGACGGCCTGGCGGTGGCGTTCAAGATCGAGTCGCACAACCATCCGTCCGCGGTCGAGCCCTATCAGGGGGCCGCCACGGGCGTCGGGGGCATCCTGCGCGATGTCTTCACGATGGGCGCGCGGCCGATCGCGCTGCTCAACTCGCTGCGGTTCGGGTCGCTCGATTCGCCGCGCAACCGCTGGCTGTTCGCGAACGTCGTCAAGGGAATCGGCGACTACGGCAATTGCGTCGGCGTCCCGACGGTGGGAGGCGAGATCGTCTTCGACCCCGCCTACGACGGGAACCCGCTCGTCAACGCGATGTGCGTCGGGCTTCTGCGCGAGGACGAACTCATCCGGGCGGTCGCCCAGGGCGTGGGCAACCCGATCATCGCGGTCGGGGCGCGGACGGGCCGTGACGGCATCCACGGCGCCTCGTTCGCCTCCGAGGACCTCTCGGACGAGAACGAGGCCAAGCGCCCGCGGGTGCAGGTGGGCGACCCCTTCACCGAGAAGCTGCTGCTCGAGGCGTCGCTCGAACTGATCCGCTCGGGTCACATCGTGGCGATCCAGGACATGGGCGCCGCCGGCCTGACGAGCTCGTCGGCGGAGATGGCGTCGCGCGGCGACGTGGGAGTCGTCATCGACACCACGAAGGTCCCGGTGCGCGAGCCCGGGATGACGCCCTACGAGACCCTGCTCAGCGAGTCGCAGGAGCGGATGCTCGTCGTGGCGAAGCGGGGGCACGAGTCGGACGTCCGGGCGATCCTCGAGAAGTGGGACCTGCTCGCCGAGGTCATCGGTGAGGTGATCGCGGAGCCGGTGTACCGCGTGATGGAGGGCGACCGTGTGGTCGCCGAGTTCCCCGGCACCGCCCTCGTCACGAACTGCCCGACGTACACGCCGCCGGCGGCGGAGTCGCCCGCGATCGCCGCCCTGCGCCAACGCGACGTGCATGCGGTGCCCGAGCGCCCCGAGGAGGCCGATCCGGCCTGGACGCTGCGGACGCTGCTCGCGACGCCCACGATCGCGAGCAAGGCGTGGGCCTACCGGCAGTACGACTCCACCGTGCGGGCCTCGACGATGGTCGGCCCCGGCAGTGATGCCGCGGTGGTGCGGCTCCCCGGCACCACCCGCGCGATCGCCCTCTGCGTGGACTGCAACGGCCGCTACGTGTACCTCGAGCCCCGCACGGGGGCGCAGATCGCCGTCGCCGAGGCCGCCCGCAACGTGGCCTGCTCGGGAGCGGTGCCGAAGGCGATCACCAACAACCTCAACTTCGGCAACCCGAAGAAGCCCGAGACCTTCCACCAGCTGGTCGAGGCCGTGCGCGGGATGGGGGAGGCCTGCCGGGTCCTCGAGACGCCGGTGACGGGCGGCAACGTTTCCCTGTACAACGAGTCTCCCGCCGGGGCGGTGTACCCCACGCCGACGGTGGGAATGGTCGGGCTCGTGGACGACCTCGCGCACGTGACACGCTCGACGTTCCCCGCGGCGGGCCACACGATCGTGCTGCTGGGCGACTGCACCGACGAGCTCGGGGGCTCGGAGTACCTGAACACGATCCACGGACTCGTCGCGGGCGCGCCGCCACGGGTGGACCTCGCCGGCGAGAAACGGCTGATCGGGGCGCTGCACGCCGCGATCACCGCCGGCCGGGTGGCCTCGGCGCACGACGTCAGCGACGGCGGTCTGCTGGTGGCCGTGGCGGAGTGCTGCATCGGCGACCGGGAGCGCCCGGTCGGAGCCGAGCTCGAGCTCGGGGCCTTCGACGCGCTCCCCGCCCGCGCCGTGCGCTTCGGCGAGGCGCAGGGGCGCGTGGTGGTGGCGACGGCGCAGCCCGACGCGGTGCTGGAGACGGCGCGGGCGCACGGCGTGCCGGCGCGGGTGATCGGCCGTACGACCAGCGACGACGCCCTCGTGATCAGCGACCACGGCCGCACCTGGCGCGTGGGGCTCGCGGCCCTGGCCGACGCCTTCCACGACGCCATTCCCACCCGCATGACGCGGCCGGCCACCGCCGGCGCGGAGGCCTAGGCCATGTGCGGCATCTTCGGCGTGACCGGGCATGGCGACGCCGCCTCGATCACGCACCTCGGGCTCTATTCACTGCAGCACCGGGGGCAGGAGTCGGCGGGGATCGTCGCGGTGGACGCGGACGGGCTCGCCCACGCGACCCGCGCGATGGGGCTGGTGTCCGACGGGCTGGCGGACGGCGAGCTCAAGGGGGTGCAGGGGCACGTGGCGATCGGCCACACGCGCTACAGCACCGCAGGGGCCTCGACGATCGAGAACGCGCAGCCGATCCTCGCACGCGCGCGGGGCGGGCACATCGCGGTGGCCCACAACGGCAACCTCGTCAACCACGTCGCGATCCGGCGGCAGCTCGAGGAGGACGGCGCGATCTTCGCTTCGACGCAGGACACCGAGGTGATCGTCCATCGGCTGGCGCGCGCGCGCGCAGCGACGCCTGCCGAACGCATTCGCGAGGCGCTAACGGGGCTCGAGGGCTCCTATTCGCTGCTCCTGCTCCTCGACGACGTGCTCTACGCCGTGCGCGACCCGCGCGGGTGGCGGCCGCTGGCGATCGGCCGGCTGGGCGACGCCTGGGTGACGGCGAGCGAGACGTGCGCGCTCGACATCGTCGGCGCGCAGTTCGTGCGCGACGTCGCTCCGGGGGAGATCGTCCGGCTCACGCCGGGCCAGCTCGAGACCGTCGGGTCGCTGGACGTCGCGCCGGCGATGCAGTGCGTGTTCGAGTACGTCTATTTCGCCCGGCCGGACAGTCGCGTCTTCGGCGGGTCGGTGGACCGCGCGCGGCGGGCGCTCGGCCGCCGGCTCGCGCTCGAACAGCCGGCGCCGGGCGCCGATCTGGTGTTCTCCGTGCCCGACTCGTCGAATTCGGCGGCGCTGGGCTACGCCGAGGCCTCGGGCCTGCCCTACGAGCTGGCGCTGATCCGCAATCACTACGTCGGCCGCACGTTCATCGCACCGACGCAGGGTGGTCGCGCCGCCAAGGTCAAGGTGAAGTTCAACCCCGTCCGCGAACTCCTCGAGGGGAAGAAGGTCGTGATGGTGGACGACTCGATCGTCCGCGGCACGACGACCCGCGGGCTCGTGCAGCTCATCCGTGGGGCGGGCGCGGCCGAGGTACACATGCGCGTCTCGTCCCCGCCGGTGACGGGGCCGTGCTGGTACGGCATCGACACGCCGAACCGCGAGGAACTCATCGCCGCGCGGCTCGACCCGGCGGCGATCGCGGCGGAGATCGGCGTGGACTCGCTGGGGTACCTGAGCCTGGACGGCATGCTCGGCGCCGTACCCGGGGGACCCGACGGATTCTGCGACGCCTGCTTCTCCGGCCGGTACCCGACCGATCCCCCAGAGAGTCCGCTCGTTCCCCTCCGCCGCCGCTGATCCCGTGTCCCAGTCCGTCTTTTTCTTCGGCCATGGCAAGGCCGAAGGTTCCGCCGCCGACCGCATGGTGCTGGGCGGCAAGGGCGCCAATCTCGCCGAGATGACGGCGATCGGCGTTCCGGTGCCCCCCGGATTCACCATTTCCTGTCCGGCGTGCATCACGTACCTCAAGGACGGCGGGATCCCGGACGCGCTGCGGACCGAGGTGGCGCAGGCCTTGAGCCGCCTCGAGACGGCGATCGGCAAGGGCTTCGGGAACGTGGACAACCCGCTCCTGGTCTCGGTGCGGTCGGGGGCGCCGGCCTCGATGCCCGGCATGATGGAGACGATCCTCAACCTCGGGCTGACACCGGCGGCGGTCGAGGGCCTCGCGCGCCTGACGGGCAACGCGCGCTTCGCGTGGGACTCGTACCGGCGCTTCGTGCAGATGTACGGCGACGTGGTGCTCGACGTGCCGCATCACGACTTCGAGCACCTGCTCTCCGCCAAGCGGCGCTACTGCGGCGTCGAGACCGACGCGCAACTCGACCAGGTGGCGCTGCGGGACATCGCCTACGAGTACCTGGCGCTCGTCGCCGACCGCACCGGCGCGCCGTTCCCGGACGACCCGGTCACGCAACTGTGGGGGGCCATCGAGGCGGTGTGGCGCTCGTGGAACCTCAAGAAGGCCGTGGACTACCGGCGCGTGAACCACATCCCCGAGACGTGGGGGACGGCGGTCAACGTGCAGGCGATGGTCTTCGGCAACATGGGCGACGACTCGGGGACCGGTGTCGCCTTCACGCGCGACCCCTCGACGGGGGCGAAGCGGTTCTACGGCGAGTTCCTCGTCAACGCGCAGGGCGAGGACGTCGTCGCCGGCATCCGGAACCCGCAGCCGATCGAGCAGATGGCGCAGGCGCTGCCGGCGGCGTACCGGGAACTGCTCGAGGTGCAGGCACGGCTCGAGACGCACTTCAAGGACATGCAGGACCTCGAGTTCACCGTCGAGCGCGGGGTGCTGCACCTGCTCCAGACACGCACCGGCAAGCGTACGGCCGCCGCCGCGGTGACGATCGCCACCGACATGGTCGCCGAGGGGCTCATCACGAAGGAGGTCGCGCTGCAGCGGGTGAAGGCGGAACAGCTCGACCAGCTGCTGCACCCGGTGATCGACCCGGCGGTGCGGGCCACGCCGATCGCCGTCGGCCTCCCCGCCTCGCCGGGCGCGGCGAGCGGCATGGCCGTCTTCGACGCCGACGTGGCGGAAGTGCGGGCCGCGCACGGCGAACACGTCGTCCTCGTGCGCGAGGAGACCACGCCCGAGGACTTCCACGGCATGGTGGCGGCGAAGGCGATCCTCACCGCCCGTGGCGGCATGACGTCGCACGCGGCGGTCGTGGCGCGCGGCATGGGCAAGTGCGCGATCGTCGGCTGCCGGGAACTCGAGATCGACGTGCGCAACAAGCGGGTGCAGGTCGCCGGACTGACGATCCAGGAGGGCGACTGGCTCACCCTCGACGGCGCCACCGGCCGCGTCTTCGCCGAGCACCTGCCGACGGTGCCGAGCGAGGTCGTGCGGGTCATCAACGGTACGCTGCGCCCCGAGGAGGCCCCCCTGCACCAGGCCTTCGCGACGCTGCTCGGCTGGGCCGACGCCGACCGTCGCCTGCGCGTGCGCGCCAACGCCGACACCCCGAAGGACGCCCGCATCGCGCGTGCGTTCGGGGCCGAGGGGATCGGCCTCTGCCGCACCGAGCACATGTTCTTCGAGGGCGATCGGATCACCGCGATGCGCGAGATGATCGTGGCCCGTGACGAGGCCGGCCGACGCCGCGCGCTCGCCCAGCTGCTGCCGATGCAGCGCGCGGACTTCGAGGGGATCTTCGAGGCGATGGACGGATTCCCCGTGACCATCCGGCTGCTCGATCCGCCGCTGCACGAGTTCCTCCCGCACGGCGGCGAGGAGTCCAAGCACCTCGCCCGGCAGCTGGGGATCCCGCGGAACGACCTGGCGCGGATCGTTGACGGGCTCCGCGAGGTCAACCCGATGCTCGGCCATCGCGGCTGCCGCCTCGGCATCGTGTACCCCGAGATCACCGAGATGCAGGCGCGCGCGATCTTCGAGGCGGCGATCCGCTGCCGCAAGCGCGGCTTCGACGTGCACCCCGAGATCATGGTCCCGCTCGTCTCGAGCGTGAACGAACTGTCGCACCAGCGGGCGATCATCGACGACGTCGCGCGGCAGGTCATGGGGACGATGCACGAGACCCTGCCCTACACCGTCGGGACGATGATCGAGCTGCCCCGCGCCGCCCTCACCGCCGGCGACATCGCCCGGGCAGCCGACTTCTTCTCCTTCGGCACCAACGACCTCACGCAGACGACCTACGGGCTCTCGCGCGACGACGCCGGCCGGTTCCTGCCGGCCTACCTCGAGCGCGGAATCTTCCCGACCGACCCCTTCCAGGTGCTCGACCCGCACGGCGTCGGCAAGCTGATCCGCTTCGCCGTGGTGGATGGGCGCGAAGCCCGGCCCGGCCTCAAGACGGGCATCTGCGGCGAGCACGGCGGCGAACCGAGTTCAGTGCGCCTCTGCCACGAGATGGGGCTGGACTACGTGTCCTGCTCCCCGTTCCGGGTGCCGATCGCGCGCCTGGCGGCAGCCCATGCGGCCATCAGTCTCGCATGACCCGGGGTGGGCCGGCGTCACACCGGTGGCAGCGGCAGGCCCTGCGTGCCGGGGGCGACCATCTTCCGGCTCCCGCAGCACCACATTGCGCGTCACGACACCCTTAGGTTTCTCCGGACCTTCACCCTCGCCCACGTGTTCCTGCCTCGACGTGTCGTTGCCGCAGCGGTGCCCGCTGCGGTGCTCTTTGCTACCGCGTGCCAGGACGGCACGGGCGCCAGCGGA
>JAJTHG010000069.1 GCA_021298835.1 Gemmatimonadota bacterium
AATCACTTGGAGAGTCGGTCTGGTCGTTTGGGAAGGAAATCGGCCAGCAAACTGAGTGAGCCCAAATCGAGGAAAGTCGGCTGTCTCTCGCTGTCCCGGAGGTAGAGGTGAACTCATGGTGCTCATCTTCGAGGCCTAACGTTTGACATGAGCGGCATACGAAAGGCGTAGCCTTTTGGATGTCCGCTCGATGGAAGGGTTAGCAGTCACTTGCCTTTGCCGAACAAGTAGCCCAGTGCCAGCGTGATGAGTGGGGCGAAGATTGCCCATACGTCTTTGACTTCAGAAAGTGGGCTTGGTGAGCTTTTCAAAACGGCATGACCGAACGCTGCTGCTGAGAAAATGCTGCCTGCAACGAACGACCAAAGAATAGTTCGGTAGACGATCGCGTTTTGTGCGTTGTCTCCAGTGCCAATTTGATGTGTCACCGTGCCGGCTATAGGCGTAAGGTGAGCGCCTGATGGTTGCACAAGTGAGGGTGTGTGGAGTTCGCCCTGTTGACCGGGCACTTGAGCAACTTCGTTCATACGTGGTCCCCGAGCATGAACGTGTAGTGAACAGTCTTGCTACTTTCCTCGCTCAGCGCGTAGACCATGAACGCAAGCAGTAGCTTGCGACCATTGAACGTGCCGATCTCGATTGGAGACGTGGTGCCTGCTCCAATGCTGTTGTTGAAGTTGTAGAGAGTAAGGGTCAAGGTGGACGTGGCGTCAGACTTGGCTTCCATTCGGGTTGTGGTGCCGTCGCTCAGGAACAAGAGCACGACACCCAGGTGGGCCAACTGAAACTCAAGGTTTCGGTTATCTGCGGTCAGCACGGTCCCAGAAGCCAAGATATCTTTTCCAGATGTACGAATCTGCAAAAGCGCGGAGACTTGACCGATTCCTCCGCCGGCAACGAATACTGATGACATTGGTGCTCCAGGTGTGTATTTGTGACTGCTAACGCCCCGCTTCTGCAGCGGGCGTTCAGATAGAATGCGCGCGCAGCGCGCTACCGAAACCACGACCGGCTGCAGCAAGCATCGTTCGGCACGCGGACGCTATGTGCGACGTTGCCAGCCTATGCGATCTTGCCACCGCACTGCTTCGCCGGTACTCCAGCCAGCGAACGCAAGTGCGACCCCTACGGCGGCCATCGATACGGGCGTCAAGAAGCCAGCGATCGCCAATCCGATGGCGACCGGAATGCTTCCGAGGAAGCCGTAGTAGAATGCCATCGCGGCGTTGCGGGTCGGGACGCCACTCAAGCACATACGTACCCAGAACGGTGCGACTGGGCGGCCGCTGGGACCGCCATCACGAAGCGCCTGCTCGAAAGCCTCTGCGCTGATGCCTGCCTCGCTCGCGGCCGCACGTAGATGCTCCACTTGGTAGGGCGCCTCAGACGCGGCGTCCACCTTGGCGGCGCGCAAGAGGACGTCATGCGCCACACTGGGCTGGACTAACTCAACCTCTCCATGCTTCCGAGCTGGCATACTTACACTCGATAGTCGGATTGTCTGCGGTAGCGTGCACCTACCTACCACTGCGGCATACACCGCAGGCGATATGTCGGTTGCCGCTGCCGAACGTGTATTGGGCCGCCCGGCCTTTCCGCTCAACGCAGCTTGCCCGGTCAGCATAACACCCCAGTATTGAAACACGGGCCAGACAGCGCAAGTCACGCTCGCCGCTGGGGTTGCGTCACCACGCTCCCTCACGGACGCCGCGTGAAGTGCCGCCCAGCCTAACGCCCCAGGCCGACGCTGGAGTCCAGCGGGCTTCGCACGCCAAGCCCGCCCCGGTTCAGCACATGCGTGTAGATCATCGTCGTCCGCACATCACGGTGCCCCAGGAGCTCCTGCACCGTCCTGATGTCGTACCCCCCCTCGAGCAGGTGCGTGGCGAACGAATGCCGGAAGGTGTGACAGGTCACCCGCTTCGGCACTCCGGCCGCCCTCGCGGCCACGGTGACGGCCCGCTGCAGTGCAGTCTCGTGCAGGTGGTGGCGCCTGCGCTCCCCGCCCTCCCGGCTCACATACGTTCGCGCCGCTGCGAACACCCATTGCCATGGCCAGCCCCGCGCCGCGCCATCGCCGAGCTTGGCCCGCAGCGCACCGGGCAACTCCACCCACCCGCCACCCGCCTCCACATCCGCCACGTGCCGCGCCTGTCCGCGCCGCATCTGCTCCTCCAGCGGTGCGATCAGCGACCTCGGCAACATGGTCACCCGGTCCTTCTGTCCCTTCCCCTCGCGCACGGTGATCTCACCGCGCGTCAGGTCCAGATCCTTCACCCGCAAGCGGCAGCACTCCATCAGCCGCAGCCCACTGCCGTACAGCAGACTCGCCATCAACCGCGTCGGCCCACGCATCCGCTCCAGCACCCGCGTCACCTCGGCACGCGTCAGGACGCTCGGCAGGCGCGTCGGCCGCCTCGCCTGCAGATGATCCGTCGGCGCCGCGATCGTGATGCCCAGCACCTCCCCGTACAGGAACAGCAATGCCGCCAGCGCTTGATTCTGCGTGCTCGCGCTCACTTGCCCATCCCGAGCCAGATGCGTCAGGAAATCCCGCACCCCCCTCACATCGAGGTCCCGCGGGTGCCGACGCCCGTGGTACCCGATGTACCGGCGCACCCACGCGACATACGCCGCCTCGGTCCGCGGGCTGTAGTGCTTCGCCCGGATTCGGTCGCGCAGTGCGCTCAACAAGGTCGGGGGTGGCGGTCCCATGCCGATGACCTTGAACACGACACGCGCCGACCGCGACACCCGTTCGCCGCACGGTGTGCCCTTTCGACGCCTGCGCGACATCCTCCCCACCCCCCACTCGATGCCCCGCGCGGGACGCCATGGTGGCGCCGCCGCGCCGAAGGGTGGATGATGTAGGCACCCCAACCCGCCCCCGACATGTCCACTCCGCCCGCCCCCACCTCGATCTTCCGCGCCGGACTCCTCGAGGGCCAGGTCGCGCTCGTCACCGGTGGCGGTACCGGCATCGGGCTCGGCATCTCGACCCTGCTCGCCGACCTCGGGGCGCATGTCGTCATCGCCAGCCGGAAGCCGCCGCACCTCGAGGCGGCCGAGGCGGCGATCCGCGCGCGCGGCGGGGCGGTGAGCACCGTCGCGCTCGACGTGCGGCAACCCGAGGCGGTGCAGGCGGTCGTCAACGGCATCGCCGACCGGCTGGGCCGGCTGGACGTCCTCGTGAACAACGCCGCGGGGAACTTCTACGCGCCGAGCGCGACGCTCTCGCCCAATGCCTGGAAAAGCGTGCTCGAGATCGACCTGTACGGCACCTTCTACTGCAGCCAGGCGGCGTACCCGGTGATGGCGCGACAGGGTGGCGGGCGCATCATCAACACGTCCATGACGCTGCACTACCGCGGCTGGCCGCTGATGGCGCACGCGACGGCGGCCAAGGCGGGGGTGGACGCCCTCACGCGCACGCTGGCGGTGGAGTGGGCGCCGCAGCGCATCCGCGTGAACGCGATCGCCCCGGGGCCCATCCCCACCGAGGGCGTGCGCAAGGCGTTCGCCCTGCCGCCCGACAGCGGGGTGCCGGACATCTTCGCGGCGACGGAGGCCCGGATGGCCGAGTATGCCCGCACCGGCAACCCGCTCGGGCGCTGGGGGACGCCGGAGGACATCGCGAACATGGTCGCGTTCCTCGCCTCGCCCGCCGGCGACTGGATCACCGGCGCGATCTTCGTGGTGGACGGCGGCGACTGGCTGGCGAAGCGCGAGGGGTGACGGCGCCGTCGGCCGCTACGCCGACCCGCGCCGCACCGGCCGACCGCGCGTGATCGCGGTGCTGCCGAGCCGCGTGCGCACCGCGTCCATCGCGCGGGACACCGCGCGGTCCTTCTCGCGCTCCGCCGGCTGCGCTTCGGCGAAGAGGGCGAGTTGCCCGCCCGTGCGCCCCTCCGCGAGCCCCGAGAGCGAGACCCCGAGGAGTCGCACCGGCACCCGCCGCGCCGCGCGCAGGCGGCCAAGCAGCGCGATGGCGACGTCGGCGATCGCGCGATCGCTCTCGAGCCCCGTCCGCACCGTGCGGCGGGCCGTGCGCAGCTCGAAGTCGAAGTCCTTGCACTTCACCGTGACCGTGCGCGCCACCAGACCGTCGGCGCGCAGCGACGCCGCGGTGCGCTCGACGAGGCGTCGCAGCTCGACCTCGAGTGCGGCGTCGTCCGCGAGGTCCTCGGGAAAGGTGTCCTCGTGGCCGATGCTCTTGGCCGCCTCGCGCGGCGCCACCGGCGCGTCGTGGATGCCCCGCGCCCGGTCGTGCAGCCAGCGTGCGGCGCGCTCGCCGAACCAGCGCGAGAGCGTCGCGAGGTCGTGCCGCCACACGTCCGCCGCGCCGACGAGCCCGCGGTCGGCGAGCTTGCGCTGGAAGGTCGGGCCGATGCCGGGGATCTCGGCCAGCGCCACGCGCTCCATGAACGCGAGCTCCAGCCCCGGTTCGACGACGTGCACACCGGTCTTCCCCGTGCCCGGCTTGGGCTTGGCGTGCTCGACAGCGAGCTTGGCGATCAGCGAGTTGGTGCCACCGCCGAACGACACCGAGAGTCCCGTCTCTTCCAGCACGGCGTCGCGGATCTTCCGCGCTGTCTCCGCCAGCGGCTCGCGGTAGAGCGACTCGGTGCCCGACAGATCGAGATACCACTCGTCGATGGACGCCGCCCGCACCACCGGCGCCCAGCGGCCGAGCACGTCGCGGATCGCACGGCTGCGCTCGGCGCAGGCGTCGCGCGGGACGGGGACGCAGGTGGCGTCGGGGCACAGCCGCAGCGCGCGCGCGATCGGCATGCCGGAGCGGACGCCGAACTGGCGCGTCTCGTACGACGCCGAGCAGACGACGCCGCGCGACCCCGGGCGGCCGCCGACGATGAGCCGGGTCGCGGCGGCGGCCTCCGGGTCCACCAGCCGCGCGACGGCGACGAAGAACGCGTCGGCGTCGGCGAGGAGGATGCGGCGGGGGTCGGACACGGGACGATGCGCCGGGGACCCGCCCTACTGCACGGTCTTCCGCGGCTTGACGTGCGCGTCCAGCCACGCCGTCATCTCCGCCAGGGCGTGTCCCACGCTCTCGCGCGCGACGTACCCGTGCGACTCCCCGGGCAACTGCACGTAGCGCACCGTCGCCCCGTTCCCCTTGAGCGCCGCGTACATGCGCTCCGACTGGATGGGGAAGGTGCCGGTGTTGTTGTCGGCCATGCCGTGGACGAGCAGGATCGGGTCCTTGATCCGGTTCGCGTACGTGAAGGGCGACATGCGCTCGTAGAGGTCTGGTGCCTCCCAGTACGAGCGGTCCTCGCCCTGAAAGCCGAAGGGCGTCAGCGTGCGGTTGTAGGCGCCGCTGCGGGCGATGCCGGCGCGAAAGAGCCGCGTGTGCGCGAGCAGGTTCGCCGTCATGAAGGCGCCGTAGCTGTGGCCGCCGACACCGATGCGGGTGCGGTCGGCGACGCCCATGGCGACGATCGTGTCCACGGCCGCCTTGGCGCTGGCGGTGAGCTGCTCGACGTAGGAATCGTTGGGCTCCTTCCCCGCGGCACCGACGATGGGCATGGTGGGGTTGTCCATCACGCCGTAGCCCTGCGTGAGCAGGAAGAGGTGGCTCGCGCCGGTGGGCCGCACGAAGCGGTACGGCGAGCCGACGACCTGCGAGGCCGCCTCGGCCGAGCGGAACTCGAGCGGGTAGGCCCAAAGGAAGAAGGGGAGCGGGCCGTCCTTTGCCTTGTCGTAGCCGGGGGGCAGGTACACCGTGGCGCTCAGCGTGACGCCGTCGGCCCGCGCGTAGGTGATCAGCCGGCTGGTGACGCCGGCGAACTGCGGCGCCGGATCGGTGAACGCGGTGAGCTGACGCGGGGCGATGCGGCGCACGAGGTCGCGCACGAAATAGTTGGGCGGCTCGTCCTTCGATTCGCGGCGCGTGAGCGCGACGGTCCCGGCGGCATCGAGCATCCCGATCGGCTGCTCGTAGTACGGGGCCGCGCTGCGGAAGAGGCGCAGGGTCTTCCCGGTGGCGACCTCGAGGCGGTCCACGAAGGGGCGGTCACCCTCGGGGCTCGCCCCGTCACCGGCGAGGAAGGCGAACGCCGCATCGGGGGTCAGGAGCAGGCGCGACTGGCCGCGGGCATCGCGCGCGACGAGGAACTCGCCGGGATCGCCGTAGCGGTCCTCGCTCGAGCGCTCCCACAGCAGGCGCGGCGCGGCGGCGCCGGAGGGATCCACGATCCACGTGCGCGCGCGGCGGGTCTTGCTCACCCCTTCGCGTGCGATCGCGAGGGTGCGCGTGCCCCACGTGATGCCGCGGGCGCGCCACGCGGTCTCGACGAGCGTGCGCGGCGTCCCGGTGAATGGGGCGTCGAGCATGACGACGCGGTCGCGCTTGTCGGCCTTCGCGGCGCCGTCGCCGCCGTCGAGCGCCTCGATCCACGCGAGCGTGGCATCGGCGTCGCGGCGCCACTGCACCCCCCGCGGGCCGGGGAGCGCGCCGTCACCGCCCCACGGGACGCGCTCGGTGAGGGGGCGGTCCACGACCGTCCGCACCACCGCGCCGGCGAGGTCCCACACCTCGGTGCGCGTCGGGAAGTAGGCGAGCGGCACGGTGAACGAGAACGGCCGCCGGATCGTGCTCACCAGCAGGAAGCGCCCATCCGGCGAGGGCTCGACGCCGGCGCGGATCGCGGGGCCCCCGAGCGGGACCACGGTGCCGTCGAGCGAGACGAGGCCGACCTGGCTGGTGGCGAAGTGCTCGAAGACCCGTTCGTCGAAGGGGCTCTTGAGGAGGTCCTGGAACGTCGCGGCGCGATCGGCGGAGCCGCTCAGCGCCTCCTGCGTGATCGGCCCGTCGGGTACCGCCGGCGCGACCGGCGCGGCGCCGCGCCCCTCGGGGACGAAGGTGCACGCGAGCCGGCGCACCGCGACCCAGGTGCACGGGGCCCCGAGTACCGCGTTGAGCGGGCGCGGCGTCACCTGCCGCGCCTCGGCGGTCGCGACGTCGGCCACCCAGAGGGTGATGGCGTCGTCGGTGGCGACCGAGAAGGCGATGGTCGCGCCGTCGGCCGACCACGAGACGTTCGTGATCGCGGCGCCCGCGGGCAGCGCGGCCCGGATGCGCGTGGCCGGTCCGCCCGGCACCGGTTGCAGCGAGAGCCCGGTGAAGGCCTGCCCGCGCGAGGGGCCCGAGTTGCGGGGGTCGAAGCGCAGGCCGGCGAGGCGGTACTCGAAGGCGGCGACGTCGGCGATGGGCGGCAGGCCCGGGCGCTCGAGGAGCAGCAGCCGCTCGCGATCGGGCGAGAGCTGGACGAGCGGCGTCGCCGGCTGGTCGAGGATCTGCGCGATCGGCTGCGGCGGCTGGCGGTACTGCGCGCCGGCGGCGAGGGGGCCGGCGACGACGCCGGCGACGACGCAAAGGCCGGTGAGATACGCGGAGCGGAGCGCGAGGCGGAGCATGGGGCGGACGGGGACGGAGGCCGGCCGGATGGCCCGGCACCCATGGAGTTTAGCGCCGAACCCGTCGCCCGCGGTGTCCCCGCCGGGAACCCGCGATGTAGCAGTACGCACCGCCCTTGCCCGGCGCGAGACCGACCGCTGGGCATGGCGGTACGGACGGCGAGGATGCTCCCGTTTTCCGCGGGCGCTCGTACCTTCGACCGATGCGACCGATCCAGCGGTTGTTCGACCAGCTGCACCTGTATCGGGAGATCCACGGATGGCGCGCCGCACATCCCGAGGACGAGCCCGTGCGCACCGCCGTCCACCGGGAGTTGTTGTCCTTTGCGGACCGGGGCATCACGGCCGCAGCGATCGACCGGCAGTGGGCGGCCCTGTCCGCGCAGGAGCCCGATCTGTCGGCCCGCTTCACCGTGCGCGGAGGGCGCGTCCGGGTGGAAGCGCGCAGACCCCGCCACGAACGTGTGCGGTGGACCGTCTGGGCGATCGAACGCCTTGCCCGTCGGGTCGGCCTGCCGGACCATGACGTACTGCTGAACTACCGCGATGTCCCCGACGGCGACGCCGAACACGCACCGGTCCTCTGCTTCTGCCGGCGGCGGCGGCTCACCGGGATGGTTCTCATTCCGGACTTCGAGATCCTGCGCGGGGAGGATCACCTCTCCCGCCAGATCGATCGCGCGGCGAGCCGCTGGCCGTGGGCCGACCGCCAGCGGATCGCCTTCTGGCGCGGTGCCACGACCGGGGGGACGTTCGACCAGCCGGAGTGGGCGACGATCCCCCGCGCGCGCCTCGTAGCCCTCTCGCGGACCAATCCCGACGTGGTCAACGCCCGCTTCACGCGGTTGGTGCAAGGGGCGGAATCGAACGCAGCGCTGCGCGTGGGCGATTGGAGCGCCCCTGAGGTCTCTCCGGTTGACAGCGTGGCATACCGTTATCTCGTGGACGTTGACGGGAACTCCTCGAGCTGGTCCCGCTTGCGGTGGCTCCTCCGCTCGGGCTCGCTCGTCCTCAAGCAGGAAAGCGAGCACGAGCAGTGGTACTACCCCCAGCTCGTCCCGTGGCGTCACTTCCTGCCCGTCGCGCCCGACCTTTCCGACCTGCTCGATCGCGTTGCGTGGGCGCGTGCGCACGATGCGGAAGCTCAGGCCATCGCCGAGGAGGGGCGCCGGTTCGCGCTCCAGCGGCTCGAGCGGCCCAACGCGTTCCACCATTTGCTGGCGGTGCTCGTGGGGATCTCGGCCCTCTCGGCGTAGGCACCGACCGTGCCGTCCGGTTGCCCCGGCTTTGCTCGCCCCGTCGTCCCCGCCGGTTACGCGGTCGCCACCGCTCCCGCCAGCGCCTCGCGCATCGCCACGAGCAGCCGCTCCTTGGTGAAGGGCTTCCGCACGAAGACGCCCACCGGAGCGTCGGGCTCGTCGGTGAACGTGTCGGCCTCGTAGCCCGACATGTACACGACCGGCAGCGCGGGATCGCGCCCGCGCAACAGCCGCGCGAGCGTGCGGCCGTTGGCGCCGGGCATCACGAGGTCGGTGAGCAGCATCTGCACCGCCGCGCCGGCCGGCTGGGCCGCGTGCAGCGCGAGCCCCTCTTCCGCGTCGCTCGCCTCGAGGACGCGCATCCCCTGCTTCTCGAGGATGCGCGCCGCCACCCGCCGCACCAGGGGATCGTCGTCCACGACGAGCACGCGCACGCCGGCCAGCCCGTCCAGGCGATGCTCGTCGGACACGGCAGGCACCGCGACCGGCTCCACGCGCGGCAGGATCAGGCCGATCGTGGTCCCCGCCCCGGGAGCGCTCTCGACCTCGATGCGCCCACCCGCCTGCGTCACGGCGCCGTGGACGATGGACAGGCCGAGGCCGGTGCCGTTCGCCGCCGACTTGGTGGTGAAGAAGGGCTCGAACAGGTGCGCGCGCACGGTGTCGTCCATACCCGCCCCGGTGTCCGAGACGGAGATCCGGACGGCATCGCGGCCGTCGAGCGCGCCGGGAACGACGTCCACCCGCAGCGTGATCTCGCCCGCCTTCCCTCCGAGCGCGTCGTGGGCGTTCTGCAGCAGATTGATGACGGCCTGCTCGATCCGGTCGGGATCGCCGCGCACCTGCAGGTCGCCCGGGGCGTACGCCACCGTGAAGTGAACCGGCGGGGCGAACATGGGTGTCACGTACTGGCGTACCCGCTGGAGGCGGGCGATCACGTCGAAGGGCACAGGGGCGATGCGGTCGCGCCGGGCGAACGCCAGCAGCTGCTTCGTCAGGGCCGAGGCGCGCGTGGCGGTGGACTCGATGCTCGCCAGCTCCTCGGACACGTCCTCCGCCGGGCCGCCGGCCGTCACCTCGTCGAGCCGCGCGCGGGCGATCTGCGCGTTGCCGAGGATCGCGGTGAGCATGTTGTTGAAGTCGTGCGCGACGCCCCCCGCCAGCCGCCCGAGACTGTCGAGGCGGTCGCGGGCGGCGAGCTCGCCTTCGAGTCGGCGCTGCTCGCGCTCGGCCTGCACCGACCGCTGGCGCTCGCGCTCGAGCAGCAGCGCTACGGTGCCCATCGCCACCAGCACGTGGAAGATGGCCTCGGAGTACGGGGACGGCGGCGCGGACGGCGCTCCCATCCGGACGTACTCCGCCAGGTTGTACGTCTGCTTCGCGGCGAACAGGGCGTAGGCCATCCCCGCCAACTGGCGCCCGGTGGTCAGGTCGTCGCGGGCGGCGCGCAGGAGGTACCACCCCATGCTCCCGAACAGCACGAGCGGTACAATCGTGGACGAAATCAGAATCAGCAGGCGCCGCCACCACATGGGCGCGCCGGCGAACGTGGTGAGGACGGCGACCATCGAGAGGCCGATCGCGACCACAACCACCCACCGCCGGAGCGGGTTCTTCCTCGCGATGCCGGCGACACCCAACGTCCCCGCCTGCATGTACGCGGCGGTGCCCACCGCCAGGAACATCGCCGCCGCGGTGAGTATGCGCCGCCAGGGGTGGTGCGGCTCCATCGCCGCGTTCATCGCGATGACCCCGGCGATCGACACGGCGATGCGCAGCGTCCAGAGCACCCAGCCGACCGTGAGGTGCTGCAGCGCCTCGCCGCCGTACACGCGACGCAGCCGCCAGATCAGCAACGCCGTCGCGGCGACGAGGGTGACCTGGAGCCGCAGCGTTAGACTGACGCTCTCGAACGACGGCATGTGATGGCGAATCTACGCCCAATTGCACGAGGCGGCCACGTGCCCCTCGCCGCCCGGCCACGGTACAGGATCGTCGTCCCGCTGCCGTTCCTTTAACGCGGGGGACGCGCTCCCGTCCAATGTCGGTAGCCCCCCGTGCGCCGCAGTGCTCGGGGCGCGCCCCCTCTCATCGTCCAGTCCGCTCCGATGCCCCTCGTTCCCGCCCCGTCCCCACGCTGCCCGGTATCCCGGCCCCGTCCCGGGCTCCACGCGTGGCGCCTTTGGCGCAGCGCCGTCGTGCTGCTCCTGGGTGCGGCAGGCGGCTGCGCGGCTCCGGCGGCTCCGGCGGGACCGACGCCGACGCCGGCCGACGCCGCGTGGTCGGTGCGGCTGCAGCGCGGGCTCGACAGCGCGGTCGCCGCCGTCCCGCTCCGCGGGGCGTCCGCCGCCGTGGTGCTCGCCGACGGCCGGGTCTGGCGCGGCGCCGCCGGCCTGTCGCAGCCGGGTGTCCCGATGGACACCGCGATGCGGCTGGGGATCGGCAGCGTCAGCAAGAGTCTCACGGCGGCGCTGCTCGTGCGCCTGGCCGAGCAGGGGCGACTTTCCCTCGACGATCCCGTCAGCCGTTGGCTCGCGCCGATTCCGCACGTGGACCCGGCCATCACGGTGCGCCAGTTGCTCAATCATTCGAGCGGCGTGTTCGACGTGACGAACGCGCCCGGGTATCGGGACTCGATCCTCGCGGATGTCTCCGCCCGCTGGACGCCCCAGCGGGCGCTGGCTCTGCTGCGCCCCCCACTGTTCGCGCGGGGCGAGGGGTGGAGCTACTCGAACTCCAACTACCAGCTGGCGGGGCTGGTGGCCGAAGCTGCCGGCGGGCGGTCGTTCCACCAGTTGGTGCGCGAGCAGCTGCTGGCACCGCTCGGCCTCACCGCGCCCTTCCTCGACCAGGCCGAGTCTCCCACGGGGCCGCTCGCCACGGGATGGGTGGCGGGCTCCCAGAACATCATGAACACGCGGACGTCAACGTACAGCGCCGCGTGGGCCTCGGGCGCCTACTTCTCCACCCCGGAAGCCCTGGCCCGCTGGTGGCAGGGGCTGATGACAGGCGGCCTCGTGGGGACGGCGTCGCTGGCCGCGATGATGACGACGGTAGGCAGCGAGCACTACGGGCTGGGCATGTCGCGACGTATCCTGGCGGGGCGCACCGTATGGAGCCACACCGGGGAGATCCGCGGATTCGCGTCGGTGGCGGTTCACGACCCCGCGGGGCGCTTCACGGTGGTGGTGATCACCAACCAGAACCCCGCGCCCATGCCCGGGATCGCGGAGATGATGGTGGCCGTGGCGGCGTCGCTCGGCGGCAGCTGATCGGCCCCGCCCCCTACAGCCCCTTCTTCACCGCCGCCACGAGATCCTGCTGGCCGCCGAGCCCCGTGTACTTCACGGTGCCGTCGCGGCCGATCACCACGACGTACGACGTCGCCGGTGTCTGGTAGAGCTCGGAGGCGTCGCCGGACTGGTCGTAGAGCTGCGTCCCCGGCAGCCCGTGCTTCTTCGCGTAGGCGGCGGCGAGGCGGGCGGGCTGGTTGACGGAGACGGCGACGCCGATGAACTCGACCTGACCGGCGTACTGCTTCATGGCGGCGCGCAGCGACGGCTCGAGCGCCTTGCAGTTGTCGCACCAACTGGCCCAGAACTCGAGCAGCACGGGCTTGCGGCCGAGGTAGGCGGCGAGGTCCACGGTCCGGCTGCCGTCCACCGTCTTGAGCGCGAAGCTCGGCGCCTTGGTACCGAGCGTGAGGCCGAGGTCCTGCGCCGCGAGCGGGGCGCCGAGCGGGAGGGTGAGCGGGAGGGCGGCGATCGCCAGGGCGGCGAGGGCCGTGCGGAATCGCGAGCGGGGCGTCATCGGGGAACGGTCGTCGGGGCGGGGGCTACAGCCAGAGCTTGCCGGCTTCGATCAGATAGTACTCGGCGACGCCGAGGAAGATCAGCGCGAAGAGCTTCTTGACGCGCACCATCCACAGCCCCGCCCGGGGCAGCCGCGCGACCGCCCCCGTGGAGAGTCCCACGACCACCAGCAGCGCGCACATCCCCAGCGAGAAGGCAAAGAGGTACGCGAAGCCCAGCCCCGCGCTCTTCGTGGTGGTGACCCACGTGAGCACGCCGGCCATGACCGGGGCGCTGCACGGGGCGGCGACGAGCCCGCTCATCGCCCCCATCGCCAGTGCCCCGGTGAAGCGGCCGGCGGTGCCGGTGGTGGCCGCCCGCTGCTGCAGCGCCTGCGGAATCCGCACCGGGATCACGTCGAGCAGCCCGAGCGCGGCGACGACCAGCAGGTTCGCCATCGCGAAGAGCGCCCACGGGTTGCTCGACACCGCGCCGAAGACGGTGCCGCTGAGCCCCGCGAGCAGCCCCAGGGTGGAATAGACCGCCGCGAGCCCGAGGACGTAGGTGAGCGTGAGCAGTGCCACCCGCCACCGCGGCGGCGCCGCGTCGCCCACCGACGTACCGCCGACGATCGCCGCGGTGATCGGGATCATCGGGTAGATGCAGGGGGTCAGCGACGTCAGCACCCCTGCCGCGAAGAGGAGCGGGATCGCGGTCAGGGGGCTGGCGGAGAGGCGGTCGCCGAGAAGGGAGGCCAGGTCCATGGCGGACCAACGCGCGGGTGGTGCCTGCGGTTCGCACGTCCGCCTTCCTTCTCGGCGCCCGCCGTCCGGGCGGGATCAGAACTTCCAGTTCATGCCGATCAGGGGCAGCAGCGCCACCTGCGGCCGCCACTCGACGGCGTTGGTCTTGGCGTTCCACTGCTGCGCCGAACGGTTCTCGCGGTTGGTGACGTTCTGGATCTCGATGTAGGTCGAGAGCCAGGTGCCGCGGATCGCGAAGCGGCGGTCAACGCGCACGTCGAGCCGCGCATAGTCCGGGGTGCGCTCGCTGTTGAGCCGCGCGGCATCGAAGACGAGGCGGTTCTGCGCCGTGCTCGCCGCGAGGAGGAGCGGGGTCAGCGGACGCCCGCTGGAGAAGCTCGCCCGCGTCGAGAACTCCCACTTCGCGCCGCGCTTGGCCCCGAGGATCGCCGTGAAGAGGTTGGGCGAGTCGTAGCCGCCCGGCCGCCAGTTGCCGTCGAGCGCGCGGTGTTCGACGCGCGACCGGGTGTAGCTCATCTGGCCGTAGAACGACTCGGTCAGCTTCTTCTGGGCGAACACCTCGACGCCGCGCGACCGCCCGGTGCCGCTCGAGCGCATGGGGAAGAGCAGTTCCGACACGGTGTTCTGCTCGCCGGTGTTGGCGAGCGACAGCTGCTGGTAGGCGACCGCGACCGGGTAGTCCGCGTAGCGCTTGTCGAAGCCCTCGACGCTGACCAGGAGACTCGCGCTGGGGGTCCAGCGCACCGAGACCACGCCCTGGTCGGCGCGCATCGGGAGCAGCGACGTGTTGGCGGGGACGTTGGCGGAGTACACCAGCGGCACCTGCTGGTGGTAGCGGCCCCACGTGCCGCTCAGGGCGACCTCCTCGGTGACGTGCACGGTGGCCGTGGCGCGCGGCGAGAAGCGCGTGACGTTCGCGAGCCCGAACTGATCGACGCGCGTGCTGCCGGCGAGGTCCACGCGGCCCAGCGTGCGGGAGAGCTCCACGTAGCCGGCGACGATGTCGGCGTCGGTCGTGGTGTTCACGTTGACGGCGTCCACGCGCGTCGGCGACGCGCTGAAGGGATTGGTCACGCCGAACGGCGAGGCCAGGTCGCTGCGCAGCGAGATGCGCCGGGCGCTGGCCCCGGCGGCGACGTCCACGAGGCCGGGGAAGGCGAGCTGCATGTCGTAGCGCACGACGTACTCGTTCTCGCGGGCGTCATTGCGGAACACCGGGTTCGGGCCGAGCGCGAGCTCGGTGACCCGCACGTTGTTCGCGGAGGTGCTGGCGCTGGCGACCAGGGTGCCGACCCCGCGCGAGCCGAGGAGCCGCTGCCACGAGAGCCCGCCCGTCCAGCGGTCGCCGCGCACGCGCGTCGAGCCCGGCGGATCGGGGTCCTCGGTGTCGTTGGCCCGGCTGTCGAAGCTGATGCGGTCGTAGCCGCCGAGGCCCACGAACGCGAACTCGTTGCGCGCGTCGGCGTGGAGCGCGGCCTTCATCTGGAAGTTCGTGGTGTAGGGGATGGCGGTCAGGCCGAGCGCCGGCGCGAGGAGGTCGAGGTAGCTCTGCCGGGCCGAGAAGATGAACGTCGCCTTGCGGCCCAGCGGCCCTTCGGTGATGAGGCCGGCGCCCGCGGTGCTCATGTCGAACTCCGCCCGCCAGCGGTCGGCGTTGCCTTCGCGCAGCGAGATGTCGAGCACGCTCGAGAGGCGGTTGCCGTACTTGGGCCCGAAGCCGCCGGCCATGAAGGTGGCGCCGCGGACGAGCTCGTTGTTGATCATCCCGATCGGGCCGCCGGTCGCGCCCTGGCCGGCGAAGTGGTTGATGTTCGGCACCTCGATGCCGTCGATCAGCATGAGGTTCTCCATCGGGCTGCCGCCGCGCGCGATGATGTCGTTGCGCTGGTCGTTGCCGGTGAGGACGCCGGGCATCGCCTGCACGAGGCGGCTGACGTCGCCGACCGCGCCGGGCGAGCGCCGGATCTCCTCGTACGACATCGTGATCCGCGAATTGGGCATCGTCCGCGGCACGTCGGTCGTCGTGGCGCCGGCGACGACGCGCACGTTCGAGAGCTGCGACGGGGCCGCGTCGAGCGCGATCGCCGTCTGCGTCGGGCGGCCCGGGTTGATGAGCAGGTCGGTCGCGACGGCCGGCACGAAGCCGATGCGCACGACGCGGACGGAGCGGGTGCCCACGGGGACGTTGACGATGCGGAACCGGCCAGCCGCGTCGGTGAGGGTGACCAGCGACGTCCCGGTCACGCCGACCTGCGCCTCGGCGATGGGCTGGCGCGTGGCGCGGTCGATGACGGTGCCGGTCAGCAGGCCGACCATGTCCGACCGGGGGGCGGCGGCGGTCGCCGGGGCCTGGGCGTGCACGACGTGCCGGACGGGCACGGCGGTCATCGCCAGCATGGCCAAAGCGATGAGGGAGGTGGTGCCGTTCGGCACCGCAGGACGACGGAGCGTGAACATGAGTTATCCGGTGAGAGGAGAAAGAAAAAGGAACAGCGTTACCATCGCGACGAAAAAAAACAGCTACTGCCCAGCCAACCCCGACAGCGTATTGGCGGTGACCAGCATTCCCAGGCGTTCGGCGCCGATGCCATCGAGGATCCCGGAACAGACGGCCATGGCCGCGACGCCATGGAGGCCCACCCAGAGCGCCATCGCAGCGGCCATGGGGTCCAACTCCCCGGTGCCGCCGGCGTCGCGGAGCTCCGTAACGGCTCGCATGAGCACCCCGAAGCCGGGATCCTTCTCGAACGAATCCCCACCGGGGAGCAGCCCGATGTCCATTCGCTCGAGGAACATCACGCGGTACACCGCGGGGTGTTCGACCGCGAACCGCAGATACGCCGCCGCCATCGCCATCAACCGGTCCCGGGGGCTCGAGGCGCTGCGATACGCCGCCTCCTGCTCCCGGGCGAATGTGGTGAACCACTTCGAAATAACCGTCTTGAGGAGCGCGTCCCGGTCGTCGAAGTAGCGGTAGATGGTGGTCGGCGTGTAGCCGGTCGCCTCGGCAACCTGCCGCAACGAGAACCCCGCGTAGCCGTTCTCCTGCAACAGCCGCTCGGCTACCGCCAGCAGCTCGTCCCGCAGCCGGACACGCTCCGCCTCCCGGCGCTCGAGAGAGCGCTGGCGGAGGCGGGAGGCCCGAGTCGAGGAGGTCGTGATCTTTGCCATACGCGTTGACTATGGTAACACCATTAACCAAAAGCGCAACCCCCCCCTTTGCCGGCACCCGGCCGGGGGCTGTAACCCACGGAAGGCAAAGGGTGACACGAGGTGACGCCAGTGCCCGCAGCGTGTCGGCATGAGGGGGCGAACGGGGCGAGCTTGTCCCACCCGCCACACGCCCCCCTTTCTCCGGTAATGCCATGATCGAACCCGTTCGGTCGAACCCGATGTCGCAGATCGCCTCGCTCACGCGCCGCGCCGAGCGGGCGGCCGAGCGGGTGGGGACGGAGTCCGCAGCGCCATCGGGGGAACCGGTGGCCGGGGCCGCGGTCGGCTCGGCCGCGCAAGCCGGGGGCACGACGGCGATCGCCGGCATCTCGACGCAGCTCAACACCAACCGGCTCGCGATGCTCGCGACGCTGCGGATGGCGATGAAGTCGAACGAGGCGGTGGCGAGCGCGCTCGCGAGCTACGGCCGCGACGGGTAGTTCCGCCGGCCCGTCGGCGGGCGGGGCGACTGGAGGGCGGTGGTAGATTTGGGCTCTCGCGGCGGCGCGATCCTGGTGCCGCGCGACCCGTCCCATCCGACCCGACCCATGGCCGCGCAATTCATTTACGTGATGAAGGGGCTCACCAAGGTGATCCCCCCGCAGCGCATCATCCTCGAGAACATCTGGCTCAGCTTCTACCCCGGGGCCAAGATCGGCGTCCTGGGCCCCAACGGCGCCGGCAAGTCGAGTCTCCTCAAGATCATGGCGGGGCTCGACACCGAGTACCAGGGCGAAGCCTGGGCGGCCAAGGGGACGCGCATCGGCTTTCTCTCGCAGGAGCCGCAGCTCGATGCCACGCTGGACGTCCGCGGCAACGTCGAGCTCGCGGTCAAGGCGCAGCGCGACCTGCTGACCGAGTTCGAGCAGATCAACGCCAAG
>JAJTHG010000044.1 GCA_021298835.1 Gemmatimonadota bacterium
GAGGTGCCCGATGGTGTTCTGGAGGATGTTCGCGATCAGCCCCACGCTCGGCGAGCCCGACGCGAGCACCGGCCGGCCGTTCTTCATGATGAGGTTCGGGGCGACGTAGGCGGTCGCCCGGTCGCCCGGCTTCGGCATGACCCGCAGGAAGTGGCCCCCGGACGCCGCGATGCTCACCCCCGCAGCGAAGAGGCCGTTGCTCCACGGCAGCGCCATCACCGAATGGAGGACCGTCGCGACGTTCCCCTTCGCGTCAACGACCGTGACGTGGTTGCTGCCCGGCGGCGGCGCCGGCGGCGTTTGTGCTTCGACCGCGCGGCGCTCGATGCGCGCAAGAAAGCAAAGCCCGCCGGCAACGCGGACGAGTCCGCTGCGGCGATGGGGAGCGACGATACGGACGGGGCTTCACCTACCACAACGGTGCGGAGTCGTACTTCACGGCGCGGGGGTTCCGGGGGCGCGTGCTGGTGTAGCGCCCCACGGGTGACGCCCCACGGGTGACGCCCCGCGGGTGACGCCCCACGCGCGTCAGCGCGACGGAAGCTGCGGGGCCATCGACTGGATGCGTTGGTAGCGCTCGAGCTTCCGCAGCGGGGCCCAGATCGGATCGAGCTTGAGTTGGCCACGCCCGAAGAGCCCCGGCTGCTCGAGCAGGGCTTCGATCTCGTCGAAGGCCTTGTCGTACTGGCCGGTCAGCGTGTACACGCGGGCGCGCAACTCCCGGTAGTACGTGCGCTCCTCCGAGAGCGTGGCCCGGCGGCGCTCCATCTCGGTGCCGACGCGGATGAGTCGTTCGGCGTCCTCGGCCTGCCCTGCCAGCGCGGCCGCGAAGGCTTCGATGTACGGCCACTGGATGTCCTGGTCGCCCTTGGCCAGGTGTTCGGCCAAGGCCGGGCGTGCCCGTCGGGCGGCCTCGCGGCTTCCGGCGAGGTCCCCGCGCGCGTGCAGGATCTGCGCGCGCGTGACCAACTGTACGCCGGCATCGTTGTCGAACGCCGAAGCGGGGGCTTGCAGCACCCGTTGCTGGGCGCTGTCGTCGAGGATCCAGCCGTAGTCCCGATACGTGGCGAGGTAGGTGTCAACATCGACCTTGGGGAACCGCCGATACGCGTCGCGAATGGCCGCGTGCGCCCCCGCGACGTCCCCTTTGCCGGCGTTGCGGCTCACCTCGTTCAACACCACCGCCAACGACTTCGGCTCGAGGGCAGCGAGTCGGCGAAGCGGTTCGGCTGCCCCATCGTAGTCCCGCGCTCTGAGCAGCACCGCGCCGTAATTCCAGACGGTCGTCGCATTGAGCGGATCGAGCCGCAGCGCTTGCTCGAGAAGCGGGCCCGCTTCCTGCAACCGCCCCTGCTCGTACCGCAGGGCCCCCAAGCGCCCCATCAAGACGGGGTCGCTCGGCGCCAGCCGCCGCGCCCGCACAAGTTCCTGCTCGCCCTTGGCGAGATCCGCGTCGATCCCGATATGGTAGGAATACCACGCGCTGTGGTCGGCGAGCGAGCCCGGCGCCAGTTCGCGCGCCCGCTCCGCAGCGCGGCGCGCCTGTGCCACCAGCGCGTCGGTGCGGGGCACGTTCTGCAGGTTGAAGCCGATGGCCGATACCAATTCCGCCCACGCCATCGCGAACTTCGGGTCGAGCGTCGTAGCGCGCTCGAGCTCTGCTACGCGCGTCCGGGTGGCGTCCGGTGTGTCGTCGCTCGCCAGACTCTTCGACCGCAGGTACGCCGCATACGCCTCCGGGTTCGTCGTCATCGGCTCCGCGAGCTTGGCCCGGTCGCCGGCCCCCAGCGTCACCTGCAACTGGGACGCGACCTGCTCGGCGATCTTCACCTGCAGCGCCGTCGCGTTGCTCAACGGCTCGGTGAACGCCCCCTGCCAGCGCGTGGTCGGCGGTCCGTCATCCGTCACCTCCACCAGTTCGGGGCGCACCTGCACTTCGCTGGTGCCGTCGGGGCGCTTGCCGTACCGCAGCGTCCCCGTCAGCAGGTAGCGCACGCCGAGCGCGTCGGCGATCTCGGCCGGCGACTTGTCGGTGCCGACGAAGCGGACCGAACTCGCACGCGCAATCACCTGCACCCCGGGGAGCGACACGAGCTTCGCCCGCAGTTCGTCGGACATGCCATCCGCGAAGTAGGCGTCGGCGGCGTTGCCCACGTTCTCCAGCGGCAGCACGGCAATCCGCAGCGGCGCGTCCGTCGCCGGTGCGGTGGACCGCAGGCGCCACGCCGCCGTACCGCCGCCGAGCACCAGCGCCGCGACGACCGCCGCGATCGGCCATGGCCGCCGCGACACCGGCGCCGCGGGCTGATGCGGCATGGTGGCGAACGGCGACGGGGTCGTCACGTCGGGCGCGACGGCGCGTGCGAAGTCGGTGATCGTGGCAAAGCGGTCGAACGGCTTGAGCGACAATGCCTTGAGCACCGCGGCGTCGAGTTCTCCCGAGATCTCGGCGCGCTGCGTGCGCATCGACGTGACGTCACTCGAGAAGCGCGCCGCCACCAACGCGGCCGCCGTGGCACCAGTGAACGGCGGCGCCCCGGTGAGCATCTCGTACAGCACGGCGGCCAGCGCGTACTGGTCAACGCGCTCGTCGAGCACGCTCTCCCCGGTGGCCTGCTCGGGCGCCATGTACGAAGGGGTGCCGATCGACGATCCGGTCTGGGTGAGGCTGCGATCGAACGCGCCGTCCCCCACCGCACGCGCGATCCCGAAATCGGCGACGAGGGTGTCGTCGTCCTCGGTGAGGAGGATGTTCTCGGGCTTGATGTCGCGATGGATCACCCCCTGCCGATGCGCGTACGTCAGCGCCTGCGCCGCCTCGCGCACGATGCGCAGCGCCACGTCCACCGGCAACGTGCCGACGCGGCGGAGGCGTTCGCGCAGCGTCTCGCCGCTCACGAACGGCATCGTGTACCAGAGCCGGCCCGCCGCCTCCCCGGAGTCGAAGACGCTCAGGATGTGCGGATGCTGGAGTCGGGCGGCGATGAGGATCTCGCGCTTGAAGCGCGCGGGGCCAAGGCTGGCCGCCAAGTCGTCGTACAGGACCTTGAGCGCGACGGTGCGGTCGTGCTTGACGTCGTGGGCGCGGTACACGGTGGCCATGCCGCCGGATCCGACGACCTCGAGGACCCGGTACCGGTCGGCCAGGGCTTCGACGAGCGGTGTCGGCGCAGCGGTCACGCCGTCCCCCTGGTCGGCGCCTCGGACACGCACGGGGGCGGCACCGAAGGGGGGAGCGACGAGGCGCCGGACGGAAACCCGGGCGGCAGGACGGCTTCGCGCATGACGAGTTCGGCTTCGAGGGCTTTCAAAGGAGCGGCCGGTGGCGGCGGTCCGGTGCTGGCGTCGGGTGTTCGTCGGAAAAATCTAATGGTGGACAGGATGGTGCGGGGGGACGGCGGCGTCCGCCCGTGACGCGTTCCTCCCTGTGGCGAGACGCTGGGGCCCGCGATGATCGGAGGACCCCTACAGTCTGGCGACCGAACGTGCGACGTGCAATCATATAGTCGCACGTCTTCCGCTCCCCGACGCCACGTGTCTGAGAGCCAGGCAATGTGTGCAACTCTGTGTACCTCGAGCCGGGGCCAGCTGGGCTGAGCATGTCCGCTCGGGCCTGAATACGAAGCTGGTCACCGTGCATCTTCTGGGTAGAAGCCCAACCAGCGGTGCGCGAACGCCGCGAAGCCCAGAGGGATACCCGGTGACCAGCCGAGAGGACGATGGCACGGTCTCGGCCGACGCAAAACCCGCGCCGCCGGTGGACGCCCTCCGAACGATGCTCAGTCAGCTGAGCCTCCAGGTGCTGGAGACCGAGTTTGCCGGCGTGGTCGGCACGACGCTGTCGGCGATGTACGGGCACGGCGTCAGCCCGCGGAAGGCGAGCACCATGGTCGAGCGCGTGCGCCGCGACGGGCAGGTCCGCAGCACCGCGGCGCTCTGGGTCGTGGGCGTCGGCGCGGACGGCTACCGCTGGAGCGACGAGCCACGCCGGGCTGGTGCTCGGGCGCCGCTACATCCCCGCGTTCCCCATGGCGACCGCCGAGGAGACGCACATGCCAGCCGCCTGCTCACGCCATACTCAGGAGCGAAGTACACACGATTCCGCACTTGACCAGGACTCGTCCTGCAGGCGCGCGGCATGGCGCGCGGCATGGCGCGCGGTCTCCGCGAGGGGCACGCGGGCCGAGAAGACGGCCTCGTGTGCCAACGCGTGCGTGCCCACGAGGTGCCACAGGTTGAGGTGCCGATGCGCCTTGAGCGGCGTCCACGGGTACCGCGCCGCGTGCCACGCGCCGCGCACGAAGACGACCGGCGTCGCGCGCGTGACGTGCCCCGCGCATTCGATGACCTCGCGGTGGAGCGGTCGCGGCGGGGTCATCTCGGGATGTCGAAACCGGATCAGAACTTCACGGAGGCCCCGAACCAGGGCAGGAAGACGCTGAGCGATGGCAGCCGCACCGCGCCGAGGTCGAACGAAAGGGACTCCCCGTGGAAACGGAGCCCACCCGAAAGCATCGGTTCCTCCACGCCGGGGAAGAACCAGTTCTCCGTCACCAGTGACGCGCGCATGGAGACGCGCTTCGTGCCGCCGAGCATCACGACCGGCCGGTCGGCAATGTCGCCACCGAAGAAGCCGTAGCCGACGCCGACGGTCACGGCGCCGTCACGCCCACCCGACGTCAGCGCACCGTAGCCGATCCCGGCAAGGGTCGCATCGTCGGCGAAGGGCGGGAGTCCCGCCAAGGCACCGACCGCGACGTTGAACCGTTCGGCCTGCACGACCGAGACCTTGGGTGAAACGAAGAACGTGTTGTAACGGAAGAAGTCCCGGCCGGATGCCGGCAGCAACGTGATCGCCGCGCCGATGGAGAAGCGATCGGTCACCCCGACGTATCCATCCAGCAGGAAGAGCCAGTGGTTGCTCAGGTACCCTTCCCCCGGTCGCAGCATCCGCGCCGTCGGCCCGAAGAAGAGGCGCGTCGCATTGGGATCCTCCGGCCAGTACTTGCCGTCCCGCAGCGACGATGACGGGATGCTCCGCACTGCCCGGACGAAGTCGCGACGGATGACCGCCGTCCCCGATGGTGCCTCGACGCGCACCGAGTCGTCCCAGACGGCGACGATACGCCCGAGCACCGTGGACCCATCGGTGAGCGTGATCCGCTGCCGCATGGAGGTGTCCGGGTCCACCGCGAGGGGGACGCGGGGGCCCTGTGCCGCCGCGATGTGCGGCAGGAGCGCGAGAAGCGCGATGGACGCCGCGATCAGGAGTCGCTGGGGGAACACGGCAGCCGAAGCAGGAGTGGCAAGGGTGCGACCGCGCGACGCCATTGGGCGCGCCGCGCGCGCAGGGCCGCGTGACGCGCGTACCCTCTGCGCAGAGAGTAGCGCGTGAGCGCACAACGCGACAGCGCTGCGCGACGGGCGTCGGATGTCGCCGCGTAGGCCCCGGGGAAGCGCCGCAGTCGAGTTGCACCCGCCGTCGCTGGTGCCCGCCGCGGCACTCACGGCGCGCGCGTGTAGCGCGGCCGGGTGGCCGTGTTCGACGTCCGGTACCACCTTGCCAACCGCGCGAACGCGCTGCGCCGGGCCGCTTCGAAGGCGCGAGCGGAGGCGTTGCGACGCTCGGCGTTGGGCGCCGAGGGCGTGCCCACCTCTCGAATCTCCGGACAGCAGTCGATGTCGGTCCCGCGCTCGGTCCGGACGCACCGGTACGAGACGGCGAAGACGTGGGGATCGCCCGGTACGTTGAGGCGCGCGACGAGTGTGGACGGATCCGTCGGCCGCGCAGCGGCGGCGCGCTCGGTGACCACGAACCCGGCGCCCGCGTGTGCCGCCGCAAGATGGTCGAACCACGCGACGGGCGACGCGCCGACGACGACAAAGCCGCACGCGGGGCGACCGTGCTGTACCTCGGGCGCGGGGGGTCGCGCGCTGACCGGGAGTGCGACGCCGAGGAGGAAGCACAGCGTTACGCGCACAGGGTGCCTCGCGAGCCGAGGGTCAGGTCGTACACGATGCGTACACACGGGAGGGCTCTCGGAAGTCCCCTCGACGTGCGGGCAGTGACGGCGGGGGTGGCCAAGCTCGCCGAGGGACCGTACCCCGCAGACACGATGCGGGGCCTCGCTGTTGCACAACCGCAACAGGTGTAGGATTGAAGGAGGGACACCTGAGGGCTCCGGACGAACGGGCGGTCAAGCGAAAGCGTCTCCCAAGCGTCTCCCAAGCGTCTCCCACGGGGGAACGGACGCGCCTGGGTCGTCTCTCCGAGCATGCGGATCTCACCTAGCCCGCCCCGCCGTCGGCCGCGGCCGTGCCGCGTACCGTTTCGCTCGTGGGTGGCTCGCGCGTGCACTGGACAAGCGCGGCCTGACGTTTGCTGCATAGGTTCGACGTATCATTCGTTTTCTCGCGAGAAACGCGCGCTTTCCCGAGGATGCAGTCCGTGGAGCAGATGCTGCCGGAATCGTCGCGACGCCCGACATCGGGAGGCGCGACATACCGTTGTGCCGTCATCGGCGACGATTCCCTGGCGGAACGTTGCATCGAGCTGCTGACTTCCCGGGGGCATGTCGTGACGTGTTTCGTCACGTCGAACCACGCGCTGCGGCGGTGGGCGGAAGAGCGGCAGATGCGGGTCATGGACGTCTCGTCCGACTGGGTGGCCGCGTTGCGCGACGCGTCGCTCGACTACCTCTTCAGCGTCGCCGACCCGCATGTCCTGTCGTCCGCCGCGCGACAGTGCGCGCGGCGCGGCAGCATCGGCGTCCACGACGGCCCGCTCCGTCGCCATGCCGGCATTGCGGGGCCGGCCTGGTCGATCACCGACGGAGCACGGGAACATTGCGTGTCGTGGCGCCGGCTCGACGAGGCGGCGGATGCCGGCGTGATGCTCTTTCAGCGCGTCTTCCCGGTTGCCGCCAACGAAGACGCCGGCGTCCTCCGCGCCCGCTGCATCGAGGCGGGCGCGGAGACCTTCGCGGAACTGCTTGACGACCTGGAATCCGAATTCGTCGCTGAGCGGGGCGTCCCTCCCGATCGCGCGACGATGCACGGCGCCGCGGACCGGCCGGCCGGGCGTTCCGTCATCTCCTGGCGCACGTCGGCCGCCGACGTGGACGCCCTCGTGCAGGCGCTCGACCATGGCACCTATGCCAACCCGGTCGCCGTCCCCACGGTGTACACCAGCAAGGGCGTCTTCGTGGTGCTCGAGTTCGAGGTCCTCCCTGGCGATCGCCCCACCGCAGCGCCAGGCACCCTCGTCGCCGTTGACGCCGCCGGGTGGGTCGTGTCCACCGCGACGGCGGACGTGCGCATCGGTGGATTCCACGAGGTCGATGGCACCGCATTGACGCCGGCTCGCGTGGCCGAGTTGGCGCGCGTGGCCCCGGGGGATGTCCTCCCGGTCCCACCCGCCGATGCGATCGCGCGGATTGATGCCGTCAGTCGCCGCATCCATCGCCATGAGGCGTGGTGGGTCGGTCGGCTCGCCAGTCTCGCGCCACTCAGGGTACCGGCGAGCGGCACGGCAGGCCCCGACGCCGGCTCCGGTCACGATCGGATCGCCTCCGTGCCCGTCGGCCTCGAGTGGTCGCGGGCCTCGACCGGCTCGGGGACTCCCGACGATCACCTCGCTGCGGCGGTCCTCGCTTATCTCGCCCGCGTGACCGGCCACACGACATTCGACATCGGCTGGCGAGACCAGGCGACGGCGGACACGGTCGCCGGCGTCGAGTGCTGGTTCGCCCCGGTCGTCCCCGTGCACGTCGCGTTGACGCCCGAGTCGGACGCCGAGGCGGCGATCTCGGCGGCGTTCGACGGCGTGCGGGTCGCCCGCGAGCGCACCTCGTACTCCCGGACCGTCGCGGTGCGGTATCCGGCCCTCCGACAGGCGCCCGTCGCCCCGCTGCCGGTGGTGGTCGAGTCGGTCAACGCGCTCGCCCGCTCCGCATCGGCCCCATTGGGCGACCTGACCGTGACCGTCTGCGCGCCGGAGCAGGTCGTTCGATTCCGCTCCCGGGACGGTCGCTACACCGCCCGGGACCTCGAGCGACTCACGTCGGGGTTTCTCGCCTTCGTGCAGGCCATGGCGCGAGCCCCGCATCAGGCGCTGGCGACGCTCCCCGTGATGGACGAAACAGAGGCCCGCCGCGTGCTCCGCGAATGGAACGCGACCGCCGTCAACGTTCCCCCCGCCTGCATCCATCACCTGATCGAGGCGCAGGTCCGCCGGACCCCCGACGCCATCGCCCTCCACGCCCTCGACGGCAGCGTCACGTACCGGGAGCTCGACCGCCGCGCCAACCGGCTCGCCCGACTGCTCCAGCAGGCCGGCGTCGGACCGGACCAGCCGGTGGGCCTGTGCCTGCCGCGCACCAGCGAACTCGTCATCGCGGTGGTGGCCATCCACAAGGCCGGTGGCGCATACGTGCCGCTCGATCCGTCGTATCCCGCCGAGCGCGTGCGGTACATGCTCGAGGACAGCGGGGCGGCCGTCCTCGTGACCACGGCGGCCCTCGCTGCGCAGTTCCCCGACTACGCCGGCCGCGTGGTGTCGGTGGAATCGCTGCGCGGAGCCGCTACCGAGCGCGACGACACCGACATCGCCGGCGGGGCACGCCCCGAGCACCTCGCCTACCGCATCTACACCTCGGGATCGACCGGCCTCCCCAAGGGCGTGGACGTCGAGCACCGGAACGTCGTGAACTTCTTCGCCGGCATGGACGCCCGCATCGGCGGCGGCGGCCCCGGCACGTGGCTCGCGGTCACCAGTCTGTCGTTCGACATCTCGGTGCTCGAACTCTGCTGGACGCTCGCCCGCGGGTTCACCGTGGTGCTCGCCGACGATGCGCACGCCGGGGCACAGGCGGGGACGCACAGCGGCGGCGCGGACGGCACGACACACGCCGGTCGCGGCATCGACTTCTCGCTGTTCTACTTCTCCGCCGACGAGCACGAGCATGCGCGCGAGAAGTACCGGCTCCTTCTGGAGGGGGCGCGCTTCGCGGATCGCAACGGCTTCGTCGCGGTCTGGACGCCGGAGCGGCACTTCCACGCCTTCGGCGGCCTCTACCCCAATCCGTCGGTCACCGGCGCCGCCATCGCCGCCATCACCGAGCGCGTGCAGATCCGCGCCGGCTCCTGTGTTCTCCCGCTGCACCATCCGTTGCGCGTCGTCGAGGAATGGTCGGTCGTGGACAACCTGTCCGGCGGCCGCGTGGGCGTTTCCTTCGCCGCCGGCTGGCAGCCCAACGACTTCGTCCTCCGCCCGGAGGGCTACGCGACGGCGAAGGAGCGGTTCCTCGAAGACATTGACACCGTCCGGCGACTCTGGCGCGGCGAATCGCTCCCGTTCACGGCCCCGAACGGCCAGACCGTCGAGCTGCGCACGCTGCCGCGGCCGATCCAGCCCACGCTGCCCGCGTGGTACACGACCGCCGGGAACCCGGAGTCGTACACGGCCGCCGGCCGCGCCGGCCTCAACCTGCTCACCCACCTGCTGGGCCAGAGTCTCGAGGAACTGCGGGGGAAGATCGCGCTCTACCGCGAGGCGTGGCGGGAGGCGGGGCATCCCGGGCGCGGGCACGTCTCGCTCATGCTGCACGCCTTCGTCGGGGACGACGAGGCGCAGGTGAAGGAGACGGTGCGCGAACCGCTCACCGCGTACCTGCGCACGTCGGTTGGCCTGGTCAAGCAGTACGCCGACACCTTCCCCGCGCTCAAGAAGCGGGTGGACGGCACGACGTCGGACCTCGACCTCGCGGCGCTCGCCCCGGCCGAGATGGAGGCGTTGCTCGCCTATTCGTTCGAGCGCTACTACGAGACGAGCGGCCTGTTCGGCACGCCCGAGCGGGCGGCCGGCATGGTCGATCGCGTCAAGGGAGCCGACGTGGACGAGATCGCCTGCCTGATCGACTTCGGGATCGAGTCGGCGCGCGTGCTGGCGCATCTGGCCCACCTCGACCGGCTGCGCCAGCTCACCGGAGCACCGGCGGCGGCACCGCCGGCGGCACCGGCGGCGGCACCGCCGGCTGACGCCCGATCGCTTCCCGCCCTCGCGGCGCGCCATGGCGCGACGCACCTGCAGTGCACGCCGTCCATGGCGGCGATGCTGCTCGCCACGCCGGAGGGGCGCTCGGCGGTCCAGCGACTGCGCATGGTGCTGATCGGCGGTGAGGCATTCCCGCCGGCCCTCGCCCGCGAGCTGCGGCAGCTCGTCGCCGGCGAGGTGCACAACATGTACGGTCCAACGGAGACGGCGATCTGGTCCACGACACAGCACGTCGTCGAGGTCGAGGGAGGCCGGGTCCCCATCGGTACGCCGATCGCCAACACGACGATCTACGTCGCCGACGCCCGCGGACAGCCGGTGCCGCCGGGCGTGCCGGGCGAGCTGCTGATCGGCGGCGCGGGCGTCGTGCGCGGGTATCACGCGCGGCCGGACCTCACCGCGCAGCGCTTCGGCTGGTTCGAGGCCCCCGGCGTGCCCCGCGAGCGCGTCTATCGCACCGGCGACCTCGCGGCGTGGCGCGACGACGGGCGGCTCGAGTTCCTCGGTCGGCTCGACCATCAGGTGAAGATCCGCGGGCACCGGATCGAGCTCGGGGAGATCGAGGCCCGCCTCGCGACCGACCCGTCCGTGCGGGAGGCGGTGGTGATCGCCCGCGAGGACGTCCCGGGGGACACGCGCCTCGTGGGCTACGTCGTCGCGCGGGCCGGGGTCACGGTTGACATCGCGGCGCTGCGCGAGCGCGTACGGGGTGCGCTGCCGGACTGGATGGTGCCGGCGCAGCTGGTCGTCCTCGCCGACCTGCCGCGCACGCCGAACAAGAAAGTGGACCGTCAGGCGCTCCCCGCACCCGACGCCCTGTCTTTGCCTTCGGCGGTGGCCTACGTGGCACCGACGTCGTCGCTCGAGGAGACGATCTCGGGCATCTGGGCCGAGGTGCTGCGCATCGAACGCGTGGGCACGAGGGACAACTTCTTCGACCTCGGGGGGCACTCGCTGCTCGCGGTGCAGGTGCACGCCAAGCTCACGGCGGCGCTGCAGCGGGAGATCACCATCACCGACCTGTTCCGCTTCCCCACCGTGGCGACCCTGGCCCGGCACCTGGCCGGCGACGGTACGACCGACGCCGCCAAGCCGGGCAGCGCCCGCGCCGATGCACGCCGCGAGGCGCTGCGGCGGCGCGCGGCGCGCGCCAATCCGACCTGACGCGACCCGACCCGCCCCCCGTGCAGGCCCACGCCCTGACCGCGACGCAACGGTCCATGCTGTACCACCGACTCGGCGGAGCCGAGGACGGGGTGGACATCGAGCAGATCGTGTGCACGCTCCCCGAGGCCGTGGACGTGGCGCGCCTCGAGGCGGCCTGGGCGCGCGTCATCGCGCGGCACGAGTCGCTCCGCGGCGCGCTCCGCTGGGACGGGCCGGCGGGGCCGGAGCTCGTGGTGGCCGACCGGCTGACGGTGCCGCTCGAGGTGATCGACCTCTCGGACCTCGCTCCGGATCAGCGGGAGGCGGAGCTCGCGTTGGCGCTGGCTGACGACCGGCTGGTCGGTTTCGAGCTCGACCAACATCCCCTGCTCCGCCTCGCGCTCTATCGCTTCGGCGCCGCCGAGCACCGGCTGGTGTGGAGCTTCCCGCACGTCATCGTGGACGGGCGCTCGTTCGGACAGGTGCTGGGCGAGGTGTTCGCCATCTACGACGCGGACGGGCCCGGCGACGAGCCGCTGCCGCCGGAGGTGCCGCAGTTTCGCGAGTTCATCTCGTGGCTCGAGGCGAGAGACGGGGCGTCCGCCGACGAGGCCTTCTGGAAGCGCGCCCTTGCCGGGGTCGAGTTGCCGACGCCCCTGGCACCGCCGCATCCGTCCACGCGCGAGGACAGCTGGGGCGACCGAGACGTGCGGCTCTCTGCCGCCGACTCCGATGCCGTGCGGGCGGCAGCGGCGCGCCTCGGGGTCCCGCTGAGCACGATCGTCGCAGGTGCCTTCGCGCTGGCGCTTGCCGGGCCCAGGACCCGCGAGGTCGTCTTCGGCATGGCCCGCGGGCGCCGGCGCGGCACGATTCCCGACGCCGAGCGGGTGGTGGGCTGCTTCCTGACGGTGCTCCCCGTTCGCGCGCGGCTGCCGCGCGGCCTGTCCGTCGGCCCGTGGTTGAAGGCCCTTCGCGCCGAGTACCGCGAGGCGACGCCGCACGAGCACGCCGCGCTCGCCGACATCAAGCGGTGGTGCGGCATCCCCGCAGGCCGACCGGCCTACGAGGCGTTGCTCATCTTCGACGCGCACTCCATCGGCGCCGAGATGCGCCTCCGCGGCGGGAAGTGGGGTGATCGTTGGTGCGTGCTCGTGGAGCGAACCGGTGTGCCGATCACGCTCTACGCGTACGCCGAGGCGCAGCTCCACCTGCGGCTGTCCTACGACCGGAGGCGCCTCGACGACGGCGGAGCGACGGTATTCACGTCGCGCATGGCGACCCTCCTTGCGACGCTCGCGAACGACGCCGCGACACCGCTCGGCAACCTCGTGCCGTCGGAAGGAGCCAGCGCGCCGCACGCCGCCGCGCCCGATGCCGCCGCGCCCGATGCCGCCGCGCCCGATGCCGCCGCGGCGACCGCCTCGCGCCCGCTCGGGGCCTGATCCTCGTGACGGCGTCCATGCCACCGGGGCTCTCCGGCAATGCGATCGCGATCGTCGGCATGGGCGGGCGCTTCCCCGGCGCGCGGACGCTGGCGCAGTTCTGGGCGAACCTCCGCGACGGGGTCGAGTCGGTGCGCGTGCTCACCGACGAGGCGCTGCGTGCGGCCGGGGTCCCCGACGCCGAGCTGCGCGACCCGCACTACGTGAAGGCCGCCCCCGTGCTGGACGAAGTGGGCTGGTGGGACGCCGGCTTCTGGGGCTTCAGCCCGAAGGACGCCGCGATCATGGACCCGCAGCACCGCCTCTTCCTCGAGGTGAGCTGGGAGGCGCTGGAGCAGGCCGGCATCGTCCCATCCCGGTTCGACGGCGCGATCGGCGTCTTCGCCGGCGCCGGGATGCACTCGTACTTCACCTGGCACCTCGCCCCGAACCGCCAGCTGATGGACTCCGTGGGGCTGTTCCTCGTCCGCCACACTGGCAACGACAAGGACTTCCTCGCGACGCGCGTCTCCTACTGCCTCGACCTGCGCGGGCCGAGCATCAACGTGCAGACGGCCTGCTCGACGTCGCTGGTGGCGATCCACCTCGCTTCGCAGAGTCTCCTCTCGGGAGAGTGCGACCTGGCACTGGCGGGCGGCGTGACGATCGAGCTGCCGCAGGGCGTCGGCTATCGCTTCAAGGAGCAGGAGATCCTCTCACCGGACGGCCATTGCCGGGCCTTCGACGCCAAGTCACAGGGCACGCTGTTCGGATCCGGCGCCGGCGTGGTGGTGCTGCGCCGGCTGTCGGACGCGCTCGAGGCGGGGGACCCGATCCAGGCCGTGATCCTCGGCTCCGCGGTCAACAACGACGGGTCGTCGAAGGTCGGCTACCTGGCGCCGAGCGTGGATGGCCAGGCGGCGTGCGTCGCCGAAGCGCTGTCGATCGCCGACGTTCCCCCTGATTCGATCGGATACGTCGAGATGCACGGCACCGGCACCCCGGTGGGCGATCCGATCGAGGTGACGGCGCTGACCCAGGCGTTCCGCTCACTGGGAGCCACCGGCACGGGGACGATCCCGATCGGCTCGCTGAAGACCAACATCGGGCACCTCGACACCGCCGCCGGCGTCGCCGGCCTCATCAAGACGACGCTCGCGATGCAGCACGGCGAGGTACCGGCCAGTCTGCACTACACGGCGCCGAACCCGATCATCGACTTCGCGTCGAGTCCGTTCTACGTCAACGGCGGCCGGGCGCCGTGGCGGGTCGGGGCGACACCCAGGCGCGCCGGGGTCAGTTCGCTCGGCGTCGGGGGCACCAACGCCCACCTCGTGGTGCAGGAGGCGCCGACGCGCCCGCCCTCGGCGAAGGCGTCGCGCGCATGGCAGTTGCTCCCCGTGTCCGCCCGCACGGCGGACAGCGCCGAGCGGGCTCGGGGCACCCTGGCCGATCACCTGCGCGCCCACGGCGAACAGGCCCTGGCCGACGTGGCATGGACGCTGCAGACGGGTCGGCAGGGTTTCGCCGAGCGGCGTGCCGTGGTGGCGCGCGACCACGACGGCGGGGCCGCCATCCTCGACGCGTTCGACCCGACGACGAGCGCTACCGGCACCGCACCGGAGCAGGGACGCGCGGTGGCGTTCCTGTTCGCCGGCGGCGGGGCACAGTACGCGGCGATGGGAGCGACGCTCTACCGCGACGAACCGGTGTACCGCGCGGTGATCGATCGGTGCGCAGCGCTCCTCAACCCGCATCTCGGCCGCGACCTCGTCGGCCTGCTGTTCCCCGAGGGGGGGCGGACGGCCGAGGCCGACCGCCTCCTCGAGCGGCCCGCCTTCGCGCTCCCCGCGCTCTTCACGACGCAGGTGGCACTGGCGACGCTGCTCCGGTCGTGGGGCGTCGAGCCGACCGCGATGATCGGCCATTCGATGGGCGAGTACACGGCGGCGCACCTCGCCGGCGTCTTCTCGCTCGAGGCGGGGCTGCGTCTGGTGCACGTGCGCGGCACGCTCTTCGAGACGCTGCCGACGGGGGGCATGCTGTCGGTGCCGCTGTCAGCGGAAGCGCTCGCGCCCCTGCTCGGCGACGAACTCAGTCTCGCCGCGGTCAACGGACCGGCCCTCTGCGTGGCCTCGGGTCCGGTGGCCGCCATCGCCGCGCTCGAGCGGACACTCGCCCAGCGCGAGGTCCAGACGCGGCGCGTGCACATCGAAGTGGCGGCCCATTCCTCGATGCTCGAGCCGATCCTGGCCGAGTTCCTGGCGTTCCTCAGGACGGTCCGCTTTGCGGTGCCCAGGACGCCGTTCGTGTCGAACCTGAGCGGGACGTGGATCACCCCCGCCGAGGCGACGAGTCCCGAGTACTGGGTGCGCCACCTGCGGGAGACGGTGCGCTTCTCGGACGGCGTGCAGGAACTCTTCGCCGACGCGAGCCGCATCCTGCTCGAGGTCGGGCCGGGCCGGACGCTGGCGAGCCTTGCCGGCCAGCATCCCGGGCGTCCACGGGACCAGCCCGTCCTGCAGTCAATGCGGCATCCGGACGACGCCACGGACGATGTCGCCTTCGCGCTGCTCGTCGCCGGCCGACTCTGGGCGAACGGCGCCACGCTCGACTGGGCCGGGCTGCACGGTGGGGAGGCGCGTCGCCGCGTGTCGCTTCCCACGTACGCGTGGGACCGCGCGTATTACTGGTTCGACCGGCCCGCGGCGCAGCCTGCGGCAGCGAGCGCTGCGGTCCGCCGCGCCGACGTGTCCGAGTTCGGGGCGCTCGCGGCATGGAGTCGCGCGGCGGCGGTGCCGCCCGCGACACCCGGCGGCACTTCGGTCGTGTTCGCCGATGCCGGGACGCTCGGGGACTCGCTCGCCGAGGCGCTGCGTGCCGCCGGGGGCTCGGTGGTGACGGTGCGGTCGGGTGACCGCTTCGGCGGCGCCGGGGACGCGTGGCACGTGCGTCCCGGCGTCGCCGACGACCACGAGGCGCTGCTCGCCGCCCTGCGCGCGTCGGGGATCACCCCGACGCGCCTCGTGCATGCGTTCGGCCTCGTGCCGGTGGACGATACGGCGCCGCTGGCCGACCGCCTCGCGCGGAGCTTCGACAACGTCTTCGCCCTGTCGCAGGCGCTCGCCAGGGACGACGTCACGTCTCCGGTGGCGCTCGAGGTGCTCACCGTCGGCGCGTGGGCTGTCGCCGGTGAGCCGGCGCTCGACCCCGCGCGGGCCACGGCGCTGCCGCCCGCGGCGACCCTCTCCGCCGAAGTGCCGGCGGTCGCGGCGCGCGGGATCGACGTCGCGTGGCCAGCCGACGCGTCGGCCGAAGCGACGCTGCTTGCGCAGGTGCTCCGTGAACTCGCCGCCCCCGTGGCCGAGCGCGCGGTGGCATTGCGCGGGCGCGACCGGTTCACCCGCACCTGGCAGCCGGTATCGCTGACGCGCGACCCCACGCATCCCGTGCGCCTGCGCGAGGGCGGCACCTACCTCGTCACCGGCGGCCTTGGCGGGATCGGTCTCTCCCTGGCCGAAGGGCTGGCGCGCGACACGCGCGGCACGCTTGTGCTGGTGGGGCGGAGCGGCCTGCCGGAGCGCGAGGCATGGGACGCGTGGACGGCCGAGCACGGCGCCGACGACGCGACGTCACGCCGGATCGCCGCCGTGCGCGCGATCGAAGCAGCCGGCGGCACGGTGATGCTCGCGACAGCGGACGTGGCCGACGCGGCGCAGGTGGCGGCGGTGCTGGCCCGCGTACGCGCCGCGAACGGCGCGGTGCACGGCATCGTGCACGCGGCGGGGACGCTCGACGACGGGCCGCTCGCGGTGAAGACGCCAGCGGGAGCCGCGGCCGTGCTTGCGCCCAAGGTCCAGGGCACGATCGCGCTCGACGCCGCCATCGGCGACGCCCCGCTCGACTTCTTCGTCTGCTGCTCCTCGGTCTCCGCGGCTGCGGGCCTCCCGGGTCAGGCCGACTACGGGGCCGCGAACGCGTTCCTGGATGCCTTCTGCGAGGCACGGACGCGGCGGACAGGGGAGCCGGCGATCGCGATCGGCTGGAGCGCATGGCGCGAGGTCGGCATGGCGGCCGCGTTGGCGCGCGGCGAAAGGAACAAGCCGGCCGCGACGGGTCATCCCGGGCTCTCCACGCGTCTGGCTGAGCGTGGCGGCGACACGGTGTTCGCGGGCGTGCTCGCGACCGACACCCATTGGGTGCTCGACGAGCACCGCGTGAAGGACGGCACGGCGCTGCTCCCCGGCACCGGATACCTCGAGCTGGTGCGCGCCGCCATGGCCACGCAACCGGACCCCCGCACCCTCGAGCTGCGCGATGTGACGTTCGTGGCGCCGTTCGTCGTGGACGACGGCGTGCCGCGCGAATTGCGCGTGGCACTCACGCGCGGCGGGGATGGTGCGTTCGCGATCGCCGGGCGCCTCGCCGACGGCGGGTGGGAGGTGCACGTGACGGGACAGGCGGGATACGTCGAGGCGTCCACGCCGACGCCCCTCGATGTGGCCGCCATCGAGGGGCGCTGCACGGACGAGGTCGTGGACTACGCCGCCGACTGGGAGCATCCCCAGCTGGCCTTCGGGCCACGGTGGAAGAACATCCGTCGGGTGTCGTACGGCAGGCGCGAGGCGCTGATGCGGCTCGAGCTTTCGGCGGCGTTCCACGGGGACGTCACGCGATGGCTGCTGCACCCGGCACTGCTCGACATGGCCACGGCGGGGGCCGTTCGACTTCTCCCGCGCGGCGAGGCACGCGACGCCCTGTTCGTCCCGATGTCGTACGGGACCGTCCGCGTCCATGCGCCGTTGCCACCGACGATCGTCAGTCACGTGCGCGTCCGCGACACGGAGTTCGGCTCGCCCGACGTGATCGCGTTCGACGTGACGGTCGCGGATGCGGCGGGTGGGGTGCTGCTCACGGCGGAGGCCTTCTTGCTGACGCGGGTCGCCGAACCGGCGTCGCTCCGCTCCCGGACGCGCCGGGCGCCGACGGGCACGGCGGGCGGCCGCTTCGACGTCGTGGGGGTCGGCAGCCGTCGCGAACCGGAGGGGTACGCGGAGGCCCTCGATCCACGCGAAGGGGTGGAGGCCTTCCTGCGCATCGTCGAGTCGGCGCCCGGGCCCCACGTCACGGTCACGCCGATCGCGATCGACGCCCTCCTTGGCCAGCTCCAGCCGCATCGCCCGCGCCACTCCGAAGGCGCGGTGGTCCGGACGGCTGCACCGGCCCTCCCGACGGCCGCGATCGAGCGCGCGCTCGTCGCGCTCGACGGGGTTCGGGACGCGTGCATCGTCGCTCGGGCGGACCGGGCCGGCGCGACGCGCGTCGTCGCCTACGTGGCGTCGTCGGATCACGGCGACGAGCAGGCGCCCGCGTGGCGACGCGCCTTGGAGCGGCAGTTCCCGTCGGCCCTCGTGCCGTCGGTGTTCGTGACCCTCGACGAACTGCCGCGAACGGCCGACGGCCGCCCGGACGCCGACCGCCTCCCCGACCCGTTCGCGGCGCAGCGGCCGACGGTCGAGCCCGCGACGGAGGCCGAACGAAGGGTCGCGACGGTGTGGCGCGAGGTGCTGGGCGTCGCAGGGCTGTCGGTCACCGACTCGTTCTTCGAGGTCGGCGGTCACTCGCTGCTCGGCCTGCGCGTCCTCGCGCGCCTCAAGCGCGAGACCGGGGTGGATGTCCCGCTCGCGGAGCTGTTTGCACGGCAGACCGTGCGGGCGCTCGCGCCCCTGTATGCGCCCGCGGTGGACGAGGGGACGGCCCCCGAGGACATCCCGCTCCTGCCGACGGTTCCCTTGGACGTGCCGATCCGGCTGACCGCGGTCCAGGAAGGCCTGTGGGTGGACGAGGAGCTGATCCCGGGTTCCACGACGAACGTCATCTCGGGGGCTCGCCGCGTCGAAGGACCGTTCTCGATCGAGGTCCTGCGCGAGGCACTCCGGATGCTGGCGGAGCGTCACGATGCCCTGCAGGTGGTGGTGGAGGCGGCCGACGGGACGCCGGTGATGCGGCACGTACCGGCGATGAAGCCGGCGCTCGACGTGGTGGAGGCGCCGGAGCACGACGTGCGAGAGGCGTTGCGGCGAGCGCACGGCACGCCATTCGACCTGGCGAACGGACCGCTGGTCCGGGTGACGGTCGTTCGCGTGTCATCCGAGGTCGTCCACGTCCTCGTCTGCGCGCATCACCTGGTGCTCGACGGCAATTCGCTCGGCGTCTTCTGGCGCGAGCTCACGGCCGCGTATGGCGCCGTGCGGGCGCAGGCGCCCGCCCCGTGGCCAGCGACGGCCCCCTCGTTCCGCGCGTGGGCGGCGGCCTACCAGGGCCGCGTCGATGCGGGGCTCTACGACGACCAGTTGCCGTACTGGCGCCGCGTGCTGGCCACGCCCCCGCCGCGACTCACCCTCGGCACCGCTGCGCTGGCGGACTCCCGAGCCACGGTGGGCACCTGCAGCGCCGACCTGGCCCCGGACCTCCTCGAGCGAGTCGAGCGTCTCGGGCACCAGGGGTACACCCCGTTCGTGGTGGTCCTGACGGCGCTGCAGGTCCTGCTGGCCCGCCGAGGGGGGGAGACGGACATCGCGGTCGGGGTCCCCGCGTCGCTGGTGTCAGGCGACGAATCCCACGAGTCGGCGATCGGGATGTTCATCAACCCCCTCGTGCTGCGGCGCGAGGTGGGATTGACCACGTCGTTCGCCGAGGAATTGGCGGCGACCCGCGACGTCGTGCTCGCCGCGTGGCAGCATCGCGAGCTTCCGTTCGGCCGGATCGTGGAGGCGCTGCAGCCGCCGCGACGGGCCGGGAGCAATCCGTACTACCAGGTCCTGCTCTCGTTCGAGCAGTCCGATCTCGGGGCGACCGGCGCGATGCACGGGTTGCGCCTCGCGAGGCAGGACATGCAGCGAACCGGCTCGCAGGCGGAGCTGGCGATCTACGTGCGGTGGGTGCCGGGAGACGTGGGACTCGTCGTCGACTTCGACGCGACGCAGTTCACGCATCGCGACGTCGAGGCGCTGATCGCGCACCTCGAGTCCCTGCTCCGCCTCGCGCTCCGCGAGCCATCGCGACCGCTGGGTGGCGTCACGTACCTGGCCCCCGAGGACGTCGAGGCGCTTCGGCGTGCGGGCGACGGGAGTCCTGCCGATCCGTCGGTGGCGTCGGCGGTCACACTGATCGAAGCGCAGGCCATGGCCCGTCCGGCCGCGGTCGCGGTCGCGGTCGCGGTCGCGGACCCGGACGCGGACGCGGACGCGGACGCACCGGGCGACGAGCAGTTGACGTACGGCGCCCTGTGGTCGGCGTCGGGACTCGTCGCCCAAGCGCTGCTGGCGAGGGGATGCGGTCCGGGCACCTTGGTGGGGGTCAGCATGTCGCGGACGCCCGCGGTCGTGACCACGCTGCTGGGCATCTGGCGGGCTGGCGCGGCCTATGTGCCACTGGACCCGGACTTTCCCGCGGATCGCGTGGCGTACATGGTCGCGGACGCCGGGTGCGCCCTGGTGATCCGCGACGCGGAAGGATTCGAGCCGGGTGCCGAGGTGCCGACGGTGGACGTCGCGACCCTCCTGCAGGAGGGGGCCGGTTTGGCGGCGCCCTGGCCGACGCCGTCGGCGACGGCGCTCGCGTACGTGCTGTACACGTCCGGCTCGACGGGCCGCCCGAAGGGAGTGGAGGTCCCCCACGGCTCGTTCGCCAACTTCGTGCAGGGCATGAGCGACGCGCCGGGGTTGGCACCGGATGACGTGCTCTGTGCGGTGACGACCCTGTCCTTCGACATCGCGGGCCTCGAAGTGTGGTGGCCCCTGACGGTCGGCGCACGAGTCGTGCTGGCCGCGACATCGGAGGCACGGGATGCCACGGCGCTGGCCCGGGTGCTGCAGACGGCGGGCGTGACGGTGATGCAGGCGACGCCCGCGACGTGGCGCATGCTGCTGGACGACGGCTGGGCCGGTCACCTCCGCTGCATCCTGTGCGGCGGAGAAGCCTTCCCCCGCGACCTGGTGGCGCCGCTGCTGGCGCGGGCGGACGCGGTGTGGAACATGTACGGACCGACGGAGACCACGGTCTGGTCAACGCTGGCGCGCGTGACGGACGAACCGGGCGGACCGGTCCCGATCGGTCGCGCCATTCGCGGAACGCAGCTTCGGGTGATGGATGGCGCCGGCGGGCTGCAGCCGCCCGGGCTGCCGGGAGAGCTCTGGATCGCCGGGACCGGCGTGGCCGCCGGGTATCACGGCAAGCCCGAGCTGACGGCAGCGCGTTTTATACCGGACCCGCTGGTGCCGACGGGCCGCGCATACCGCACGGGCGACCTGGTGCGCTGGCGACCGGACGGCCACCTCGAGCACCTGGGCCGGCTCGACGGGCAGGTCAAGGTGCGCGGCCACCGCATCGAACTCGGCGAAGTCGAGCACGTGCTCGCGCAGCACCCGGCGGTACAGCGCGGGGTGGTGGCCGTGCGTCCCGACCTGACGGGTAGCGCGGTGCTCGTCGCCTACGTGGTGCGGAAACCCGGGCTGCCGATGACCAGCAGCGACGTGCGGCGGTTCTGTCGCCGACAGTTGCCGGATTACATGGTGCCGTCGCTCGTCGTCGAGCTCGAGGCCGTGCCGCTGACCGCGAACGGCAAGGTCGATCGCCGCACCCTCCCCGATCCGTACGCCGCGGCTCGTGACGCCTCCGACGCGGCCTTCGAGGCCCCCGTGGGCCCCTTGGAACAGCAGATCGCCGGCGTCTGGGAATCGTTGCTCGGCACGTCGCGAATCGGGCGGAACATGTCGTTCTTCGATCTGGGCGGGCATTCGCTGCTCGCCGTCCGGATGCGCGCCGTCCTCGAGCGGCAGTTCTCGATCCCCCGGCTGCCGGCCGACGTGATGTTCGGTACCGTACAGCAGGTCGCCAGCCGGATACGCTCGCTCACCTCCACGGAACCGTGAACCATTTCTTCTTTGGCGACGCGGCCGAACCACTCTTCGGGGCATACCACGCCCCGGCCGGCGCGAAGGCGACGGGTATCGGGGCCGTGATCCACCAGCCGCTGGGCCACGAGTACCTGCGGTCGCATCGCGCGCTTCGGCAGTTGGCGATGCAACTGGCGCTGCGCGGCGTCGCGGTCCTCCGGTTCGACTACTTCGGGACCGGCGATTCCGCCGGCGAGCACGACGAGGTCACGCTCGCGCGCATGAGGCAGGACGGCAGCGAGGCCGCACAGGAACTCGCCGACGCGACGCCGATCCGGCGGCTCGTCGCGATCGGCCTGCGCGCGGGTGCCATTCCGGCGCTGGCGGCACTGGCGAATCCGCTGGTGTCGGCCAGCGTCCTCTGGGATCCGATCGTGGATGGACGGGCGTACCTCGCCACGCTGTCGCCGCTCGCTGCGGCCGGCCCCGAGGCCCTCTGGGCCCGGGGCTTCCCCTATGGTGTCGGCTTGGTCGAGGAACTGCGGAGCCACCGGTTGGAGTTACCGGCGCGGGGCAAGCGCGTCACCGTGGTCGCCGACGAGGCGACGCGTGCGCAGCTCGGCGAGCGCCGATCGGGAGACGAGGCGCGGTGGATCGAGGCGGGCGACGCGTTTCGCTGGGACAGCACCGGCGAGCATGCCGTGCAGGTGCCCGCTTCGACGATCGAGGACATCGTGCACGCCGTGGTCGGAGACTGACGATGCCCCCCATCGAGCGCGTCGTCACCTTCGGCCCCCGCGAACGCGGCGTAGGCATCCTGTCGTCCCCCGCGCAGCCGACGGACGTCGGCCTGCTGATCCTCAACGCGGGCTTGCTGCACCGCGTCGGTCACTGCCGGCTCGGTGTTCGCCTGGGCCGCGCCGCAGCGCAGGCCGGCTTCCCGGCCCTTCGCTTCGACTTCCCCGGCATCGGGGACAGCGAGGGCCGGTCGGACGGCCGCGTGGACATCCGGGCGTCAGCGGAGGACCTCGCGACGGTGTCCAGGAAGTTGCAGGACATGACCGGGGTGACGCGCGTGGTGGCGTACGGCTTGTGTCGCGGCGCCGACGTCGCGCTCACGGCCGTGCCGGACATGCCCGACCTTTCGGCGATCTCGATGGTTGACCCGTGGTGCTTTCCGACGCCGACCTTCTGGCTTGCGCGGTACGGGCCCAGTCTCGCCTCCCCCGACGTGTGGTTGCGAGCACCGTCCACGCTCAGGAAGTTGCTCAGCCGGAGCGTCGGCGCGTCGCCGGACGCCGAGCCGGTGCGGGAGATGATGGACAAGCCGGCGGTCGCGCGCCTCCTGACGACGGCCGTCTCGCGCGGGTGCATCCTGAACGCGTTCTTCACGGGCGGCTACCGAGACGCCTACTCCTACGAAGGCCAATTCCGCGAGGCCTTCTCGGACGTCGTCTTCGGCGACTGCCTGCGGGAACGGTACGTGCCCGAGGCCGACCACCTCGTCACGCAACCCGCTCACCAGCAGACGCTCCTCACGGACACCATCGGGCTCCTGCGGGATGTCGCGGGACGGACGCGTCCGGCGTAGCCGGCGAGCAGGAGGTCCACCCGCGCACCATGCGGGCGAAGTCCGACTCCTCATCTCCCACCGACCCGGAGTCCTGCGAACGTCCGGCGCGCGGTGCCTTCAGCGGGTGGCGCACGACCGGCGTGAACGACGCCCCGGCGGGACTGGCACGCCGGCGGTCACCGCCCGCATCGTTCCGTGATGTTCGCGACTCCCCCCACGGCCCGGATCCTCCTGGCCGTTCTCCTCGCTGCCGCCCCCCTCCGGGCCCAGCAGCAGCCGGCCAGCGACGACGTCCTCGCGCTCCATCTGCGGAAGTTCTCGTGGATGATCCAGCGCGACTCCGCCCGCCTCGCGGACCTGCTCGCTCCCGACGCCCGCTTCGTGCACTCCAACGGTCTCGTGCAGGATCGCGCACGGATCCTCGGCGACCTCCAGTCCGGGCGCCTCGAGTACTTCGAGATCGTGCCGTCCGACACCGGCGTCCGGCACTACCCCAACGGAACGGCGATCGTGCAGGGACGGATGCGCGTTCGCGGGGCCATCGACGGCACCGGCTACACCACCGACCTGCTGTACACGGAGGTGTACCTGAGGGAGGGGCGTCGGTGGCGTCTCGTGACGCGACACGCCTCGCGCGCGCCGTAGGTGTCCCGGCGACGACGCCGCGACACGGGAAGGCGGGACAGCCGCCCATTCATGGCAGCCAACGCCTGCCGACGGGATCAGCGTCGGCTTCGCGGGGATGATGGTGGCTGCATGATGACGCCCGGCACCTCACGCGGGCTGCCTCAGGGGCGCTGCGCGACCGGGCCCCTCCGCGGCCACAGGGCGATTCGCCCGCCGCCGGCGAGGGCGAGGGCGGTGAAGCCCGCCATGTAGAGGAACGGCACTTCGCCCCCATCGTCGGCGCCAAAGCCCCCGCCGTGCACGCCGAAGAAGGCCACCGCCATCGTGAAGGCGAGCGATGCGGCCACGGGACGCGTCGCGATCCCCGCAATGAGCAGGAGCGACCCGACGCCTTCGATCGCGGCGGCGATCGCGAGTGACGGCAACGCCCCGATCCCCAGCGGGTCGGCGAACTCAACGGCCGACCCGGCGGTCCGCGTCGCCACGTCCATGAGCTTGCCCCATCCGTGCAGGGCGACCATCAGGCCACCGAGGGAGGCGCGCAACAGCAGGAGGGCGACATCCGCCGCCCACGGGGACGCGATCATCCGCTGCAGGAGCGGAAGCCCGACGCCGCCGCCGTTCATCGCGCACCTTCCCGGGGCACGACCTCGCCGGCCCGCAGCACGTCGGTGGCGCCGGGGCGCGGAGCCGTGACCACATGCGACGGGTGCAAGGAGCGATACGCCGTCGCGGGCGGGACGGGCGCCGTCGGGCGAAGGGAGAGAGGCATCGGGTCGGGACGCAGGAGTGGGCACACGGCGCGCGGACGCGCGCGGTGCCATGACGTTGCGCGAGCCGACCACAAAGTCGTGAGGGCGTCGCGGCGGCCGGTCGCCTCGGCCGACCAGCGGTCGCGGGGGCCGACGAGCGGCGACGGCTACCCGAGCCGCGCGCGCACGCGGGACGCGAAGCGACGACTCATCACCAGGGGCTCGCCGCCGCCCCGCAGATGGACGAGGAAGCTGCCGTGGCTCCACGCCTCGACGGCGACGACGTCCTCGAGGTTCACCAGGGCCCCGCGATGGATCTGCAGGAAGTGCGCATCCGGCAGTCGCTGACACCACTCGCGCAGCGGCTTGCGCACCTGCAGGCGTCGGCCGTCGCGGGTGAGCACGATCGCCTGATCGCCAGCGGCCAGCACGGCGCGGATCTGGGCGACCGCGAGGAACCCCATGTGGTCGTCGAGGCGCAGGAAGAGTCGGCTCGACCAGGCCAGCGGCTCGCGACCGGACTCGTCATCCCGGCCGGCGGGTGACATCGCGGCGCGTGCGGTCGGCTGCGGCGCGCGCGGTGCCGGTCGCCCGGGGTCGGTCGCCTCGTGCGGGCTGCGCGCGGTGAGCTGCGCGATCGCTGCCGCCAGCCGAGCGGGTTCGACCGGCTTGAGCAGGTAGTCGAGCGCATGGACGTCGAAGGCACGCAAGGCGTACTGATCGTGCGCGGTCACGAAGATCACCGCGACGTCGGGCGACAGGCGGGGGAGCAGGTCGAAGCCGCTCTCCCCCCTGAGCTGGACGTCGAGGAAGACGAGCGTCGCCCCCGTCAGCCGCAGCCGCTCCACGGCGGCCTCCACGCTCGCGGCCTCCCCGACGACCTCGACCTCGGGATGGGCGGCCAGCAGCGACCGCAACTCGCGCCGCGCGAGGCGCTCGTCATCCACGAGGAGCGCGTGCCACGTCATGCGGCGCGCGCCGACTCCGCCGCGGGAAGTACCAGCCGCGCGGTGACATGGCCGTCGTGTTCGGTAAGCGTGAGGGTCCCTCGTCCGGCATACAGGTGAGCGAGGCGCTCGCGGATGTTACGGAGGCCGATGCCCATGCCGTCGCGCCGCGACGACTGCAGGTGCCCGGAATTCACCACCTCCACGACGAGCAGGTCGCCGTCCCGGCGGGCGCGGATGATCAGCCGCAACGTGGTGTGAGGGGTCGCGAACCCGTGCGTCAGCGCATTCTCCACGAGCGGGTGCACGAGGAACCCCGGGAGCGCCGCTGCCGCCGCGTCGGGGGTGACGTCGAACTGCACGACCAGCGCCGACTCGTGCCGGACCTGCTCGACCGACAAGTAGGCCTCGACCGCCGCCAGTTCGTCGCGCAACGAGACGGCCTCGAGCGGACGCGAGACGAGCGTATGGCGGAGGAAGGCCGCGAGTTTCGTGATCATCTCCCGCGCCCGCCCGACGTCCTCGGCGATCAGGGCGCGGACCGAGTTCAGCGCGTTGAAGAGGAAATGCGGGTTGACCTGATAGACGAGCATCTGGTAGCGCGCCTCGCTGGCCAGCCGTGCCGCGTGCAGGGCCTCCTGCTCGCGCGCCGAAGCCCGGCGCAGTTCGTTGATGCCGACGAAGAGGACCCCCCAGGCCAGCATGAGCCACATGTGGTCCAGCAGGCAGGGCACGAGGCAACTCTGCGAGAGCGGAGCCGAGCCGTCCGTACGCCAAGGATGGCTCGCGTACCGATAGGCGGGATACCAGATCATACCGGCCACCCCTGCCCCGACCACCGTCCCGACGACGAGGCGCCGGGGTCCCGTGCGCAGGTCGGGCAGCCGCAGCAGAGCGAGCGCGAGCAGGCTGCTCAACGCGAATGCGAAAGCGACCCGCACCACGCGGATCGGCAGTGTCGCGGCGAGGTCGGGGTCGCCGGGCTCGTGCGCCGCGAACGCGCTGAGGTAGTTCCCGGTCAGGTAGAGCGACCATCCCGCCGCCTGCGCCACCCAGAACCAGCGGTGGTGCCACGGAGCCGGCAGCGCGGCGATGCGGTCGGAGAAGCGCACACCGGCAAGCTACGCGGACGCCACCACGGACGGCACTCAGCGACGACGAACGGTCGCAGGAGACGACAGGCGGCGGGACTCTCCGACCGACGGCAGCGAACGAGTGGCGTCCTGCGACGTCACGCCATGCGACATGTCGGCCGTCCGCTCGTCGGCCGGCCACGCCGCTGGCCGCTGCCGTCAACCGTCGAACGCGGATCTGTGTCTCATCGGTGGCTCACCGTGACATCGTGTGGCAACCTCAACCCCACCATCCCATGCGGCCCCTTCGGCTTCTGCTGCTCGCCCTCTCGCTCTCCCACGCGCCCGCGGACTTGCTGTCGCAAGCGCACGAGCACGCTGCTCCGATCCCGGCAGCGCGCTCCGGCGGCGCTCCGCCACCGGCGGTACCGTCCATCGCTTTGTTCGACAATCTGGGCACGCACGGCCGACCGCTGGGCAAGGTCAGCGCGCCGGTGCAACAGTGGTTCGATCAGGGGCTGCGGCTGACCTGGGCCTTCGGGCATGGCGAGGCCGTGCGGAGCTTCAAGATGGGCATCGCCGCCGACTCGACGTGTGCGATGTGCTGGTGGGGCGTGGCGTGGGCCAGCGGCCCGTACCTCAATGATCCCGCCTCCGACAGCACCCGACTGGCCGAGGCGTACGTCGCGATCCGACGCGCGCAGACGCTCGCGGCGTCGGCACGCCCCGTTGATCGGGCCCTCATCGAGGCGATGGCCACCCGCTTCGTGCCCGTGCCGGACAGCGCACGCCGACGCGCGCTCGACACCGCCTACGCGCAGGCGATGGCGTCGGTCGCGGCGCGATTCCCCGAGGACGACGAGGTGCAGACCCTGCTGGGCGAGTCGCGGCTGATCCTCGCCGGATGGGACGGGATGTACACCCGCGACCGCCGCCCGCTCCCGGGCGCGGCGGCGACGCTGGCACCGTTCGAGACGGTGCTCGCGCGGAACCTTGTGCACCCGGGCGCCTGTCACCTGTACATCCATGCGACCGAGGCCGGCCCCGAGCCGGGGAAGTCCGAGCCGTGCGCCGACCAGCTCGGCGTCAGGATGCCGGGCGCCAGCCACATGCTCCACATGCCGTCGCACGTCTATCACCGCATCGGCCGTTGGGGGGACGCGGTGCGGGCGAACCAGCGGGCGGTCATCGCCGACCAGCACGGCCGGGCGGGCGGTGTCCCCGGCGTGTACCCCTGGCACAACGTGGCGATGCTGACCGGCGGCGCCGTGATGGACGGGCAGCGCGCGGTGGCGCTCGACGCCCTGCGGGCGCTGGCGCCCCAATCCGAGTCGGCTCAGGCGACGTTGATGGTGGCGCTCGCTCGCTTCGGCCAGTGGAGCGAGATCCGCGGGATGAGTCCGCGCACCGGCTCACCTGTCATCACGGCGTGGTCGGCGGCGGCACGCGGCCTCGCGTTGCTCGACGCGGCACAGCCCGAACCGGCGCGCCGGCAGCTCGACCTGGCCGATGCGATGCTGGACGCCGCGCGGCGTGCGGCCCCCTCGGCGACCACCGGGGACGACTCGTCGGCGGCCGCGCGCGCGGCGGACCAGCAGCACCGGATCATGATCGCCCGCGGCGTGCTGGCGGGCGAGCTGCTGGCGGCACGTGGCAAGGTGGACAGCGCCGTCGCGGCCCTCGAAGCGGCGATCGCGAGCGAAGACGCCTTGGGGTACGAGGAACACGATTCGTGGTTTCTGCCTCCGCGCCACGTCCTGGCGGGGGTGCTGCTCGATGCCGGTCGTGCGCCCGACGCCGAGCGCGTCCTGCGCGCCGACCTCGTCAAGCGCCCGCGCAATGGCTGGGCCCTGCGCGGGTTGCAGCAGGCGCTCGCGGCGCAAGGAAAGGCCACCGACGCCGCCCGCGTGCAGCGGGAGTTCGAGGCCGCGTGGGCGCGCGCCGACACGTGGTTGCCGGGGCCGCGACTCCGGCCCGGGAGTCCGGTGGCACCGCGCTCACCCGGCACGTGATCGCGGGGGCGTGCCCCGCGATCGCGGCCGAACGGCCGCGTCGGGGAAACGCTCATCATGTCGAGGCGTCGGGTCGCCGGTTGCGCGGCGGCCCGACGCAGTCGGAGCTCAGCGCGTGCGCACCAGCGTGCGCTCGTCATACCGACCGACGGAGAAGTAGCCGCTGGGTCTCCGGGCCGGCGTCGTGCGGGCGCGCACGTTTCCCTTGACGCTGGCCGGAAGCTGCGAGAACGGCCATCCGTCCCGGGCCAGCTGGTCGTTGAGCATCACGAAGAAGTCGAACGTCGTGCGCGAGATCCCCTGCTGGCGCACCCGCACCGTGGCACCGAGCGGAATGGCGACGCTATGGAACGGCGCGAAGCCGCTCACGGCGCTCCCTTCGATGCCGATGTCCGAGGCGATCGGGCGAAACCGCAAGGAGGCGGTCGGGCCGCGCAGGCGGACCCCGTCCACCCACTGGTCCCAGAGATAGCGATCGGGACGCCCGGGGACGTCGCGGAAGCTGAGCGTGGCCAGTCGCTCGTTCGGGGACGCGGCGAGCGGGGTGAAGTAGAGCGAGTCGATCGGCGCAACGTCCGCGGCCGTGTCCACGGCAACGAACTCCTCGCCGCCCCAGCTGATCTCGAGCGAGTACACCCGGTCGGGCACGACCGTGAGCGGCGCCCCGACGTACTCGCCCGCTGCACCGGCGACCAGCAATATCGGCGGGCCCGTGCCGTCGCGCAGCAGCACGACGGCCCCCGTCACGGGCGTCGCCGGCCGGTCCTCGAAATAGGGCTGCGTCGTCGAGATCCGGATGCGGGGGATGTCCGGTGCCCCGTTGCGCGGGGACTCGATGCGCCCCTCCACGACGAGGCGAGGGGACTCTGCCGGCACCTCGATGGGCACCACGCGCTCGCAGGCCCCCAGAAAGGACAGGCACAGGCAGGCGCCGGCGAGGGCGGCGACGTCGGAACGCGCACGCATGGTCAGAAGCGGATCGTCCAGGAGAGACTCGGCATGATGCCGAAGATCGCGGTCTGCACCGCCTCCGTTCGCAGGGGATCCGTGCGACTCTCGCGGAAGAACAGCGACTGGGCGTTGAACCGGTTGTAGGCATTCACGACGCCAAGGGTCAGCTCGGTACGAGGGGTCGTGCGCGTCAGCGTCAGGTCGAGCCGATGATAGGGCGGCAGCCGGCCCCCGTTCCGCAGGCCGTACTCGGGGACGATGATCCCATCGAGCGTATAGCGCGAAACCGGCAGGGAGGTGGGAAGTCCGCTCGCGAAGACGAAGGTGCCGCCGAGCGACCAGCGGCCATCGAGGGACCGGACCAGCACCACCGAGAGGTCATGCCGCTTGTCCGTCGGCATCGGCATCCAGGCACCGCCGTTGATCCCGAGCCCGGGACCAACCGAGAAGCGCTGCTCGCTGCGGCCGAGGGTGTAGCTGATCCAGCCGTTCGTGCGCCCGGTGCGCCGGCGCAGGAACAGCTCCAGACCGTAGGCGCGCCCGTCTCCCTGCACGAAGGCGGTCTCGAGGCGCGGGTTGAGGACGAGATCCTGCCCCTCGGCGAAATCCACGACGTTCGCGAGCCGGCGCCAGTAGAGCTCGGCGGTCGCCTCCCAGATCCCGCTGCCGGAGACGCCCGCCCAGCCCAGCGCGAATTGGTCACCGACCAGCGGCGCGAGCGTTGGACCGAAGGGCTCCCAGACGTCGGTCGGGATCGGCGTGTTCGTGCGCGACGCCAGCATGAGGAACTGCCGGGTCCTCGCCCAACTGGCCTTGAGACTCGACGAGGCCCCCAGACTGACGCGTACCGCGGCCCGCGGCTCGAATCCGCCGCCGGCGGCGAGGCGCGCCCCGGCGCCGACGGCCACGCTGTCGCGCAGCCGGCCGGGGACGAAGCGGCCGGTGCCGGTGTCGAAGACGACCGCAGCATCCCCGTCGTAGCGATACAGCAACTGCGGCCCGAGGCGCCGGGCCCACGCATGCCGCACGCCGAACGAAGCGCCCACCCGGTCGCCGAGCTCCATGTCGTACCCGACATATGCTGCCGCCGTGGCGAGGCGGCGGGCGGGAACGCGTACCGGGGTCAAGGGCCCGCGTTCGGCCGACGACTCGGCCGAGACGAGGTCCCCGGGCCGGATGACTGTACCGGCGGCCTCGCCGCCGAACTCGATCCGCTGACGCGGGTCGAGCTGCCATTGCTCGTCCACACGGGCCTCCGTGGTCGCGATGCGGGACGTCCAGCGCGCACGCGTCGCGAACGCCGAGAGTCCGATCGCATAGCGATAGTCGCTCGACGACAGCGTGAGCTTGTGGAACAGCCGGTTCGCGACGAACTGGTTCCAGCGGACCGTGCCGGTCACGTTACCCCAGGCGCTCGCGACCCCCGGGAAGCTGTGGTGGTCGCGACCGGCGTAGCCGGACGCGAAGAGCGATCCGGTCCGCCCCACGGCCCGCGACCACTTCGCGTTGACGTCGTAGAAGTAGGCGGTGACGTCGCGCATCGCCGGGTCGGGGGAAAAGCGCAGGAAGACGTCGGCGTACGTCCGGCGTCCGGCGACGAGGAACGATCCCCCCATCCCGGGCATCGGCCCCTCGAGCATGAGCCGGCTCGCCAGGATTCCCGCGGACGCGGTCCCCCCGAAACGGCTCGCGTTGCCCTCGCGCTGGCGGACGTCCAGAACGGAGCTCAGCCGGCCGCCGTACCGCGCCGGGATCGCCCCCTTGTGCAAGGTGACGTCGGCTACCGCATCGGTGTTGAAGACAGAGAGGAATCCGAAGCCGTGGGTCGGGTTGTACACGGTCGCGCCGTCGAGCAGGACGAGGTTCTGGTCGCCGCCACCACCGCGGACCGAGAAGACGGTGGTGAAGTCGCTGGTGCGCGAGACCCCGGGCAGGAGCATGAGACTGCGGATGGGATCCACCTCGCCCAACAGGGCGGGCGCACTCTTTATGACGTCGAGGTCGAGGCGCGCCACGCTCATGCTCGGCGACCGCAGGTCCACGTCCGGCTCAGCGGCATCCGCAAGCACGCTCGCCCGCTCGAGCTGCACCGGGCGCGGCGCAATCGCGACGTCGAGCGTGGTGGAGGCGGTGAGGTCCACCACCGTGTCGAGCGGGATGAAGCCGATGGCGGCGACGCGGAGGCGGTGCCGCCCCGGGGACAGGAACAGCGTGTAGCGCCCGTCCGCGTTCGACTGCGTGCGGACGCTGTCGCCGTCGGCCGTGAGCCGCGCATAGCGGACGACGTCGCGGGTGTCCTGATGGCGCACATAGCCGCTGAGCCGGAACCGCGGAGGCACGGCCGACGCGGCCGGCGGCGGCACGCGCCGAACCACCACCGCGCCCGTCGCATCCGCCATGGCCGTGAATCCGGTGCCCTGCAGCAGGCGCACGAGGTGCCGCGCTGCGGACATCGTGTCGAGGGCGACGCGCACCCGGCGGACGCGATCCACGTCTTCCCCGTAGGCGAGCGCCAGCCCGGCGCGGGCCCGCAGGGCGTCGAGCGCGTCGGAGAGCGGAATGCCGTCGGCACCGAACGCGATGCGCACGCCGAGGGGAGACGGCAACGGCGCTCCCTTCGCGGCGACCTCGAGCCATTCCGTCACCGCGCGATAGCCACTCTGCGCCCGGACGGGTCGGGCCAGCACAGCGGTCGCGAGCACAGCGGTCGCGAGCACAGCGGTCGCGAGCACAGCGGTCGCGAGCACAGCGGTCGCGAGCACGGTGGCCAGCGACGCGCCGGCCACCCATCCCCGGCAGGTGGTCATCAGCGGGCGATGCGGATGGTGTCGCCGCGTTCGGTCAACGACGCGCCGAGCGCAGCCGCCATGGCGGAGGCCGCCGCCTCGACCGAGGTGATCGGCTGATCGAGCGTGACACGCCGATCGGCGAGCGCGGCGTCCGCGACGAACACCGGACGACCGAACCAACGGGACAGGGCCACGGCGACGTCCCGAGCACGCTCCCGGCGGAAGACGAGACGGTCGCGTGTCCAGCCGAACCAGGCCTCGGCCTCTTGCCCGGACCGCAACGCGATCTCACCGGATCTGGAGACCTCCGCGATCTGCCCTCTGATGAGCCGAACGGCCTCCGCACCGGCGGGGGCCGTGATCGAGCGCACCCCGACCTCTCCCTCCGCCACGACGATCCGGACGCGGGGATCCTCGGGGTACGCGCGCACCGAGAAGACCGTGCCGAGATCCTCCGCCACCATGCCACCCGCCGTGACGCGGAAGGGCCGGCTCGCATCGTGCCGCACCGTGAAGAGGGCCTCGCCGGAGAGGCGCACGCGGCGCGATGCATCTGCCGTGAACCCGAGCCGGCGACGCATCGCGGCGACAGGCGACGGCAGCACCACGTCAATCCGGGTGCCGGGATGCAGGTCGGCGCGCGTGCCGTCGGGAAGGAATACCGTCACGCGCTCGCCCACCGGCGCGGTGTAGGCCCGGTGACGGTCGGGCAGCACGTCGAGGCCGACGACGGCCAGGAGGACGGCCGCCGCCAGCGCGGTTGCCCTCGCCATGGCGCGCGGCCAGCGAGGCCCCGCCGCGAAGGCCGCTCGACGCGTCACCTCGGCGCCGTCGGTCGCAGGCGCGGACGCGGACGCCGCCATCCGCGAGCGCATGCGACGCCACCCGGCGTCGGACTGCGCAGCGCGAACCTCATGCTGTGCGCGCGCCGCCGCTGCGAGGTCGCCCGTCAGCTCCCAGATCCGCCTCGCGGACGAGACGGCAGCCGCCCGGCGCGGGTCCTCATGCATCCACGCGTCCGTGGCGCGCGCGTCCGTCGGAGAGTCGTCGCCCGCCACGTGGCGAGCGATGCGCGCCCAATCAGCTGGCGTCGGTTGATCGGCCGTCATCGGGAGAGGAGGGGTTCGAGGGCGAGTCGGAGACGGCGGAGGGCCTTGCCCATCTGCGCCTCGACCGTCTTCACGGCGATGCCGAGCGCCTCGGCTGTCTCGGCGTAGGTCAGGCCCTCGCGGCGCACGAGCAGGAACACCTGCCGACAGCGCGGCGGCAGGTCGTCCAGGGCCTTCGCGACGGCGGCGGACTGTTCACGCGCATGCGCGGGCGTATCGGTGGCCGCAGGGGCCGCGTACCACAGCTGCTCCACCCATCCGGCGAACCGGGAGGCCACTTGCGACCGGCGCACCGCGCTGGCGGCCGCGAACCGGACCGCCGCCAGCAGGTAGGGCCTGATGCGCAAGGCGGGATCCAGCGTGTGCCGGCGCGCCCAGAGGCCGAAGAGGACATCGTGTGCCACGTCGTCGGCGATCGCGGGATTGGCGAGATGGGCAGCCACCGCTGCGAGGCGCGGGCATTCGCTGCGATAGATGTACTCGAAGGCCGCTTCGTCGTCGCGCCGAAGACGGGCGACGAGTTCGGCATCGTCGGACGGCACCCAGTGTTGGACGCGGGGATCGGATGGCATGATCCGAGTATCGGGACGTGACATCGGCACGCTTGAAGGTCGCGCGACCGGCGGCGAGCCCCTACGCACCCCCCCGCGCGGCGCACGTACGGTCGCTCGACTCCATCGCAACGGCCGAGATGGCGGCTCGCCGAGCGCGGCCTGCCGTCGCCGGCCGACGGCGTGGGGCGGTGGCGCCCGACAGTGGCAAGGTGGTGCCCCCCGATACCGCTGTACGAACAGATGTGGCACACCTCGGGGCTCCCCAGCAACGCCGGGGCTCACCGCGCCGGTCACGGGCGGCGCCCCGCAGGCGCTGCCGTACCGCGGCGCGCTCGGCGGCCGCGAACGCAGCACCCCCGCGGAGGGTGTCGTCGGGGACGTCAGACGCCCGGGGGCCGGCATTATGCGATTGCGCGTGGACGTCGGGTGCGACATTTTTCCGAACTCGGCGCGGTCGTGGCGCGGGACGTTCGGGTAATGCGCCAACGGGTGATGCGCCAACGGGTGATGCGCCAACGGGTGATGCGCCAACGGGTGATGCGCCAACGGGTGATGCGCCAAC
>JAJTHG010000007.1 GCA_021298835.1 Gemmatimonadota bacterium
CGCGGGCGTCCTCGCGGGCATCCTCGCGGGCATCCTCGCGGGCATCCTCGCGGGCATCCTCGCGGGCATCCTCGCGGGCCGGCAGCACCCCGGCCGCGCGTCGCATGACGAACGCGGCGATGGGCAGGTTGACGAGGAAGATCCAGTGCCAGTCGGCGACCACCATGATGCCGGCCGCGAGGGGCGGCCCGACCACGAAGGCCATGCCGAAGGTCGCCCCGATCAGCCCGAGCGCGCGGCCCCGCTCCTCGGCCGGGAAGACGTCGCCCACGATCGCGCTCGCGATCGGCGTGATGCCGCCGGCACCGATGCCCTGCACGGCGCGGGCCGCGACGAGCCACCAGAACCCGGGGCTCAGGGCCACCAGCAGCGAGCCGAGCGCGAAGATCGCGACGCTGGCGATGAACATCGGCCGTCGGCCTCGGCGGTCGCTCAGACTGGCGAGCAGGGCCGTCGCCGTGAGCGAGCAGAGGACGTACACGCTCGTGAACAGTCCGACCGCCCGGTGGTCCACGGCGAAGGCCTCGCGCAGGGCCGGCAGCGTCGGGCCGACGACGGCGGTGTCGAGGGCGCTCATGAAGACGGCCACGAAGAGGACCGGCATCAGCCGGCGGCGGGCTGCGGGGTCGCTGGCGACGTCAGGCGACGACATGCGGGGAGTGTACGGGCTCCGCCCGCGGTTGCAGCAGGGGGGCACCCGAGGCCTCGCCGGACGCGGGCCGCTAGGTTCCCCGCACGGCCCCCTTTCCGATTCTCTCATGCCCCCCATGCCATCCCTCCTCGCCGGCGTCGCCGTCGGCACGAAGACCGTCGCGGGCGGAAGGCCGGACGGGGCCCCGCAGGGCGGCGCGGCGCGATGACGTCGCCGACGCCGTTCTCCCTCGCCGTCGCGGTGCAGCCGGCGGACATCGACGACCTCGGACACGTGAACAACGTCGTGTACCTCCGTTGGGTGCAGGACGTCGCGATCGCGCATTGGCGCGCGGCGGCCTCCCCGGCGGCGCAGGCCGAGCTCGCGTGGGTGGCCGTGCGACACGAGATCGACTACAAGCACCCCGCGATGCCGGGCGACGTCGTCGTCGCGCGCACGTGGGTCGGCACGGCCGACGCGCGGCGTTTCGAGCGCCTCACCGAGATCGTGCGCGAGTCGGACGGGCGCCTGCTGGCACGCGCACGCACCCTGTGGTGCCCGATCAGCCGGGCGACCGGCCGGCTCACGCGCGTCTCGGACGAGGTGCGGGCGTCGTTCTCGGTGCCCGGCTAGATTTCCCGCATGCCTGACATCCGCATCGTCTTCAAGCACAGTCCGACCTGCGACCTCTCGGCGCGCGCCCTCGTGGAGATGGACCGCTTCCGCGCCGAGCATCCCGGCGCGCCGGTCGAGCAGCTCGACGTCTTCGCCGATCGCCCGGCCTGCCTGGCGATCGAGGCCGAGACGGGGGTGCGGCACGAGTCGCCGCAGGTGCTGGTGTTCGTCGGCTCGCAGGTCGCGTGGCACGCGTCGCACCGCCGGGTGACGGCGCAGGCGGTGGCCGAGGCGCTCGCTGCGGCGCGCGCTGCGGCGCTCGCTGCGGCGCGCGCTGCGGCGCGCGCCGGGGCCGCCACGACGGGGTGAGGCCCGCCGCGACCGCGCGGGGCTAGAGCGGCGGGAACCGCACGAGGAGGGTCCGCGCGGCGGCCTGCACCGGCGCGTCGGGGTGTCGCTCGTAGCGCCGCAGCCACGTCCGCGAGGCGGCCGTGCGGCTGTGCGCCCCCAGCTCGAGCGCGCAGACGAGGACGGCCTGCGTGGTCGCCTCGGTGGCGATGTCCCGGAAGCGCTGGAAGGCCGCGTCGTACGCGAGCTCGCGCGCCATGGAATCCACCCCCGCCGGCAGCGGCACGTCGAGGGCCGTGGCACCATTGCCGGCGACGAACACGGGATTCCGCGCGGCGACACAGCCGTCCATCGCGGGGGTGACGCGGGCATCGAGCCCGCCGGCGCATGCGGCGAGCAGGGCGGGCAGCAGCAGGACGAGTCGGCGCATGGCGGGCAATATCGGCGACGCGGGCCGGAAGCGGTACGGCACGCCGGTTTCGGAGGCGCGGCGCGCTAACTTCCCCGCATGGGATGGCTCCTCAATGCGTGGGCGTGGGTGGCGACCGTCGGGCTCGTGCTCGTCGGCACGCCGATCATGGCGCTCGTCTTCGCCGCCACGGCACCGTTCGACCGGGGCCGCTACGTGGCCGGCCGGTTCTTCCGCCTGATCGGGGTGACGTCGGTGAAGCTCAACCCGCTCTGGCGCTTCGAGACGTCGGGGCCGGTCCTGCCCGACCCGCGCCGCCCGTACGTGGCGGTGTCGAACCACGAGTCGTACGCGGACATCTTCCTGATCTCCCACCTGCCATGGGAGATGAAATGGATCTCGAAGGAGACGATGTTCCGCATCCCGTGCTTCGGCTGGATGATGCAGATGGCGGGGGACATCAGACTGCGGCGCGGCGAGCGATCGAGCGCCGTGGCCGCGATGCAGGCGGCGCGCGACCGGCTGGCCCGGCGGGTGAGCGTGATGATCTTCCCCGAGGGGACGCGCTCGCGCGACGGCGAGATGCTGCCCTTCAAGGACGGGGCCTTCCGGCTGGCGATCGAGACCGGCGCCCCGATCCTCCCCTTGGCCGTGGCCGGCACGCGGGACGCGATGGCGAAGGGCACCTTCCGCTTCCAGCGGGCGCGGGCCCGCGTGCTGGTGCTCGAGGCGATCGAGACGGCGGGGCTGACCCTCGACGACGTGGATGCGCTCAAGGCGCGCACGCGGGCGCTCATCGCCGAGGGGCGAGAGCGGCTGCGTCGCGAGCTGTCGGCGTCGCGGTAGAGGCGTCGCGGTAGAGGCGTCGCGGTAGAGGCGTCGCGGTAGAGGCGTCGCCGCCGCCCGGCTGCCCTGGCCGGTGTGCTACGGCTTGCGGATCTGCGCGACGAGGGGCCAGAGCTTGCCGGTCACGACGAGGCGACCCGACGCGGCATCGTAGGCGATGCCGTTGGCCGTGCCGCCCCGCGCCTGCACACTCGCCCGTTGCTCCGGCGTGAGGATGCCGCCGATGGCGACGTAGCCCTTGACGACGCCGGTCGCCGGATCGATGCGGGCGATGTAGTCGGTCTGGAACACGTTGGCCCAGAGCTCGCCGTCCACCCACTCCAGCTCGTTGAGGGCCGGCACGGGGGTGCCGGCCTCCGTGACCACGAACGACCGGACGACCGAGAGCGTCGAGGGATCGAGCACGCTGACGCGCGTCGAGCCGTCGGTGCCGTAGAGCACCGTGCCGTCGCTCGCGAGGCCCCAGCCCTCGCCGCTGTAGGCGAACGAATCCACGACCGCCAGCGTGGTGGCGTCGTAGCGGAAGCCGGTGCCCTCGCGCCACGTGAGCTGGAAGAGCCGGTCGCCGACCCGCGCGAGCCCTTCGGCGAAGTAGGTGTCGGCCATCCGCGTGCGTCGCACGACCGCCCCGGTGGCGAGGACGGTCTCGCGGACGTCGCTGACCCCGTACCGGCCGGTGCTCTCGAGGAGCCGCGAGCCGGCGAGCACGAGGCCCTGCGTGTAGGCGCCGGTGTCGTGCGGGAATCGCTTGAGGACGCTCGCGGTCACCACGGGCGTCGCCCCGCTGAACGGGACGGATGGGGGCGGCAGGTCGGCGTTGGTGCGGCCGGTGCTCTGCGCCATGCCGGGGGGCAGGGTGGACGTGTCGCCGGTGTCGGCCTCGTCGCCGCTGCAGGCGGCGGCGACCAGGAGGGGGAGGGCGACGAGGACGGCCAGACGGCGGATGGTGGGCATCGGGGCGGCGGGGGCGGGAAACACCACCGAAACGTAGCCGAAGCCGCCATCGGCGGCACGGGCGTCGCCGCCCCGGGCGTTAACGTCCGGCGACGCGCCGCGTCTGACCCACATCATGCGCGTACTCCTCGCTGCTGCCCTCGGCGTGGCCCTCGCCGGCTGCGCCGATATGTCGGCCCCCGTGGCCGACGCCCCGTTCGACGCGCCGGACGCCCCCGAGTTGCCGGCAACCCCGCTGTCGTACGTCATCACCGGCGTGCCGTCCGCCCTGCTGAACGACCCGGTCGTCCGCCTGATTGACCCGCCGGACAACCCCATCACGAACGCGGGGGCGACGCTGGGCCGGGTGCTGTTCTACGATCGGCGGCTGTCTCGCGACGGCACGGTGTCGTGTGCGTCCTGCCACCACCAGTCGGCGTCATTCACCGACACGGCCCGGGTGTCGCGCGGGGTCGGAGGGGCGCTGGGCGAGCGCAACTCGATGTCGATCGTGAACATCGCGTGGGTCCCGACGCTGCAGCCGGCGGGGCAGCCCCGGTTCCTCTGGGACACCCGGGCGACGTCGCTGGAGCACCAGGTGCTCATGGCGATCGAGAACCCGCACGAGATGGCGATGGCGCCCGACTCGCTCGCGGCCCGGCTGTCGGCCGTGGCGTGGTATCCGGCGTTGTTCGAGCAGGCCTTCGGCTCGCGGGCAATCACCACCGACCGGATCGCCAAGGCGATCGTGCAGTTCGAGCGGTCCATGGTCTCGACGCGGTCGCGCCACGACTCGGCGCAGGCGGTGTCGTTCACCACGCTGACGCCGCTCGAGACCGAGGGGCGCCGGCTGTTCAACGACGGGTCGCGCCTCAACTGCGCCTCGTGCCACGCCGGGCCGCAGTTCCAGAACTCGGTGCCGGTGAACATCGGGCTCGATGCGACGACCACCGACCGCGGAGTCGGGGCGGTGACCGGGCTGCCGCAGGACGACGGGCGGTTCCGGGTTCCGAAGCTGCGCAACATCGCGGTCACGGGGCCGTACATGCACGACGGCCGCTTCGCGACGCTCGAGCAGGTGCTGCAGTTCTACTCGCAGCGCATCCAGCCGCATCCGAACCTCGCGGCGCAGCTTCGCGCGCCCGGCGGGCTGCCCCGGCGGCCGAACTACACGCCGGAAGAAATCGCGGCGCTCATCGCGTACCTCCGGACGCTGACCGACCACGCCTTCCTGACCGACGAGCGCTTCTCCGATCCCTTCCGGCGGCGCTGACCCCGCGTCCGCAGCGCCGCCGGGGGCGGCTGGTCACGGATCGTCCGGGCCGCCCTCGCCGCTCCCCTCGCCCTCGGGCCGGGTGATGCGGTAGTTGACCGGCGGCACCGCCCCCATGAGGTGCTCGACGAAGTAGTCCCACCGCCGCCGGATGAAGTAGGGCTCGTTGAGCGAGTGGGCGCGGTTGGGCGCGATGACGAGGTCGAACGACTTGTTCGCCTTGATCAGCGCGTCAACGACCTGGATCGTCATCGCCGGGTGGACGTTGTCGTCCATGTCGCCGTGCATGAGCAGGAGCTTGCCCTGCAGCTTCTCGGCGTGCGTGGCGTTGGCCTCCTCGGCGAAGTTGTCGGTCTTGCGCAGCGAGTCGCGCACGAGCAGCCCCTGGTACTTCTCGGCCCAGTAGATGTTGTAGCTGCGGTTGTCGTGGTTGCCCGCGCCGCTGACGGCGACCTTGTAGAAGTCCGGGAAGCGGAGCATCGCGCCGGTGCTGGCGAAGCCGCCGCCCGAGTGGCCGAAGATGCCCACGCGGTCGAGGTCGATCCAGCGGTGCTTCGCGCCGAGCTGCTTGATGGCGGCGACGTGGTCGGCGATGCCGTTGTCGCCGAAGTCGGCGTAGTAGTTGTCGTGGAAGGCCTTCGACCGCATCGGCGTGCCGAGGTGGTCGAGCTGGAGCACGACGAAGCCGAGCTCCGCGAGGGCGGCCGGCTCGCTGCCGCCCTTGAAGCTCCACGGCCCCACCGAGCCGACCTGCGGGCCCGGATAGATGTGGTCGAGGATCGGGTAGCGCTTCGTGGTGTCGAGGTGCGCCGGCAGGTACAGGACGCCGTGGACGTCGGTGATGCCGTCGCGGGCCTTGAGGGTCACCGGCCGCGCCGCGCGCCAGCCGACCTCGGCGAGGCGCGAGACGTCGGCCGAATCGAGCCTGCGGAGGATGCGGCCGGTCGCCGCCTCGCGCAGCACGGCCGTCGGGGCCCGCTCGATGCGCGACATGCGGTCCACCATCCACTTGCCGCTCGGGCTCATGACGACGTCGTGGTGGACGTCCTCGGGCGTGAGGAGGGTGAGCCCGCTGCCGTCGAAGTTCACCCGGTAGGCCCGGGCGTAGTACGGGACGTCGCCCTTCTCGCGCCCGCGGCCGGTGAACCACACCTGCCGGAGCGTCGCGTCCACGTGCAGGATGCGCCCGACCTGCCACGGCCCCTCGGTCAGCCGGTTCTTCACCGCCCCCGTCGGCCCGAGCCGGTAGAGATGGCCCCAGCCGTCGCGCTCGCTCCACCAGAAGACGTCCTGCCCGTCGGCGGTGACGTGCCATGACTGCGGGTCCGTCGGCGGGCCGATCTCGACGAAGGTCTTGCCCGTATCCCGCGCCACGAGGGTCGCCTTGCCGGTCGCGGCGTCCACCGAGAACAGGTAGGCCGCCTTGCTGCCGCGCGCGAGCGCGCTCAGGGCCAGCGTCCGGCCGTCCGGGCTCCACGCCGAGTCGGCGGCCGATCCGCCGAGCGTCAGCTGCGCGACCGGCCACGGCAGCTCGATCCGGACGTTCGTCCGCGCCTCGCGGTCGAGCACGTGGGCGCCGGGCTTCGGGATGGCGGTGTCGCCCGGGAGCGCGTAGGGCTGCGTGAAGAGCCGCGGCCGCTGCGACGTCATCGAGACGTACGGCATCAGCGCCACGCCGCGCTCGTCCTGCCGCTGCACGAGCAGCCGCCGCGAGTCCGGGGCCCAGGTGATCTGCGGGCGCCGGGGCACCGGCCGGAAGGCCTGCATCGGGCGCAGCTCGGTGAGCCCGTACGACCAGTACTGCACGCCGTCGGTGGTGAGGCGCACGCTGTCGCCGCCCCCCGCCTTGCGCACGTACACGTCGTACGTGACCACGAAGGCCTCCCACTGCTTGTCCGGCGAGAGGACGAACGGCGTCTTCGCGTAGGTGGTGTCGCCGGCGGTGCACGCGTACGCGGCGAGGTCGCACTCGACGCGACGCTTGCCGAGGCGGAACTCGATGCGCCCCTCGTCGTCGCCGTGGCGCGTGAAGGTCAGCGTCCGGAACGGGAGCTTCTCGCCGTCCACCGCGGTGTCGGCGGCGGCGGTGATCGCTGCGGCGAGCCGCGCGTGGTCGAAGAACGGCCGCTGGTCGTTGCGCGCCGGATCCACCAGCCGGAACTCGGCGCCGGTGCGGGTCTTGGCGCGGTACCAGAACCGGTTGCCGTCCTTGAGCCACTGCGGGGCGACGGAGTCGCCGCTCAGGCGGCGGCCGGCGTGCCACGGCAGGAGCTGCTCGGCCCGTTCGTACGAGACGGCCGACTGGCCAGCCGACTGGCCGGCCGACTGCGCGGGGAGGACGACGGGGGCGGCGGCGAGGAGGGCCGCCGCCGTGACGGGCACGGGGGTCGGGCGGCGCCTCACGGCCTGACCACCCACGGCTCGCGGGCCACGTCCATCGGCTGCGACGCCTTCGCCTCGCGGACGAGCTGCTCGACCCGCTGCATCAGCTTCGCGTTCTCGGTTACGACGCCGTCCTTGATGGTGTGGATGATGCCGCGGGTGCGGCGCACGGTGCCATCGGCACCGCGCACGAGGTCGCCGAAGGCATAGAGGAACTTGAGGTTCGCGGCGGGATTGCCGTCCACGATCAGCAGGTCGGCGAGGTGGCCCGGCCGGACGAGCCCGAGCTTCGGCTCGCCGAGGGTGAGGGCGCTCGTGCGCGTGGCGGCCTTGAGCACCTCGAGGGCGTGCAGCCCCGTCTCGCGCATCAGCTGCGTCTCCCGCACCGTCGAGAAGCCGGGCGTCGCCCAGATGTACGAGTCGTCGGTGCCGAAGGCGATGCGCCCGCCCTTCCGGTTGAAGGCGTAGATGAGGTCGCCCCAGAGCCGGTAGGCGGCCGTCCAGGTCGCCTCGTCCTCGGACGTCCAGTCGTAGTGGTACGCGCCGTGGTAGGCGGGGTTGGGGAGGTTCCACTTCCAGAGCGCCGGGTGGGTGTACTTCTCGTGCCACGGGAGACTCATCGCGCGCACCGCGTCGCGGTTGGCCTCGTACACGACCCGGGTCGGGAGCATCGTCACGCCGCAGCCGACGAGCGAGTCGGCGACGGCGCCGAGCAGCCGCTCGCGGTCGGTCTCCTCCCACACCCGGCCCGCGTAGCGGAAGCGCGCGTGCTCGTCGCCGAAGGTGTACTCGGCCCCGAAGCCCTGCACCGTGCGCGGCAGCGCCGACTCGGCGTAGCCGTAGTGGTGCTCGATCATCGTCACGCCGGCGCACGCCGCCTGCACGGCGTTCATGACGGCGTTGGTGCTCGGCGGGATGTGGAACGAGGTGATCGCGCCGTTCGCCTTCGCGGCCTTGGCGATCTCGCGCACGAGGTCGGCGTTCCAGCCGAGGGGGTCGAGCGAGAAGACGCGCACGCCGCGGGCGACCATCGCCGCGACGACGTCCTTCGCCTTCGCCGGGTCGTCGAGCTCGAGGCGCGTGAAGCGCGTCCCGGCGCCCCATGAGGCCAGCGGGAACATCCGCGGGGCGAGCACCCGGTTGGCCTTCGAGAGCTCGGCCTGCGCGAGCGCGCTGTCGAGCCCGCGGTCGGCCGCGGGGACCATCGTCGTCACGCCCATCGCGAGCTTGAGCAGGTACACGTACTCGAGCGGCAGCGGCTGGGTGCGGATGTGCGTGTGCAGGTCGAACATCCCCGGCATGACGAACATGCCGGTGGCGTCGATCACCCGGTCCCCCGTGGGCCGTTCGGTGCGGCCCCGCCGCTCGGCGGCGACGGGGTCGAACGGCAGCATCTCGGTGATGACGTTCCCCTCGATCACGATGTCGTACGGGCCCGCCGGGGGGCCGCCGTGGCCGGGAATGACGTGCGCGCCGCGGATCACCAGCCGCTTGTAGGGGCCGGCGGCGAGGTCGCCGAACTGCGCGAGGAGCAGGGTGGGGCAGCACAGGGCCGCCAGGACCAGCGCAACGATGCGACGCATGCGGAGACGGGTGAGGGGGAAGCCGACCACCGACGGGCATACAGTAACGCGCAGGCGGCCCCCGGGCGCTGGACGCCCGGACCGGGCGGCGCACATTTCCGGCATGCGCCTCCTCCCGATTCTCGCCGCCGCGCTCGCTGCGGCCGCGCCCGTCGTGTCGCCGCTCGCCCAGACGGCCGTCCCGCTGCTGGTGGACGGGGCCTGGGTCGCGGCCCGCGCCGCGGATCCCGACCTCGTCGTGGTGCACGTGGCGTTCGAACGGGCCGAGTACGAGGCCGGCCACCTGCCGAGGGCGCGGTTCATCCCGTTCGCCGCCTACGCCGTGCAGGTCACCGCGCCGGACACGCTGCGCACGGAGCTGGCGCCGCTCGACTCGCTGCAGCGCGTGCTGGTGCGGGCCGGCGTCACCGACCGCTCCCGCGTGGTGGTCGTCGGGCAGCCGATCCCGGTCGCCCGGTTCATGTTCACGCTGGCGGTCGCGGGGCTCGACGGGCGGGCCGCCGCGCTCGACGGCGGGGTCGAGGCGTGGCGGGAGGCGGGACGCCCGCTCTCGCGCGAGGTGCCGACGGTGACGCCCGGGACGCTCACGCTGACGCCGGACCTCCGCTGGCTGGCGCGGGCGTCGGACGTGCGCGCTGCGCTGGCCGGCGGGGGCGCCGCCGTCCTCGACGCCCGGCTGCCCGAGTTCTACTTCGGTCATTCGGCCAACGGGTTCCCGCGCGCGGGGCACGTGCCGGGAGCCGCGAACGTCCCCTTCTCGACGGTGACGCGCGAACTGGGGCGGTATCGCGATGCGGCGGATCTCGACCGGCTGCTCGCCGGCGCGGGCGCGCCGCGCGGCATGCCGGTGGTGACCTACTGCCACGTCGGGCAGCAGGCGAGCCTGCTGTGGTTCGCCGCGCGCCTCGCCGGCCGGCCAGCGCGGATGTACGACGGCAGCTTCCAGGAGTGGAGCCGCCTCGCCGATGCCCCGGTGACCAGCGCGGGCTGCTGCTGACCGCCGGTTGAACCCGCGTCGGCGCAGTCGCATACTGCGGCATGCCGACCGCCAGCCGTTCGACGGCCCGCCCCCGTCGCGTGTCGTCCGATGCCCCGGCCCCGGGTGCTGACGCGCGTCCGCACGGGCCGATCCTGCGCAAGCTGCCGGTGCAGGCCCGGGGCCGCCAACGCGTCGAGACACTGCTCGATGCCGCCGCCGAGGTCATCGCCGACGTCGGCGTGGAGGCGGCGACGATGAACGAGATCGCGCGACGCGCCGGGGCGGCGAAGGGGTCGCTCTACCAGTTCTTCCCGGACAAGGACGCGATCGTCGCCGCGCTCGCGGTCCGGTACGCGGCGCAGGTCGAGGCCCTGCATGCGGCGAGTTTCGCGGACGACCCGCGCCGCGTGCCCCTCGAGCGGATCGTCTCCGGCGTCATCGACCCGCTGGCCGACTTCCTCGAAGCCAACCCGGCGTACCGCCACCTGCGCAACCTCGCGCCGTCGTGCCGGGGCCTGTCCGGCGACGTCCGTTCGCCGATCGCATGGGAGACGCTCGACCGGTCGATCGTCGCCCGCGTGACCGGTCTGCTGGCGGTGCTCGCCCCGTCCCTGTCCGCGGCCGACGCCGAACGCCACGCGACGATCCTCGTCACGACGGGGCAGGCCCTGCTCGCGCTCCGCGACGATTCCCCCTCGGCGCGCCGCCCCATGATACTGGAGGACCTCAAGCAGCTGCTGCTGGCCTACCTCGTCCGACTGGTCGCCGCCGCCTGACGGCGCAGTTCCGCCCGGTGGTCGGGATGGGCGATGCCGATGAGCCGTTCCGCCCGCTCGCGCAGCGACGCGCCGTGCAGGTTCACCGCGCCGTACTCGGTGACGACCCAGTGGACGTGCCCGCGCGAGGTCACCACGCCGGCGCCCGGTGCGAGGCGCGGGACGATGCGCGAGACGGTGCCGCCGGCGGCCGTGGACGGCAGCGCGATGATCGGCCTGCCCCCGGGCGAGCGCGCGGCGCCGCGGATGAAGTCGAGCTGCCCGCCGATGCCGCTGTAGATGCGGTCGCCGATCGAGTCGGCGCAGACCTGGCCGGTGAGGTCCACCTCGATCGCCGAGTTCACCGCCACGACCTTCGGGTTGCGCAGGATCACACCCGGGTCGTTGGTGTGGTCGCAGGGGTAGAACGCGACCTGCGGGTTGTCGTGCACGAAGTCGAAGACGGCCTGGGTGCCGGTGACGAAGCTCGTGGCGATGCGGCCGCGGTGCACCACCTTCCGGCGGTTGGTGATCGCCCCCGTCGCCATGAGCTCGACGAGCCCGTCGGAGAACATCTCGGTGTGCACGCCGAGCTCGAGCTTGTCGCCGAGCCGGGCGAGCACCGCGTCGGGAATCGCGCCGATGCCGACCTGCAGCGTGGCCCCGTCCTCGACGAGATCCGCCACCAGCTCGCCGATGCGCGCCGTCGCGGGCGTCTCCGGCTGGCGGGCGTGCACGTGGAGCGGGCGGTCGGTGTGCGTGAAGGCCGCCACCCGGGCGAGGGGCACCTGCGCGTTGCCGTGCGTGCGCGGCATGCGCTCGTTGATCTCGGCCAGCACGAGGCGTGCGGTGTCCACCGCCGCGCGCGCGGCGTCCACCGACGTCCCGAGCGTGCACAGGCCGTGGCGGTCGGGCGGCGAGAGCTGCACGAGCGCGACGTCGAGGGGCCACGTGCCGTCCGTGAACAGCCCCGGGATGTCGCTCAGGAAGACGGGAACGTAGTCGGCCCGGCCGTCGGCGATGGCGGCGCGCACGTTGGGGCCGGCGAAGAACGACGTCGAGCGGAAGCGCGCGGCGTGCGCCGGGTCCGCGAACGGGGCGGGGCCGCCGAGGTGCAGGTGGCACAGCTTGACGTCGTGCAGGTCGGCGCGGGCGACCATCGCCTCGAGCAGGGGGGTCGGCGTGGCGGACGCGCCGTGCACGAAGACGCGGGCGCCGGCGGGGACGTGGCGGACGACCTCCTCGGGGGTCGCGGCGCGGGTGTGCCAATCGGTCATGACGGGGAGGATACCTTCGGCGCGGTGCACGCGTCGCTCAGGACTCGGGCAGCCGCTCGCCGGGCACGAGCACGTTGCTCACCAGCAGGCCGGCCACGATGGACACCCCGATCAGCGCGACCTGGAAGACGGTGTCGATGCCGGCGACGGTCTCGGATTCGAGCAGGGACATGATCCCGCGGTAGCCCACCGAACCGGGCACGATGATGAGCACCCCGGGCACGAGCGCGATCGTCGCCGGGCGGCGGAACCCCCGCGCGAACGCATCGCTCGCGGCACCGATGACGAACGCGCCGAGGAAGGCCCCCAGCTCGGGCCCCAGCTGCTCGCGCCCGGCGCGCGCGCTGTAGAAGCTCAGGGCGCAGGCGAGGACGATCCACCCCGCGTCGCGGGGCTCGGCCTTGAGCAGCACGCAGAACGCGAGCGCGGCCACCGCGACGGCGAGGTGCGCCGTCCACGCCGGCAGCGGGACGGGCGGGGCGGCCGCCGGCAGATCGAAGCCGAGCGCGGCGACCTTCGCGGCGAGCGCCACCCCGAAGGCGAGCGAGAGGAACGTGATCATCGCCCCGGCCAGCCGCGCCGTGCCGGAGGCGAGGTGCTGCGTGGCGAGCTCGGTCATGGCGACGGTGAGCATGAGACCGGGGAGCAGCACCACGAGGCCCGCCAGCGTGGCGATGCCGGTGGCGTACGGCCCCACGATCCCCTCGGCCAGCGCCGCGAGCAGGGCCACCGCGAAGGCGGCGGTGGGCTCGAAGATCGCCTGCGCCGTGCGCGAACGTCCCGTGACGACGCCGATGCCGCCGGTGACGAGGCCGAGCAGCGCCGCGATGGCGACCTCGAGGCGGCCGCCCCCGAGCAGCACGGCGACCGCGGACGACGCGAGCCCGAAGGCGAGCACGGTGAGCCACGCCGGATACGGGCCGGGGGCGGCGAGGAGGTGCTCGACGCGCGCGCTCCCCTGCAGCGCCGTCGCGCGGCCGCCGATGACGTCGCGCATGACGCCGTCGAGGCGGGAGAGCCGGGCCAGGTTCACCTCGCCGGGTTCGACGCGCGTCATCGTCGTCTGCTGCCGGTCGGCGACGCCGAAGGCGGCGAAGATGGACGTCGGCGTCGAGAAGAACTGCGCCTCGAGCCCGAGGCGTCGTGCGACGAGCGTGAGCGCCCGTTCGAGCAGGTGCGCCGGGTAGCCCGACTGGTGCAGGGCCTTGCCGAGCCGCAGGACGAAGCCGATCGCCCCCGCGGCCGGCGCGCTGAGTTCGGGCGGCGGCGTGAACTCGGGGACGGGGTACTGGCCCGTCGGGACGGGGAACTGGCCGGTGCTCACGCGGAGAAGATACCGGGTCGAGGCTAGATTCCCGCCGCCATGCCCTATTTCGTCGCCGCGCTGCTCGCGCTCGGACTCGTCGCCGGCCTCCTCACGCCGGCGATGGACATCGACGCGGCGCAGTACGCCGCGATCGCGATGGAGATGCTCGACCGCGGGTCCTGGCTGCAGGTGACCGAGCGGGGGGCCCCGTACCTGGACAAGCCCCCGCTGGTGTTCTGGACGGCGGCGGCGTCGTACGCGGTCTTCGGCGTCTCCGATTGGGCGTACAAGCTGCCGTCGTCGCTCGCGCTCGCCGGCGCGGTGTGGAGCACGGGTCGGCTCGCGGGGACCCTGTCGGGCGACGACGACACCGCGCGCCTCGCGCGCTGGGTGCTCGGCAGTTCGGTGGCGGCGATGCTGATGGTGGCCGACCCGCGCACCGACACGCTGCTGATGGCCGGGGTCGCCTTCGCCACGTGGCAGGGCGCCGCGTGGCTGCGCGGGGGGCAGCCGTCGCACCTGGCGTGGTGCGCGGTGGGGATCGCCGTCGGCCTGCTCGCCAAGGGGCCGCTCGGCCTCGTCGCACCGGTCGCCGCGCTGGGGGTGGACGTGCTGGTGCACGCGCGCTGGCGCCGGCTCGCGACGGCGCGGCTGCTGGTCGTGCCGGCGATCGTCGCGCTCGCGCTCGCGCCGATGTGCTGGGGGCTGTGGCAGCAGTTCGGAGGACGCGGGCTCACCTTCTACTTCTGGACGCAGAGCTTCGGTCGCGTGACGGGTTCGAACGCGTGGCGCAACGACGCGGGGCCGCTCTTCTTCACGCACACGTTCCTGTGGGTCTTTCTGCCGTGGGCGCCGCTCGTCGTGTGGCGGCTGGCGCAGGTGGCGGGGGCGATGCGCCGCGGGGCGGGCTGGTGGCGCGACGAGGCACTCGCGGCCGGCGGGTTCGTGCTGCTGTTCGCGGCGATCTCCGCGTCGCGCTACAAGCTGCCGCACTACGCGTACGTGCTGCTGCCCTTCGCGGCGGTGCTCGTGGCGCGGGTGCTGCGCGAGCGCGGGGCGGCGCTCGCGCGCGGCTGGCGGGTCGCGGTGGTGGGGCAGGCGTGGCTGCTGCCGGCCGCGGGCCTTGCGCTGTCGGCGTGGGCGTTCGCGCCGCTGCCGTGGTGGGGGTGGGCGGCGGCCTCCGTCGGGGTGGGGCTCGGCTGGTGGGTCCGGCGCGCGGAGTCGCCGTGGCGGCTGGCGTACCTGGCGGCGACAGGGGTGGGGCTCGGCGGGCTGCTGCTCAACGGCATCGCGGCCCCACGACTCTTCGCTTATCAGGCCGAGACGCGCGCCGGGGCCCTGGTGCGCGAGGCCGGCGTGCCGTCGGGCGCCTTCGTCGCGGTGGCCCACCACCGGCCGTCGCTCGACTTCGCGGCGCGCCGGGTCGTGCCCGACGTCGCCGATGTCGCCGCCGCGGCGGCGCTGGTACGGCAGGCACCGGGCGGGCTGTGGGTGTACGTGCGCGCCGCACAGGGCGATTCGCTGGCGCGGCTGGCCGCGCGGGCCGAGACGGTGGCGACCTTCGAGAAGTTCGGCGTCTCGCGGATGAACGGGCGCTTCCTGAATCCCGCGTCCCGAGGGGCGACCGTCGAGCCGTGGGTGCTGCTCCGGCTCGGCGGACCCGCGCGCGAGGCGCGTCCCCTCGGCGGGCGGAACGAACCGGCAGCCGCGGCGATTCCCTCCCCGAGATGACGACGCCCGATCCCACGTTCATGCCGGCTCCGGTCTTTCCCCCCGACGTCGAGGCGCTCACGACGCCGACCGGGGTACCCAAGCCGCCGCTGCCGGCCCAGGCACCCGTGGCAGACGAGCCGATCGTCGCGGCCACCTGGCAGTCACTGCCGGCTGCAGAGCCGTGGTGTCCCGCCACCGTGCTGGCACACGCGCCGGGCTGGCTCGCCGACGTCGAGGCGGCGGACGTGCACGTGTTCGCCGACGACGTAGCGCCGGGCTGGCGGGCGGTCGCCGCGTCGGTGCGGGGGCGTTCGCACGCGCATCGTGGCGACCATCGCGAGGACGCCTTCGCGGTGCGGCGGCACGACGGGCTGGTCGTGCTGTGCGCCGCGGACGGCGCCGGCTCGGCGCCGCTGTCGCGGGTCGGCTCGGAGCTCGCCTGCCGCGAGACGGCGGAGCGGGTCGTCGCGAAGCTCGCGCCCGAGCGAGGGTACTTGCGCGAACGCCAGCGCGACGAGTTGGCGCACGCGGTGGGGCACGCGATCGGGCTGTCGGTCTGGGAGACCTGCCGCCTGCTGCACGACCTCGCCGCCGCGAGCGGCACGTCGCCGTCGGCCTATCGCTGCACGCTGCTGGTGGCGGCGTGGTACGCCTCCGAGGCGGCGGAGCTCGTCGTCAGCTCGCAGGTGGGGGACGGTGCCATCCTCGCGTGGCGGCGCGACGGCACCGCGCAACGGCTCGGCGACGCGGACAGCGGCGACTTCGCCGGCGAGGTGCGCACGTTCGTCCCTGACGCACAGGCCCCCGAGCGCGCCTCGCACGTGCGGGTCACCGACGCGGCGCCCCTGACGGCGTTCGCGCTGCTCACCGACGGGGTGGACGACCCGCTGCACCCGATCGAGCAGCAGGCGCCGGCGCTGCTCGCGCAGTGGCGAACCGGCAGCGACACCGACCTGCCGCGCCTCGTGCAGCGGTTCCGCGGCCCGGTGCTGGGGACGGCCGATGCGGGGCCGGCGCTCGCCCAGTGGCTGGGGTTCGAGAAGCGCGGGGAGAACGACGATCGGACGGCGGTGCTCTTCGCGCGCGTCGGGGGATGAGCCGGGCCGCGCGCCGCGGGCGCGAGGCCGACGTCGCGCCCGCCGCTCGGCGGTGACGCACCCGCAGCCGCCCGTCGCGCCGGTCACCGCGATGCGGCGGCCGGCGGGGGCCGCCCGGTCACGGCGCGCCGAGGCGTCGGGCAAAGAGGAACTCGAAGGCCTCGGCGAGCATCGGCCCGACCCCGAGCGTGTGGCCGGCGGTGGGGTGCTCGCGGTACGTCACCGACGCGCCGGCGGCGCCCGCCGCCTCGGCGGCGGGGCGGATGCGCGACGGTGGGATGATCGGGTCGAGACCGCCTGCGATCCACAGGGAGGGCGGCACGCGCGTCCCGACCGCGGGAGGGCGTCCGGCCCCGGCGAGCAGCACCGTGGCGGCGATGCGCGACGGGCGCGCCGCCGCCGCCGCGTACGTCGCGGCGGCCCCCATCGAGTGGCCGATCACGTACACCCGCGTCGAGTCCACCGCGTAGGCGCGGGAGACCACCGCGAGGACGGAATCGAGCATGGCGACGTCGCGCTGGAATACGGTGGTCGCCGGCGAGACGAGGATGGCGCCGCGCCGCGCCGCCTGCCGCACGACCTCGCCGGCGCCGTAGGCGTCCGGGAACATGTTCTCGTCACCGCCGGCGCCGTGGAGCGCGACGACGAGCGGGCGCGGGGCGCGCGAGTCGCCCCCCGCCGGTACGATGATCCGCATGGGAAGCGGGCGGCCGCCGGGGCCGATGATCGTGCGCCAGACGTCGCCCGCGCCGACGTAGGGATCGCGTCCGGCGGCGAGGGTCTCGGCCTCGCGGCCGAGGGCCCGCGCGAGCGTCGCGGGATCGGAGAGGAACTGGGCCGATTGCTCGGGACTCGGGGTCGCGACGAGGTTGGCGAGTCGCGCGCGGAAGGCGGCTACCGCTTGCGGCACGGTGATGCTGTCGAGCGCGGCGGTGCGAGCGGCGAGGCGCGCCCGGGTGCTGTCGGGTGACTCGCGCGCGATATCCACGTGCCCGAGCCGGATGTCGGGGGTGCGCCCCGGCACGGCGGCGACGAGGGCGTAGCGTCCCTCGGTCAAGCGCGCGAGGCGGGCGGGCTCGAACGGCAGCGCGACGGGCGCGGAAGCGCCCGGGGCGACGGCGACCTCGGTCGTCGCGACGTCCCGGTTTCGCGCATCCACGAGCCGTACGCGCAGGGGGAGGGGCGCGGTGCCCGGCATCGGCACCAACGGCACCAGCGCCAGCGCGATGCCCGGGGTGCCGCGCACGGGAATCGCGGGCGCGGCGGAGGCCCGCAGCCCGAGCGTCCGCGCCATGTCGCCGTCGGTGGCGGTGTCGCCTGCCAGGTGCGCGTACAGGCGGTTCAGCGCGCGAATCGCGTCGGCGGTGCGGCCGGCGAAGAACGCGAGGGTGCCCTGGTCGAAGCGGCGATTGGCGAGCACGGCGGTCGCGCTGTCGGGAGGCGACGCCACGAGCCAGCCGTCCACGCGCTGGTAGGCGGCAGCGAGGTCGGCCCGCGTGACGACGGGCGCCGCTGGGGGCTGGGCGGCCGGCTGGGCGGCCGGCTGGGGGGCCGGCTGGGGGGCCGGCTGGGCGGCGGCACCTCGAGTCGCGAGCCATCCGAGGCACGCGGCCATGAACGGGCGCAGGGCGGGGAGTCGCATGCCGGAATCTACGGCGCGCAGGGTCATGCGTCCGGATAAATTCCCCCGCATGACACGTGGTGCTTCGTTCCGCCGCGCGATGCCGGTGCTTGCCCTGCTGGCGGCCTGGTCGCCCGTGCGTGGCGTCGCCCAGCAGACCGGGCTCGGCGCGATGCAGAACCCGCCCGACGTCCGCTGGCGCGCCGTGGAGGGCCGCCATGCGCGGGTGATCGCGCCGGACGCCTTGGAGGGCGAAGCCCAGCGGCTCGCCGGCCTGCTCGACCGGATCGCGTCGCGCGACACGGCCACCCTGCGCGGCACGCCGCTCCGGATCGACGTCGTGCTGCAACAGCGCCTCGCCGAGGCGAACGGCTTCGTGACGCTCTTCCCTCGGCGGTCCGAGTGGTTCCTCCAGCCCCCGCAGGGCGACGGCCTGCAGGGGCCGCTCGACTGGATGGACCTCCTCGCGCTGCACGAGTACCGCCACGTGAAGCAGTTCGACGCGCTCGATCGCGGCGTGACGCGCTTCTTCTCGCGGTGGCTTGGCGACTTCGCGCAGGGCGGCTTCAGCGCGTGGACGATTCCCATGTGGCTGTTCGAGGGGGACGCCGTGGCCACCGAGACGGCGCTGACCGACGGCGGCCGCGGCCGGATGCCGACGTTCGACGCCGAGTGGCGCGCGCGGATGCTCGACGCGCGCGATCCGGGCTACTGGACCATGCTGCATCGTTCGTTCCGGGACTACTGGCCGAACCACTACGTGCACGGGTGGGCGCTGGTGCGCGAGGCCCGCGTGCGCTTCGGTGGCGATGTGTGGGACCGGGCGATGGTGCGGAGCACGCGCCGTGCGTTCAGTCCCTATGCGCTCTCGTCGGCGCTGCACCGCGAAACGGGGCTCGGGGTGACGGGACTGCACCGCGCGGCATGGAGCGGGATGCAGGACCGGCTGCGCGCCGAGGCCGCCGCGCGGACGCCGACCCCGGTGACGTCCGTGGGGCCGCCGCCGGACGCGTGGCGCGACGACGAGTTCCCGCAATGGGCGGACGACTCGTCGCTGGTGGTGCTGCAGTCGGGGCTCGACGTGCTGCCGACCTTCGTGCGACTGGCCCTCGGCACGCCGCGCCGCGAGGTGCTGCAGTCGCCGGGTCCGCTGGCCCGCGGGGTCCCGCCGGCCATCGGCGGCGGGCGTCTCGCGTGGGTCGAGCAGCGGTTCGATCCGCGCTGGGGCTACCAGTCGTGGAGCGTCGTGGTGACGCGGCCCGTCGGCTCGGGGACGAGCGGTGACCTGCGCGACGGGACCCGCTGGACGGCTGTCGCCGTCGCTCCGGACGGCGACCGGCTGGCGGTGGTCGAGCAGGGACCGGATCGCACGTCGGCGCTGCTGCTGCTCGGGTCCGACGGCACCGTGGTGCACCGGTGGCCGGTGCCCGAGCCGGACCTGTTCGTCTCGCCGCGGTTCTCGCGCGACGGCCGCGACGTGTTCGTCGTGCGCATCCGGCGCGGCAGCGGCCGCCGGGTCGAGCGCTGCCCCGCCGACGGCACACCGTGCGCGCCGGTGGGCGAGTTCACGACCGCCGCGGTGCAGGCCCCGAGCGGCGATCGCGAGGTCGTCTTCGCCACGATGCCGGTGCAGGGGCGCGACGAAGTCGTCGCCTGGCGCGAGGGCCGGTGGTGGCAGGTCACCACCCGCCCGGTGGGGGCGACGAATCCCGTCCCATCGCCCGACGGCACCCGCCTCGCCTTCAACGACCAGACCTCGAGCGGCAAGCGGGCGGTGGTGATGCCGATCGATCCCGCGTCGTGGACCCCCTACGCGCCCACGCCGTGGGACACGCTGGGGCTCGCCACGCTCGTGGCGCAGTCGCGGGCGGAGAACGTCCTGGCGGACTCGGGCGAACGCCCACGCTATCCCGCGCGGCGCTACGCCCCATGGCGGCACGCGTGGAATCCCTACGGCGTGCTCGTGAGCGCCCCGCCGCTGGGCCCGGTGGTTGGGGCGACGGTGTACTCGCAGGACGTGCTCGGGACCGTCGGGGCCTCGGTCGGCGCCGAGTACAACCTGACGGAGCGGCAGGCCGGGGGACGGGCCGTAGTGAGTTGGGCGGGCCGCTATCCGATCATCGACGCCGATGTTTCCGTCACCGGACGATCGGACACGTACCCGGTCGTCACGCCGGGGCCGCGGCCGGGTGGCGACTGGACGTGGCGCGAGGTCTCGACCGGCCTCGGCATCCGCGTGCCGCTCAACCTGACGCGGGACCTCTACCAGACGTCCGTCACCCTGCAGGCCGCGGTGCGGGAGACGCGCGTCGGCGGGAGCACGCTGCCGTCGTGGTTCGTCTCCGACGAGGGCAGCGTCCGACCGGTGACGCTCGGGATCTCGGCGGGTCGCGGCTACGCGTGGATCCGCGACATCCAGCCGGTGTGGGGCCAGTACCTCACCGCCTTTATCCGGCAGACGCCGCTCGGCGGCACGTTCCGCGGCCACCAGTGGTACGCGCGCGGCCGCGCGTTCTTCCCGGGGCTGCGTCGGCACCACGGGCTGCGCCTCGATGGCGCGTGGGAATCGCAGGCGATGCAGGAACGGTCGAGCGACCCGCTCCCGTACCGCTTCGCATCGCCGATGCCGTTCGCGCGCGGGTTCGACCCGGTGACGGCGCCGGAGCTTGCGCGGTTCGCTGCGGACTACGTGTTCCCGCTGTGGTATCCCGATCACAACCTGCTGCAGACGGTGCACGTGCGGCGGGTGCGCGGGGCCCTCTTCGCGGACCAGCTGACGGCGCGGCGCGCGGTCTTCCTGGGTGGCGGTGTCACGCCGGGCACCGCGGTGCGGCAGGAGCGGGAACAGCGGTTCCGGTCGCTCGGGGCCGAACTGTGGTTCGACACGCGGTGGTGGCACTTCCCGGTGGACGTGCCGCTCGGGCTCCGGTTCTCGTGGCGCCCGGACATGCCCGCCGCCGAGCGCGGGCGCTTCGACGTGGTATTCGGGCTCGAGTTCTGACGGCAGGCCGGTCGGGCCCCGGCCTCGCGAGCCGGGGCGCGAGTCGGTAACCTCCGGCCTCCCGATCCCCACGACTCATGCGCCTGTCCCGTACCGTCACGTGCGCCGCCGCCATCCTGGCGCCGGTCGTCGCGCCCGCCCAGTACCACGATGCGGAGATGCTCGAGCGGCTGCGCTTCCGCTTCATCGGGCCGGCGGTGATGTCGGGCCGCATCACGGACCTCGCGGTGTACGAGGCCGACCCCGCCATCATGTACGTCGCGAGCGCGACCGGCGGCGTCTGGAAGACGACCAACATGGCCGTCACGATGACGCCGGTCTTCGAGCGCGAGCGCGTGCATTCGGTCGGGGCGGTGGCGGTCTTCCAGGGCGACCCGAACCTCGTGTGGGTCGGCACGGGCGAGGCGACGAACCGCCAGAGCTCGGGTTGGGGGGACGGCGTGTACAAGTCGGAAGACGGCGGCCGCACGTGGCGCAACACGGGGCTCGCCGCAGGGCGGCACGTGGCGCGGCTCGTGACGCATCCGACCAACCGCGACGTCGTCTATGCGGCGGTGCCGGGCAACCTGTGGGCGCCGAACCCCGAGCGCGGCCTGTACCGGACGTCCGACGGCGGTCGCAGCTGGCAGTTGGTGCTCGCGGGGAACGACGACACCGGCGTCACGGAGGTCGCGATGGACCCGTCGAACCCGGACGTCCTCTACGCGGCGACGTACCAGCGGCGCCGGCAGGCGTTCGGCTACGTCGGCGGCGGCCCGGGCTCGGCTCTCTGGAAGACGACGGACGGCGGCACCACCTGGCGACGGCTCGGCAACGGCCTGCCCGCCGGCCCATGGGGCCGGGTGGGGATCTCGGTGTACCGACGCGACCCGCGCGTGCTCTACGTCTCGGTGGAGCAGGGGCGGCGCTACACGTCGAGCATCTCGTACGAACAGCGCCTCGGCGGCGTGTACCGGAGCGCCGACGGCGGCGCGTCGTGGCGGTTCATGGGCGACTGGAACCCCCGCCCGTCGTACTCGAGCAAGCTGCTCGTGGACCCGTCGGACGAGTCGCGGCTCTACCAGGTGCAGTACTCGGTGTCGGACGACAGCGGCAAGACGTGGCGCGAGCCGCGGCAGTCGCTGCACGGCGACGACCGCATCGTCTGGGTGAACCCGCGCGACTCGCGGCACGTGGTGAAGGGGGACGACGGCGGGCTGGGCATCTCGTGGGACCGCGGCGTGACGTGGCTCTACCAGCGCAACCTGCCGGTGTCGCAGTTCTACCACGTAGGCGTGGACAACAGCGTGCCCTTCCGCGTGTGCGGCGGCCTGCAGGACAACAACGCGTGGTGCGGGCCGAGCGAGACGACGTGGACGGACGGCATCCTCAACGAGGACTGGTTCCGCGTGGGCGGCGGCGACGGCTTCCACACGCTGTTCGACACGACGGACAACCGCACGCTCTACGTGACGTCCCAGTACCTGGGGCTGACGCGGGTGGACCTGCGGACGATGGAGACGCGCACGATCCGGCCATCGTGGCCGGAGGGCGACGTGTACAAGCGCGGCAACTGGGGGCCGCCGGCCCCGCGCGTGGGCCGGTTCCAGGAGGGGGCCAACTGGAACGCCCCGCTCGCGGTGAGCGCGCACGACCCGCGGACGCTCTACGCCGGGATGCGGCACCTCTACCGCTCGCGCGACCGGGGCGAGACGTGGCAGCGCCTCGGCGACTTCACGACCGGCGTCGACCGACGGACCCTGCCGATCATGGGCCAGCGGCCGGACAGCGCGACGCTCTCGCTCGACGACGGGATCTCGTTCTTCCCGACGACGAGCGCGTTCGCCGAGTCGCCGCGGGACCGTGCGGTGCTGTGGGTGGGGACCGACGACGGGCGGCTGCACGTCTCGCGGGACGAGGGGCGCACGTGGCGCGACGTGTCGTCGCAGGTGCCGGACGTGCCGCGCGGGACGTGGGTGAAGCACGTCGAGGCGTCGCGGTGGGCCCCCGGGACCGCATGGGTGATCTGGGACGGCCACCAGAACGGTGACTTCCGGAACTGGATGTACCGCACGACCGACTACGGGCAGACGTGGACGGAGGTCGTCGCCGACCTGCCGCGCGAGGTGGTGCCGCACATGCTGCGCGAGGATCCCGTGGACCCCCAGCTGCTGTACCTCGGCACGGAATTCGGGTTGTTCCTGTCGTTCAACGGCGGGACGAGCTGGGTGCCGGCGCGGGGCAACCTGCCGACGGTGCCCGTCAACGACCTCGTGGTGCATCCGCGCGACCATGCGCTCGTGCTCGGCACGCACGGGCGCGGCATCTGGATCCTCGACGACGTGCGGCCGCTCCGGAACGGCCGTCCGGGGCCGAAGGTGCTGCTCGCCGGCGGTCCCACGGTCGTGCGGCAGCAGCGGCGCGTGCCGCGCATCGGGCACACCGGCGACATGCACTTCCGCGGCGAGAACCCGCCCAACGGCCTGCCGATCACGCTCTGGGCCGCCGACAGCGGCCTGACCGCCACGGTGGCCGTGGTGCGCGCGCCCGGCGGCGACGTGTGGAAGCAGGTCGTCACCACGCGCCGCGGGTTGACCACCGTGGTGTGGCCCCTGCGCACGGCACCGCTGCCGGCGGCGGGCGGTGGCGGGGACGGCGAGGAGGCGCCGCGGGGGACCGGCCCCAGCGCGTTCGTGCGGCCCGGCCCGTACACGGTGCTGGTCGAGTGGGACGGACAGGTGCGAGGCCAACGGATGGTGCAGGTGCTGCCGGACGCGCGCCAGGACGCCGCACCGGCGGCGCGCGAGGCGTGGCACGAGGCCCTCGAATCCATCACGGCGCTCGCCCGCCGGACGGCCGCGGCGCTCGAGGCGGCCCGCGCGGCAAGCGGTCCGGGGGCGCCGCCCGCCGCCGTCAACCGCGCGGCCACGCTGGCGGAACTGCAGCAGCGCATCACTGCCCTCTTCGTGCAGCTCGAGGCGCAGGTCGGGCCCCCAACGGCCGACATGCGCGCGCAGCTCGCTTCGTACACCGACCTGTTCGCGCGCCTCGAGCGCGCTCCGTGATCCGCCTCCACCCTTCGCCGCGATTCCCCGTGCCGTCCCTGCGCCCCCTGTGCCTGGCCGCCGCCGTCCTGGCCGTTGCGCCGTTCCCCGATGCCCTCGCGCAGCGCGCCGCTGCGGCGGCGCGGCCCGCGTCCCTCACCAGCCCCGAGCAGTTCTTCGGGTTCCGCGTGGGGGCCGACTACCGGCTCGTCCCGTACGCGCAGTTCGCGAAGTACTGGGAGACGCTGGCGCGGGAGTCGCCGCGGATGGAGCTCGACACGATCGGGCTGACGGCGGAGGGGCGGCCGCAGCTCATGGCGATCATCTCGTCGCCGGCCAACCTCGCGAAGCGCGAGCAGCATCGCCGCACGGTGCAGCGGCTCGCCCGCGGCGAGGTCGCCGACAGCGCCGAGGCGCGGCGGCTGGCGCAGTCGGGCAAGGCGGTCGTGTGGTTCGACGGCGGGCTCCACGCCACCGAGGTCGTCGGGTCGCACCAGCTGCTCGAGAGCGTGTGGCAGCTCGTCTCGCGCGACGACGCCGAGACCCGTCGCTTCCTCGACGACCTGATCATCCTCGCCGTGCACGCGAACCCGGACGGCATGGAGCTGGTGTCGTCGTGGTACATGCGCACCGCCGATTCGACCGCACGCACCTACCAGGACATCCCGCGGCTCTACCAGAAGTACATCGGGCACGACAACAATCGCGACTTCTACATGATCACGCAGCCGGAGACGCGGAACATGACGCGGATCCAGTACCGCGAGTGGCTGCCGCAGATCGTGTACAATCACCACCAGCAGGGCCCCCCGGGTACGGTGCTCTTCGCTCCGCCGTTCCGCGACCCGCACAATCACCACATCGACCCGCTCGTCATCACCGGCATCTCGCTGGTCGGCACGGCGATGCACCAGCGGCTGATCGAGGAAGGGAAGCCGGGCGCGGTGATGCGCGAGGGCGCGCCGTACCAGACGTGGTGGAACGGCGGGCTCCGGACCGCCGTGTACTTCCACAACCAGATCGGGCTGCTGACCGAGATCAACGGGAGCCCGAACCCGATGAAGATCCCCTTCGTGCCGGATCGCCTCGTCTCCACGGGCGACCAGCCGAACCCGATCGAGCCGGGACCGTTCAGCTTCCGGACGGCGATCGAGTACTCGGTCACGAACAACTGGGCCGTCTTCGACGTGGCCTCGCGGCACCGGGAGCAGTTCCTGCTCAACGCCTGGCGCATGGCCCGCAACCAGATCGGCCGCGGACAGCGCGACACGTGGACGCTGTACCCGCGATACGTCGCCGAGGCGAAGGTGGCGATGAACGGCCGCCCGGGCACCGAGGAGGACTTCCGCCGGCTGCTCCGCCGGCCCGAGCGCCGCGACGCGAAGGCGTACGTGATCCCGCGGCCGCAGCGCGACTTCGCCACCGCGACGAAGTTCGTCAACGCGCTGATCCGGGCCGGCGTGACCGTGCACCGGGCCGAGGCGCGCTTCGCCGCCGCCGGCCGCTCGTACGGCGCGGGGAGTTACGTCGTGTACGCGGGCCAGCCGTTCCGCGCCCACGTGCTCGACATGTTCGAGCCGCAGGACTACCCGAACGACTTCCAGTATCCCGGCGGGCCGCCCAAGCGGCCGTACGACGCCGCGGGCTACACGCTCGCCTTCCAGATGGGGGTGCAGTTCGACCGCCTGCTCGACGCGCCGCGGGGCGAGTTCGAGGTGCTGGCCGACGAGATCCCGCCCCCGCGCGGGAGCGTGGATCCGGCGCGGGAGGGGGGCGGTTGGTGGATCGACCGCGGCATGGTGGATCACGTCGTGGCCGTGAACCGGCTGCTCGCGGCGGGCAAGCGCGTGATCGTCGCGTCGGGTAACCGCTACTTCGTCCCCGCCGAGGCGGGCGTGACGCCGATGCTCGAGCAGCTCGCCCGCGAGAAGGGACTGTCGTTCGCGGCCTCCGGCACCTCCGGGCTGCCGACGGGACCAGCGCTGCGTCCCGTGCGCATCGCGCTGTGGGACCGCTACGGCGGCTCGATGGAGAGCGGCTGGACGCGCTGGCTCTTCGAGCAATTCGAGTTCCCGCACACGGTGGTGTATCCGCAGGACATCGACGCGGGGAGCCTGCGCGAGAAGTTCGACGTGCTGGTGCTGCCCGACGGGGCGCTCCCGCGCGAGCGGCAGACGGGCGAGGCGCGCGGCGGTCCGCCGCCGGCCGACCGCGTCCCCGAGGAATACCGGCGGATGCTCGGCACCATGAGCACCCAGCGGAGCCTGCCGGCGATCAAGGCCTTCCTCGAGGCCGGCGGTACGACGCTCGCGATCGGCAACGCGACCGGGCTCGCGCAGCTGCTCGGGCTTCCGATCGGCGACCACCTGGTGGATGCCGCGGGGAAGCCGCTGTCGAACGACGCGTTCTTCGTCCCGGGCTCCCTGCTGCGCGTGCAGGTGGACACCGCGTCGGTGCTCGCGCGCGGCGCGCCGGCGGAGGTGGACGTCATGTTCGAGAACTCGCCCGCCTTTCGCGTCGCGCCGGGCACCCCGGGGGTGCGCGTCGTGGCGCGCTTCGACGGCGACGCCCCGCTTCGCAGCGGCTGGGCCTGGGGGCAGGCAGCGCTCAAGGGCGGGGCGGCGATCGTCGAGGCCGATGTCGGCAAGGGGCTGCTCGTCCTGTACGGGCCGGAGGTGCTCTTCCGCGCCCAGCCGCACGGGACGTTCCCCTTCTTCTTCAACGGCCTCTACCGGCTCGCGACGACGACGCCCGCGGTGCCGTGAGCGGCGAAGTCGTCTGGACGCCGACTGCGGCGCAGGTCGGTGCGTCGCAACTGACGGCGTTCGCACGCGCGCTGCCTGCGCTGCTCGACGGGACGCCGTGGGACGCGCCGACGTTCGCCCCGGGGGACTATGCCGCGCTGTGGCGCTGGTCCGTCGCGCATCGGGAGGCGTTCTGGACCGCGCTGTGGCGCCACGCCGACGTCCTCGCCGACGTCCTCGCCGACGACCTCGCCGACGTCCTCGCCGACGACCTCGCCGACGACCTCGCCGACGACCTCGCCGACGACCTCGCGGACGGGCCGGCGGACCGCCCGGCGGACCGCCCGGCGTGGGCCGTCGCCGGCCACGGCCTCGATCGCATGGCGCCTCCCACGCCGGCGGACGGCCCGCGGTGGTTCCCCGCTGCCCGCCTCAACTTCGCGGAGCACTGCCTCCGCGCCCCCGATGCGGCCGTGGCGATCGTGGCGTGGGACGAGCGCGGACGGCGCGAGGCGCTCACGTTCGGGGCGCTGCGCGGCGAGGTGGCGCGCGTGGCTTCCGGGCTCCGCGCGGTCGGCGTGGTGGCGGGGGACCGCGTGGCGGGATTCGTCCCCAACGGGCCGGCGGCGATCATCGCGATGCTCGCGGCCGCAGCCGTCGGCGCGACGTGGTCGTCGTGCTCCCCCGACTTCGGCACGCAAGGGGTGCTCGACCGATTCGGGCAGATCGCCCCGACGGTGCTGGTGGCGTGCGACGGATACCGCTACGCGGGCAAGGTGATCGACACCATGCCGCGGGTGCGCGAGATCGCGGCGGCGCTCCCGTCGCTCCGCGCGACGGTGCTGGTGCCATGGCTGGCGACGGCGCCCCCGGACCCCGACGGGTTGCCCGGCGGCGTCGCGTGGGCGACGTTCGGCGATCCGCGGGCCCCGCTCGCCTTCGAGCGGCTGCCCTTCGACCATCCGCTGTACATCCTGTATTCGAGCGGCACGACGGGGCTGCCCAAGGCCATCGTACACGGCGCGGGAGGGACGCTGCTGCAGCACCTCAAGGAACTGCGGCTGCACACCGACCTGCGCCCGGGCGAGGCGCTGTTCTACTTCACCACCTGCGGCTGGATGATGTGGAACTGGATGGTGTCGGGACTCGCCGTCGGGGCGACGGTGGTGACCTACGACGGCGCTCCGCTGCCCGCCGAGCGGGACGTGCTGTGGCGGCTCGCGGCCGAGGAGCGGGTGGCGGTCTTCGGCACGTCGGCCAAGTACCTGGCACTCGCCGAGAAGGAAGGGCTGACCCCCGCCCGGACGCACGACCTCGCGGCCCTGCGGACGGTGCTGTCCACCGGGTCGCCGCTGGCCGAGCACTCGTACGACTACGTACTGCGCGACGTGAAGCCGGGCGTCTGTCTCTCGAGCATCAGCGGCGGCACGGACATCGTCTCGTGCTTCGCGCTCGGCAATCCGGTGGGGCCGGTGCGCCGGGGCGAACTGCAGGTGCTCGGCCTCGGCATGGCCGTGGACGTCTGGGACGACGACGGCCGGCCGCTGATCGGGATGCCGGGCGAACTCGTCTGCACGGCGCCGTTCCCGAGCATGCCGGTGGCCTTCTGGAACGACCCCGGGGGCGCGAAGTACCGGGCCGCATACTTCGAGCACTTCCCCGGGGTGTGGCGTCACGGCGACTGGGCTACGCGCACGGCCGAAGGAGGACTCGTGATCCACGGGCGCAGCGACGCGACGCTCAACCCGGGCGGCGTGCGCATCGGCACGGCGGAGCTCTACCGGCAGGTGGAACGGATGCCCGAGGTCGTGGAGAGTCTCGTCGTCGGCCAGGACGTGGTGACGGACGGCGACCGGGACGTGCGGATCGTGCTGTTCGTGCGGCTCGCGCCGGGCCTTGTGCTCGACGACGCGCTGCGGGATCGCATCCGGGCGACGATCCGGACGCACGCGAGCCCGCATCACGTGCCGAAGGTGATCGCGCAGGTGACCGACCTGCCGCGGACGCGCAGCGGGAAGATCACCGAGCTGGCGGTCCGCGAGGTCATCCACGGACGCTGGCCGAAGAACGTCGAGGCGATGGCGAATCCGGAGGCGCTCGAGCAGTTCCGGGACCGGGACGAGCTCGGGGGCTGAGGTCGAGCGGGGGCCGGCCGTGACGTCACGGCCGGCACCCGGCGCCGAGGGACGGCGGTATATTGCGGGGGAGCAGGCACGACAGACTGCAGTCTCCGAACGGAGGGCCCCACGATGGCCACGCAGACGATTCCCGCCGCCGAGTCGGCGCACGACACTTTCCCGATCAACGGCACCGACTACGTCGAGTTCTGGGTCGGCAACGCCAAGCAGGCCTCGCACTTCTACCGGACGGCCTTCGGCTTCCAGCTGGTCGCGTACCGCGGGCCCGAGACCGGGGTGCGGGACCGCGCGTCGTACCTGCTGGTGCAGGGCAAGATCCGGCTCGTGCTCACGACGGCGCTACGCTCGGCCGACGCCGTCAGCGAGCACGTGCGGAAGCACGGCGACGGCATCCGGGACCTGGCCCTGTGGGTGGACGACGCGCGCGATGCCTGGGCGAAGGCGGTCGAGCGAGGGGCGACGTCGGTGCGGGAGCCCGAGGTGCTGCGCGACGAGCACGGCGAAGTCGTGGTCGCGGCGATCCGGACCTACGGCGAGACGATCCACTCGCTGGTCGAGCGTCGGCACTACCGCGGGGTGTTCATGCCGGGCTTCGTGCCGGTGCAGCCCGGGTACGCCCCGCCGCCGGTCGGGCTCAAGGTGGTGGACCACTGCGTGGGCAACGTCGAGCTCGGCAAGATGGACCATTGGGTCGGCTTCTACGAGACGGTCATGGGCTTCAAGAACCTCGTCTCGTTCGACGACAAGGACATCTCGACCGAGTACTCGTCGCTGATGTCGAAGGTGGTCGCCAACGGCAACGAGCGGATCAAGTTCCCGATCAACGAGCCGGCAGCGGGCAAGAAGAAGTCGCAGATCGACGAGTACCTCGAGTTCTACGAGGGGCCCGGGGCGCAGCACCTCGCGCTGCTGACCGACGACATCATCCACACCGTGACCGAGCTGCACGCCCGCGGCGTGGAGTTCCTCAAGGTGCCGACCACCTACTACGACGACCTGCTGCAGCGCGTGGGGCGCATCGACGAGGACCTCGAGCCCTTGAAGCGCCTGGGGATCCTCGTGGACCGCGACGACGAGGGGTACCTGCTGCAGATCTTCACGAAGCCGGTCGAGGACCGGCCGACCTTCTTCTTCGAGATCATCCAGCGCAAGGGCGCGCGGTCGTTCGGCAAGGGGAACTTCAAGGCGCTCTTCGAGGCGATCGAGCGCGAGCAGGCCGCGCGGGGGAACCTGTAATGCCGATCTACCACCTGATGGGCGAGGTGCCGCGCAAGCGGCACACCGTGTTCCGCCGTCCGGATGGCGGGTTGTACGCCGAGGAGCTCATGGGGCACGAGGGCTTCGTGGGCACGTCATCGTTGCTCTACCACATCCATCCGCCGACGACGGTCAAGAGCGCGCGCAAGCTGCGCGACGTCGCGCTGGTGGCCGACGAGGAGACATCGCTCCGGCATCGGCACTTCCTGACGAGCCGCGCGCGGAAGGGCGGGTCGCCGACGATGGACCGCATGCCGCTGCTCTTCAACAGCGACATCGCGATGTTCTACGTCGAGCCCGACGAGACCGACGCCCACTGCTACCGCAACTCGCAGGCGGACGAAGTGGTGTACGTGGTCGAAGGGCAGGGGACGCTCGAGAGCGTCTTCGGCGACCTGCCGTACCGTCCGGGCGACTACGTGGTGGTGCACCGGAACATCACGCACCGCTGGAAGCTCGAGCCGGCGCACGGTCCCACCAAGCTGCTGGTCATGGAGAGCCGCGGCCACGTGCGATGGCCCAAGCGCTATCGCAACGAGTTCGGCCAGCTGCTGGAAGGCGCGCCCTTCTCCGAGCGCGACATCCGCCGGCCCGTGTCGCTCGCGCCGCGAGACGAGCGCGGCGACTTCCCGGTGTACGTCAAGCAGTACGACGCGATCAACGAGCTGATCCTCGACCACCATCCGTTCGACGTCGTGGGCTGGGACGGCTACTTCTACCCGTGGATCTTCAACATCCACGACTTCGAGCCGATCGTCGGGCGCATCCACCAGCCGCCGCCGGTGCACCAGACGTTCCAGGGCGACGGGTTCGTGATCTGCTCGTTCTGTCCGCGGCCGTACGACTTCGATCCCAACGCGGTGCCGGCGCCGTACAACCACTCGAACGTGGACTCCGACGAGGTGCTCTTCTACGCGTCGAGCGAGTTCATGAGCCGCAAGGGGATCGAGTACGGGTCGATCACGCACCATCCCGACGGCCTGCCGCACGGGCCGCACCCGGGGCGGGCGGAGGCGTCGATCGGGGCCAAGTACACCAACGAGCTCGCGGTCATGATGGACTCGTTCAAGCCGCTCAAGGTGGCGAAGCCGGCGATGGCGATCGAGGACCCGAAGTACCACCAGAGCTGGCTCGACCAGCAGCACGCGGCGTTCGCGCCGCCGACGTCCTGAGGACGCCCCTTCCGGGGGCCCGGACCGGAGGTATCGTCAGGCATCACCTCGGCCCGATGTCCGCCAATGCCCTTCCGCCCGCTCGTGCGCGCCGCCGTCGCCCTGGCGCCCGCGCTGCTCGCCGCCCAGCCGCCGCGCACGCCGTTCCCGGAGCGCGCCATCCGGCGGGACATCCCGATGACCGGCGCGATCCGTCGCGCGCACGCCGCCGGCACCCGCGACTCGACCGGCCGGCCGGGACGCGCGTGGTGGCAGCTGCGGACCGATTATCGGATCGCCGTGCGGCTCGACGCCCCGTCGAGCCGGCTGACGGGTCAGGCCCGGGTCACCGTGCACAACGGCAGCCCCGACGACCTCAGCCAGATCGCGCTGCGGCTCGACCCGAACCACTTCCTGTTCGGCGTCCCGCGGGCCGCGCCGTGGGTGCCGGCCGAGCAGACCGACGGCATGGTGATCACCGACCTGCGCGTGGCGGGTCGTCCCGTCCGGCTCGACGGCCAGGCGCCGCCGTCACCGGCCGCGGACTGGCTGCAGAGCCCGCGCAGCACGCTGGCGCGGCTGCGGCTGTCGCAGCCCGTGAAGGCCCGCGACTCGGTGACGCTCGAGGTCACCTGGTCGCACAAGCTGCCGGGCGGGCCCGGTGGCGGCCACCGGATGACGCAGCGCTGGGGCGACACGCTCGTGCAGCCGACCCAGTGGTATCCGCGCGTGGCGATGTACGACGACCTGCGCGGATGGGACGGCGAGCTCTATCTCGGGCCGTCGGAGTTCTACAATCCGTTCGGTCGCTTCGACGTCACGATCGACGTCCCGGCCGGCTGGATCATGAGCGGGACCGGTACGCTGCAGAACCCGGAGCAGGTGCTCACCGCCGCCGCGCGCGAGCGGTTGGCGCGCGCGCTCGCGAGCGACAGCGTCACGGTCGTCGTGGGGCCCGACGAGTCGGGCCCCGGGCGCGCGACGGCGCCGGGCGACCCCGAGGGACGGCTGCGGTGGCGCTTCGTCGCCGACAGCGTGAACGACTTCGCATGGGCGGGCGCGCGGCAGTTCGTGTGGAAGGCGACGCGCGCGACGATCCCCGGCCGCGGTCCGGTGCCGATCCACATGGTGCACCTGCCGGGCCGCGCCCGGCCGTTCGAGCGGGCGGGGCCGATCACGCGCCACGCGCTGGAGTTCTACTCGCGGCTCTGGTTCCCGTACCCCTTCGCGCAGCTCACGCTGCAGGACGGGCCGAGCGCGGGGATGGAGTACCCGATGGTCATCAACTCGAATCAGGGTGCCGCCGACCACGAGGCCGGGCACCAGTGGTGGCCGATGGTCGTGGCGAACAACGAGACGTGGTATGGCTGGATGGACGAGGGCTTCAATCAGTACATGAACATCCTGTCCGATGCCGACGCCACGGGAAAGCCGCCGGTGCTCGACGGGCTCGGTCAGTCGTACGGCCAGGTGAGCGGCAACGAGGCCGAGCCGCCGATGATGTGGAACGCGAACTACGCCGGACCGGGCTTCTACGGTTTCACGACGTACCAGAAGACGCCGCTCATGCTCTCGATGCTGGGCGGAATCGTCGGGGACAGCGCCGTGCAGCGGGCGCATCGCGAGTTCGCGCTGGCGTGGCGGTTCAAGCATCCGTCGCCGTGGGATTGGATGTTCTTCATGAACCGGGCATTGGGGCAGGATCTCGGCTGGTTCTGGTACGCATGGCTGTTCACGACCGAGCGAGTGGACGGGGCGATCGACACGGTGACGACCGTCGGTCGGACGACGCGCGTGGTCGTGCGACAGGCCGGGCAGATGCCGTCGCCGGTCGTGCTGCAGGTCACGGTGGCCGGAACCGGGCCCCGCGTGCGTTGGCCGGCGAACGCCCGGGCGACGAGCGACACCACGGCGGTGTTCACGTGGCCGGTGGATGTGTGGTTCGCCGGCGCGCGCCGGTTCCCGGCCGTCATCGACGTGGGCGGCCGGCAGGTCACGGCGGTGCGGCTGGACCCCGGTTGCCGATTCCCCGATGCCGACCCGAAGGACAACGACTGGCCGCGGAGCACGTCGCCGTCGGCAGGCCGGTGCGTCCGGTGAGGTGGAGCGCCGCCCGACGACGTTCCTCGCTGTCAGCGCGTGGCGCTCCGTGCGGACCCGGACGCGGGGCCGCTTGGTCCAAGGGCAGCGGGCGCTGCCGCAGGCGCCTCCGCATCGGGCGCGGCGCCGCCGGCGAGTCGCCGCGCCGCGTCGTGGATCGCCGCCCGGATCCTCGGATACGCCCCGCATCGGCACAGGTTACCGTCCATCGCCGCGTCGATGTCCGCGTCGCTCGGCGCGGCATTCGCCCGCAGCAGGGCCGTCGCCGCCATGACCTGTCCGCTCTGACAGTAGCCGCACTGCGCCACGCTCAGCGCCGTCCACGCCGTCTGCACGGCCGCGGCCACCGGATCGGCGAGCCCTTCGATGGTCGTCACCGCCTTGCCCTCGACGGCCGAGACGGGCGTGACGCACGCGCGCGTCGGCACGCCGTCCACGTGCACGGTGCACGCGCCGCACACGGAGATGCCGCAGCCGAACTTGGTGCCGTGGAGGTGCGCGACCTGCCGGATCGCCCAGAGCAGGGGCATCTCCGGCGGTACGTCGAGGGTGCGTGCCTCGCCGTTGAGCTGGATGGTGATCACGTAGTGGCCTCCGGCGGCGCGAGGCGGATCGGGAGCGTGCGCACCCGTCCGGCGCCGGCGGCGAAGAGTGCGTTGGCGATCGCCGGGGCGACGCCCGGCACGGCGACCTCGCCGACGCCGCCCGGCGGGGCGTCGCCCGGGAGCACCAGGTGCGTCTCGATGACCGGTGACGCGGCGAAGCGCACCGCCGGGTAGTCGTGGAAGTTACCCTGCACCGCGGCACCGCCCTCGAAGGTGATCTCGCCGTGCAGCGCTGCCGAGAGCCCGTAGAGTACGCCGCTCTCGACCTGCTGCCGCACGCCGTCCGGATTGATGACCAACCCGCAATCAACCGCCACGACGACCCGTCGCACGCGAAGCGCGTTGGCGGGCGAGACCTCCACCTCGATCACCTGCGCGACGTACGCCTGGTACGACCAGTGAAGGGCGACGCCCCGCCCGACGCGCCCGCCGCCCGCGGGCGGCGCGAGCGGCGTGCCCCAGCCGGCCTTGTCGGCCACGAGCTGCAGGACGGCCTTCGCGCGCGGGTGATCGGCGAGCAGGCCGAGCCGGTACTGCACCGGATCGAGCTGCTTGACCGCCGCGCATTCGTCCAGGAAGGACTCGAGGAGGAACGCGGTGTACGAGTGCCCGACCGACCGCCACGAGGCCACCGGCACCGGCAAGTCCACGGCGTCGTGGATGACGCGCAGGGCCGGGATGGCGTACGGCTGGTCGGTGAGGCCCTCGACGGTGGTCTTGTCCGGGATGTTCGCGAGCATCGGGTCGCCCAGGAATCGGCCCCAGCCCTTGAGCATCGCCTGACCCGCCGATGCGGAATGCAGCGCGAGCAGCTTGCCGTCGCCGTCGAGCGCGGCGATGAGCTTCGCCCGCACCATCGGCCGGAAGACGCCGTGCCGCATGTCCTGCTCGCGCGACCACAGCAGCTGCACCGCCGTGCCGGGCACCTGCTTGGCGATCTCGGCCGCCATCGCGACGAAGTCCACGATGAGCCGCCGCCCGAAGGCACCGCCGACGAGCCGCTGGTGCAGCCGAACCGCCTCCTGCTCGACGCCCACGACCTCGGCCACCGCCTTCACCGCCACCCCGGGCACCTGCGTGCCGACCCACACGTCCACGCCGTCGGGGGCGACGCGCACCGTGCAATTGACCGGTTCCATCGCCGCGTGGGCCAGATAGGGGACGCCGTAGAACGCCTCGACGGAGAAGGCGGCCCGCTTGAAGGGCGCGACGAGGTCGCCGTGCTTGAGGAACTCGAAGCCGTCACCCCGCGTCGCGCGGGCCTCGAGGTCGGCGGCCGCGCTCACCGAGGAGAACGCCGCGCCAGCTCCGGGCGTCCATTGCACGGCCAGCGCGTCGAGCGCCCTCGTCGCGTGCCACCAGGTGTCGGCGACGATCGCCACGCCGGGCAGGTGCCCGAACCGCCCGCCGGCGAGCGGCACGACGGCCCGCACGCCCGGCAACGCCCGCGCGGCCGCCGCGTCGTAGCCCGCGACCGTCGCGCCAAGGGTGGGCGGCAGCGCCACGGCCGCGTAGCGGGCGTCGGCGGGGGCCGCGTCGAGGCCGAAGACCGCCGTGCCGTCGGCCTTCGACGCCGCGTCGAGCCGGGCCCGGGGACGGCCGATGATCGTGTATTCCGAGACGTCCTTGCGCGTCCACGTCTTCGGCAGGTGTTCGAGCACCGATCCGACGAGCTGGCCGAACCCGAGCCGCCGCTCGTTGAGCCGCACGGCCCCGCCCTCCACGCGACACGTTTCTGCGGGCACCTGCCACTGCGCCGCGGCCGCCGCGCGGAACGCCTCGCGGGCCATGGCGCCGGCGTCGCCCATCGGTCCCCACAGGTCGGTCATGCTCGACGAGCCGCCGGTGACCATGAAGCCGAACTCGCGCATCCACTTCGTGGTGAGCCACCGCGCGGTGCGCTTGATGCGGCCGGTGTCGTCGGGGTGGAACGGGAGTCCGTCCACCATCACCGCGAGGTTGTTGTAGATCGGGTCCACGGGCGCATCCTCGACGCGCACGCTGGTCCAGTCCACCTCGAGTTCCTCGGCGAGGATCATCGCCGCCGCGGTCAGCACGCCCTGGCCCATCTCGGCCTTCGGCACGATGATCGTGACCGTGCCGTCCGGCGCGACCTTGACCCAGCCGTTGAGGGCCACCTGGCCGCCCTCCGTGGGGAGCCCGCGGCGCCCGCGCAGGCGCTGCCGCGGCGGCAGCAGGCCCACGCCAAGCATGAGGGCCCCGGTCGCCCCGAGTCCCGCGAGGATGAACGTGCGGCGCTTCACGCGCGGGCGCCCGCCTTGAAGGCGGCGATCGCCTCGCGCGTGAAGTCGCCCAGGACCAGGCGCCCGCTGGCCGCGGCCCGTTCGCGCAGCAGCGTCGGCCAGTGCTCGGTGCCCGCCCAGAAGACGCGCTTGAGCTCGGCCATCGCCTGCGGGTTGGAACGGGCGAGCGTGTCCGCCAGCTGCGCGACCGCGGCGTCGAGCGCCGCCTCGTCGGCGACGACCTTGGCGACCAGCCCGTGTCGCTCGGCCCACGCGGCGTCCCGCCAGTCGGCGTCCACGGTCATGGCGGCGTAGGCGCCGCTGCCGACCTTCCGCTCGATCACCGGCCCGACGACGAACGGGCCGATCCCCACCGCCAGTTCGCTCAGGCGGAAGGCCGCGCGCGTGGTGCAGATGGCGTAGTCGGCTGCCGCGGTGAGTCCCACGCCGCCGCCGGCGGTCTTCCCGTGAATGCGCGCGATGACGAACTGCGGCACCTGCGTCATGGCGAGGATGACCCCGGAGAAGCCGCTGAAGAACTCGAGGCCCTGCTCGGGGGTGGCGATCGCGGCGAGTTCGTCGAACGAGGCGCCGGCACACCAGGGCCCGGTTCCCTCGCTGCGCAGGACGATCACCCGGACGTCGGCGCGCGCCCCGGTCGCGGCAACCTCGGCCGCCAGCCGACGCAGCAGGGCGCCGGGCAGCGAGTTGCCGCGGGGGTGATGGAACGACACGGTGGCGACGGCTCCGTCCTGCGTGACGGTGACGGTGCCGGGATCGACGACGGTGGTGGCCATTGGGGGCGAAAGCGTTCGGACGACGGGTTCGGAATCGGCGTCGTCGGCGGTTCCCCTGCAACCTGCCCCGGCGCCGTGCCTATTGCAATCGCCCGGGTCCCGCCGACATTTCGCCGGACGGTCACGCCGCGCCTTCTCCCGACCGGGAGAGCGCCGCGGCCCCGCCTGCCCCCGAGTCCGATGTACGGAGCCAACGTCGAAACCGCCGCCGACCGCAAGGCGCCGGCCCCCGTGGAAGATCCCGCGCTGCTCGCCGAGTTCCAGGCGCGCATCGACCGCGGGGAGAGCATCGAGCCGAAGGACTGGATGCCGGCCAGGTACCGGCGCCAGCTCGTCCGCATGATGTCGCAGCACGCCCACAGCGAGATCGTGGGGATGCTGCCCGAGGGCAACTGGATCACCCGCGCGCCGAACCTCCGCCGCAAGATGGCGTTGATCGCGAAGGTGCAGGACGAGGCGGGCCACGGGCACTACATCTACTGCGGCACCGAGACCCTCGGCGTCTCGCGCGACGAACTGGTTGACGACCTGCTGGCGGGCCGGGCGAAGTACTCGCAGATCTTCAACTACCCCACGCTGACGTGGGCCGACATCGGCGTCATCGGCTGGTTCGTGGACGGCGCGGCGATCGTGAACCAGACGGTGCTCGCCAAGGCGTCGTACGGGCCCTACGCCCGCGCGATGATCCGGATCTGCAAGGAGGAGAACTTCCACAAGCGCCAGGGCTTCGAGATCTGCGCCGTCCTCTCGCAGGGGACCGATGCGCAGCGCGAGATGCTGCAGGACGCGGTGAACCGGTGGTGGTGGCCGTCGCTCATGATGTTCGGCCCGAGCGACACCGATTCGCCCAACTCGCGGGACCTCCTCGCCTGGCGGATCAAGCGCTTCACCAATGACGAGCTGCGCCAGCGCTTCGTGAACCTGACGGTCCCGCAGGCGCAGGCGATCGGCGTACGGTTGCCGGACCCCGACCTGCGCTACGACGCGGACACGCAGAACTGGGTCTTCGGCGAGATCGACTGGGCGGAGTTCTGGGCGGTCGTCAACGGCAACGGGCCCTGCAACCGCGAGCGGCTCGCCGCCCGGAACAAGGCGCACGCCGACGGCGCCTGGGTGCGGCAGGCGGCGACGGCCTACGCCGCGAAGCGTGCCGGTGCCCCGCGCGACGGCGGCTCGACGGCGGCGGCCTGACGATGGACGCCCCCGCGGCGCCCGCCGATTCCCAGTGGCCGCTCTGGGAGGTCTTCACCCAGGAGGCGCAGGGGGCCCCTCACGAGCACGCCGGCAGCGTGCACGCCGTGGACGCCGAGCAGGCGCTGCAGAACGCGCGCGACGTCTTCGGACGTCGCGGCAAGGTGATCTCGCTCTGGGTCGTGCCGACCGAGGCGATCGTCGCGAGCGCTCCGTCCGACGCGGGGCCGTTCTTCGATCCCGGCGCCGAGAAGGCGTACCGGCATCCCTATTTCTACAAGGTGCCCAAGGGCATCCGGGTTTACTGATGGCCCCCGACGCGACGCCGGACGAGCCCGAGACCGGCGCCGGTGCCCCTGTCGCCCCGCGCATCGTTCCAGTCACGACGACGCTCGGGCCGCTGCGGCCCACCGCGACCAGCGGGCAGCCGGCCGACGCCTTCGTCGAGTACTGCCTGCGGCTCGCCGACGACCGGCTCGTCCTCGGGCACCGCCTGAGCGAGTGGTGCGGGCACGCGCCGATCCTCGAGGAGGACATCGCCCTCGCGAACATCGCGCTCGACCTCATCGGCCAGGCGGAGGCATTCTTCTCGGTGGCCGCCGAGGCCGAGGGGCGGGGGCGCACGCCGGACGACTTCGCGTACTTCCGCGACGACGTGGCCTTCCGGAACGCGATGCTCTGCGAGCTGCCCAACGGGGACTTCGGCGTGACGATCGCGCGGCAGTTCCTGTGGACCGCGCTTCAGGTGCCGTTCACGAAGGCCCTTTCCGCCGCATCCCACGCGCAGCTGGCGGGGGCCGCGGCGAAGGCCCACAAGGAACACGTCTATCACCTGCGCCACGCGGCCGACTGGGTGCTCAAGCTCGGCGATGGCACCCCGGAGAGCCACGCGCGCGTGCAGGCGGCGCTCGACGGCCTCTGGCCCTACACGGACGAGCTCTTCTACGCCGACGGGGTGGACGCCGCGGTCGCCGCGCTGGTCGGGGCCCCGGTGGTCACGGCCCTCCGCGAGGACTGGGCGCGCACCGTCGAGGCCGTGCTGCGGCAGGCGACGCTGTCGGTGCCGGTGGCCGATTGGACGCCCGCCGGCGGGCGGCTCGGGCGTCACACCGAGCACCTGGGCCACATGCTGGCCGAGATGCAGTCGCTCGCGCGGGCGCACCCGGGGGCGCAGTGGTGACGCGTCGGCGGCGATGAGCGTGGCGTCGCCGACGCGCGAGGAGGTCTTCGCGATCCTCGAGGCGGTGCGCGATCCCGAGGTCCCCGTGCTGTCGGTGGTCGAGCTGGGCGTCGTCCGCGACGTCGCGCTGGCACCCGGCGAGACCATCGTCACGATCACGCCGACGTACAGCGGCTGTCCCGCGCTCCGCGTGATGGAGCGCGAAGTGGTCGAGGCGCTCGAGCGCGCCGGCCTCCCGAACCCGCGCGTCGTCGTCTCGTACACCCCCGCGTGGACGACCGACTGGATCGGCCCCGACGCGCGGGAGAAGCTGCGGGCCTACGGCATCGCCCCCCCGGGGCCGCGCCGGCACGACGACGCGCCCGACGTCCTCGTCCAGCTCCTGCGGGCTCCCGACGTGGTGGCCTGCCCCTACTGCGGCTCGCGCGACACCGAGCTGCGAAGCGAGTTCGGACCGACGGCGTGCAAGTCCATCCGGTTCTGCCGGGGGTGCTCGCAGCCGTTCGAGCAGTTCAAGGCGATCTGACCGCGCGGGAGCGCGCACCGATTCGCCGGCAGCGACTGCGCCCCTGCCGCTCAGCCCTCGAGCGTCGGCGTGGACAGCGGGGTGAGACTCGTTGAGCGCCGATGTGACGTCGGAGGGGCCGCTGCGGCCGCGCGCACCCCGGCATCGCGGTCGCGCGTGAGGGACGCCAGCACCTGTCGGGCGGACGGCTGCGTCATGCGCTGCAAGGCATGCACGGCGGCGAGGCGTTCCCGGGCCGGCTTTCGCTTGAACAGCAGGCCACCCGGCGCTGCCGCGTCGGCCAAGAGCGCAACGGCGTCCTCGCTGTCGGATTGACCCAGCGCGCCCAGCAGCGCGGCCCGAACGTCGGGGTCTTGTTCGCGCGGCAGCGCCGCGCGCACGATGGGCACGGCCCGCTCGGCGGCCAGCGCTCCCAGCGCCGACGCGGCGACCACGCGGATGGACGGCCCCGGGTCGCGCACTGCCGCCTGCAGCACCCCCATGGCCCTGGGCGAGCCCAGCTTCGCCAGCGCCGTGAAGACGGCGAGCCGCACGCGCTCGTCCGCGTGCGCGCGCGTCGCGATCAGCGCCGCCTCGAGATCGGCGAGCCGGAGTTCCCCAACGAGGTAGGCGGCGTTGCGGGTCACGTACCAGCGCGAGTCGGCCAGCATGTGCGCGAGGCTGCCGGCGGCCACGGGGACCTCGCGGAGGGCCTGCAGGAATGCCTGCCGGCGCTGGCGCTGGGGCGCGGCGACCAGGGCCTCGATGATCGCATCGGCCCCCAGCGTGCCGGCAGCGGCCAGCACCCGGATGGCGGCTGGTCGCACGGAGCCGCCGCGGACCAGGAGGGTGGCGATGCTGCCCAGGGCCGCCGACGTGCGGAATCGCCGCGTGAGCCCCGCGAGGGCGCGGCGTCGCTCGTCAATCGCTTCCCAAGCCTCGCGGGCGACGACGCCGTCGAGCATGTGCATGGCGTCCTCCTCGCGATGTTCGCGCAGGGCGGCCTCGCCGAACGCCGCCAAGGCATCGAGGGCGTGCAGCAAGGCCGGCCTCGTCTGGGCGGCATCGAGCGCACCGAGGAGCTCGTGCAGCGGCGCCTTCGGCGTCTCCACGCGGCCGAACGCGAGGTAGGAGTCCTTGCCCTCGGCGAGCATCATGACTTCATCCTGGCCCGAGGACAAGTGACCGAACTCCGGCGCCGCCACGGTGGATTCCGGCAGCTGCACCCGGACCGTACGCCCGACATGGGGAGGAAAGCGCGCCCGGAAGGCCGCGCCCGGCGTGCGCTCGTCGGCATCCGCGGCGAGTGCCCGGGCGACCGCCATCAGTTCCGTCGCGTCGGCGGACGGGTACACGTCCAGCACGCGCACGGCGTGGGCCGCCATCCGCTCGGCCAATTCCGCCGTCTCCGGCAGGGCCAGCGGCGCCCCGTCAACGACCAGGGCGCCGTCAAGGAGCGTCAGGCGGGTCCCGTCGGTGCGGTTGTGCACCTGGACCCGCCGGAGGACCGCCTGCTGCACGTCGGCGGGCGCCGCCTCGCGGACGAGGGACACGAGCCGACCCAGCGCGGCGACGACGAGGTGGGACGGCGGCGTCATCCGTCCAGCACCACGACGCCAAGCGGTGTGGCCACCGATGCGCGATGCGCGAGCGGGGTCACGGCCGCGGCGCGGATCTCCGGATCGGTGTCGCGGCGCAGTTCGGCGAGCAGGACCTGCGCCAGCGGATTCTCCGAGGCGACGAGCCCCATCACGGCCGCGCGACGCAGCGCCACCGGCTTCCGGCCGAGCAGCTTGCCGCCCGGACGCGCTGCCTCCTCGAGCAGGTGCACCGCCTCGTCGGTGCCGGCCCGGCCCAGCGCGACGTACAGCGCGGCGCGGACGGTGTCGTCGGACTCGGACCGCAGGGCGTGCTGCACGATCGGCACGGCGCGCGCGGCGGGAAGGTGGGCGAGGGCCTGCGCCGCCTGGACTCGCACCTCGACCGACGGGTCCCGCGACGCCCCCTGCAGGGCGCTGATTCCCCGGGGCATGCCAAGCTTCGCGAGCGCGGTCAGCACGGCTGCCCGGGCGCGGGCGTCGGGATGCGCCCGCAGCGCCACCAGCGCGTCGCTGAGCTCGACAGCGCCGAGCTCGCCGATCAGGTAGGCCGCATTGCGGATGATGTACCAGCGTCCGTCCGACAGCATATGCTGGAGGGTCCCGGTGGCCACGGGCATCTCGCGGAGGGCCGCGAGGTAGGCCTGCCGGTGCCGCCGCTGCTGGGCGGCGACGAGGGACTCGATCACCGAATCCGCCCCGGTCGTGCCGAAGGCGATGAGGACCGTCAGCGCCTCGCGCGCCTGGTCCCCGAGGAGCTGGCCGGTCACGCGACCGAGCGCGAGCGTGCTGTTGAAGCGCCGCAGCACCGACGAGAGCAGGACCTGCCGCTCCCGGTGCGTCTCGTGCGCCTGGTGCTCGACGACCGCCCGCAGGAAGGTCACCAGGTCGCTGTGGCGCCGGTCTTCGAGGCACGCCTCGCCGTAGGAGATGAAGGCGTCGAGGACGGGCGTGGCCTCCACGGTCGTGTTCACCCGCTGGAGCCGCGTGAACACCACGTCGAGCCGGTCGGGGACTGCGGTAGTCGCGGAGTACGAGACGATCGCTCGCCGCAACTCGGCGTCGTTCGGCGCGACGGCCGCCACCGTGGTCGGCGTCGGACTGCGGCGGGCGGACATCGGGGGCAGCAGCCCGGGCACGACCGTGTCCGCGGCTTCGAACTCGACATGCACGCTCCGGGTGGGCGAGGCCAGCATCATCAGCCGGACGGACATGCCCAGTTGCGTCGGATCCGGTTCGGCGGCCAATCCCCACGCCAGGGCGACGATCTCCGCCGGCTCGCAGCCCGTCGCCACCGACACCGACGACACGCCATGGCCGAGCAGCCGCAGGTTGAGTTCCTGCGTGTTGCTGGGGTCCGCGGTGAGACGGTCGTCCACGCGCAGGCCGTCCGCGCTGGGAGCGAGAACGGCACCCACGTCGCGGGTCGCCGTGATGCAGGCCCGCAGCACGGTGAACTGCGTGTCCACCGGCGCCTGTCGCAGCATCAGGCTGAGCAGGCGGCCGAAGGCGGAGTCGAAACCGTTCATGGGGTACCGGTGCCGTCACGCAGACAGGACTCGCTCGATCGCGGCACCGATCCGTTCGACCGAGGGTGCCGTGGCGGCCATGAGGGCCGGATGGTACGGCATGGGAATATCGGCCACGGCGACGCGCTCGACAGGGGCATCCAGGAACCAGAAGCACTCCTGCGCCAGCGTCGCGGCGATCTCGGCCCCGAAGCCGGCGGTCAGTTGGTCCTCGTGCACAATCAGGGCCCGGGCGGTCCGGCGCACGCTGGCCATGACCGCGCCCCGGTCCCACGGGGCGATCGTCCGGAGGTCCATCACCTCGACCCGGGTCCCGAAGGCACGGGCCGCCTCGAGGCATCGCCAGACCATCGCCCCCCAGGTGACGAGGGTGAGCTCGGTGCCCTCCAGCAGGACGGCGGCGCGGCCGAGCGGCACCACGTAGTCGTCGCCGGGCCAGCGCGACGCCCCCTCGCTCGTCATCAGGAGGGCCCGGTGCTCGAAGAAGACCGTGGGGTTCCGGGAGCGCATCGCCGACCGCAGCAGCCCAGCGGCGTCGGCGGCGTTCGACGGCATCGCGACCTGCCAGCCAACGGCATGCGCGTACATGACCTCGTTGGACACCGAGTGCCACGGGTCACCCACGTCCTTGCCGAAGCCGCCGGGCATCCGGACGACCATGGGCGAGCAGAAGCGGTTCGCCGTCCGCCAGCGCACGGTCCCGGCGTTGTTGAGCTGTTCCATCGCCGGGTCGGCGTACTTGCGGAACTGGATCTCCGCGACCGGCATGAGCCCACTGATCGCGAGACCGGCGGCGCGGCCGATGATGCCCTCCTCCGAGAGCGAGGTGTCGAAGACGCGCGCCGCCCCGTGGCGCTTCTGCAGCCCTTCGGTGACGAGGTGCACGCCGCCCTTGAGCCCGACATCCTCCCCGAAGACGACCAGCCGCGGGTTGGCGGCGAGTTCCGAATCGAGCGTGCGCCGGATCGCCTCGGCGAACCGGACCACGGGTCCTTCCGCCGAAGGCGCCGTGCGCGCCGGAAGGGCGGCCAGCACCTCGTCGGGGAGGCCACCCAATGCGGGGACCTCGTCGGCCTCGCGCGGCTCCTCGTACCGGAACCGCCCCACGTGCGCCGGGTCGGGATGCGGACGCCGCCGGGCCGCCTCGACGCCCGCCCGCACGTCGGCGGCCGCCCGCGCCGCGAGGTCGGCCCATTCGGTGCGGGAGAGCACGGCGGGCACGAGGTGCGCCTCGAGCCGGGGGAGGGGATCGCGCGCGTCGTCGGACGCGATCTCGGCCTCGGTCCGGTAGCCCCGCTGGTTGTCGGGCCCCGAGTGCGAGCTCAGGCGCGGCACCGTCAGCCGCACGAGGGCCGGGCCGCGGCCGCTGCGCACGTGCGACACGGCCGCGGTCAGGCAGTCGGCCGCCTCGGCCGGGTTGCAGCCGTCGCCGTCGAGGAGATAGAGGTTCCCGAAGCTCGCGAGGTTGGCCGCGATGTTCCCGCCGGGCGTCTGCATGTCGCCCTTCACGGAGATGCCGAGCCCGTTGTCCTCGATGTAGAAGAGCATCGGGAGCGAGAGCGTCGTCGCCATCGTGAGCGCCGCCCAGAAGCCGTTGGTGGCCACCGAGCCGTCACCCCCGAGGGCCACGGCGATCGCCCCTTCCCACGCGCGGTCGTGCAGGACGTCGCGATGGTAGGTGATCGCCTGCGCCCAGCCGGCGGCCGGCGTGTACTGCGAGCCGACGTCGCCCGACATCGGCAGGACGACGCAGCCGTCGCGGCGGGGGAGGTTGCAGACGACGCCGATATCGCGGCCATCGGAGAATCCACCCGCGCGCCCGAGGGGCGAGCCGTGGGCGTCCTCGATCGAGAGCCCGAGCGACAGCAGGAGCGGCCGCGAGCGGTAGTACGCGCCGGCGGCGTCCCGCCGTCCCGTGAGCAGCGACCCGAGGATCGCCTGCGCCACGTCGTGCCCGCGGGCGGAGAACTGGTAGAGGACCTGTTCGTCGCGCGGCACGTCGCCCTTGCGCCGGTTCAGGTCTTCTTCGAGGTCGTCGAGGGCCCGCGAGACCAGCGTGTGATACGCGATCCGCCGCCAGTCGAGGGACAGCGGCGGTGCCGCCTCGGGCGCGGCAGGGGCAGGGGACGCGGGGGCGGCCACATCGGCCCGCTTCGGGCGGGTGCCCTTCGCGGCGGACTGGGAAGGCATCGGCGGGGTGGGAGGACTGGCGTAATGTAGCGTCCCGGCCCTGCGCCGCCGCGCTAGCTTTGGGGGTATGGCGTACACGACCCTGCACTTCGACCAGACCGGCGCGGTCGCCACGATCACGCTGAACCGCCCCGACGTCCTCAACAGCTTCGACGTCACCATGATGGGCGAGGCGCAGGACGCCTTCCGGCGGGTCTCGGCCGACCGGACCGTCCGGGCGGTCGTCCTCACCGGCGCCGGCCGCGGCTTCTGCGCGGGGCAGGACCTGGGGGCGACGACGGCGGGTGCCTCGGCCGTCGGCATCGACGCCGATTTCGTGCGGCAGGGCTACAACACCCTCGTGGCGCTCATCCGCGAGTGCCCGAAGCCGGTCATCGCAGCGGTCAACGGGGTCGCGGCGGGGGCCGGGGCGAACGTCGCGTTCGCGTGCGACTTCGTGCTGGCGGCGCAGGAGGTGTCCTTCGTGCAGGCCTTCGTGAAGATCGGGCTCGTGCCCGACAGCGGTGGCACCTACTTCCTGCCGCGCGCGGTGGGGATCCACCGGGCGGCTGCCCTGACGATGCTGGGCGACAAGCTCCCGGCCGAGCGGGCCGAAGCGTGGGGGCTCGTGCACGAGGTGGTCCCGCAGACGGTGCTGCTCGAGAAGGCGCAGGCGCTGGCCGCCCGCCTCGCGCAGATGCCGACGAAGGCGATCGCCCTGACGAAGCGGCTGCTCAACGCCTCGGCGACCAACGACTACCGGGCCCAGCTCGAGGCCGAGGCCGTCGCGCAGCAGGAGGCGGGACGCTCGCAGGACTTCGCCGAGGGTATCGCGGCGTTCCTCGCGAAGCGTCCCCCCCGCTTCACCGGCGAATGACCCTGGACGCGGGGACGACGGTCGGGGTCGTCGGGGCCGGCGCGATGGGTGCCGGGATCGCGCAGGTCGCGGCGCAGGCCGGCCATCGGGTGGTGCTCTGCGACGCGCGTGCCGAGGCGCTGTCGCGGGCCAAGGCGGGCATGGAGAAGGCCCTCGCGCGGTTGGTCGAGAAGGGGCGGCTCTCCGCCGCCGCCGCCGCCGACACGCTGGCCCGCGTGCAGGTGGCCCAGCCCGACGCGTCGGGTGGGCCGAACCTGCGGCCGCTGGCGGATGCGGGGCTGGTGATCGAGGCGATCGTCGAGGACCTCGGCGCGAAGCGCGACCTCGTCGCGCGCCTCGAGCAGGTGACGGGGCCGGACGCGGTGCTGGCGACGAACACCTCGTCGCTGTCGGTGGCGGCGATCGCGTCGGTGCTGGCCACGCCGGAGCGGTTCGTCGGGCTGCACTTCTTCAACCCGGCGCCGCTCATGGCGCTCGTCGAGGTCGTCCCGGGGGTGCGCAGCGCGCCCGACCTCGCGGCGCGGGCCTCGGCCCTGATGCGCGCGTGGGGCAAGGTGCCGGTGACCGCCTCGGACACGCCGGGCTTCATCGTGAACCGGGTGGCGCGTCCGTTCTACGGCGAGGCGCTGCGGCTGCTCGAGGAAGGCGTGGCCGACCCGGCGACGATCGACCACGCCATGCGCACGCTCGGCGGGTTCCGCATGGGGCCGTGCGAGCTCATGGACTTCATCGGGCACGACATCAATTTCGCGGTCACGAAGTCGGTCTGGGAGCAGACGTTCCACGAGCCGCGCTACCGCCCGTCCCTGGTGCAGCAGCGCCTCGTCGAGGCCGGCTGGCTGGGGAAGAAGGCGGGACGCGGCTTCTACGATCACGCGCAGCCGCTGCCGGCGGGCGGAGACGACCAGCTCGTGGCCGCGCGCGTCTTCGGGCGCATCATCGCGATGCTGGTCAACGAGGCCTGCGAGGCCGTCTTCCTCGGGGTGGCGACGCCGGCCGACGTCGAGCTCGCGATGACGCGCGGGGTCAACTATCCGCAGGGGCTGCTCGCGTGGGGCGATGCGCTCGGGCCGCAACGGCTGGTGGACACGCTGCGCGGGCTCCAGCAGGAACTGGGGCCCGAGCGGTACCGGCCCAGCGCCCACCTCGTGCGGCGGGCGGCCGAGGGGCGGAGTCTCCTGGCATGAGCGGGTCGCCGACCGAGGCCGAGCGCCACGAGCGCGCGCGCCGCGTCGTGGCGCACATGCTCGCGCACGACCCGTTCTCGCAATGGCTCGGCGTCGAGGTGCTGCACGTCGCCCCAGGGGCGGTGACGCTGCGCATGACCGTCCGGCCCGAGATGGCCAACGGCTTCGGCCGGACCCACGGCGGCGTCACCTACAGCTTCGCCGACAGCGCCCTCGCGTTCGCCTCGAACGGGCACGGCCGGGTGGCGGTGAGCGTGGACACCCAGATCGCCCACACCCGCGCCGTGCAGGCGGGCGACGTCCTCGAGGCGGTGGCGGTCGAGGAGCAGCTGACCGAGCGGCTGGGCTTCTACCGGGTGCAGGTCACCAGCGCCGGCGCGCCGGTCGCCCTGTTCCGCGGCACCGTCTATCGCACCACCCATCACCATCCGGAAGGCGACTCGTGACCAGGCCGGCCTACCTCGTTGACGGCGTCCGCACGCCGATCGGCGCGCTCGGCGGCGCCCTCGCCGACGTCCGCGCGGACGACCTCGCGGCGCACGCGATCGCGGCGCTGCTCGCGCGCCACCCGGGCTTCGACGCGGCGGGGATCGCCGACGTGATCCTGGGCTGCGCCAACCAGGCGGGCGAGGACAACCGCAACGTGGCGCGGATGGCCGCGCTGCTGGCGGGGCTGCCGGTGTCGGTGCCGGGCACGACGGTCAACCGGCTGTGTGCCTCGGGGCTCGGCGCCGTGGCCGACGCGGCGCGCGCCGTCATGGTGGGCGACGGTGACGTGTACGTGGCGGGGGGCGTCGAGCAGATGACGCGCGCGCCGTACGTGCTGTCGAAGAGCGGCCAGCCGTTCGGGCGCGACGCGCAGCTCTTCGACACGACGCTCGGGTGGCGCTTCGTGAATCCGCGGATGCGGCAGGCCCACGGCACCGACGCGATGGGCGAGACGGCCGAGCACGTCGCCGAGCGCGACGGCGTCTCGCGCGGCGACCAGGACGCCTTCGCGCTGTCGTCGCAGCGGAAGGCGGCGGCGGCGAAGGCCGCGGGATGGGTCGCGGGGGAGATCGTGCCCGTGGACGTGCCCCAGCGGAAGGGCGAGCCGCGCCGGGTGGCGGAGGACGAATTCCCCCGTCCCGCGACGACCCGCGAGGGGCTGGCGGCGCTCAATCCGGCCTTCCGGCACGACGGCAAGGGCTCGGTGACGGCCGGCAACAGCTCGGGGCTCAACGACGGCGCGGCGGCGGTGCTCGTGGCCTCCGAGGAGGGGCTGCGGCGGCTCGGCGCGCGCCCGCTGGCGCGCATCGTGGCGACCGCAGCGGCGGGGGTGGAGCCGCGGGTGATGGGGATCGGTCCGGTGCCGGCGACGCGGGCCGTGCTGGCGCGCACGGGGCTCTCGCTCGGGCAGTTCGACGTGCTCGAGCTGAACGAGGCGTTCGCCGCCCAGGTGCTCGCCTCGCTGCGGGCGCTCGGCGTCGCCGATGACGACCCGCGGGTGAACCCGAACGGCGGGGCGATCGCCCTCGGCCACCCGTTGGGGATGAGCGGCGCCCGCCTCGCCCTGACGGCCGCGCGCGAGCTGCAGCGCCGCGAGGGTCGCCATGCCCTGGCGACCATGTGCGTCGGCGTGGGGCAGGGCATGGCGATGGTCCTCGAGCGGGTGTAGCGATGGCGATCTACGCCTTCGACGGCTTCGTGCCGGTGGTGCACGAGACGGCGTTCGTGCATCCGCTGGCGGCCGTCACCGGCAACGTCATCATCGGCCGCGACTGCTACATCGGCCCCGGGGCCGCGCTGCGCGGCGACTGGGGCGGGATCGAGATCGGCGACGGGTGCAACGTGCAGGAGAACTGCACCGTGCACATGTTCCCCGGCGTGACGGTGGTCCTCGAGCCGGGGGCCCACGTGGGCCACGGGGCCGTCATCCACGGCGCGCGCCTCGGGGCCAACTGCCTCGTCGGCATGAACGCCGTCGTGATGGACCGCGTCGTCGTCGGCGCCGGCAGCGTCGTGGGGGCGATGGCGTTCGTTCCCGAGGGGATGACGATCCCGCCGCGCACGATCGTGGTCGGCAACCCGGCGCGCGTCGTCAAGGACGTCACCGACGAGATGCTCGCGTGGAAGACAGAGGGCACGGCGCTCTATCAGGCGCTGCCCGCGCACCTGCGCGGGTCGTGGCGCGAGGTGGAGCCCCTGCGCGAGGTGCCGGCCGGGCGACGCGAGCAGCCGATGCGGTACGACCAGTGGTCGGCGCGCAAGGACCGGGCATGACCCGCCCGTACGCACGAGAAGGTTGACGGACACCCGCACGACACCAGACACCCCATGACGACCCTGCAGAACTTCGCCCTCGGCACGTGGCGCGCCGGCACGGGCACCGGCACCCCGCTGTACGACGCCGTCACCGGCGACGTGGTGGCCACCGCCTCGTCCGCCGGCCTCGACTTCAAGGGGATGCTCGAGTACGCCCGCACCGTCGGCGGTCCGCGGTTGCGCGCGATGACGTTCCACGAGCGCGCGCGGATGCTCAAGGCCGTCGCGACGGCGCTGCAGGCGCGGAAGGACGCCTTCTACGAGGTCTCCTACCGCACCGGGGCCACCCGCGCGGACTCGTGGATCGACATCGACGGGGGGTTCGGCACGTTCTTCGTGTACGCCTCCAAGGGCCGCCGCGAGTTCCCCAACGAGCCCTTCTACGTGGACGGGCCCACCGAGGCCCTCTCCAAGGGGGGCACCTTCGTCGGCCGCCATGTGATGGTGCCACTCGAAGGGGTGGGGGTGCACATCAACGCGTTCAACTTCCCCGTGTGGGGGATGATGGAGAAGCTCGCCCCCTGCCTGCTGGCGGGGGTGCCGGCGATCGTCAAGCCGGCGACGGCGACGAGCTTCCTCACCGAGGCGGTCTTCCGCGAGATGATCGCCACCGGGCTGCTCCCCGAGGGGGCCGTGCAACTGGTCTGCGGCTCGGCCGGCGACCTGCTCGACCACCTCACCTGCCAGGACGTCGTCGCCTTCACCGGCTCGGCCGACACCGGGCGCAAGCTCAAGGCGCATCCGGCGGTGGTGGCCAACGCGGTGCGCTTCAACATGGAGGCCGACTCGCTCAACTGCTCGATTCTCGGCCCCGACGCGCTGCCCGGCACGCCGGAGTTCGACCTCTTCATCAAGGAGGTCGCGAAGGAGATGACGGCGAAGGCGGGGCAGAAGTGCACGGCGATCCGCCGGACGATCGTCCCCGAGGGGACGCAGGAGGCGGTGCTCGCGGCCCTGAAGGCGCGGCTCGAGAAGACGGTCATCGGCGACCCGCGGCGCGACGACGTGCGCATGGGCCCGCTGGCGAGCCGCACGCAGGTGCGCGATGTCGGCGCGGCGGTCGCGCGCATCCGGCAGGCGGCCGAGTTCGTCTATGGCGACCTCGCGACGCTCGACGTCGTCGGGGCCGACGCCGAGAAGGGGGCCTTCTTTCCGCCGCTGCTGCTGCACTGCGCCGAGCCGCTGCGCACCACCGAGGCGCACGACGTCGAGGCGTTCGGGCCGGTCAACACGGTGATGCCCTATCGGTCGCTGGACGACGCCGTGCTGATCGCGCGCCGTGGCCAGGGCTCGCTGTGCGGCTCGCTCTTCACGGCCGATCCGGCGGTGGCGAAGCGCGTGGTCTTCGGCATCGGCCCGTACCACGGCCGGCTGCTGGTGCTCGACCGGTCGAGCGCCAAGGAGAGCACCGGCCACGGCTCGCCGATGCCGCACCTCGTGCACGGCGGCCCCGGGCGCGCGGGTGGCGGCGAGGAGATGGGCGGCAAGCGCGGCGTGCTGCACTACCTGCAGCGCGTCGCGGTGCAGGGGAGCCCCGACGTGATCGCGGCGGTCACGAACGAGTGGACGACGGGGGCGCGGCGCCTCGAGACCGGCGTGCACCCGTTCCGCCGGTGGTTCGACGAGATCCAGATCGGCGAGGCGCTGGTCACCCACCGCCGCACCGTGACCGAGGCCGACGTGGTGAACTTCGCCTGCCTCTCCGGCGACTTCTTCTACGCGCACATGGACGACATCGCAGCCCGGGCGTCGCTCTTCGAGCGGCGCGTCGCGCACGGGTACTTCGTCCTGTCGGCCGCAGCGGGGCTCTTCGTGGATCCCGCCCCGGGGCCCGTGATGCTCAACTACGGGCTCGAGGGGCTGCGCTTCACGAAGCCCGTGTATCCGGGAGACACGATCCAGGCGACGGTGACGTGCAAGCAGAAGGTCGCGAAGGAGGTGCCCGCCGACCAGCCGCCGCAGGGGGTGGTGCACTGGGACGTGGAGGTGCGCAACCAGGACGGCGACCTGTGCGCGACGTACACGATCCTCACGCTCGTCCGGCGTCGGCCGACCGGGGGCTGAGGTGGCGGAGTTCTCCCCCGCGTCGCTGGGGATCGCCGAACGGGCGGCCCTGCTGAACGCCCTCGTGGCGCCGCGGCCGGTGGCGTTCGTCTCGACCGTCGGCGCCGACGGCCGCGGGAACCTCGCGCCGTTCTCGTTCTTCATGGCCGCGGGCTACGCCCCCATGGCCGTGGCCTTCAGCGCAACGAACTGGCGCGACGGTGCGCCCAAGGACACGCTGCGCAACGTCGAGGCGACCGGCGAGTTCGTCGTCAGCGTCTCGACCCGGGCGATGGCGGAGCGGCTCAATCAGGCCTCGTACCGCTACCCCTATGGCGAGGACGAGTTCGACCACGCCGGCTTCACCCGCGCGCCGAGCGTCCTCGTGCGGCCCCCGCGGGTCGCGGAGAGCCCGGCGGCGCTCGAGTGCCGCGTCCTGCAGGTCGTGCGCACCGGCGACGGGCCGGCGGCGGGCAACGTCGTCGTCGGCGAGGTCCTGCACGTGCACGTGGACGCGTCGGTGATGGATGGCGGCGTCCCGGACAACCGGAAGATCGAGCACCTCGTGCGGCTCGGGGGCGACTGGTTCGCCTCGCAGGGGCCGGCGACGCTGTTCGCGCTGCGGCGTCCCGAGGCGCCGTGACGCCCGCGCGCGACCTCGGCCTGACGCTCGCCGGGGGCGGCAACCGGGCGTTCTACCAGACGGGGGTGCTCGAGGCGCTCGGGGGGCACCTGCTCGACCGCGTCGCCGCGGTGGGGTGCGTGAGCGCGGGTTCGTGCGTCATCACGACGCTGCTGAGCGGCCGCACCGACGAGGTGCGCCGCTACTGGGCGGCGCGCCGGGCCCACGTCACGCGCAACTTCGCCTGGGGGAACCTCCTGCGCGGTCGCAATCCGACCCCGCACGCGCCGATCTTCCGCGACACGCTCGTCCACACCTTCCGCGACGGGGGCCTCGAGCGCATCCGCGCGGCGCCGTTTCCCGTGTGGATCCTGGCCGCGGCGTTCCCGCGCACCCTTCCGGCGAGCGCCGCGGTCGCGGTGGGGCTCACCGGCTACTCGCTCGAGAAGCGGCTGCGGAAGGGGCAGGTGCACCCGGAGTGGGGACAGGCGCTGGGCTTCCGGCCGTTCGTGATGGACGCGCGCGACTGCGAGACGGTGGACGACCTGACGGACCTGGTGATGGCGTCGTCGAGCACGCCCCCCTTCACGCCGGTGGGGGCGTTCCGCGGCACGCGCCTGCTCGACGGCGGGATGGTGGACAACGTGCCCGCGTTCGTGGCGGAGGCGCATCCGGCGGTGGTGCGGAACCTCGTCCTGCTGACGCGCCCCTACCCGCGAGGCCCGTCGTGGCGCGACGGCTCGCGCTGGTACGTGGCACCGACCGGGGAGACCCCCGCCAACCGATGGGACTACACGTCGGCCGAGCGCGTCTGGGCGACGATCGCGATGGGACAGCGCGAGGCGGAGGGGGTACACGCGACGGTGCTCGAGGCGTTCCTTTCGGGATGACCGCGCCCCCCGCCACCCGCCTCGTCCGCGCCCCCTCCCGCTTCCCCGGCGAGGTCACCCTCCGGCTGTCGTCGCGCGACGGCTGGCGGCGGCTGTCGTACGTGACCGAGCTGTCCCGGACGCACGGGGATCTCGTGGAGCTCGCGATGCCATGGGCCACGGTGGTCGTCGTCTCGCATCCCGACGACATCCGCGACGTGCTGGTGACGCATGGCCGCTCGATGCACAAGGGGCGCGCGCTCGAGCTCGCGAAGGCACTGCTGGGAGAGGGACTGCTGACGTCCGAGGGGGAGTTTCACCTGCGGCAGCGGCGGCTCGCCCAGCCCGCGTTCCATCGCCAGCGCATCGGCGCGTACGCCGAGGCGATGGGGCGCGCGACCGCGGCGGTACGGGACCGATGGCGGGACGGGGCGGCGGTGGACATCCACGCCGAGATGATGGAGCTCACGCTCACGATCGTCGCGGCGACGCTCTTCGGTGCCGACGTCAGCGGTGACTCGGCGGAGGTCTCGGAGGCGCTCGACGCCGCGTTCCGCGCGGTGTCGCTGGGGTTCGCCGCAGGCCCGCTGGGGATGGCGCTCTTCAAGCTTCCCCTGCCGAGCACCCGGCGCTTCACGCGCGCGAAGGACGCGCTCGACGCGATCATCTACCGGATCATCGCCGAACGGCGGCGCGACGGCCGCGATCGCGGCGACCTGCTCTCGATGCTCCTCTCGGCGCAGGACGACGAGGGGGACGGCTCGGGGATGACCGACCGCCAGTTGCGCGACGAGGTGATCACGCTGTTCCTCGCGGGGCACGAGACGACCGCGAACGCGCTCGCCTTCGCGTGGTTGCTGCTGGCGCGACATCCCGACGCTGCGGCGTCGCTGCACGCCGAGGTGGACCGCGTGCTCGGGGACCGCGTGCCGACGCTCGACGACCTCGCCGCGATGCCCTACACGCGCGCGGTGGTGGCCGAGACGATGCGGCTGTATCCCCCCGCGTACATCGTGGGGCGGCGCGCGGCGGCGCCGGTGACCGTCGCGGGGCAGCCCTTTCCGGCGCGGACGATCTTCGTGGTGTCGCAGTGGGTCACGCACCGCGACCCGCGGTGGTGGCCCGAACCCGAGGCGTTCCGGCCCGAGCGATGGTTCGACGAGGCGGCGGCGGCGGCGCGGCCGAAGTTCGCCTACTTCCCCTTCGGCGGCGGGACCCGCATCTGCATCGGCGAGCAGTTCGCCTGGATGGAGGCGATGCTGTGCCTCGCGATGCTCGCTCGGCGGTGGCGGGTCGAGGTGCCGGGGCCCGACCCGGCGCTGCAGCCGATCATCACGATGCGGCCGAAGGGGGGGCTCCCCGCCGTCCTGCGGCGGCGCTGAGCAGGCGCGGGGCCGGACTGGCCTCCGCCGTGGAGTGGGGCGATCATTCGCGCATGGCATCCCTCTCCGGTCGCACCGCCCTCGTCACCGGCGCCACCCGCGGCATCGGGCTCGCCATCGTGCGCGGCCTCGCGCAGGCCGGTGCGCGCGTCATCGTCTCGTCGCGCAAGGCCGAGGCGGTCGCCGCGGTGGTGGAGGCGCTCCGCACCGCCGGCCACGAGGCCGCCGGCGTGCCGGCCCATGTCGGGCGGTCGGAGGACGTCGCGCGGCTCGCGGCGCAGGCGGTCGCCGCGTTCGGCGGCTGCGACATCCTGGTCAACAACGCGGCGGCGAATCCGGTCTTCGGGCCGGTGCAGGAGACGTCCGACGAGGCGTTCGAGAAGATCATGGCGGTCAACGTGCGCGGCCCGTTCCAGCTCGCGCGCGCGCTGCTGCCGCACCTCGCCGCCGGCGGGGGGAGCATCGTCAACATCAGCTCGATCGGCGGTGTGTCGCCGGAGCACGGCCTCGGCATCTACAGCGTGTCGAAGGCGGCGCTGATCTCGCTCACGCAGGTGATGGCCCGCGAATGGGGGCCGTCGGGGGTGCGCGCGAACGCGATCTGCCCGGGGCTCATCCGCACCGACTTCTCGCAGACCCTCTGGCAGGACCCGGCGATCATGGGCCGATTCCTCAAGGCGCAGCCGATCCCGCGCATCGGCGAGCCCGAGGACGTGGCCGGCATGGCGGTCTTCCTTGCGAGCGGGGCGGCGGCGTACTGCACCGGCGGCACGTACATGGTGGACGGCGGGTACACCATATGAGCGGCGCGCCGGCGGCGCGGCTGCCGCGCGAGGCGCGCGACGAACTGCTGGGACGGGTCCGCGCGATCGTCCGCGAACGCCTCGTGCCGCTCGAACCGGAGTTCCTCAACCGCCCCTTCCGCGAGGCACGGGCGGCGCTCGATGCCGTGCGGGCCGAGGTCAAGGCGGCGGGGCTGTGGGCCCCCTACGTCCCGCGCGCCCACGGCGGGCTCGGCCTGGCGCTCGCCGACTACGCGCACGTGAGCGCCGAGCTCGGGTGGACGCCGGCGGCACCGTACGCCTTCAACTGCCAGGCCCCGGACGTCGGGAACCTCGAGCTGCTGCTCGCGCACGGGTCGGAGGAGCAGCGCGCCCGATGGCTCGCGCCGCTGTTGCGCGGCGATGTGCGCAGCTGCTTCGCGATGACCGAACCCGGGAACGCCGGCGCGAACCCGGTGCTGCTCGACGCGCGCGCGCGGCTCGAGGGCGACTCGTGGGTGCTCGACGCCCACAAGTGGTTCACCACCGCGGCCGACGGGAGCGCCTTCGCGATCGTCATGGCCGTCACCGATCCGGAGGCGGCGTCGCCGTACCAGCGCGCCTCGATGCTCCTCGTGCCGATGGACGCGCCGGGTGTCACGCTCGTGCGCAACATCCGGATCATGGGCGACCCGGGCGAGGACTGGGCGAGCCACGCGGAGCTCCGCTTCGACGGGGTGCGCGTGCCGGCGGCGTCGCTGGTCGGCCCGCGCGGCGCCGGGTTCGCGCTGGCGCAGGAGCGGCTGGGGCCCGGCCGCATCCACCACTGCATGCGCTGGATCGGCACCGCCGAGCGGGCGCTCGACCTCATGTGCCGCCGCGCGGCGGGGCGCGAGCTGGGCGGCGGCGCGCGGCTGGGCGACCAGCAGGCCGTGCAGCACTGGATCGCGGAGTCGCGCGCGGAGCTCGATGCCTGCCGCCTGCTGGTCGAGGACACCGCGGAGCGCATGGACCGCGAGGGGCAGAAGGCGGTCAAGGAGCGCATCTCGCTCATCAAGTTCCACGTCGCCGGCATGCTGCAGCGGGTGCTCGACCGCGCGGTGCAGGTGCACGGGGCCCTCGGGCTGACGCACGACACGCCGCTCGCCTTCTGGTACGCCCACGAGCGCGGCGCCCGCATCTACGACGGGCCCGACGAGGTGCACAAGTCGGTCGTCGCGCGCGACATCCTGAAGCGGTACCGCGCGTGAGCGGTGCCCGCGAGGACGCGGCGGACGCCGTCCGGCCGGGCGAGGAGCTCGACGAGGCCGCGCTCGCCGCGTTCCTGCGCGGTCGGCTCGGCCTCGAGGGGCCGCTGGCGGTGCAGCAGTTCCCGCGCGGCTTCTCGAACCTCACCTATCTGGTCACGGTCGGCGAGACGGCGCTCGTGCTGCGGCGGCCCCCCGCCGGGGTGACGAAGGGGGTCGCCCACGACATGGCGCGCGAGTTCCGGATTCTGCGCGCCCTGCACCGGGCGGGCGTGGCGGTGCCGGAGCCGCTGGCCGACGGCGACGAGGCGGCGGGCCTCGGCGCCCCGTTCTACGTGATGCGCCGGGTCCGCGGCGTGATCCTGCGCCAGCCGTCACCGGTGCTCGCGACCGTGCTGTCGCCGACGATCATGGACGGCCTGGGCGAGTCCTTCGTGCGGACGCTGTCGGCGATCCACGCGGTCCCGCGCGAGGCGGAGGGGATCGCCGAGCTCGGCAAGCCGGACGGCTACGTGCGCCGGCAGCTCGAGGGCTGGACGGCCCGCTGGCAGCGCGCCCGCACCGACGACGTGCCCGACATGGACGTGCTGGCGGCGTGGCTCGCGGCACGGGCACCGGCCGAGTCGGGGGCGACCCTCGTCCACAACGACTACAAGTACGACAACTGCATCCTCGACCCGGCCGACCTGACCCGCATCGTGGCGGTGCTCGACTGGGAGATGGCGACGGTCGGGGATCCGCTGCTCGACCTCGGCACGACGCTGGGCTACTGGCTCGAGGCGGGGGACCCGCCGGCGCTGATGGCCCTGGGGCTGGGGATCACGGCGCTGCCCGGGAATCCGACGCGCGCGCAGCTGTGGGCCCGGTACGGCGAGCTGCGCGGGATGCCGATGCCGCCGATGGGGTGGTACCACGCGTTCGGGCTGTTCAAGATCGCGGTGATCGCGCAGCAGATCTACGCGCGCTGGAAGGCGGGGCACGCGAAGGATGCGCGCTTCGCGCAGCTGCTGGGGGCGGTGAGGCTGCTGGCGGCGCAGGGCGAGGCGGCGTCGCGGGGGTAGCCCGTTCGGCCGATTCGCGGGCCGGCCGTCCGGCCCGTAGTTTTCGCGCATGGCAACCAGCGTCGTCCCGGCCGGGTCCGCGTCGCGCCCACCGGGCGCGGCACCGGCCGCTCCCAAGAAGCCCGCGTACGATTCCGCCCGGGCGTGGGCGGAGGCCCGCGCCCTGATCTGGGCCCACCGCACGTCCGTCGGGACGGGCCTGGCGATGATGCTCGTCTCGCGCGCCGCCGGCCTGGTGCTGCCGGGCTCGTCGAAGTGGCTGATCGACGAGGTGCTCACGAAGCAGCAGTGGCAGCTCCTCGTGCCGCTCGCGGTCGCGGCGGGCGTCGCGTCGCTGGTGCAGGCGGCGACGAGCTACGGGCTGTCGCAGGTGGTGTCGGTGGCGGCGCAGCGCGCGATCAGCGACCTGCGGCGCGAGGTGCAGTCGCACCTGATCCGCCTCCCCGTGCGCTTCTTCGACGGCACCAAGAGCGGCGTGCTCGTCTCGCGCGTCATGAACGACCCGGAAGGAATCCGCAATCTCGTCGGGACGGGACTGATCCAGCTCGTCGGCGGCATCCTGACGGCGGCGGTCGCGCTCGGCGTGCTCGTCTGGCTGAACTGGAAGCTCACGGTCATCACGATCGTCTTCCTCGCCGTCTTCGGCGGGGGCATGGCGTACGCCTTCCGCCGGCTGCGCCCGATCTTCCGCGAGCGGAGCGTCATCACCGCCGACGTCACCGGGCGGCTGGCGGAGACGATCGGCGGGATCCGCATCGTGAAGGTGTACACGGCCGAGCCGCGCGAGCGCCGGATCTTCGCCGAGGGCGCCGACCGTCTCTTCCGCAACATCGCGAGCACGATCACCGGCACCTCGGCGGTGGCGGCGCTCAGCACGGCGGTCATCGGTGCCGTCGGCGTGATCCTGATGGTCGTCGGCGGACAGGACGTGCGCGACGGTCGCATGACGATCGGCGACCTGGTGATGTACGTCTTCTTCATCGGCCTCGTCGCCGCCCCCCTCGTGAGCATCGCCAACATCGGCACGCAGATCACCGAGGCCTTCGCGGGCCTCGACCGCATCCGCGAGCTCAAGGACATGGCCACCGAGGACCAGGAGGACGCCGTGAAGGGGACCGTCCCGGACCTTCGGGGCGACGTCGCCTTCGAGGACGTCTGGTTCGAGTACGAGCCCGGCGTGCCGGTGCTGCGTGGGGTGTCGTTCCGGGCCCCGGCGGGCACCACGACGGCGCTCGTCGGGTCGAGCGGCTCGGGCAAGAGCACCCTGATTTCGCTCGTGATGGCGTTCGCGCGGCCGCAGCGGGGGCGCGTGACGGTGGACGGTCACGACCTCGCCGGCCTCCGGCTGGCGGAGTACCGCGGGCACCTGGGTGTCGTGCTGCAGGACAACTTCCTCTTCGACGGCACCGTGCGCGAGAACATCGCCTTCACCCGTCCCGGGGCGACCGACGAGGAGGTCCTGCGGGTGGCGCGGATCGCCAACGTGGACGAGTTCGTCTCGAAGTTCCCGCAGGGATACGACACGGTCGTCGGGGAGCGCGGCGTGAAGCTCTCGGGCGGGCAGCGCCAGCGGGTGGCGATCGCCCGTGCCATCCTCGCCGATCCGCGGCTGCTCATTCTCGACGAAGCGACCAGCTCGCTCGACAGCGAGAGCGAGGCGATGATCCAGGCCGGTCTCCGGACGCTGCGGCACGGGCGGACGACGTTCGTCATCGCGCACCGGCTGAGCACGATCACCAGCGCCGACCAGATCCTCGTGCTCGAGAAGGGGGAGATCGTCGAGCGCGGCACCCACGCGGAGCTCCTCGCGGCGGGCGGGCGCTATCGCGAGCTCTACGACCGGCAGTATCGCTTCGAGCACGACCGGTTCGTGAACCCGGGCGAGGACTTCACGCCGGAGGTCGCGAGCGTGCGCGAGGACGCGTCGCGCGTCGCGTCGCGCGTCGCGGCGCGCGCGGGACGCGCGCCGTAGGCGGGGGTCAGCGCCCGATCGGCGGCCCCGCCGGCTTTTTCTCTCCCGCGGCGATCGGCACCGCCAGCCGGTTCTGCTTCGGCGGCAGGACGCACGTCGAGAAGGCGGTGAAGGCGCAGGGCGGGTTGTGCGCCTTGTTGAAGTCGAGCACCGTCCAGCGGTCCTTGTCGGGCGCCGGCACGTACACGTAGCGGGCGGCCTCGTACGACTCGCCGCCGCTCGTCGAGTCGCGGAAGACGACGAACAGCGAGTCGCGCCCTTCGCGACGGAAGGCGAGGAGGCGCTGCGTCCCGCCCCGGACCGTGAACGTCAGCTCCCCCGCCAGCGCGAATTGCTGGGTGCCGCCATGGACGTCCTCGAGTTCAATGGGCTGGCCGGTGGACGAGGGGGTGAGTCTCGCCGCGAGCCGGAGGTCCCGCGAGAGGGGAAACCGCTCCGGGGGGCGGTAGGCGGCGATCGCCGGCGAGGCCGGGTTCCAGGCGCGAATCCACCGGCGCGTCGTCCCGGGCTCCTCGTGTACCTTCAGCCGCAGCTCGCCGAACGCGAGCACCGTCGGGCGGCTCGTCGCGTCCGACTCGAGCTTCATCGGTCCGGTGACCGGCGTGCCGTCCTCGAGCCGCAGCGTGACCCCCGGTGCCGACTCGACGAGCACGTCCGTGCCGACGTGCTGGAAGAACCCGGCGAGCGCCGGCACCCCCGCGACTCGGATGCCGGCCGCCGGCCCGCTGCCGATGCTGGTGCCGCCCTCGGGCAGCGACCACAGGCCGGTCCACGACAGGGGGCCCGAGTCCCCGGTGCGCATCGCGGCGAGGCCGGTGAACTGCGCCTCGAGTTCCCGCTGCCAGGCGATGTCGTCGAGCGGCGGCGGCTCGCGCTCGCCGCTGCAGGCCGCCAGCGCGGTCACGAGCAGGGCGGTCACGAGCTTGGCGGTCGCGACCGGGGCGGCGCGTCGCATGGCGGGGCGCATGGCGGGGCGCATGGCGGGGCGCATGGCGGGGCGCATGGCGGGGCGCATGGCGGGGCGCATGGCGGGGCGCATGGCGGCGGGGC
>JAJTHG010000071.1 GCA_021298835.1 Gemmatimonadota bacterium
CTCGGCGGCACGAAGCGCGTCTCCATGCGCGCGTCACTGGTGACGGAGAACTGGTTCTTCCCCGGCGTGGAGGAACCGATGCTTTCGGGTGGGCTCCGTTTCCACGGGGAGTCCCTTTCGTTCGACCTCCCGGGGGCGCACTACATCGAGGTGGACGTCCCCGAGCCGGTGCGGCACGAGGTCACGAGGCGGGGGGTGCGGTTCCACGTGACGTCGCCGTGGTATTTCATGAACGGCGCATTCGAGGGGATCGCGATGAACGCCGCGGGGAACGCCACGGCCTGCGCCGATCCCCGTCGCACCGGCCACGCGGAGGCGGTCTGAAGCCCGCCCCCGACGTCAAGGTCCTGGAAACCGGCTGCGGCGATCCGGTGGTGCTGGTGCACGGCGACGTGTACGACGCCACCGCGACCTTCGCGATGCAGGCGGACCTCGCCGCGGAGTTCCGCCTGCGGCTCGTCAACCGGCGCGGCTTCGGCGGCAGCGCCGACGTCGAGGGCGAGGACTTCGACGCGGATGCCGCGGATGTCGCGGCGCTGCTGGAGCCCGGGACGCACCTCGTGGGGCATTCGTACGGCGGCGTCGTCGCGCTGCTGGCTGCGGCGCGGCGCCCCGAGGCGGTGCGCTCGCTGACGGTGGTCGAGCCGCCGGCGCTGGCGCTGACGCGCGACACCGCGGTGACGCGCGACTTCATCGCGACCCTCGAGGCACTGCGGGCCGAACGCCCGACCCCCGAGGACTTCCTGCCGCGGTTCGTGGCGGCGATCGGCGGCGACCCGGCTCGGCTGCCTCGGCCGCTGCCGCCGGCGCTGGTGCGGGCCGCGGGGGTGCAGCTGCGCGGGCGGTTCCCGTGGGAGGCGGAGATCCCGCTCGCGGCGCTCCGCGCGTCGGGGATCCCGACGCTGGTGGTGTCCGGGGGGCATCACCCGCTGTTCGACGGGGTCTGCGACGTGCTCGAGCGGGAGCTGGCCGCGCGGCGCGTGGTGCTGCGCGGGGCAGGGCACGGTGTGCCGCGCCTGGGGGCGCCATTCAACGCGGTGCTGCGGGGGGTCTGGGCGGGGGGATAGCGGTGCCGATGGACTGCCAACTCGCGGTCCTTGGTATATCGAGGCAATGAAACAGCTGGTCAATAGCTCCTTGCTATCGCGAAACTATCCTGTAGGCCTCTGTCGAACCTGCGTAGTTGTCGCGCACACGCATGGCATCGAACTCACAGACCTCGACCCGAGCCGGCCGGTACGTCGCCCAGCCGGCCGGCTACCGGGCCTTCGAGCCGGCACCCCTGCCCCCCGAGCCGCCGCTCCAACTGGCAGGGGACCTCCAGCGCCTGCTCTCCGACGCCGATCGGGCCCTTGGCCGCCTCGACGGGTCCGTCGCGACCCTGCCGAACCCGGACCTGTTTGTCTTCATGTACGTCCGGAAGGAGGCGGTGCTCTCGAGCCAGATCGAAGGGACGCAGAGCTCGCTGCATGACCTGCTCTCCGCCGAGGCCGAGCTGTTCGAGCCGCGCCTGCCGAAGGACGTGGACGAGGTGCTGCGCTACGTGCGTGCGATGAAGCACGGGCTCGCCCGCCTCGAGGCGCTCCCGGTCTCAACGCGATTCATCCGCGAGATCCACGCGGTGCTCATGCAGGGGGCGCGTGGCGACCGCCTGCAGCCGGGCGACCTGCGCACGAGCCGGAACTGGATCGGTCCGGCCGGCAGCACCATCGCCACCGCGTCGTTCGTGCCGCCACCGGCTCACTTGGTGCCGACGGCACTCGGCGATCTCGAGCGGTTCCTCCATGCCGCCGACCGCCTCCCGCCGCTGGTGCGCATCGCGCTCGCCCATGTCCAGTTCGAGACGATCCACCCGTTCCTCGACGGCAACGGACGGGTGGGGCGCCTGCTCGTCACCTTCCTGCTCACCGCGTACGGGATCCTCGAGCAGCCGGTGCTGTACCTCTCGCACTATCTGAAGCGGAACCGGCCGCGCTACTACGAGCTGCTGCAGGCGGTCCGGGACGACGGCGCATGGGAGGACTGGCTCGCCTTCTTCCTGACCGGCGTCATCGAGGTGGCTGGGGACGCGGCCGCCACCGCGCGCCGCATCCTCGTCATGCGCGAGCAGCACCGCGCCGACATCACCGCTCGCCTCGGCAGGGCCGCCGGCCACGGGCACAAGGTGCTCGAGGCGCTGTACGACCGGCCGATCGTCTCCGTTGCGGACGTCCGCGCGCGGACGGGCACGACCTACGCCGCGGCGAACGCCCTCGTCGCGCGCCTGGCCGCCATCGGCGTCCTCGAGGAGATGACGGGGCACGCGCGCAACCGGCGATTCCGGTTCGGGCCCTACATCCGCATCTTCAGCGACGCCGCCGACCCCTCGGCGCAGTCGTAGCGGACGGTATCGGCCGCGCGGATGGCGGTGCCGTCACGCGCGCAACATCTCGCCCCGCCCACGTGACCGACCTGCCTGAGCCTCGACCGCTGGTGCCGTTGCCCGACGCCGGCGAGCCGCCGTCGCGATTCCCGACGCCGTTCGACCGGACGGCCGTGCATCCGATGGCGCGGCGCGCCGCGGCGGCGCTGATGGACGCCCTGCAGGCGGGGCCGGGGCGGGGGTGGGGGCTCGAGGCACCCGGACACGGCAAGATGTTCGGCGTGCTGGTGGTCGAGGCCCCGGACGGGACGATCGGGTACCTGCGCGCCTTCTCCGGGATGCTCGGCGGGGGGTGGGAGCTGCCGGGGTGGGCGCCCCCGACGTTCGATCGCGAGCTGCGGGACGCCGTCTGGGGGCCAGGCGAGGAGGCGGAGATGCTCGCGCTCGCGGCACGACGGCAGGCGCTCGTGGCCGACGCCGCGGGGATGCACGCCGCCATCCGCGCGCTCGACGCGTCGCGCGCCGAGCGCTCGCGCGAGCTGCTGCGGCAGATCCAGACGAGCTATCGCTTCGCGAACGCGCGCGGCGAGGTGCGCACGCTGCGCGAGCTCTTCGCCCCCGCCGAGCCGCCGGCGGGCGCCGGCGACTGCGCCGCCCCGAAGCTGCTGGCGCAGGCATATCGGCTGGGGCTGCGGCCGCTCGCGATGGCCGAGTTCTGGTGGGGGGCGCCCGCGCCGACGGGCGACCGGCGGCAGGGCGTCTTCTATGCGGCGTGCCGAGGCAAGTGCCTCCCGATCCTCGCGCACATGCTCGAGGGGCTCCCCGCCGACCCGCCTCCCCTCTTCGGCTCGGCCGCCATCGATCCGTCCGAGCCGCAGGTGCGGTACGAGGATGCGCACCTGCTCGTCGTCCACAAGCCGAGCGGGCTCCTCACCGTGCCGGGGCGCAGCGCCGCGCTGCAGGACTGCGTCGTCTCGCGCCTGCGCGCCCGGTACCCCGAGGCCACGGGGCCGCTCGTCGTGCACCGGCTCGACCTCGACACTTCCGGGCTCGTGCTGGCGGCCAAGGACCTCGCGACGGCGAAGGCCCTGCAGCGGCTGTTCTCGCTGCGGCAGGTCGCCAAGCGCTACGTGGCGCGGCTCGACGGCGAGGTGCGCGGCGACCATGGCCATGTCACGCTGCCGCTGCGGGTGGACGTGGACGACCGCCCGCGCAACATCCACGACCCGGTGCACGGGAAGCCGGCGCACACCGAGTGGCAGGTGCTCGCCCGCGGGCCGGGGGGCACGCGCGTGGCGCTCGTGCCGCACACGGGGCGCTCGCACCAGCTGCGGGTGCATGCGGCGCATCCGCAGGGGCTCGACGCGCCGATCGTCGGGGACCGCCTGTACGGGCGCACCGCGCCGGAGGACGACGAACGGCTGCTGCTGCACGCCGAGCGGCTCGCGTTCGTGCATCCCGTGACCGGCGTCGAGGTGGTGGTGGAGGATCCGGCGCCGTTCTGAAGATCGCGTTGTGCTGGACCTCGCGTACCGGCGCAGCGCCGGATCCGGGCGCGACTCCCGCGCCGACATCGCGCGAGCGTTGGGGCAGCGGGACGTGGACGGCTCGGCGGTGGCGGCGCGGTACGATCAGATGAAGCGGGCGGCGGGGTTCTTCGAGTGAATCGTGTTGCGGCGAGGGGGGGAACTGATGACCGCACACAGTGTGACGGAGGGTGACCTCCTGCGCGCGGCGAAGAGCCCCAAGGACCTCGAGGCGCACGGCCGCATCGCCCGCATCGAGAAGGCCTTGATGACGAGTCCGGAGCACCTCGAATTCGAGGAGGACGGGA
>JAJTHG010000068.1 GCA_021298835.1 Gemmatimonadota bacterium
CCCCGCGCCAGGTGCCGGCGGCTGGGGTGCCCTTCGATGAAGGCGCGTTCCAGCTGCTCGAGGAGGCCGCGACGACCATCCCGGCCGCCCGCCGCACCGCATACCAGCCGCGCGTACTGCTCGTCGAGGACGAGGAGGCCCTGCGCCGCGTCGTGAAGGACCTCCTCGAACGCGAGGGCTTCGTCGTCTCCGAAGCCGCCGATGGCGTCGGGGCGCTCGACGAGATCGACCGGTCCGCCCCCGACATCGTGGTGCTCGACCTCAACCTCCCGCGCCTCGACGGCTACGGCGTGCTGAGCCACCTCCGGGCCCGGCAGGCCACGGCCAACCTTCCCGTCCTCGTGCTCACCGCGAAGGGCGACGAGGACAGCGAGGTGCGCGTCTTCGAGTTCGGCGCCAACGACTACCTCACGAAGCCCTTCCGGCCGCGCGCGCTCTCGGCGCGGCTGCATGCCCTGCTGAAGCGGCAAGGGTGAGCCCCCGCCCGACAGGGTCATGACCGACCTCGCGGTCGGCGTCGTGGACGTGTACGTCGTGCGGCACCGGGGAGGCGACTGGCGCGTGCTCTGCCTCCGGCGCGCCCCCGGCCGCTCGCGCGCCGGCGCATGGGAGATGGTCACCGGCCGCATCGACCCCGGCGAGGCCCCAGGCGCCGCCGCCAGGCGCGAAGTGCGCGAGGAAACCGGCCTCGACCTGCTCGACCTCTGGACGGTCGGCGTCGAGAGCTTCTGGCTGCCCGCCGCCGACCGGGTCCATCACGCGCTGCTCTTCGTCGGGCGCGTCGATGACCGCGCGCAGAGCGTCCTCACCGGCCACGAGCACGACGCCGCCGAGTGGCTCTCGCTCGACGACGCCTGCGAGCGCCTCACCTGGCCCTGGAGCCGCCGCCGCCTGCGCGAGGCGTACGCGCTCCTCGCTCACGGCGACGCAGGACCCGTGGACGACGTGACCCGCGTCCCCTGACGCCGTCGGCCGCGACGGTCAGCGGCCGACGACGAGCCCCGCGACGACCACGCGGCCGTCCCCCGGAACCAGCCCCGGCCCGGGGTACCCGGTGGCGCGGCGCGTGGCGTACCGGGCGTCCAGCAGGTTGTGCACGCTTCCCTCGAAGGCGACCCCGCGCACGAGCGGCACCCGCACCGACGCGTCCACCACGCGGTACGCGGGGATCCAGCCCTGCACGCCGTCGGCGCGGAAGCGCGTATTCGCCGCGTCCGACCAGACACCGTCCACGTAGCTCCCCTGCAGCGACACGTGCGCCCCCGGCGCGCGCCAGCTCAGGCCGCTGCGTACGATCCAGCCGGGCGCGTACTCGACCTGCCGCCCCCGCAGCGGGCCGCCGGTGAAGCTGGCCACCGTGCGACTCGTCGCCGTCCACCACGACACCGACCCGCCCGCCAGCCGAGCCCCGCCGGCGAGCGCCGAGAGGTCCAGTTCTCCGAACGCCTCGAGTCCGTAGTGCGTGCTCTGGCCGACGTTGCGGCGCAGGCCCGCCGGGAAGCGGAGCGAATCGGCGCCGAGGGCGGCACCGGAGACCACGCCGATGCGGTCGGCGTACCGCAGCCAGAAGGCGCTCACGTCGAACGTGAGCGTCCGCGACACGGCGCGCCGCACGCCGAGGTCGGCGTTGACGCCCCGCGCGGGGGCGAGCGCCGGATCCACCGCCACGAGGTCGTTCGGGAACTGCTCCGCGAACGTCACCGGCCGGAATGCCTGCGCCACGTTGCCGTACACCTCGAGTCCCGCCGGCGCCCGCCACGAGAGGCCCAGGCCACCCAGCGCCACCGTCGAAGTGCGAGCCCCCGTCGCCGGACGCGCCGGCCCCGTCACCAGGAACGTCGTCCCCGACGCCGGTGCCCACTGGCCCGCGCCGGTCATGGCGATGCGCTCGACGCGCAGCCCCGGCGACAGCAGGAAGCCCGGCGCCACCTCCAGCGACAGCTCGGCGAAGGCGGCGGCGTTGCGCGTGTCGAAGACGAGATCGAGCGAACGCGGGGCCGCCTCGTCGAGCACGAACGACCCGCCCTCGGCGCCGCGGGCGCGCATGCGCGTCGTGCGCCCGGTCGAGGCGCGGAGCCCGGCGACGAGGGCCGCGCTCCGCCCGGCGACCGTGGTGCCGTGGACCACACGCGCCTCGAGCCCCGCGTTCCGGTACGCATCCCGATCCACGCGGCGCGGGTTCGTCCCGCTGTCCGCGATGGCGGGGCCGGCGATGACGCCGATGCTGTTGCGCTCGCCGTAGAGCCCGAAGCCCGACACGTGCAGGTGCGTGGCCGGCCCCAGCCGGTGTTCGAGCGTCAGGTGGGGGATGGTCCACGGGGCGCCGAACCAGTCGCGCGGCCGGCGGCCCTGCCGCGCGTCGGCGGCGAACTGGGCCTCGCTGAGCCCGCCCGGCTGGCGGAGCACGTAGTCCATCCGCGTCGCCGACGCCCGGAGCGTCGTGCGCTCGGAGACCGCGAGGTCCGCACGGACCGCCGCCGTGCCCTGGCGGAACTCCCCGAGCTGTCGCCAGCCGTCGCCCTGCCGCCCGTTGAAGAACGCGTACCAGTTGAGCCGGCCGGCCTGCCCGCCGGCCCCGACGTGGGCCGTGTAGAGGCCGCCGGTCCCGCCGCGCTGCGCCACGTCGAGGGCGAAGGGCGCATCGGCGCGGCCGCGCCGCATGACGTAGTTGAGCATTCCGCCCAACTGCGGACCGTGCTGCAGCGACGCGGCGCCGCGGATGAACTCGATCCGGTCCACGGCATCGAGGGGCGGCGTGTAGTACGCCTCGGGGTATCCGAACGGGTCGGAGGCGATGTCGGCCCCGTCCTGCCGCGTGTTGAGCTCCCACGACCGGTTGGGGCTGAGGCCGCGCACCGCGACGCTCGACTGGACGCCCGACATGTCCTGCTCCCACACCATGACGCCGGGCGAGCGGGCGAAGGCCTGGCGTGTGTTGTTGAGCACCGGGGTGCCCGCGAGCGAAGGATCGATCACCTCGGTGCGTCGGCCGACCCGTGTGCCGCTGGCGTCAATCTGCTGGAGGGTCGGGAGCGGCCCCAGTCGCGTGGCGGTGACGCGAACCGTCGCCAGACTGTCGCGACGCGAGACGGCCGTGTCTCGCGCTTGGGCGACCACGACGGCGTTCAGGAGCGGCGATACGGCAAGCGCAATCGAAAGCCGGAATGCGCAGCGGAACGCGTGCGAAGGGCAGGGAGCTTTCACTTGACGCAGATGAGAATCCTTCTCACGGCTACATGAGAATGTCTCTCAAGTAGAGACGACTAATCCTCGCCCAAGTCAACTAATCCGTCAAGTCTTGTCGGAAATGGGTTCTCCGTGAACGGCCGTACGCCACGACGGGGGCCGCGACACCAGCTCGGCGATCGCACCGGCCAGTTCGTCCCGACCCTCCCCGGTCACGCTGGAAAAGCAGATCAGGTCGGACGCCTCCACCCCCGTCACGGCGGCGATCGCCGCCAGCCGCGCCTCCCGCTCCCGGGGGCCGACCTTGTCCACCTTCGTGACCACGAAGAGCGTCGGCACCCCGATCTCGCCCAGCAGGTCGAGCATCGTGACGTCCTCCGGCGTGGGCTCGCGGCGAACGTCGAGCAGCTGCACGAGCCCCGCCAGGTTCGGTGACGCGCGCAGGAACCCCTCGATCAGCGGCACCCACTCTGCCCGCCGCTCCTTGGAGATGCGGGCGTAGCCGTAGCCCGGGAGATCCACGACCGTAAAAGCGTCGTTCACCCCGAAGAAGTGGATCTCGCGGGTGCGGCCGGGCGTGTGGCTGACGCGCGCGAATCCCTTCCGGCGAAGCAGCCGGTTGATCAACGACGACTTGCCGACGTTCGACCGTCCGGCGATCGCCACCTCGGGGCGCGTGGATTGCGGCCGCCAGCCGTCGGCTGTCGCCATAGGCCCGAGGTACTCGAGCGACCGGATGACGAGCGGATCCGGTCCGCCTGGCGCCCGGCTCACGGGCGCCCCCGCAGACGCCGCGACAGGGGGTCGGTCAATGGGTGACCGTCGCGCCGCGTCGCTCGCTGCGCCCGCTCCGGCGCGGGGCGGCCGGCCCGTCCGTCGGGACCATCGGCGGCTTCACCAGCGCGTGCGCGAGCACGTCGTCCATGGACTCCACGACATGGAACGTCACCCCGGCCTTCACGTCCCCCGGAAGTTCCTCGAGGTCGCGCACGTTCCCCTTGGGGACGAGCACGTGCCGCACGCCCTCGCGCAGCGCCGCGACGCTCTTCTCCTTGAGCCCCCCGATCGGCAGCACCCGCCCGCGCAGCGTCACCTCGCCGGTCATCGCCGTGTCGCCGCGCGCCGGGATCCCCGTCAGCGCACTGACGATCGCCGTCGCGAGCGCGATGCCCGCCGAGGGCCCGTCCTTCGGCGTCGCCCCGTCCGGGATGTGCACGTGCAGGTCGGTCGTGCGCGGGAAGTCCGGAGCGATGCCGAGCGCCTCGGCGCGCGATCGAGCGTACGAGATGGCCGCGCTCGCCGATTCCTTCATGACGTCGCCCAGCGTGCCGGTGAGCTGCACGCGGCCGCGGCCGGCGACCGCCATCACCTCGATCTCGAGCACCTCGCCCCCGACGGACGTGTAGGCGAGGCCGTTGGCGACGCCGGCGCGATCGGCCCGCGGCGTGCGCTCGTCGTCGAAGGGGGCGGGGCCGAGCAGCCCGCGCAGGTCCGCGAGCCGCACCGTCAGCGCCTTGCGCGGCGTTTCGGCCCGCCGCCGCGCCAGCTTGCGGGCGAGCTTCGCCAGCCGACGGTCGAGCTCCCGCACGCCGGCCTCACGCGTATAGCGCCGGAGCAGTGCCGGCCAGACGGCGTCCGCCACCATCACCCGGGCTTCGCCCAGCCCGTGTGCCGCGAGCTGCCGCGGCCACAGGAACCGGCGCGCGATCTCGAGCTTCTCCGTGTCCAGGTAACCGGCGAGGCGCACGATCTCCATGCGGTCGCGCAGCGGCTCGGGGATGCCGGCGAGCGAATTGGCCGTCGTCAGGAACAGCACCTGCGACAGGTCGTAGTCGAGCTCGAGGTAGTGATCGTTGAACGCCGTGTGCTGTTCCGGGTCGAGCACCTCGAGCAGCGCCGCGGAGGGGTCGCCCCGCCAGTCGGCACCGAGCTTGTCCACCTCGTCGAGCAGCACGACCGGATTGACCGTCCCCGCCTTGCGCATCGCCTGCAGGATCCGGCCGGGCAGCGCGCCGATGTAGGTGCGCCGATGACCGCGAATCTCCGCCTCGTCGCGCACCCCCCCCAGCGACATGCGCACGAACTTCCGGCCGAGGGCGGTGGCGATCGAGCGGCCGAGCGAGGTCTTCCCGACGCCGGGGGGGCCGACGAGGCACAGCACCGGGCCGGCCACTCTGCCCACCGCCTTGAGCACGGCGATGTGGTCCACGATGCGCTCCTTGACGTCCTCGAGGCCGAAGTGATCGGCGTCGAGGACGGCCTTCGCGTGGGCGACATCGAGCACGTCCTCGCTGCGCTCGCTCCACGGCAGCGCGAGCGCCCACTCGATCCACGAGCGGCTGACGGCGGCTTCCGGCGACATCGGCGACAGCCGCTTGAGCCGCTTGAGCTCGCGCTCGACCCGCTCGCGCGCCGCCGTCGGCAGCCCGCGCGAGGCCGCCTGGCGCTCGAGCTCCGCGAGGTCGTCGTCGTCCGTGCCCAGCTCGCGGTGGATCGCCTTGAGCTGCTCCTGCAGCCAGAACTCCCGCTGGTTCTGCACCAGCGCACCGCGCACGTCGTCCTCGAGCTTGCGCTCGAGCCGCAGCAGGTCGAGCTCGCCGCCGAGCAGGTCGGCGACGAGGGTGCAGAGGGCGTCGAGTGTCGGTGCCTCGAGCAGCCGCTGGCGGGCGTCGAGCCGCAGGGCGACGTGGGCGGCGAGCGCGTAGGCCTGCCGCTCGCCCGCGGGGGTCGCCTGGACCATCGCCAGCACTTCGCCCGGCATGCGGCGGTGCAGCCCGACGTACTCCTCGAAAAGCCCGAGCGCGCGGCGCAGCGGCACTTCGCTCGTCGCGAGGTCGCCGGCCAGCGGGAGCGGAACCGCCCGCGCCGCGAGCCCGCTTCCCGCGACCTCCACGCGCGTGACGGCGCAGCGTTCCTCGGCCTCGACGAGGATCTTCCGCGCGCCGTTGGGGAGTGTCTGCTGCTGCAGGATGCGCGCGATGGTCCCCACCGCGTGCAGGTCGTCCGGGCCCGGGTCGCTGACGTCCGCCGCCCGCTGGGCGACGACGACCAGCCGCTGGTCGTCCCCCAGCGCCGCCTCGACCGCCGCCAGCGACCCTGCGCGGCCGACGAGGAGGGGCATCGAGACGTGGGGAAAGACCACGACGTCCCGGAGCGGGAGGACGGGGAGGCGAGCGGGGGCGGGACGGCGCATGCCCGCAATCTAGCGCCGGGGCTCGATGGGCGTCCGCGCGCGCGGCGTCACCGCCGCGCGCGGACGACCGGCTCAGGCCTCCTTCTTCTTCCGCGGCGCGGGGGCGATCTCGAGCAGCGGCGGCGTGTCGTTGACGATGCACGCCTCCGTCACCTTCACCTCGACGACGTCCTCGCGGCTCGGCAGCTCGAACATCACGTGGAGCAGCTTCTCCTCGAGGATCGCCCGCAGCCCGCGCGCCCCCGTGCCGCGCTTGAGCGCCTTCCGCGCGATCGCCCGCAGGGCCCCCTCGTCGAAGGTGATCTTCACCTCCTCGAGGTCGAAGAGCTTGGTGTACTGCTTGGTGAGCGCGTTCTTCGGCTCGCGGAGGATCTGCACCAGCGTGTCCTCGTCGAGCGGGTCGAGCGCGACCGTCACCGGCATGCGGCCGACCAGCTCGGGGATGAGCCCGAAGCGGAGCAGGTCGTCCGGCTCGACCTCCCGGAAGACGTTGCGCTTCTTCTTCGGCTCGCCGGCGGCGCTCGCGGCCTGCGCGGCCTGCGCGGCCTGCGCGGTCGGGAGCACCGACACACCGGGGGGCGTCGCCGGCGGCGCCGCGTCCGGGTCCGGCCGCGAGAAGCCGATCGCCTTCCGGCCGGTGCGCGACTCGATGATCTTCTCGAGGCCGTCGAACGCGCCGCCGCAGATGAACAGGATGTCCTTGGTGTTGATCTGGATGTATTCCTGCTGCGGGTGCTTGCGCCCGCCCTGCGGCGGGACGCTTGCGACGGTGCCCTCGAGGATCTTGAGCAGCGCCTGCTGGACCCCCTCGCCCGAGACGTCGCGGGTGATCGAGGGGTTCTCCGACTTGCGGGCGATCTTGTCGATCTCGTCGAGGTACACGATGCCGCGCTCGCAGTCGGCGACGTTGAACTCCCCCGCCTGCAGCAGCCGCACGAGGATGTTCTCGACGTCCTCGCCCACGTAGCCGGCCTCGGTGAGCGTCGTCGCGTCGGCGATCGTGAAGGGCACGTCGAGGATCCGCGCGAGCGTCTGCGCCAGCAGCGTCTTGCCGGTGCCGGTCGGCCCGATCAGCAGGATGTTCGACTTGTCGAGCTCGATGTCGTCCTCGCGGGACGACGTCGCGTTGACGCGCTTGTAGTGGTTGTACACCGCGACCGCCAGCGCCTTCTTCGCCTGCTCCTGGCCGATCACGTACTGGTCGAGCGTGTCCTTGATCTCCTGCGGCGTCGGGACCTGCGTGATCGCCTCGGCGACCTCGCGCTCCTCGTCCTCCGCCAGGATCTCGTTGCACAGCGCGATGCACTCGTTGCAGATGTACACGGACGGGCCGGAGATGAACTTCCGGACCGAGTCCTTGGACTTTCCGCAGAACGAACAGCGCAGGTGCTTGTCTTGGGACATGGCGGGGCGGGGGGGACGCGGGGACGCCGGGACACGCCCGGGGGCCTGCTAGGACCCTACGGGCGGGACCGGGGACGGTCAATCCACAGGACGACCGAGGGGCCTATCCGGTGACGGAGGGCTGGGCCGTCTCGGCGACGATCTCGCCCCGGTGCTGCACGATCTGGTCGATGATGCCGTACGCCTTGGCGTCCTCGGCCGACAGGTAGAAGTCGCGGTCGAAGTCGCGCTCGATTTGCTCGACCGGCTTGCCGGTGTTGGCCGCCATGAGGTCGTTCATCTTGCCGCGGAGGAACAGGATCTCCTTCGCCTGGATCTCGATGTCCGCCGCCGTGCCCCCGGTGCCCCCCGAGGGCTGGTGCATCATGATGCGGGCGTGCGGCAGCGCCATGCGCTTTCCCTTCGCCCCGCCCGCCAGCAGGAAGCAGCCCATCGAGGCCGCCATGCCCATGCAGATCGTGCTCACCGGCGAGGTGAGCCAGCGCATCGTGTCGTAGATCGCCAGCCCCGCCGAGACCGAGCCGCCCGGCGAGTTGATGTACAGGTGGATGTCCCGCCCGGGGTTGTCCGCCTCGAGGAACAGGAGCTGCGCGATGACGACGTTCGCGACGTCGTCGTTGATCGGCGTTCCGAGGAAGATGATCCGGTCCATGAGCAGCCGCGAGAACACGTCGTACGTGCGCTCGCCGCGGCTCGACCGTTCGATGACGTAAGGGGCGTAGATGCTGGGCATGGGTCCGTGCTCCGGCGTGGGTTTGGGCCGCCGGTCGGGCCGAGATCGGGATGCTCCCGAGTATCGGCCCGTCCGGTCCCGGGGGTTACTGGGCCTGCTCCACCGTGTTCTGCGACAGGAGCCAGGTGAACACCCGCTCCTCCATGATCTCGCGCTCCAGCGCCGGCAGCCGTCCCGCCTTCTGCAGGGACGCGTAGAGCTGGCCCGCCGGCACGCCGCGTTCGGTCGCCAGCTGCTGCACCCGCTCGTCCACGTCCGCCTCCTTCGGGACGAACTGCTGCCGCTCGGCGATCAGCTCGATCACCACGTCGCGGCGCACCTGCCGTTCGGCCACCGGGCGGAACTCCTCGGCGAACTTCTCGGCCTCTTCCTTGGGGACCTGGTAGGCCTCGAGGTAGCGGCCGACGACGTCGTTCACCCAGCTCGGCGGCAGGTCGAACGGGTTGGCGGCGATGACCTGCTCCATGAGCGCGGCCCGCACCGACGACTCGGCGTCCTGCCGCGCGTGCCGCTCGAGGTCGGCGCGCACGGTCGTCCGCAGCGCCTCGACGGTGTCGAAGTCGCCGACCGAGCGCGCGAACGCGTCGTCGAGCGCCGGCGCGTCCTTGCTCTTCACGTCCTTCACGGTCACGCGCACCATCTTGGTCTTCCCGCGGGAGGCCTCGTCGGGGAAGTCGTCCGGCCACTTGACCGGACGCTCGGTCGTCTGGCCCGGCGCGGTCTCGAGGACGAGCTCCTCGACCCCGGCGATCGCCTGACCCTCCCCGATCACCAGACGGTATTCCTTCCCCTCCGGGATGGTTCCGTCATCCCCGGCGGCGGCGAGGTCCACCGTGACCATGTCGCCCGGATTCGCCTTGCCGTCCCGCGGCGACCACGTGGCCCGCTGGTCGCGCATCCGGTCGAGCTGCGCCTCGACGTCTGCGTCGGTCACCGCCGCCGACGGCTTGGTCACCCGGAAGCCCGACAGCCGGTCGAGCGGCACCTCGGGCCGCACCTCGAGGTGCAGCTCGAAGGTCATCGCCGACCCGTCGTGCCAGTGCAGGTGATGGATGTGCGGCTGCGCGACGACCTTGAGCTGCTCGCGCTCCAGCACGACCTGGTACGCCTCGCGGACGACCGCCTCGATGGTCTCCTGACGGATCGCCTCGGCGAAGCGCTTCTTGACGACCGGGGTCGGCGCCTTGCCGGGGCGGAACCCCGGGAGGCGGGCCTGCGACGCATACCGGCGGGTCGCCTTGGCCTCGAGGGCCGCCACGTCCTTCGGCGACACCGAGACCTCGATCCGGCGCTCGACGCCGTCGGTCTTCTTGGGGGTCAGCGTGATGTCCATAGACCGCGAAAGATAGCACCGGACCGGGGCGGACGGCGGTGCCGCGCCGCCCGCCCCCACAGGGCGGACGGCGGTACTGCGCCGCCCGCCCCACGGAACGGACGGCCTACTTGACCGAGAGCGCCAGGTCGCCCGGGGGGTCGTCGCGTCCCGGCGGCGTGACGGTCGCCGGCAGGCCGGCGGCGCCCGCGCGCCAGGCGAGGACCGTGGGTCCGTACATCAGCAGCGCCCCGGGCACCACCGCCCACCACATCCCGTGCTTGATGCAGATCGCGAGCGGCATGATGCCGCCGACGGCGTACACCAGCAGCGGCAGGCGCGACGGGGCCACCCGGTCCCGCACGACGCTCGGTGGCATGAAGGCCAGCATGAGGCGCGCGACCAGTATCCCCGTCACCACCCAGCCGATCCAGTTCGACAGCGGCATGCCGTAGAAGAACGGGGCCTTCACGAACCCGGGCACCCAGGCGGGGAACTTGTCGAAGTCCCACTCCCAGTGGTGCGGCTGCACCGCCGTCATGGCCGGATCCTGCGGGATGTCCCAGAAGGTGAGCAGGAACCCCGCCGCGACGGCCCACTTCCACTTGGTCGTCCCCGAGTCGTCCGTGGTCATCAGGCGCGCGCAGATCGCCAGGCAGCCGTAGAGCATGTAGAACCACGACACCGGGATCGGCGGCGGAACGTCGCCGAGGATCTTCCAGCCGAGCATGTCGGTGTAGTGATAGGGGCCGAAGGGCAGCCCGATGTTCGTGCCACCGAGCTCGCTGGCGAGCGCGAGGCCCGAGGCCGCGACGAACATCGCCAGCGCGCGGCCCGCCCCGAGGCGCGGGAGCGTGTGCAGCAGCGCGGCGATCGCCCCCAGGTACACCGTCGTCAGCGGGGCGTAGGCGAGCGAGTACTGGTACACCTTGGCGGTGTACGGGCCGACGAGCAGCTGCGGGGTGTCGCCCGAGAGCACCGTGGCGTAGGCGATCGCGCCGAAGGTGCTCAGGCCGGCGTAGCCCCAGAACGCCGCCCATGCCGTCCGCTCGATGCCGGACATTCGCGCCGCGCTCACCGGGCCGCCCGCTTGCGCCGCGGCGCCGGGTCCACCGCGGGCGGCATCACGCTGCGGCTGGCGACCGCCGAGCCGTCCGCACGGCCGATCAGGTCGGCGACGATCTTCCCCGAGCTGAGCACGCCGGGGACGCCGGCCCCCGGGTGCGTGCCGGCGCCGACGAAGTAGAGGTTCGGCACGTCCTCGCTGCGGTTGTGCGGCCGCATCCAGGCGCTCTGCGTGAGCGTCGGTTCGACCGAGAAGGCGCTGCCGAGGAACGAGTTGAGCGTGTCGCGGAAGTAGCGCGGGTCCACGGCGAGCTCCGAGACGATGTGCCGGGAGAGTCCCGGCATGTAGCGCTGCTCGAGGTACTGCACGATCGCGTCGCGGTAGGGCCGCTGCATCGTCGCCCAGTCGGTGCCGCTCGCCAGGTGCGGCACCGGCGAGAGCACGTACCAGCAGTCGTGGCCGGGCGGCGCCAGCGACGGATCGGTGGCCGTCGGGCGGTGCAGATAGAGCGAGAAGTCGGACGCGAGCTTCTTCGTCTCGAAGATGTCCTTGAGCAGTCCGCGGTAGCGGGGGCCCATGAGGATCTCGTGGTGCGCGATGTCCGGGTACTGCACGTCGGTCCCGAAGTAGAGCACGAACAGCGACATCGAGTAGCGCTGCTTCTTGACCTTGGCGTCCGTCCACTTCCTCCGGAAGCGCTTGGGCACCAGCGACAGGTAGGCCTGCGCCACGTCGCCGTTGCAGACGACCGCGTCGGCGGCGATCACCTCGCCCGACGCGAGTTCCACGCCGGTCGTACGCCCCGAGAGGTCGTCCATCGCCAGCGACCGCACTTCCGACGAGAGCCGGATCGTGCCGCCGATGTCGGTGAACAGCCGGGTGAGCCCCTGCACCAGCGCGCCGGTGCCGCCCATCGCGAACCACACCCCCCACTTCTGCTCGAGCCGGTGGATGAGCGTGTAGATGCTCGTCGTCTGGAACGGGTTGCCGCCGACGAGCAGCGGGTGGAACGAGAACACCTGCCGCAGCCGCTCGTCGGAGATGTACTCGTTGACGAACTTCGCGACCGACTTGTCGCTCCGGAGCCGCACCAGCTCCGGCAGCACCTTGAGCATGGCGCCGACCTTGTGGAACGGCTTGTCGATCAGCCCGAAGCCGGTCTCGAAGATGTCGTCGGTCTCGTGGTAGAAGCGCTCGTACCCGTCCACGTCGGCCGGGTTGAAGCGCCGCACCTCCTCGCGGACCTGGTCGCGGTCGCCGGTGTAGCGGAAGACCGAACCGTCCTCGAAGCGGATGTTGTAGAACGGGTTCACCGGCACGATCCGCACGTAGTCGTCGGTCTGCTTGCCGGCGAGCTCGAAGAGGTCGTGGATCAGCCACGGGGCGGTGATGATCGTCGGGCCGGCGTCGAAGGTGAAGCCGTCCTGCCGGAAGACGTAGGCGCGTCCCCCGGGCTGATCGCGCTTCTCGACGATCGTGACGTCGTGGCCCTGCGCCCGGAGGCGGATCGCGGCGGCGAGGCCGCCGAACCCGGAACCGATGACGATGAGCTTCATGGAGTCGGGTGGGTGAGGGTCAGGCGATGCGCGCGACGCCGGGGGCCGCCAGAGGGGCGTCCTCCCAGCCGCGAACCGGCTCGCCACCGAAGGCCATCGCCTCGTCGGCCGGCCGTCCGGCTTCGCGCCAGATGCGGAAGAGCAGCGCGGCGCGCTTCCACTGCGGGACGCGCGCGCGGGCGGTGATCGTGTCGTAGCCGCGGGCCTCGATCGCGTCGAGGATCCCCGCGTAGCCCACTGCGCAGGCGGTGGCGCACCGCTGCGCGTCCGGCGCGAGCAGGGCGATGCCGGGACGCGCCATCTCGTAGAGCGTGCGGGCCCGGCCGATCTGGAAGGCCATGAACGGCGCCCAGCGCTCGTCGCGCGCGAGCGCGCGGTCCTGCAGGATCTCCCCGCGGCTCAGGCCGAAGGCGACGAGGTCGTCGTCCGGGAAGTAGCACCGGCCGCGCCCGGCATCCTCGCCGACGTCGCGCAGGATGTTCGTCAGCTGCATCGCCACGCCGAGGGTTCGGGCATACTGGAGCGCCCGCTCGCGCGCCGCCGGACCGGCGGGGACGCCGAAGACGTACGTGCACATCTCGCCGACGGTGCTGGCGACCCCCTCGCAGTACCGCGCCAGCTCGGCCCACGTGCCGTAGCGCACCGGCTCGAGGTCACGCGCGACGCCGGCGACCAGCTCGTGCAGCACCCGCACGGGCACGCCGTACGTCCGGACCGCCCACTGCAGCTCCCGGAAGACCGCATCGGAGCCGGGACGTCCGTCGTGGACGGTGGACGTCAGCATCCGGTCGTAGTCGGCGAGCTTGCCGGCGATGGACGCGTCGCCGGAGGCCTTCGCCTCGTCCACCATGTCGTCGGCCACGCGGCAGAAGGCGTACAGCGCGTAGGCGGCCCGCCGCTTCTCGGGCGGCAGGAACCGGCTCGCCAGATGGAACGTCCGGGCGTGCCGGCGCACGATGTCGGCGCAGGCACGAGCGTCGTCCGGGACGGCGCGAGACACGGCGGGGTCGGTCATGAAGGAGGGGCGGGGTTGACCGGGCACTCGGACCAAAGCGTCCGAACATGTCTAGTAACGCGACCCGGCGCCGCTGGTTCCCCGCGGCGCCGGCATCCACAGCGGGAATCTCGCCCCGGCCGGCGGATCGGGAAAGGGTGACCGCCGCGATGTCGGCAGTGGGGGTCGAACCCACACTCCTTTCGGAACAGGATCCTAAGTCCTGCGCGTCTGCCAGTTCCGCCATGCCGACGACGCCGCGCAATCTAGCCCGTTCACCGACCGCGGACGGGCCGTCGGCCGCCTCCCCCTAGCGATTCCCCCGACGCGCGCGTAATCCCATGCGTCCTCCCACCACACGGAGCCTTCCCCGATGCACGTCCCCCTCCGCCTCGCGCTGTGCGTCGCCGCCCTGCCGCTCGCCGTGCCCGGCCTCGCCGCCGCGCAGCGTCGCCCGGCCGCGGCCGCGCCGGCTGCCCCCGCCGCGGCCGTCACCCCCGATTCGGTCCTCGCCCAGCTCCCCTTCCGGGCGATCGGGCCGATCAACATGCACGGCCGCGCCACCGACGTCGAAGCCGTGCCCGGCCACGCCGACATCGCCTATGTGGGCACCGCCGCCGGCGGCCTCTGGAAGACCACCAACGGGGGCACGACGTGGAAGGCCCTCTTCGACGGCCAGGCCACGCTTTCCATCGGCGACCTCGCGCTCGACCCCACCAACCACGACGTCATCCACGTCGGCACCGGCGAGGCCAACCTCCGGAACTCCGTCTCCTTCGGCCGCGGCATGTACAAGAGCACCGACGGCGGCCTGACCTGGCGGTTCACCGGCCTCGGCGACACCCGGCACATCGCGCGCGTCGTGGTGAACCCGAAGGACCCGCGCCTCGTCTATGCCTGCGCCACCGGCCACATGTCCGGCCCCAACGCCGAGCGCGGCGTCTTCCGCAGCACCGACGCCGGCGAGACGTGGACCAAGGTGCTCTACACCGACGACCGGCACGGCTGCTCCGACCTCGACATCGACCCGGCGAATCCCAACCTCCTCTACGCCGGCATGTGGTACTTCGACCGCAAGCAGTGGAAGCACACCTCGGGCGACACCCTGGGCGGCGTCTGGCGCTCGGCCGACGGCGGCGCCACGTGGACCAGGGTGACCCGGGGGCTCCCGAAGCTGCAGGGCCGCATCGGCATCAAGGTCGCCGCGTCGCAGCCCAACACCGTGTACGCCGCGATCGAGAGCAACGAGGCCATCCTCTACCGCAGCGACGACCACGGGCAGAGCTGGGTCGGCGTGAACCGCGAGAAGAACCTGATGTGCCGCGGCTTCTACTATGCCGACCTGCGCGTGGATCCGACCAACGCCGACCGCGTGTGGATGATCGGCTGCGCCCTGTCGTGGAGCATCGACGGCGGCCGCACCTTCCGCCGAGTGCCCGGCAACGTCCATGGCGACCACCACGGCGTCTGGCAGGATCCCACCGACCCCAGGCGCGTCTGGCAGGTCAACGACGGCGGCGTCTATGCCTCGAAGGACGGCGGCCTTTCGTGGGAACACGCCAACGGCTTCCCGCTGAGCCAGCTCTACCAGCTCCACGCCGACAACCGCGAGCCCTTCTACCACCTCACCATGGGGCTCCAGGACAACGGCAACTGGACCGGCCCCAGCCGCACCAAGGAACCCGCCGGCATCCTCGCCGACGACTGGCGCATCGTGAGCTACGGCGACGGCTACTACAGCGTCTCGCATCCCGACGACCCCGACGTCTTCCTCACCGACCAGCAGGGCGGGTGGATCTACCGCACCAACATGCGGACGATGGACCAGCAGGACGTCTCGCCGCAGCCCCGCCGCGCCGACGGCGCGCCGGTGAACGCCCTGCAGTACCGCTTCAACTGGAACGCACCGATCTACCAGTCGCCCCACGACGGCAAGGTGGTGTACTTCGGCGCGCAGGTGCTCTTCCGCTCGAAGGACTTCGGCTCGACATGGGAGATCATCTCGCCCGACCTCTCGAAGGACGACAAGTCGCGGCAGGGCGAGGCCGGCGGCGCCGTGTGGAAGGAGAACACCACGGCCGAGTACTACGCCAACATCTATGAAATCGCCGAGTCGCCGGTGGCCAAGGGCGTGCTGTGGGTGGGCACCGACGACGGCAACCTGCAGGTCAGCGAGAACGACGGCCGGACCTGGACCAACGTCGCCGGCAACCTGCCCGGCCTCGGCCCGGACGCGGTCATCAGCGCGCTCGAGCCGAGCCGCACCGCACGGTGCACCGCCTACGCGGGCGCCGAGCGGCACTTCATGGACGACTACCGGCCTTACGTCTTCAAGACCACCGACTGCGGCCGGACGTGGCGCGCGATCGCCGCGAACCTGCCGGAGATGGCCTACGTGCAGGTGATCCGCGAGGACCGGAAGAACCCGAACGTGCTCTACGTCGGCACCGAGATCGGGCTCTACGTCTCGTTCGACGGTGGCCAGCGCTGGTGGGCCGCCGCCGGCAAGTCGCTGCCGGCGGTGCCGGTCCACGAGGTCCTCGTGCACCCGCGCGAGAACGACCTCCTCGTCGCCACGCACGGGCGGGGCGTGTTCATCCTCGACGACGCGAGCGCGGTCCAGCAGCTCTCGCCGGAGGTGATGGCGAGGCCGGCGCACCTCTTCGGCCTGCGCACCGCCACGCGCGTCACCATGAAGGGGACCAAGGGGAACATCGGCGACCGGGTCTTCCGCGGCCCGAACCCGCCGATGGGCGCCCTGATCACCTACTGGCTCTCGCAGGCGCCGGATACCGCGGCGACGGTCCGGCTCGACATCCTCGACGCCGAGCGCGCGGTCATCCGCACGATGCCGCGGATCCCGCGCGGCAAGGGGCTGCAGCGCGTGGCGTGGGGCCTCGACGAGAACGGCCCGCGCCCGCGCAACAGCCGCCCGTCGGACGGCGAGGAGTTCTTCGGCCCGGTCACGGGGCCGCGCGTGCTGCCGGGGACCTACACCGTGCGACTCATCGTCGGCACGGACACGATGACGCAGCCGGTGACGGTGCGGCTCGACCCGACGGTGCCCGCCACCGAGGCGAACCTGCGCCGCCAGCTCGCCGCGGCGCGCCAGTTGCGGGACATGCAGACCGCGGTCAACGACACCCTCCGGGCCCTCGACGGCTTCAAGGCGCAGCTCGAGGCGCGCAAGCGCGCAGCCGACGCGCAGCCGAACGGGGAAGGGCGGGAACAGTCCCGGGCCCTCGCCGCGATCCTCGCCGAGGTCGGCAAGGTGATCGACGAGACGGCCAAGCCGACCGACGTCCCCTTTTACAGCGAGGGGCCGCGGGTGGCCGACCGGATCGGCGGCCTGCTGCGCAGTCTGGGCTCGACCTTCGACGCGCCGACCGGCCCGCAGCTCAAGCTGGTGCAGGAGTTGGAGGTCGAACTGAAGCAGGCGCTGCAGAAGGCCGCACAAGTGCTCGGCAAACCGACAATGTGAGTCGGGCTTCCGCCCCGGTTGCGGAGTCCAATCACGACGAACCCCCACCCGAATGGGTGGGGGTTCGTCGCATTCCGACGATTTTCTCTTGACGTTGCGCGGTTCGGGCGTGATCGTGGGGGTTCGTGATTCCCCAAACAATCGTCAGGGGAATCGTGGGCGCACGCGTCCGGGCCCGGCCCGGCGCTTCGCGCAGACGCGGCACCGCAGGACGCGGCGGGCACAGGGTCCCCGCGGAGATACCACCGAGCGGGACGGCGGTTCCATGGGAGCCGCCGTCCCAGCGTACCGGAGGGGAGATGCGCCTGTTTGTCCGACGCAGCACACTCGTGGGCGCGCTGGCGGCACTGGCCGCCATCGTGACGCCCCCGACGTCCTTGGCCGCACAGGCCACGGGGACGATCGAGGGCAAGGTGTTCGACGCGACCAGCCAGAAGCCGCTGGCCGGAGCCCAGATCGGCCTCGTGGGGGCGCCGTACGGCGCGACCTCGAACGAGGCGGGCGAGTACCGCATCAGCGGCGTGCCGGCGCGGCAGTGGCAGATGCGCCTGCGGCTGATCGGGTACACCCCGAAGACGGTGCTGATCACCGTCACCGGCGGCGGCACGCTCAAGCAGGACTTCCCGCTCAACCCCTCCGCCCTGTCGCTCGACCGCGTGGTCGTGACGGGCACGGGCCAGCAGGTCGAGGTGAAGAAGCTCGGCAACACGGTCGCCACCGTGAAGCCGCCGGAGGGGGCGCTCGTGACGAGCATCTCCGACGTGCTCACCGGCCGCGAGCCGGGCGTCAACGCCCTGACCTCGGGCGGCCTGACGGGCGAAGGGGCGCGCATCCGCATCCGCGGCAACGCGTCGCTCTCGCAGTCGAACGAGCCGATCGTCTTCCTCGACGGCGTGCGCATCAACTCCGACGGCGGCATGCTGGTCGGCACGGGCGGCGGCGGTTCGCCGTCGCGCATTGACGACATCGACCCGACGTCCATTGACCGCATCGAGGTGCTCAAGGGCGCCGCGGCGGCCACGCTCTACGGGTCGGAAGCGTCGAACGGCGTGATCCAGATCTTCACCAAGAAGGGCACGCAGGGGGCGCCCCGCTGGAACTTCACGCTCCAGCAGGACGCGATCTCGTGGGGCGAGGG
>JAJTHG010000029.1 GCA_021298835.1 Gemmatimonadota bacterium
ATGGCCGGCGCGGTCACGGTGACCGTCAGAGGATAGCCGGCCCGCACCGGGGCCTGCGCCGCCCCGGTCGCCGTCGCCGTGACCGTCGTCGTGCCGGCGACGAGGCCCCGCACTCCGAAGGTCGTGCTCGCGCTGCCGACCGGGATCGTCACCTGTGCCGGCGACCCCGCCGTGCCACCCACCACCGGCACCGCCACGCTCGGCGTGCCGGTCGCGACATCCACGACCACGGCCGCACCACCCGCCCGCAGCGCCTGCTGGGTCACGTTCGTGCCGGCGGCGTTCAGCGGCCCGACCCACGCCGTCCAGCTCAGGTCCGCCGACAGCGTCGTCGTCGCCGTGCTCCCGCTCGCCTCCACCCCCAGCGGCCGGATCGTCACCGTCGCCGGCGTGGGCGCGGTGTAGTACTGCGCCGGCGCGGCGCTGATCGTCGCCGTCGTCGCCGTCGTGAGGCCTTCGAGGCCGCTGTAGAAGACGCTCACGCTCGAACTGCCCTGCGGGATCGTCAGCGTGAGACTGCCCGTGCCCGTCGTCGTGGCGTTCGGTGCCAGCACCAGGCGTGTCGGGTCGGACGACGTGAAGGTCACGCTCACCCCGCCCGCCGGGGCCGCGGTCTGCAAGTTGTAGCTGATGGACGTCGTCGTTCCCGACCCGACCTCGCTCACGCCGCCGAACGAACTGCTCGGCGCAGGATTCACGGTCACCGACATCGAGTCGGACGCAAACCCAGGCACGGTCGCCACGACGAACGTCGTGCAGGGGGTCGGCGCGGAGCCGCCGTAGCCGAGCGCCGTGGCTACCTGGGTCTGCCCCTGCGGTACCAGTACTGACGTCGGCACGTTCACGCAGGCGGGATTGCGCGCCGTCAACGACACCGAGATGCCGCCGCTTGGCGCGGCGAACGCCGAGCCGCCACTCGTCAACCGCGACGTGATGACCGCGCTGCTGAAGGCCGTATTCAGGGTCGCCGACGTCTCGATGACGTCGAGGGCGGCCGTGACCGTCACGACGGACGTGCCGGTGGCCAGATTCGGGCCCGTCACCGTGACGGTGGTGGAGCCCAGTCCGATACCGTCGAGCAGCGCATTCCCGATCACGAATCCCTGCGGCACAACGACCGTCTGCTGCAGCACGGTGACCCGGGTCGGATCGGCCGAGGTGACGGTGAGGGTCGTGCCACCGGGCGGCGCCGGTGTGGGGAGGGTGATGGGGAGCGTCGTCTGTCGCGTGAATGGTGCGTTGAGTGACAGCGGTACCGAGATCGTGTTGGTTGATACCGGCACCACCAACGAACCGTCGGTGTAGCCGGCCGTCGTTGCCGTCAGCGTGGCCGAACCTGCGGCGACACCGGTGACGGTGAACGTCGCGGTGGTACCGCCGCTGGCCACCAGCACGGTGGTCGGGGCCGCGACCGACAGCACCGACGCATTCCCCGAGCTCAGCGACACCGAGACGCCGCCGTTCGGCGCCGGCCTGGCCAGGGTCACGCGGACCTGCTGCGTGCCGTTCACGCCGACGAGTGGGGTGTTGACGAGCGCCACCGTCTGTCCGGGCAACGTCGCGGTGGCTCCGACGGTCACGCTCGGGTTGGTGCCACCGGTCGCTTGGGCCGTCAGGGACTGGCCGCCGGTGGTCGGGCCAAGGGTCCACGTGGTCTGGACGCGTCCTGTGGCGTCGGTGGTCGCACTCGACGGCGTCGTGCTCCCCGATCCGGTGAACGAGACGGTCACGCCCGGGAGGGGCGCGCCGCCAGCGTCACGAACTTCGACGACGATCGGCTGCGGCAGCGCCGCGCCCGTCAGCCCCGACTGCGCATCGCCACTGACGATGACCATCGCTGCCGGCACCGGCGCGGCGACATCGATGGCCGTCGTGGCACTGGTGAACTCGGCCTGCGCCGTCACCTGCGAACCGCCCGGTGCCGCGCCGGTCACCACGGCCTGCCGCGCGCCGGCGCTCGTGAGCGTGAGCACGGCCGCGTCGGCGACGCTCCACGTGACCGGCACGCTCGCGGGGACCGTGCCCCCGATGGCGTCGGTGGCGGTCGCGTCGATGGTCGCGGTGCCGCCGACGACGATGTTGCCGTTCGTCGGCGTGCGGGCGAGCGTGAGCTGCGCGATCGGCAGCGGGTCGGCGGGCAGGAGCGTGCGCCGTCCCGCCGCGACGGGATCGACCAGGATGCCGGTGCCGAGCGCGACGTTGCGGCCGACGCACCAGCGATCGCCCACGGCATCGACCGCGCAGGTGTAGCGATCGCCCACGGCACCCAGCCGCACCGGGTTGCGCGCGTTGAGCACCGTCGCGGGGGTCGGCACCCACGTGCGGCCGTTGACGCTGCCGCGGCCGGTCTCGCCGTTCTCGTCGTTGCCCCAGCACCACCAGAGCCCGGTGCCGGTCGCGCGCCCGCACGTGAAGTAGCCGCCGACGCGCAGTTCGGTGTAGCGCGTGAGGCCGTTGACGGCGACGGGTTGCGGGGCCGACTGCGGGCCCGGCACGACGCCGATGCCGCCCTGCCCCACGAACTGGTCTCCCCAGCACCACGCCTGACCGTCCGTGGCGAGCCCGCAGCCGTGGAACCAGCCGTTGACGACCTGCGTGAAGCGCACGGTCGTGGCGAGCGGCGTCGGGGACAGCACGTCGCCGGCGTTGCCGGTGCCGGTCGTCCCGCCGAAGCCCCAGCAGTAGCCCTGGCCGTCGGTGGCCAGCGCACAAGCCCCGGAGCTGCCAGCCGAGACGTCGGTGAACCGGGCGCTGGTGTTGACCGGCGTCGGGACGAGGCGGGGCGCGGTGCTCCCGCTGCCAAGCCGCCCGTTCGCCGGTTCGCCCCAGCAATGGAGAACGCCGTCAACGCGCACTGCGCACGCGAATCCCTCGTACCCGACGTCGAGCGCGACGTACGGGCCGGGAACGCTCACCGCCAGTGGCGTGAGGAAGCGGTCGGTGGTGGTGGCGTCGCCCAGCTGACCGGCGTAGTTGGCACCCCAGCACAAGACGCGGCCAAGGTCGTCGAGGGCGCAGGCGAAGCCCAAGCCGACGCCGACCTGCCGCCAGTTGCCCGCCGGCAGGGCCACCTCGGCCTCGCGCACGCGGTTCACGTTGGTACCGTCGGCGAAGCCGGCGTTCGGGTTCGTCCCCTGCCCCCGGCGACCGACGCAGAAGACGCGACCGTTGCGCACCGAGCAGGAGGCGTCGGGCCCGCCGTCGTCGCGCAGAGCGACGAGAGGCATCGCGGTGCGGGTGCTCGTCGCGGTGACGGCCCCCACCGTGGCCGTCAGGACGACCGCACCGGTCCCGCTGCCGCGCGAGAGGGTGAAGGTGCGGGGCCCCGTGCGCGTCACGCCGAAGACCTCCGGACGATCCACGGCGAGGTCGGCCGTGACGTCCACCGTGCCGCCGCCGATGTCGCGCACCACGAGGGTCGCCGTGACGGGACCCGTCCCGAAGGCGTACGTATCGGCGTCGGGCCCGAGGACGATCTCGATCGCCGCCGCCGCCAACTGGACGGGGACGATCACCGTGTCGGCGACGACCGGTGTGACCGACTGGACCGTGGCCACGATTCGCGCCAGGCCGCCGGCGACGGCCGTGGCGGTCGCGGTGAGGGGGCCGGTCGCGCTGACCGTCGCGACCGTCGGGTCGAGCGAGGTCCACGTGACGGCGGCTCCCGGCACCGCCGTGCCTCCGTCGCTGACGGCGGCGGTGAGGGTCGCCCCGGCGCCGACAGCGGTCAGCGTCGGTACGGGATCCGGCGTGATCGTCACGGCCACGGAGGACGCGGCCGCGACCGTCAGGGTGGCCGCTCCGCTCAGCGCGGGGGTGGTGCCGTCCACCGTTGCGGTGATCGTGGCGGTGCCCGCCGCCACGCCGGTGGCGATCCCCGTGGCGGAGACGGCGGCGACGGTCGGGGCGCTCGAACTCCACGTCACGGTGGGGGAGGAGATCGCGGCTCCGCCCGCGTCGCGGACGACCGCTTCGAACGGTCGCGTGGCGCCGACAGCGACGGTGCCGGTGGCCGGGAGGACGGCGACCGAGGCGGGAACCTGCGCGACGGTCACGGGGACCTCGTCGCGGACGAGGACCGGCTCACGACCCTGCACCGTGACGATGATGCGGGTCTCGCCGTTGGCCACGGCCGTGACGGTGCCGTCGGCGCCGACGGTGGCGATTGCCTCGTCGAGCGAGCGGTACTCGATGACGGCGCCTGCGACGACGTTGCCGCGTCCATCGCGCGGCACGGCGGAGAGCGCGACCGTGGCACCCAAGGCGCCGAGGGTGACGGTCCGCGGCGACGCGACGACCTGCGTGACGGCACCAGCCGTGGCCGTCGCGTCGAAGCGCGCGGGCACGGCGCTGCCGCTGGTGGCCGCGGCCTGCACGGGACCCGACGTGGAGCCGAGCGTCCACGTGGCGCTCGCGCGACCGTCGGCGTCGGCGGTGGCCTGCGCGGGGGTGACGGTCCCCTGCCCGGCGTTGGCGGCGAAGGCGATCGACGCCGCCGCCACCGGATTGCCGAAGCGGTCGATGGCGCGTGCGACGAGCGGCTGCGGCAGCGGGGTTTCGATGGCACCGGTCTGGCCGCCGCCGGAGATCGCGAGCAGCGTCGCGACCGGACCGGCGCGCGCGGTGGCACCGAAGGCGAGTGTGGTGCCGGGCAGGCTCGGCGTCTCCGCCGTCGCCCTTTGCGCACCGAGGACCCGTTCAGCGAGTGTCCACGTGGCGCGGGCGACGCCGGTGGCGTCGGTGCGGGCGGTCGTGAGGCCGGTGCCGCCGGCGTCGCGGTCGAACGTGAAGCGGACCTCGGCGTCGGGGACGGGATCGCCGCGACGGTCGAGCAGGCGCACGGCGAGGAGTTGCGGGAGGGGATCGCCGACGGGGCCGGTCTGGGCGTCGCCGGCGACGCGCTCGAGGCGATCGGGGACCTGCCGGATGGTGACTAGGGCCGTCGCGCGCAGGACGCCGAGGGTGCGGACGAGGGCGGTCACCGAGGCGACGCCGCTGCGGATGGCGGTGACGGTGCCGTCGTCGGTGACGGTCAGGCGCGTCGTGTCGCCGGATTCCCAGCTGATGGTGGTGCCTTCGGGGATGTCCTGGAAGGCGACGCCGAACTGGTCGAGGAGTTCGAGCGTGAGGCGGGTGGAGGCGCCGTCGTCGAGGGTGAGGGGGGTGGTGGAGAGTCGGGCGGTGCGGACGCGCCGGGTGACCGCATCCTCGGGGGAGGCGATGTACTCGGCGCAGGAGATGCCGGTGGCCCCGATGGCGGCCGCCGCGACGAGGCCGCGCCACCGGCGCAGCCACCCGATCGCCCGCCCGGTCCTCGTCATCAGAAGGGCCTCGACATCGCCAGCGTCAGGAACGATTCGCGGAAAGCGGGACGCGTGGCAAACGCCGAGTAGGCGTTCCAGCGCCCCTGCAGCAGCAGCGACGCCTCGTACGGCAGCTGCCACGTGGCCTGAACCCGCGCCGCGGTGACTTGGCGGCCGGCGGTGAAGGTCCGCGAGAGCGTAGCGGACGAGTTGAGCCGGTCCTTCCACCCGCGGGCCTGCGCGCGGAAGCCGACGAACGCATTGCGCTGCGCCGTGCCCCCGGCCGGTGCCGTCACCGCCCACGACAGCGAGGGCGCGAGCGCAATGGCATCGGTCAGGTTCACCTGCTCGCTCACGGTGACGTTCTGGACCGTCACGTCGGGGGCCAGAGGGCGCGGCGCCGCGTCATCGGTGCGCTGGAACGTCCATGCGAGGGTCGTCGTCGCCCTGCGGCCGAAGACGCCATGGGTGAGACCGGCGCCGGTGTTGAGCGACAGCATCCGCACGTCCCGCCGGAGACTGTCGTCCGGGGCATCGTTGCCGACGAGATTGTAGAGCGCGTTGGCCGAGAGACTCACCGACTCGACCGGCCGCACGCTGATCGCCGCGACGTAGTTGTCGCGTCCGGTGGTGAACGTCTTCTGGCCGAGGACGTTGTCCGCCATGCGTTGCGCCTGCAGCGACAAGGTGCCGCGCGCGCCGAGGAACGGGACGGCGCCGCCGAGCATCCACGAGCGGCGGTCGCCGATCAGGTAGCCGAGCCCGAGCGATGTGTACCCGGGACCGATGCGCTCGACCTGACCGCGCAGCGAGACGCCGCCGAGGGCGAGCTGGGCCTCGCCGTTCCACGCGACGTCGCCGTGGGTGGAGAGCCGCAAGGGCATCAGGGGATCGAGCACGTCCAGCGCGCCCCCTGCCCCGTCAGCGATACGCGGCCGCGTGATGTCGCTCGACAGCAGGGCGCCGGCCACCTCGCCCTTGAGGCGCAGGGTCTGGCGGAAGAGCGGAAGCTCGAGTGCGAGACCGCCGACCAGATTCTCCTGAGGGCGCGTGGACGCCTGCGGCCGCGGGCGGAACGGGTCGAGCAGCGTGTCGGCGACGAGCGAGTCGAGCGCGAGGGAATCCGCGATGAGCAGGTTGCGCTCGACCGAGTTCGGGTTGTCCTTGGCATGGGCCACGGAAACGCCGACGCCGAGCCCGCTTCCGTGGCGCCATTCGAGGTTGCCGGCCGACAGGCGGCGCTCGAAGACGAGCTGGTCGCCGGGCCGCGAGACGGCACGCTGGGTGCGCCCCGTCTGCACATTCGCCTGCCACCCGCCGAAGCGCAGGTCGAGCCCTGCCCCGCGCGACCGCACACCCTGCACCGTGTACTGGGTCAGGGGTCGCGAGAAGTCGCCGAGGTAGAGCTTGCCCCAGCTCCACTCCGGGTTGAATCCGGCCTGGTTGATGTTCTGCCGCAGCTGCGTCCCTTCGGAGGAGAACAGCGCGTCGGCGGTCGCGGAGATGCCGAAGCCGAGGTCGATGCGAGGCGACACCTGGGCGCGCCACGAACTCCCCGGGCGGCGACCCGGCTGGCCGACGCTGCCGTAGGCCTCACCTGTCAGGTTGACGTCGCCATGGACGCGCTGCCGGGCGACGCCGTAGAGGGCCCGCATCGCACGCGGGTCGCGCGGCGGCGGCTGGGTGGCCGTGGCGGGAGCCGCTCTGGTCGCTGCGGCGCGGGACCGCCACGTGGAGTCGGCGCCGATCGCCGCTCGGGGGACCGTACGAGCCGGACCCCAACGCGACCGGATGACCGCTGACGGTCCGATCAACGACCGCACGGTCGCGGCCTGCTCTGCGGCGACGGACGCCGCGGCCCCGGGCCCATCGGCGGGTCGAGCACACGGAGCGGCGCAGGCGCTGTCGCGAAGGGAGGGACGCCGCACCGAGTCCGCCGATGCAAGGCGATCGCGTCGCCCATCACCGACGAACGACGGGACGGTGTCCCGCCGCTCCCCCCGGGATGAGACACCGCGCGGAGCCGCGATCGCGGCCGCGCAGGGCACGAGCATGCAAGCGGCGAACACGCCAATGGCGGTCGCCGGGCGTCGCCGGAGGCGTCGGATCACTCGGCGCCCCCGGCGCGCGAGCGCGCCACGGCCTGTGCCTCGTCGAGCCGCCCCATGCGCTGCAGGACCTCGACCTCGCGGTCGAGCAGCGTGACGTCCTTCGGGCGCCGCTGCCGCAGTCGGCGCACCTGCATCAGCAGCCGCTCGAGCGGGTACTCCGGGGCCAGCCCCACGAGCGACCGGAACGCCGTCTCGTCCGTCGGCTCGAGTTCGAGGACCGTGACCCATGCCGCGGCCGCCGCCGCCTGTCGTCCGGTCGCGGCCGCCGCGCGGGCGCGGCCGCGATGCCACGCCACCGCGGCGGGGTCCCGCCGCGCGAGCACGAGGTACAGTCGGCCCGCCGAGTCGGCGAGGCCGATTCGCATGGCGCGGTCGGCGGCGTGGCCGAGGATGGTCGCGTTGCGCGGATACAGCGCGGCAATGACGCGCAAGCGACGGTCTCCCCATGCGCCGGCCGCGGCATAACCGTCGAGCGCCATGCGAAGCGCCTCGACGCTCTGGTCGCGCAGGCGGGCGGCCGCCGTATCGGCCGATACGCGCTCGCCGGTGACGGCGCCGAGCAGCTTTCGCTCGGCCTCCTCGATCCCGCCCAACGCTGCCGCTGACGCGCCATCGAGTGCCACACGCCGGATCCCCTCGTCGCGGGTCGTCAATGCCGTCGCGACGGCCGAGCGCGGATCGCGCGGCTGTCCGCCGGCGACCGGGACGGCAGCGGCGTCGAGGACGGCCAACAGCATGGTCGGCACCACCAGTGCCCGCGGTCGCCTCATGGCCGTCGCTCCGCGCGGGCCCAGGGGCTCGGATCGCTCTCATGCCCGGCGACATCGACCGCCCGCACCACGTAGAAGCTGGCCGCGGTACCGGCCGGATCGACGAACTGCAGCGCCGTCACCGGAGCCCGGGTGATGCGCCCGTAGCCGCCCGCCGCGGCGGTGGAGCGATAGACGTGGTATCCGGCGAGTCGCGGGTGCACGACGCGTTCCCATTCGACGCGGACGCCGCCGGGCTGCAGCGTCGCGGCCGCGAACCGGGGGGGCGACGGGGGCACGTTGTCCACGAGCGACACCGAGTCCCGGATCGGCGCGCTGCGGTTGCCGGCGCTGTCGATCGCGGTGACGCGATAGACGGCCCGATCGCCGATGCGAAGACCGGAATCGCGAGCGACGAGCGGGGCCCCGACCGGCAGGCGCCCCAGCGGCACGGAGACCGAGCCCTGCGGGCCGCGCTCGCGCGCGAGTTCGTAGGCTGCGACGTCGAGCGACGCACTGGCGGTGACGCGCAACTCGACGGAGCCGTCGGGGCGGACGGTAGCCACGAGCGGACCCGGAGGAGCGGGCGGTTCGTCGTCGGGGACCTGGACGGTGTCCCCGGGACTCTTCGATTGGTTGTAGAAGCGGTCGAGGGCGACGACCCGGTACACGAGCCGGCGTCCGGGGACGACCGCGCTCGACGAGTCGATGAACAGGCCGCCGCGAATCGCCACCGCAGTGATCTGTTGGTCGGGCTGCCCGACGGGCCCACGGTAGATGTAAGCGCCGCGATCGCCGGGCGTGGTCGACGGCGTCCAGCGCACGGTGACGCGACGCCGTGCGGCGGTGACCGTCACGCCGGTGGGAGGCGGTGGGGGCTCGGCGTCATACGGCGTGGCCGAGATGCCGGAGGTGAAGGGCCCCAGGTTGCCGGCCGAGTCCACCGCCGCCACCCGGTAGAAGTAGACGTCGCCCGCCCGTGCGACCGTGTCCGTGAACTCGGGGACGTCGCGGGGGATCGTGCCCCGGGTGAGGCGCGTCCAGACGCGCGTCCCGCCGACCGATCGCTCGACGACGTAGCCCGCGACGTCCGGGGTCGGGGCCGCCGCCCAGACGACGCGCACGCGCTCCTGTCCGGGCTGCGTGACGACCTCGCGCGGGACGGGCGGCGGTTCCCGGTCGCCGAACGCGACGCCGATGCGCGCCGCGCCACCCGGCTCGACACCGGCCCCGTCAACGGGGACGACGAGGTAGGTGTAGCGGCTGCCGCCGATCACATCGCGATCGACGAACAGGTACGGCTGCTTCGCCGTGCGGAGGACGGGGAGAATCGTCAGTGGCGTCCGCGCGCTGTCACCGGAGACCTGCCGCAGCACCCGGAAGCCGAGCACCGCGTCGGCGCCATCGGCGAACTCGGGATAGCGCCACGTGAGCGTCACCGCGTCGCGCGACGTGCGCGCCGCGAGCGCGGTGACCGATGGCGTGGGTAGCGGGGCCGCCACGGCCCGACGGAGGAACGGCGAACCGTCCGGCGCGTCGTCCGGTCCGAGGACCGTCACGCGGTATTCGTAGGCCGCGCCCGGTGCGACGGCGGTATCGACGAGCCGCCGCGCCGTGACCCGCCCGACCGCCGGCACCAAGGCACTGAGCAATGTCCCGAGACCGGCGTCAACCTCGAGCCGCCGAATCGCCTCGAGCTCGACGAGGGCCCCCGTCGCCAGCTGCACCGTCTCCATGCGATCGCCGATGAGGGCGATGGCGTCTGCGGGCTCCCGGACCGCGCGCACGATCCCCGGGTACACCGGCCGCCATTCCCCGGCACCGGTTGCCGGACCGGCGGGCGAGGCACGTCGCTCGACCCTGAATCCGAAGCGATACGGCAGTCTCCCGGCGACGATCAACACGATCGAATCGCTCGCGGGGATCGCGGACAGGGTCCGCACCTGCGCCCGCACGGCCGCAGGGAACGCCCCCGCGGTGCCGACCGTCAAAAGGCCGAGCGCGCACGCCGCAGCTGGACGCATCCGTACTCGCGTCATGGCGGCCAGCCCTGGCGGGTGGACGTGGTCGCGCGGGCGCCGGACGTGGTCATGCCGGCACCGGACGTGGCCGTCGCAGCGGCCCGATCCCTCATGACCGCCCCCGTGGTGCCATCGGGCAACTGCATGGAGGGCGGCCCCTGCTCGATCACGATGCCACGGGATGCCCAGTCCGACCACATTCCCGCCCCGTTACGGCTCCGGATCATCAAGACCGGCGCGGCCTGACTCGCGTCGCCCGTCGGCACGGCCACCGAGAGGGACGTCGCCCCGGGGGTGAGCGTTCCGCCCAGACTCGGCGCCGGGGTGCCCCACAAGGCCGCGAGGACGTTCCAGTGGAATCGCCACTCGATCTCGAGCAGTCCCGAGTGGGGATCCGCCGGTGCCGCGAAGCTCGCGTTCAGGCAGCGCGTGCCAGAACTCACCGTGCCGCAGCTCGCGAGCCACGGCAGTCTCGCCGACGCGATGGTCGGGGTCGCAGGCACCGACCCGTCCCACAGCATGTCACCGGCCGCGCCGTAAACGGAGGCCTGCCCGGCGCCGTTGACGGCCTGCAGCGCGACGCGATAGCTGTGCCCGTCCGTCAGTCCCACCGGCGGCAGGTTGACGCTGATGCCCGAGACCAGCGAGGGCCAGTCAACGGCCGCTCCCCCCGGAAGCTCGCGCACCCATGCGTTCGCGGTGACGTCCCAGATGCCGTACCGGTAGCCGGCGACGCCGGTCTCGTTGTCCCGCGACAGCCGCAGGGGAGAGAGGACGAAGGTCCCGGCGGAGACGAGATCCGCGCAATAGACCGGGTCGGCCGGCCCGGTCGGATCCGGGAATCGGAAGGGCGTGGAGGCAAGGACGGGCGAGACGTTGCCGGCCACGTCGAGCGCGACGCCGTAGAGTGTCCAGTCCCGTTCGAAGGCGCGTCGGGCGCGGGCCCAGGTGCCGGGGTCCATCGTGGAAGCGCTCGGGCCATCGAGGGAGCGCAGCGTCTGCCACGTGTCCGCCTGCCACGTCGCGGAGTCGTACGCCGCCACCGGCAGGGTGTCGAGCCGCCAGGCAAAACGCTGGACCCCCGAGCGGGTATCGGTGGCGGTGGGCACCCTGAAGGAGACCACGGCCGGCGCGGGTGCCGCGGACCGGAGCGGCATCATCGTCGGCCGCATGCCCAGGCAGGCGTCGCCGAGGCGCGCGGGTGCGGTGGGGGTCCCCGTCGAGCGCGGGAATCCGGTCACGGTCCCGGGGGTGCCGCCAAGTGTGCCGCCAAGTGTGACGCCAAGTGTGCCGCCAAGTGTGCCGCCAAGTGTGCCGCCAGAGCCGCTGCCGATGGCGAGCGCGTTCTCGACGAACCTCGCATTGGCCGGCCACGCGGGCCCCGTCGTATCGAGCGCCACGCCGTCGCTCATCGCGGCGGTGGGGATCCCGCTGCCGTTCTCGACTTCGACCGTCACGTGAATGGGCGGGGCATCCTCGCGCAGGTCGAGACTCGGCAGGCCGATCCACTGGCGGCCGCCGACCGAGCGCGCGTTCTCGAGGAGCGTGAAGGACGAGGACGACGCGACCGACTTGTCGATGAAGCCGCTCGCACGGAACAGGGTGAGGCGGCTGTCGCGGATGCCCGACTCGTGATCGCGCGCATCCCAGCGGAGGATGACGTCGCGCGGATCCCGGACCCATGTCACGAACGGCGTCGTCGCCTGCCGTCGCCCGCCCTCCCAACGCGGGGCGAGCACGAAGGCAGGGGGGGTGACGTCGGCCCCGGCGGTCGTGGTCGTCGGCCTCACCTGCGTCGAGGCGTCCCACCGCACGACGGGGAGGGTGACGACCCCGCTCTGCTGTCCGCGATAGCCGGCGCCTCCCCGCGCCGCCACGGTGACCAGCCCGCTCGGCGGCGGCGGATTGCCGACACGAGCGGCGCGCCAGGTGGTGAAGGTGGCGGTGCGCACGGATCCGGCGGCGACCGACGGCTGCGTCGCAGAACCGGCGGCGGCCCGTTGGTTGGTGACACCGCCTCGCAAGGTGGTCGGCGCGCCGAGCGACATGAAGCCCGTTGCCGTCCCCGCCACGTTGTCCCGGATCTGGAACTCGTGGATCCCGTCAGGATGCTGGGCGTTCCAGCGATAGGTGGTCGTCACGAGGTACCCATCGACTGACGTGGTCACCTGGAAGCCCGACACCGTCGGCACGGTGAGCTCGCGGGCGAGCTCCGCCTTGCGGGTGGTGAACGTCGCGACCTGCGCGGGCGTCAGCGTGCCGTCGGTCAGCAGGATGCGATCGTAGAGATCGTACAAGGCGCCGGCGGCATCGGCCTGCACCTGGTTGAGCCGGTCGAGGGCCGCCGCCAGCCGCATGGCATTGGCTCTGGCGATGCCGAAGCTCGTCGCCCGGCGGGTCTCGAGCGCCACCAGCAGACTGTCGGTGGACTTGCGTGCCGATTCGTAGCCCGCCCGGAACGTGCCCCACCAGAGGTCTTCGCCGAGCTGGTTGGCGTACATCGCGTCGGTCGCACCGGTGGGACGCGCCGCCGGCGGTTTCTGCGTCAGCGCCTGCAGCCGGTCGGTCCGCTGGGTGATGAGACGCGTGACTTCGCCGGCATTCAACGTCGAGGTCCGGGCGGCGATCGACTGACTGGCCAGCGGGCGGTCGGCGTCCAGCGCGGCGACTTCACCCCGGAACTCGTTGCGACGCCGGGCGAGATGATTGCCGACCTGTCCCAGGACGCGGTCGATGCGGGTGACGACGGCCGCGTAGGCGGACGCGGTCGCCATGAGCGAGCCGGACGCGGCGCTGCGCGTCGCGCCACGGACCGACGCGAGCACCTGCTCCAGCTCGTCGATCCGGAGTCTCGTGCCCGCGGCGACCGCCGCGCCCTGCGCATCGGACGTCGCGGCTGTCGCGGCGTTATTCCGAACGGCGTCGGGTCGTGCAGACATGGTCGGGCCACTGACCAACTGGGCGGCCGTTATCGTCTCGTTCAGCGGTCCGAGCCCCGATTCGCCCTTGCTGCCAGCGAGCGACGACGGAGGGGCGGACGAGACGACGTCGCTGGTGTCCCCCTGGACGGCGGTCGTGTCGATGGCCGGCACGGTGAAGCTCGGGACGAACGGCGTCAGCCGGTTCGTCAGCGCCCCTGCCGCGGCGCGCGCCTGTTGCAGTGCCGGGCGGAGGTCGTTCATGGCGACGACGGCGGCCCGGAGACTGTCGCGCACCAGCCCCTCACCGGTCGTGTCGAGGGCCGCGACGAAGTTCCCCGAGCCCGGGTACGGACCGCCGGGCTCCCCGCACGGGTTCGGCCGCCCCGGCAGTTCCTCGACGCCGCACAGATAGGTGTACAACGCCAGGATACTGAAGACCGCCCCGGGGGAGGAACTCGCAATCCGCATGATCTGCCGGATGTCCCCGACGCTGGCCTCGAAGGCCGCCGCGAGTTCAGTGTCGGAGTAGAGCGGCTCCATCTCCGGCACGGCGGCGAGTTCCGCCTCGGTGCTGTTCCGCGCCCGGTCCAGCTCGTCGGCGATCGCCTCGGTGCGCTTGAGCAAGGCCTCCATCTGCGGGTCCTTGCCGAGCCCGCCCCGTATGCCGTCCGCCGGCGAGAGACTGGCCCAGACGCCGATCGCCGCGCGCTCCGGCAGGATGATGGGGATCGGGCCCACGAACACCTCGACGGCCGCATACACCTTGAAGACCGGCCGGACGAGGAGGGCACCGGTCATGTCGATGCCGACGAGCGTCAGCCCGAACGGCTTCAAAGTCACCTTCACGCGCCCGGCGGCGCCAAGCAGGTCCTCGTCCCGCAGCCAGAACGCCCGGATGGAGATCGTATCCACCTCCAGGAGCGGGATCGCCATCGCGAGCGGCTTGATCTTGAGGTTGAAGTACATGCCCGCCGGCTGCACCGCGAACCGTGCGCTGCCGCTGATCAGCCCCGCGACCGTGGCATCAATGCTGCCCACGACGGCCCACCGTCCATCGGCGAAGACGTAGGCGGTCACGCTGCCTTCGAGGACGACCGCGGTCTTGCGGCGAATGGCGTCCTTGTCCGCCGCCGTCACGGTCCGGCCGGGATTGGGCACCAGGCCGTCGCAGACCTTCGCTTCGATCTCGCCGAAGCAGCCCCGCAGGGTCAGCGTCCCGTAGAACTGCATCGGCCTGAACCCGAGGGTCAGCGTCCCGTCCGCCTGCAGGCCGCGATCCTGCGAGAGGAACACGAAGCGGCCATTGAGGGCGAGACCGGCGTCGGTGACCGTCAGCAGCACGCGCCCCGTGACAGCCGACAGCGGCGTGGGCGGGGCCGCCAGCTTGGCGTAGAGCATGAGCGCGAACGTCGGGGTCCCCTTCGGGCCGGCGAGCATCGCCATCCCTTCGGCGGGGGTCTGCGGGACCTGCGCCAGGTCCTGCACCGAGGTGATCCACTCGGTCCGCGGCTTGTAGAAGAACCCGCCGCCGAACTCCAGCAGGGAAGCCACCGGGACCGGCGGCACGAGCGTGACGCCGCCCGCGATGCTGGCGGCGACGAAGATGCCGGCGCGCAGCGGCTCGGGGCCCGTCGTTCGCGACTCGACGACGCCGAAGAGCTTGACCGAGCCGAGCTTGGAGACCGTGCCGGACAGCGATGTTTCGAGATCGAAGTCACCCGGCGTCGGGAAGGTGTTGAGGAAGAAGTTCCCCGAGACATCGAGCCCGGCCTCCGGCATCTTGATGGTCGCGCCGCGCAGGCTCACGACGACCCCGCCGCCGGCCTTGCCGAGCAGCTGGAACTTCTCGATGCCTCCCGAGAACGCGGCCCCTCCTCCCTTGCCGGTGCCGGGCAGGATGTCCACGCTGGCCGCGAATTCCAGTTGGGTCAGCACGTCGATCTGTTCGCTGGAGTCCGCCGGTGCGTCCTTCGACACCTGCTTGGGGGCCGATGCCCGGCTGATCGCGGCCTTGAACGGCGTGGTGGACGTCTTCCAGATCGGATCCTTGACGGTCGCCGTGACGACGCTGGCGATGGTGAAGGTCCCGGTCCTGATGCCGCCGGGCTTGATGGCCACCGCCCCCGACTTGAGGACCGCAAAGTCCTCGAACACCAGACTGCCGCTGACCGTGGATCCGAGGTTGACGGACAGGTCGCCGGAGAACCTGACCAGCGTGTCGTTGGCCGACAGGGAGAGGTTCGGCGTGACCGCCGGCGCCGAGACTCCCTTGACCTTCAGCTTCAGCACCTGGAAGTCGAAGGTGAACTCGCCCGCCGACGACACGCCATCGACGAGCGGCGTGCCGTCGAATCCGAGTCTGAACCCCGACAGCGTGCGGTCGTTCGCCCCGAGCTCGCCGATGCGTATGCGGGGCGCGGGGTCGCTGGGCGTCCCCTGGCGCGGCGGGCCAAGGTACACGTCGAAGGCGGCGCGGGCCCACGAGTTGGTGCGGAACTGCGACGAGAAGTCGAAGCTCACGTCGAGCGCCCGCAGGTGGATCGTGGCCGGCCCGACGGCCCAGCGGCGACCGGGAGTCGGGGCCGCGGTCAACGTCGGCTCCGGTGCCACGACCGAGACGAGCGCCGATCCCTGGACGGTCCCGTCACGGTTCAGCGTGACCGACGCATCCTGCTCGCCGCGCGAATCCAGCGGGGCCGGCAGTCGCACGCCGACGGTCACGCTCAGGGCGTTGTTGGCGATGCTCGCGGTCTTGAGCCGCACCTGATTCGCGACGATGTCGATCGGACGGCTGAGCAGGTTCGCCCCCGCGAGGCCGACGGTGCCGTCGGTCCGCACGGTCAGTCCGTAGAACGTGGACGTGTTGTTCGCCTCGAGGAACGTCACCGTCCCCGCCAGCTCGACCTCCGCGACCCTCGGCTGCCCCACCCGTCGGAAGGCGACCGCCCGGTAGAGCTGCGGCTGGCCGTTCGTCGTCACCGTCTGGTCCTGCAGGCGGAACTGCAGGCCGAACAGCGTCACCTGCGGCCCGTTCGCGGCGGACAGCGACATGGTCGGGGCACTGATCCCGTCGCGCGTGGAGAGCACCAGCCCGTTCACGGCGACCACGAAGGTGTTCGACGCCGCCGGCACGGTGAGCGTCCCGTCGAGCGTCACCCGGAAGTCGCCTTGCAGCACAGCAGCCGTGACCGTCGTGAGGTTGAGGAACGCCGGACCGATCGGCAGCCCCTGGCCGCCGGTGGCGGTCTGCGACACGGTCAGGGAGGCACCGGATGGGCCGGCCGTCCCCGTGACGAACAGCGGGGCGGCGGCCCCCTCGGCGCCCGGGAACAGCGCCGAACGCAAGCGACCCACGAGGCGAATGGTCGGCGGCGTTCCGGCGGAGAATTCGAGCCGCGCGCCGGTGAGATCGAGCCCCAGCGCTTCCTCGCCGTTCGACTGGAACGAGGCGGTCGTCAGCGCCGGCCGCGACGCGACGAACGCGTTGTCAACGTGGCCCACCGAGACCGCACCGCTGATGCCCTGCGGACCCAGTGTCAGGTTGTCGAAACGCAGGTTGAGGTTCGAGAGCGGGGCCGGCAGCTTCGCCGCCGCGCTGATCCCCACGGTCCACTGCCCGGACACCGAGGCGACGCCGATGCTGTCGATGGTGATGGGCAGCCCGAGCTGGTCGAGTCCGGGGATCGCCTGACCGGCCGCCGCCTTGATGCCCAGCTCGCCGGACACGAACTGCCCCGTCGGCAGGTGCGTCGTCAGCGACCCGCGCACCCGCACGATCCGCGGGGCGTTCGTCAGCGACACGGGCTGTCCCGGCTCGGGACGGAGCGACGGCAGCACCAGCGGGATGCCCTCCGTGCCGGCCAGCGTGCTGATCGTCAGCCGCTGCGTCGGCACGTCGTAGCCCGTCGAGACCAACAGGTTGCCGCCCTGCTTCAGCCGGACGTAGGCGACGTCGAAGCCGCCGCCGATCGCGATCGAGTCGGGAATCACGTTCTGCGCCACCACCAGCACGTCCTGCGGATGCAGCCCCTGAGCATCGAGGGTCGCCACCGTCCGGTTCGACGTGCGGAAGTCCACGGCTCCGGCCGACACCGCCACGGGCGACCACCCCAGCGTGAAGCCGTCGCGGAAGACCGCATCGGCCTGCAGGAAGGACTGATTGTTGACGACCAGCGCCGCACTCGCGGTGCCCGCCACCCCGAGCCCCGCGGCCCCGAACGTCACCGCGCTCGGCAGCACGAGTCGCGCGTACGTCCCGCCCGGTGCCGGTGCACCGGCCGCCTCCGCCCTGAAGCGCAGCCCCGAATCGCCGACCGTCGCCGTCAGCGCCACGCTGTTGTCGAGTCGCGCGCTGCCGCCGGTGACCACGAGTCCGTCGAAGGCCAGGGCGAGGTCCGTGAACGTTGCGCGCACCGTCGCACCCGTCGTGCTGGCGAGCGTGCCCTGCCCGCTCAGGACAATGCCGCGTCGGTCGATGCGGCCCTGCGTGAGGTCGAACGTGAAGACCGGATTCGCTGCCGGAAAGCCGATACGCACCGGCTGGGCGGTGGCGATCGATCCGTCGAGCAGCGCGGGCGAGGCGAGGTCGAAGAGGGCAGAGCCCGTCAAGCGCGTCGTGCCGGTCCCCGATGGCGCGGGCAGGTCCACCGAGACCGTCCCGTCGAGCCACGCCGCCGGCGTCCGGTCCGTCGTGCGGCCCGACGGCACCGGGACCCCGATGCCGATCGACACCACGCCCGGTGTCACCGTGACCGCCCCGAACGACAGCGGGCAGCGCGGCGCGACGTTGTCGAAGCGGCCCGCGAAGGCACCGGCCGTCGAGACGCGCAGGTCAACGCCCACGACCTGGGCCCGCACCCCGCTCGATGCCGAGCACGAGGCGAAGCTCCCGGCCGCGAGGTCGTCGCGAATGGTGATGCGCCCGTTGACGGCGATCTCCCACGCGCCGGACGCCAGCCGACGCAGTCCGACCGTCGGGTACACCGGCTCGGGGCCGCCGGCCGTCGTGTCCTTGAACGACAGCTTGCGGCCGAACGCCTCGAACTCGGCCGCCGTCGGCGACGCCACCTGCACCGTCTGGACGCTGATGCCGTCGGTCGCCACCGCGAAGCCGCCGACGCGCAGCGCGAAGGTGGGACTCAGCGACGGGATGCGCGCCTCGCCGCTCAGCACCAGTGCCGCTCGCTGGGCGTTCGCCGTGAACGCCAGCGGCGGAGCACCGCCCACCGAGGCGAGTGCCACTTCGAGCGGGCCGGCCCTGATCAGCGGGGCCCCCGGCCCCGTGAGCGCCACAGCGAGCTGCGCCCCCGCCCGCGACGCGGTCCCGGTGAAGAAGAGCGGCGGCACCGGTGCCGAGGGATCCGCGCTGCGATCGGCGAACGGCGTGGCGAGCAGGCGGCCGCTCAGGCCCAGGGAACTCTGTGCCCCCGCCAGCGTCAGCCGCGCGCCGGTCAGCGCGATCGCGAGCGTATCCTTGCCGTCGCTCCACAGCGTCGCCGAGGCGACGGCGGTGCGACCGGCGATGTAGGTCGCGTCCCAGGTCCCCAGCTCGACCGTACCGCGCAGGCCCTGCGGCCCCACCTCGACGTCGCGGACCTCGAGCGGCAGCGACGCCAGCGCCGGCGGCAACTCGGCCCGGCCGCCGACCGTGAAGCGATAGCCGGCCGGGCCGGCGGCGAAGCCGAGCTGCCGGACCTCGAGCGGAACCCCGAGCGACGCCAGCGACACCAGCGCCGGGGCACCGTCGGCGGCCAGCGCCGATACGCCACCCTCGGTGACCTGCCGGGTGGCGACGTTGACGGTCACGTCGAATGCGACCTGCACCTCGGGCACCGCCCCGCCCGCCGACCGCAGCGCGGGCAGGACGAGCGGCACCCGCTGGCCGGGCCACGTCCGCAGCAGCATGCTGCTGCCCGAGACACTCACGTCGAACAGGAAATCGCGGCGCGCGTCGGCGCTGCGGATCCGGATGTACGCGGTGTTCGAATCCGGCAGCTGCAGGACGTCCGGCACGTCGTCGAGCAGGGCGACCACGTTCACCGGCACCAGGCCGGTGCGATCGAGATAGGCGACCCGCGACGAGCGCGCCCACAGCTCGGCTCGTCCGCCCTGCACGGCCACGGGCGCGAGGCCCACGGCGAAGTCGGGGGTGAAGCGCACGGTGACGTCGCTCGGCGTGCCGGTGCCCGTGGCCGAGAAGCGCGCGATCGCCTCACCGGCGAAGTGCACGCCCTCGGCGTCCACCGTGATGGCCCCCGGGACGGCCACCCGCGCGAACGTCGTCGTCGGCAGGGCCGCGTCCGGCCGCACGACCTCCCACGTGAACGCCCCGGCATCGAGCCGCACCTGCACCGCCGCGCGCCCCTCGACGCGGATGCTCCCCGACGCGATGCGCGGCTGCGCGAAGGGTACGACCACGTCGGTGAAGGTCGCGGTGACCGGGTCGAGACCGGCCGGCATCGCGAGGCGACCCACGCCGGAGAAGGTCAGCCCCGTGCGATCGAGCGCGGCTCGCACATCGCGGAAGCGCAGCAGCGGCGACTGCCGCGGCAAGTCGAGGGCCACCTGCGCACCGAGGTCGAGCCGGCCGTCGAGCACCACGCCGCGGGACAGGTCGAGCGTCAGCTGTCCGGTCGCGCGGCCCGTCGCCTCGGCGGAGAGCGCACGGAGGTCGAGCGACAGCGCCCCGCGCATCCAGACCGGCACCGCCGGCCCACCGGCGACCGCCGGCACGCCGAACCCGAGACTGACCGTCCCCGGCGTCAGGACCACCTCGCCGATCGTCACGGGACAGCGCGGAACGACGTCGTCGAGGCGTCCGCGGATGGTGCCCGCGGTGGAGAGCCGCAGGTCCAGCCGGACGGCCTGCGCGGTGGCCGGCGAACCGGGGCACGAGGCTAGGGCCCCTGCCGTCACGTCGCCAAGCAGCTGTGCCTGCCCGCCCAGGCGAATCGCCCACGCCCCGTCCGTCTCGCGCTCGAGGCCGATTGCTGCGGGGTCGGGGGTCACCCGCGCCCCGGCGAGCGTAAGCGCCGGTGGCGTCCCGGCCACGCTCACCTGCGGGGCCACCACGCCGCGCGTCCCGATGCGGAAGCCCGCGAGGCGGATCGCGAAGTCGGGCCCGATCGCCGGGACGCGCAGCTCGCCGCTCGCGGTGAGCGTGACCGCGTCGGCATCCGCCTCGAGCGCGAGGGCCGGGCTGTTGCCGACCGCCTGCAGCCGGAACGTCGCCGGCCCGAAGGGCAGCTCGCGCCCCGCGAACTGCGACGGGTCGAGCGTGAACGCCGTCCCTTGGGCCGTGACGCTTCCCGTGTAGAAGATCGGTCGCGCCACGGGCGCCCCCGCCGCACCGGGCGCGGCGAAGAGCGTCGTGCGCACCACGCCGGAGAGCGACACGCCACGCTGCGCGCCACCCAGTTCGAGCCGTGCGCCGGTCAGGTCGAGCGTCAGCTGGTCCGCTCCCTGCAGCAGCGGCACACTCGCCACCACCGGGCGGCCGGCCACGAACTGCGCGTCGTAGGTGCCGACCTCGACCCGCCCGCGAAGGCCGTCGCGCGTCAGCTCCAGTTGGTCGAACCGCACCGGTAGGTCGCGCAGCGCCGCCGGCAACTGCGCCCGGCCCCCGACCGTCACGGTGACCGCGCCGCTGGCGGCCGCTACGCCGACGCGGCGCAGCTCGACGGGAATCCCCTGCGATGCCAGCGACAGCAGCGCTGGCGAGCCGGCCGGGGCCTCCGCCACCACGCTCCCCGACATCAGGGCCCATGTCTGCGAGTTGAAGTTCGCATCCACCGACGCCTCGACCACCGGCGCGACGCCCGTCGGCGACGCCTTGAGCCCCGGCAGCACGAACTGCAGCCCGCGGCCCGCGGCCCGCGTGGTCAGGCGATACGCGTTCGTCCCGGCGGCGGAGGCGCTGACGACGGCGTTCCCGTCCTGGTCCTTCAGCCGCACGTAGGCGACGTCCCACGACGGCAGCGCGATCGAGTCGGGAAGCGGCGGGAGCAACGCGAGCACGTCGTCCGGGTGCAGCCCGTCGGCATCGAGCCACGCGACGCGGCGCTGCGTCGCGATGAAGTCGACGCGGCCGGCGGTGACGGCGACGGGAGACAGGCCCAGCGTGAAGCCGTCGGCGAACGACGCCGTGGCGGTCGCCAGCGGGCGGTCGGCCACGACCACCGCCGCCGTCGCCGTCCCGTCGAGCTGGAAGCCGTGGCGGTCGAACCCGGCTGCACCCGGCAGCACGAGCCGCGCATAACTGCCCGTCGGTGCCGGTGCGTCCGGCGACTCCGCCACCCACGTGAGCCCGCCCGCCGCGACCGTGGCCCGCAGCGCGACGCGGGAGGTGAAGCGGGCCCGGCCGTCGGTGACCTGCCCGGTCGCGAGGGAGAGCGTGAGGTTCTCGAGGTTCGCCGTCACCGCCGCTCCCGCCGCCGTGGCGAGCGACGCCTGTCCGCCGAGGACGAGCCCGCGGCGATCGATCGTCGCCTGGGTCACGGTGAACTGCAGGGCGGGATTCGTGAACGGCACCCCGATGCGCGCCGGCTGCGCGAGCGCCACGGCGCCGTCGAGCAGGCGCGGCGTGGCGAGATCGAGCAACACCTGTCCCGAGGCCGTCACCGACTGCCCGGGCTGGGCCCCGGGGAACGACGCCGTCATCGACCCGCGCATCCACGCGGCAGGAGCGGCGGCGACGCCCGCGTCGGCCGGCAGCGGCACGCCGACCCCGATCGACACGCGTCCCGGCGTGAGGGCGAGCGGCCCGAAGGCGATCGGGCACTGGGGCAGCACGTCGTCGAAGCGGCCGGTGAAGGTGCCGTCCGTCCCCACGCGCATCGCCACCGTGACGACCTGATTGCGGCCCGGCGCACTGCGGCACGCCCCCGACGACCCGGTGTAGACGTCGTCCCGCAGCGTGACGCGGCCATTGACGGCGAGCACCCAGGCACCGCCGGGCGTCCGCTCGAGCGCGAGTGCCGGATACACGTTCGACGGCCCGGTCGAATCCTTGAGCGCCAGCTTCGTCCCCAGCGCCTCCAACTCGGCGTCCTCCGGCCGCTGCACGCGCACGCTGCCCACCGTGACGCCCGACGTCCCCATGGACAGTGCCGCCACCTCGACGCGGAAGCCCGGGGAGAGCGAGGGGACGCGCAGCACGCCGCTGGCCCGCACCGACATGCCTTGGGCGCCGACCGTTGCGGCGAGCGCCGGCTGGCCGCCGAGCGCCTGCAGGTCGAACTGCGCGGGGCCGAGCGCGATCGTCTGGATCGTGCCCGTCGTCGTGGCCACGTCGAGCGCACCGCCGACGGGGCCCATCGTGCCGGTGAAGAACAGCGGAGGCACGAGGCGTGCCGGGCCGGTACCGGTGGCGAACAGCGTCGCCCGCATGAGCCCGCTCAGAGCGAGCGAGGCCTGCCCGCCCGCGATCGTGAAGCGCCCACCGGTCAGCTGCAGGGTGAGCGTGTCGGTCGCGTCCTCGAAGACGGTCGTGGTGGCAACGACCCGACGGCCCGCCACGAACGTCCGGTCGTAGGTGCCCAGCTCGACCGTGCCGGACAGGCCCTGGGGCCCGACGACGAGATCCTGGACCTGTAGATCGAGCGCCTGCAGCGCCGGCGGCAGCCGCAACCGTCCCCCGGCGGTCAGCCGGTAGCCGCCGACCGCCGCCGCGAAGGCGAGCTGCCGCACCTCGAGCGCCCCCCCGGCCACCTGCGCCGCCAGAAGCGGCGGCCGGCCGTCCGGTGCCGTGACGCCGACAGCGCCCTCCATCACCGCGAAGGTCCGCGCGTTCACCAACAGGTCGAAGTCGACGTCCACCGTCGGCGCCGGTGCGCTGCCCTCGCGCAGGGCCGGGATCACCAGCCGCACGCCGCCGAAGCCGGGCACGGGACGGATCCGCACGTGGTTGCCGTCGATCGACGACTGGACGCGCAACCGATTCTGCTCGTCGGTCACCTCGAGGTACGCCGTGGCTTCGTCCGGCAGCCCGATGCGGCGCGGCAGGGTCGGCAACGCCGCGAGGATGTCGTCGGGATGCAGGCCGGACCGATCGAGATACGCGATCCGCCGTCCGGCGGCGCTGCGCAACTCGGCACGACCCCGCTGCACGCCGAACGGCTCCAGCCCGAGCGTGAAGTCGTCGACGAACGCCACCGCCACGTCCGACGGCGCGTCCTGCGCGATGCCGAAGCGCGCACTGGCCTGCGCCGACAGCGCGAGTCCGCCCTGCCCGATCGCAACCTGTGCCGGCAGGGCGAGCCGCGCGAAGGTCGCGCCCGCCGGATCGGGAGCGGCCGGATCGACCACCTGCCAGTCGAGGCGGCTCCCGGACAACCGCGCCTCCAGTCCGACGGACGCGCCGATCACCGCGCGACCGGCCGTGATGCCGAGCGACGCGACATCGAAGGTGAGGTTCTCGAATTGCACCGAGACCGGTGGCAGGCCGCCGCCCAGCGGCAGTTGCCCGCTGCCATCCACGACGACGCCCGTGCGATCGAGGCGGGCGCTCACCCCGGTGAAGCGGAAGACCGGATTCCGGCGTGGCAGGTCGAGCGCGACCGCAGCCCCGAACGACAGTGCGCCGTCGAGGATGCGCCCTTGCGCGAGGTCCATCGTGAGGGTGCCGCTCGCGCGGCCCGTCGCCCCGCCCGCGAGCACGTCGAGCGACGCCGACATCTCGCCGCGCGCCCACAGCGCCACCGGCGGGCCACCGGCCGTCACGGCTTCGTTGATGCCGAAGGTGGTGGCCCCCGGCACGAGCGTCAGCGGCCCGAGCGCGATGGGGCAGCGCGGGACCGCGTTGTCGATGCGTCCGCGGATGCCCGCCGCCCCCCCGAGCCGCAGCGACACGGCCACGGCTTGCGGCGGCACCCCCGCCGCCGCGGGACATTGCACCAGCGCCCCCTGCGCCGGCGACCCCATGAGGCGCGCCTGTCCCTCGGCGACGAGTTCGAACGTGTTCGACGGCGTCCGCTCGAGTGCCAGCGTGAGGCCCGCCCCGTTCTCGTCCCCGAACTGCAGGCGCGTTCCCAGCACGTCGAGGCCCGTCGGTCCTCGCACGCGGAGCTGCGGCATGGTGAGGCCGTCCGTCCCGATCGCGAGGCCGGCGGCCGAGACCTCGAGCCCGGCCCCGAGGCCCGGGACGCGCAGCACCCCCGAGAGCACGAGGCGCGCGCGCGTCGCGTCGGCCTCGAATGCCGCCGCCGGCTGGCCCGCCACCGGCTCGAGCGTGAAGGCCAGCGGCCCGAGCGCGAGTGCGCCGCCTGGCGCGCTCTGCGGATCCACCGTGAGCGCCGCACCGGTGGTGCCGATGCGCCCGCGGACGAAGAGCACGCTCGCGCCCGTCGCGCCGGGGGGCGTGAAGAGCGACGAGGTGAGGCGGCCGCTCACCTGCAGCCCCGGCGTGGCGCCGAACTCGACGCGGGCCCCGGTCAGGGCCAGTCGCAACGACTCGGGGTTGCGCTCGTCCAGCGCCACCTCGCCGACCGGCGTGCGGCCCGGGACGTAGCGCTGGTCCACGACACCCACCTCGACGGCGCCGACGATCCCCGACCGCGTCAGCTCGAGCTGCTCGAACCGCACCGGCAGGTTGCGCAGCGCGGCGGGGAGTTCGGCGTCGCCCGCCACCACGACACGCGCCCCCGCCGGATCAGCGCTGAAGGTCACACGTCGCAGACCGACGGGCACGCCGCGGTCGGCGAGCGACAGCAGCGGCGGCGCGCCCGCGGGGGCCGCAGCGCTCACGCGCCCCGAAACGGGCAGCATCGTGCGCGCGTCCACCACGAGCGACATGTCGGCGTCCACCACGGGCGGGGCCTCGCCCGGTGCGCGCGCCAGTCCCGGCAGCACGAACTGCAACGGGGCATTGCGCCGCGTGGCCAGCTGCAGACGGTCGTCCGCCACGAGACCGGCATCGATCACGAGCTGCCCGGCCGGATCCTTGAGGCGCACGTACGCCACGTCGAACGACGGCAGCGCGATGCTGTCCGGCAGCGGGGGCAACGCCGCGAGGATGTTCACCGGGAAGATGCCGGCCGGCGTGAGGTAGGCGACTGCCTTGTCGTCGCGGAAGAGGTCGGCACGGCCGGATGCCACCGCGAACGGGGCCAGCGAGAGCGCGAAGTCCCGGGAGAACGTCAGACGCAACCCGTCGAGCGACTCGCCGAGCAGCCGGAGCGAGGCACGGGCCGACCCTTCGAGGGACACGCCACCGGCGGACAGCACCAGCGCCTCGGGGGCCTGCAGCCGCACATAGGTGCCCGTCGGTAGCGGCGCCCGGCCCGACTCGAGCGCCAGGCGAATCCCTCCGGGGCCGAATGTCCCCGTGATCGCGACGTCCCCCCGCACGACCGCGCGGCCGGCGACCACCGAGAGATCGCGAGTTGACAGACGAAGGTCCTCGAGCGTCACCCTGGCATCGATCGGTGCGGCTCCGCTGACGAGCCCACCATCCCCGGACAGCGTGAAGCCGTCCCGGTCGAGGCGGGCGGCCTTCGCCGTCAGCGTCACCACCGGTTGCGTCGCAGGAAGCCCCACGCGGAACGGCGACTCGAGGGCGATCGCCCCGTCGAGCACCGCGCCGCGCACGAGGTCCACGGTGAGCGATCCGGAGGCCGTCACCGGTGTCGCTGCTGCCGTCGCTGCTGCCGTCGCTGCTGCCGTCGACGATGCCGTCGCCGGCAGCCGCGCCGTCATGCGGCCCGAGAGCCAGATCGTCTCGCCGCTCCCTTCGACGCCGGGCGCGGGAACGTTGAAGCCGAGCTGGCTCGGCCCGGGGACGAGCGTCAGCGCGCCGAGCGAGACCGGACACTGCGGCACCAGGTTCTCGACGATGCCCGATGGCGTCCCGTCGGGCTGCAGCCGGACGCTGCCGGCAGGGAGCGGCGTGACCGTCGCCGAGGCACCCGGACACTGTCCGAACGACCCGAGCGACAGCGAGGCATCGGCCGTGACGACGACCAGCGGCCGCTTGGCCGGATCATCCGGCAGGCCACGGCTCATCGGCGTGACGAGCGAGCCGGCCAGGCGCGTGACGCGCAGTGACGGACCGTCCGCAGCGGTGCCGAGCAGCAGACTGCCGCCGCTCACCGGACGGGCCTCGATCGTGCCTACGACGTAGCCGTCGCGGAAGCCGGCGCCGAGGACGGTCAGCTCGGCCCCGCGCAGGAACGACGGCAGCGGCGCACCGTCGTCGAACCGCAGCCCGAGGTCGAACGTGGCGCCGAACGTCCCGCGGACCGTCCCCGCGCTCCAGTCGATCTCGGTACGGGCGAGCCGGAACGCCAAGGGGCGCACGCGGAAGCCGTTCCACGTGAAGGACGCCGCCGTGAGGTTCGGGACATTGGTCTCGGGCAGCACGAGCCCGCCGCTCGACAGCACGATGTCCCGCAGCTCGGGGAGCACCAGCCCGGGCAGCTGCGTGGGAGTGATCGCCACGTCGAACTGCAGCTCCCAGTCGAAGCGGCGACGCACGGCGTCCCAGGCGATGCGAGGGGCGCGCAGCCGCCGCAACGCCACGCGCATCCCACCGAGTTCGGACTCCACCTCCGGACGGTCCGCCGTCAGGCGCGTGACCACGACCCCGGACGGCGAGAGCCGCAGCCCCACCGATGCCGTCCACGGGGCCCCGGTGGCGAGGGGCAGCTCGAGGCGACCGTCCGCCTCGACCTCGAACGACGCGGGCCCCGCCGCCCCCCGCAGCGACGCCTGCACCGCGCCGAACAGGCGGGTCAGCACGAAACGCGGCGCGCGCGGCCCCGCGTCGAGCGGCAGCACCGATTCGCCCGTCAGGTCGAACCGCCCCGACACGTCGCCATCGGCGCTCACCGCGAGGGTGATGCCGGCCGTCGGGCCTTGCGTCGCGTCGGCGAAGCGGGTGCGCCCGCGCAGCAGCAGCTCCATCGGGCCGCCGGATCGGCGCTCGTAGGCCACTTCGTCGATCCGGAACGGGATGCCCATCGACGAGAGGTCGAACTGGTCGCGTGACGCCTCCGGCACGGAGACGCGCACGCTGCCGGTACGCACCTCACGCGACACGGGATCGACCACGAACGAGAAGCCGGCCTGGAGACTCGGCGTCACTCCCCCGCGCGCGAGCACCGGAAGGACGAGCGCCACCGTCGCCGTGCCGGGCGTGAAGACTCGCACGCCGGCGTCGGTGGTCTCGAAGTCCACCAGCAGGTTGCCCTGGGGATCCCGCACCTGCAGGTAGGCGGTCGCCTCGGTCGGCAGTGGCAGCCGCGCGGGGACGAGCCGGGCGACCGACTGCCAGTCGGCGTGGAAGCCCTGCGCGTCCAGCCATGCGACGCGCGAGCCTCGGCGCAGCAGCTCCGCGCGCCCCTGCTGCACGGCCGGCGGCGACATGCCGAGCCGGAAGTCGTCGACGAACCGCACGCGCAGGTCCCCGTAGTCGCTACCATCGAAGAGGAGTCGGGCGTCGGCGTCGCCGGACGCCTGCAATCCCTCGGGGGTGAGCGCGGCCTGCGCGGCGAGGTCGAGCCGCACGCCGTTGCGCAGCGTCATCGGGGCGCCGGCCGCGACCGCCTGCAGCGCCAGCCCTTGCCGACCGGTCGGTTCGAGCGACGCCTCGAGGCCGATGGCAGCGTCGAAGGTGATGCGCCCCGCCGTCAGCTGCAGGTCGGACGCGTCGAGCGTTGCGGCGGCGAACGTGACGCCGATCGGTGCCGTCTCACCGACGAGCAGCAGGCCCCGGCCGTCCACCTGAAGGCCGGCCGACGTCAGGGCGACGCTGTTCACCTGGAAGCGCAGCAGCGGTGCCTCGCGCGGCATGTCGAGCCGCAGCGGTCCCTGGAAAACCAGCTGGCCGTCGCGGAGCCGTCCGGCGATCGCGTCCACGACGACGGCCCCGCGTGCGCGCACGGGCTGGTCCGCGAGCCGGAGCTCCGCCTCTGCGTCGAAGGCGAGGTCGATCGCCTGCCGCCCGTCCCGTTCGGACAAGCGCACCTCGAGACTGGCGGCCTGCAGTTGCGCGCCGCCGAGGGCCACAGGACACGGCAGGGCGATCCCGGAGGCGGTTCCCCGCACCAGCGGCAGGGGCCACGCGGCCGTCGGGGGCCCGACGATCGCCACGGGGTCGCTCACCACCACGCGGGGGGTCGCGCCGCCCTCGCAGCGAAGCAGCGTCGGCAGGTCGAAGGCGGCGCGAAGTCCGGGCACCGCAGCGACGACGTCACCCTCATCGCCGAGCCGCGCCGCGAACCGCCCCGCGGCCCCCTGCACTTCGACAGCGGCCGTCACCGGACCCGGAACGGGCACTCGACACGGCGCCCCGAAGTTCCCGTCGACGGCGAACCGCAGCGTGTCGTGCTGCACGCGTCCGTCGGCGATGTCCACCAGCGCGGCTGCGCACGCGGGCGGCAGCCCCGGTGCCGCCCCCAGCGGCAGGCCGAGAGCGCCGGTGAATCCGAAGGTGATCGGGCTGGTGGCACCGGCCCAGTCCGCCCACGCGATGCGCTGGCCCGGCACCCCCCACTCGCGCAGGCGCAGCGGCCAAAGCCCGGCCGGTCCGATCCCGACCCGCTCATCCCCCCCGCGGGCGTCGATGCCCACGACCTCGAGCCCGGCCGGCGTGGCCACCACGTCGCGCAGCGTGAGCGCGGGCCACCGGCGGTCGTACGACGGCGTGAAGCGCAGCGCCAGGTCGAAATCGAACCCTGCCCCCGCGCGCCATCCGAGGCGACGCACGTCCAGCCGCTCGTGACGGATACGCAGCGCACCATGCACGGACACGGCCCCGAGCTCGCCGTCCTCGCACGACGCCGACGATTCCGACTCGGCCGTCATCGCCCCCGCCGCGAGGCGAACCGGGAGCGTGGCCTCGCAGGCCGAGGGCCCCCCGAAGTGCACCGCGGCGGCGGCCGTGAGTGCATATGACGCCGAGCCGCTCGCCGGCAGCACCAGTTCGCCGGCCAGCCCGCGGAGCACCAGCCCCGCGCCCGTCGCCCCACCGGCCATGTCGAAGGCAAGGCGCTCCGGGCAGGTGGGCCGCAGGCGCACGAGGTCGCGCTCGACGATGGCGTCGAGCCGGCAGGCGACCTCGCGCTCGAGGACGGCGAGCGAGCCGCCGATCTCGAGTGCCCCCTCGGGGAAGCGGACCGTGATGCGCTGCACCTGCGCCCGGACCGCCGCGTCGCCGATCGCGGGAAGTGCCCGCCGCAGCGTCGCCGTCCCCTCGAGTCCGTCCGGGGTCAGCGGCAGGCGGCCTTCCATCGCCACCGGGGCCGCCCCGGGGAGCTGCACCGCAGCCCCGACGCTCAGCCCCGACCCGGGGTCGAGGCGAAGATCGGTCAGCCGCAGCAGCGCCGGAACGCCGAGCGCGCGCGCCACGTCGTCGGGGATCTGGCCGACGAGCCGCCCCGCGAGCAACCGGACGGCCGGCAGCCGCAGCCGATCGAGCACCAGCCCCTCTGCGCGCAGCGGAATGCGGGCCGCGACCGGCGCCTGGAGTTCGAGCACGAGGTCGCCGCGCACCGAGACGCCGAACTCGTTGTTGAAGGGTGCCACCTGTGCGCGGCGCAGGCCGCTCAGGTACGCGATCCCGGGGGCGATCTCGAGCCGGTCGGGGAGGTCGAGGGTCGGGAGCGGGGTGGACGCGTCGCCGGCGCGGAAGGCGAAGAGCTCGGACGACGCGCCCGACCTCGTCACGACCCGACCGGACGCATCCACGACATCGACCTGCCAGACGTACTCGCGGTCGTCGCGCAGCGGAGGAGCGTCCAGCGGATACAGCAGCAACGGCGACCGCACCGGCACCGTGCCGTCGAACAGCGGGGCGTTCGCCTGCATCGCGACCTGCAGCGCCTGCTCGGGCTGTCGCTCCACGACACGGACCCGGTACTGCAGCGTGGACGTCGGCGAGGCCCTGATGGGCATCCATTGAAAGGCCGGCTGCGTCCCCTGCACGCGCGTGCCGTTGGCGGGACTCAGGAGCTGCGGCGGTTCCGGCAGCCGGATGTCGCGGTCGGTGCACTGCTCCGGACCGAGCGCAGCCCCGCCGACGCCCGCGAGGACGCGCGCACACAGCGTGAGGCGCCCCTCGGGCAGCTGGCCGGTCCTGATCGCGGCGCCCACGACCGACTGGTCGCTCGACACCGTCTGCCACTCGAGCACGTCGATGAGACTGAAGACCTGCGACGACGGCCCCGCAGCGAATGACAGCAGCGGGCTGCGGACCCTGCCGATCTCGCGCCCGTTCACCCGGACGAAGGCCTCGAGGCGGTAGTCGAGCGCGGCCGCCCCGGTGTAGAGCACGTTGAGGTATGCGGCCTGCGGGTCCCGTTCCCAATCGGTCGTGAACGGGCTCGGCTCCGACCGGACGAACACGGTCACCGACGTCGTTGGCTGGGCACCCAGGGCCCCGGCCCACAGCACCCCCGCCAGGGCCCCGGCCGCCACCGCAAACCCAGCGCGCCACATGGCGGACACGGCCTCGCGAGCCGTGTCCGTCTCCAGCGCCTCCTTCCGAGCCCGGAACATGGGCGGCAACAGTACTCGCCGTTGTCACCGCTTCCTCAATCAAGTCAAACGCATGTCCCCAAACAACTTGTGCCGTGCCAAGCAGGACCCGGAACGCCCCCGGCTACTCTCCGTCGTCGACTCGGCGCGTCTGGTTGAGCGAATTCACCAGCCCCTTGAGGTCGATCCCCAGCGTCGCCGCCGCCCCTTCCAGCAACTGCCACGTCCCCGCCACCCGCGCGGAGGTCGCGTTGCCGATCGCGTTCCCCTGCCCCCCATCCATGACAATCAGCTTCTCGATCGACATCCCCTTGGCCCCGTCCGCCGCCACCTGCACCAGCGCCGGCAGCTGCTGGAGCAGCAGCAACGGAATCGCCTGTTCGGGATTCCGCTGCAGCGTCTCGAGAATCGCCGCCGTCGCCTCCGCCCGCGCCTTGCCCTCCTCGCGCAGCGGCGCCGCCGCGGCCTGCGCCTCGAGCAGGGCACGGCGCTGCGCCGCCTCGGCCGGCTTGATCACATCGGCCAGGAGGCGTCGCTCCTCGAGCTCCGCGCGCGCCAGCTGGACCGCCTGCTGCGCCCGGGCTTCGGCCTCGAGTGCCGCCGCGCGCGCGACCTTCTCGGTGGTCTCGGCTTCCTGCTCGAGCTGGGCGCGTCGGACGCGGAGCTGGTTCTCGGCCTCCGACACCGCCCGCGACGCGTTGGCCGCGGCCACGCGCGCGCGCTGATCCGCCTCGGCCCGCGAGATCTCCGCGAGCGACTTGGCCTGCGCTTCGGCAATCTCCGCATTGCGCAGCACCTCGGCGGTCCGGGCTCGGGCGTTGGCGATGAGGTAGCCATTGTCGTCCGAGATCTGCTGCAGCTTGAGCAGGTCGAGCTCGAGGCCGAGCGACGCCAGCGAGCGCGAGGCCTCGTCGAGCAGCGCGCGCTCGAAGCGCTCGCGATCCTCGTTGGCCTCTTCGGGGGTGAGCGTGGCGAGCACGCCGCGCAGCGCCGCCATGAGCGTCTCGTTGGCGAGGCGCTTGATCTCGTTCGGGTCGCGGTCGAGCAGCCGCTCGATCGCGTTGGCGAGCACCGCCGCCGGCCGCGACGCCACCTTGACGTTGGCGACGGCATCCACGTTGAGCGCGATGCCGCCCTTCGAAATCGCCCCCTTCACGGTGATGTTCACCTGCATCACGTCGAGCGACAGGTATTGCACGCGCTCGAGGATCGGAATGACGAGCGTACGCCCGCCGCTCACGAGCCGATACCCGCGCAACTCGCCGTCGGACTCGCGCGTCGCACCGGTGATCACCGAGACGACGTTCGGCGGTACCACGAGCAGGAACTTGAGCAGCGCGGCGACGACGAGTCCGACGGCCATCACGACGATGAAGCCGGTGCCGAGGGCACCGATGGGCAACTGCGCGAGAAGCGTGTCCATGGCAATTGAGAGGGGCTCTGGGAAACGGGACCGCGCGTCAGCGCGGCGAAACGCGAAGCACGCCGTCGGCGTCGATGGCGTCAACCGCCACGGGCGCGTCACCTGGCACGGCGGTTGACGAGGCGGCCTCGACATCCGTCCAGCGGGCCCGCAGTTCGCGGACGGCACCGCCCGAGGTGAGGCGCACGAGGCCCACGGGCTGCGCCGACGTCGGCGGCAGGATCCAGCGACCGTCGGCGGCCAGGAGGTCGGCATCGGTCAGGGGGCGCGCCCCGTCGGTGCGTACCAGCCAGCGGAGTCCCAGCCGGCCGAGGGCCAGCACGACGCCGCCCGACACCGCCGCCATCGCCCACGCCAGAAGCGGCGTCGCGCCGAGCGGCCCGAGATGCAGCATCGCCACCAGGCCGGCGGCCGACGACGCGGCCAGCCAGACGACACCACGCCGGCTCAGCGCACCGTGCACGCCGCCGCCATCTGCGCCATCCCCCACGACGAACAGCACGCCGAGGAGGCCGAGGGACACCACGGTCAGGAAGACAGCGGCGGTCATGGGGCGGGAACATAGTGGAGGGGCCACCGCAGCCGGGCGAGTTGTCCCCCGGTGCGCGGACGGATAGTTTGCAGGTCTCCGAGTCCGCGTAGCTCAGCTGGATAGAGCGTCAGCCTCCGGAGCTGAAGGTCACAGGTTCGAATCCTGTCGCGGACGTTGCAGGTCCCGGAGCACCGTGAGCGTTCGCGCTGCGGTCTCCCGCCAACTGAATCGGCTCGCCCGCGCCCGGCCCGCTTCGACGAGCCGGGCGCGTGTCGTCTCGTTGGCCGCCAGGTGCATGATCGCGTCGGCCAGCCCGCCCACGTCATCGGGATCGACATACATCGCGGCCTCGCCGGCCACTTCGGGCAGCGACGCCTCGCGCGTGGTGATCACCGGGGCCCCCGCGGCCATCGCCTCGAGCACCGGCAGCCCGAAGCCTTCGTAGCGCGACGGAAAGACCAGCGCCAACGCACGCGCATACAGCACCGCCAGCACCGCATCGTCCACGAATCCCGGGGCCACCAGCCACGAGGCCCGGCGGGACGTCAGTTGGCGTTCGAGCTTGGCGCCGGGCCCGAGCACGGCCACCGTCACCGGGGTGCCGCGCGTCGCGAGCATCTCCCCCGCGTCGAGCAGCAGCCCCAGGTTCTTGCGCGCGTCGCCGGCCCCCACGGCCAGCACATACGGCGCCGGAATCGCCAGCGCGTCGGCCACGGCCACCGCCTCGGGCGTCGGCGCGGCGAAGAAGTCGTCGGCGGCGAGCGGCGTCACCACCACCTCGGCCCGCGTGGCGCCCAGGACGCGCCGCACTTCGGAGGCGGTGAAGGCGCTGTTGGCGAGGATCGCGTCGGCGCGGTCGAGCGTCGTCCGCATGAGCCGCGACGCACGCGGGGCCGTGTACACCTTGCGCCACCACGTCGGCGCGAACAGCAGCGGCACCAGGTCGTGCACGGTCACCACCACCGGCACGTCGGGCGGCGTCCAGCGGATGACGTTCCAGGGGTACCAGCAGGCGTCCATGGGCGTCTGCCGGATGCGCGCCAGGGCCCCCACCGTCACGCGCGAGGGATCGGCCGGCCACGTCGGCAGCTCGGCCACGAGCCGACCGCCATCGGCCTCGTGCTCGACGAGCAGCGTGACCGTGAGCGCCGGGTCGAGCTCGAGCAGGTGCGCCACCACCTTGCGCACGTAGCGCCCGATCCCGCGGTGGTCCCCCGCCAGTTGGGCGGACTCGATGCCGAGGTGCATGGGGGACCAAGCTAACTTTGCGCATGGCCACGGTCCGCATCCTGCACGCCGACGTCTCCGAGACCGGGGGCGCCGAGCTGCTCCTCGCGGCCCAGGCGCGCTGGCTCGCGGCGCAGGGCCACGACGTGCGGGTGTTCGCGCTGCGAGGCGTCGGGGACGGGTGGCGACGCATCTTCGACGGGCTCGACGTCTCGGTGCTCGCCGCGCCGCCCAAGGTCGAGCGGCTGTCGGTCGCCGATATGGCGGCGCTCGTGGCGGCCGCGCGACCGGCACTGGCCGGGGCCGAGGCGGTGCTCGCCCACAACTTCCCCGCGGCACCCGTGGCCGCGCTCGCCGCGCCGGACTCGGCCCGCGTCACGTGGTACTGCCACGAGCCGTACCGCGCGCTGCACCCCGAGGCGACCTTCCCCGCGGCCGCGGCGCGCGCGGCGCGCGGCGGTGCGACCGACGCCGCGACGCGCCAGTACGCGCGGCGCGCGCGGCGCCGTCGGCTGCTGGAGGGCCTGTTTCCGTGGCGGGCCGCGCGCCGCGCCGCGCTCGTCGCGTGGGATGCCGCGCAGGTCGCGCGGCTCGACGCCGTGGTGGCGAACTCGGCCTTCAGCGCGCGCATGCTGTACGAGGCGCTTGGCCGCGAGGCGGATGCGGTCGTGCCGCCCGCGGTGACGTTCGGGCCGCCGCTGCGACCGCGCGGACCGCTGGATCGCGCGCGCCCGCAGGTGCTGGCCCTGACGCGGCTCGGGGTGCCCAAGCACGTGGACCTGCTGATCGCGGCGATCGGCCGGCTGCGCGCGCGCGTGCCCGGTGCGCACCTGCACGTCGCCGGCGAGGGGCCGCAGCGCGCGGCGCTCGAGGCCCTCGCCGCGCGCGTGGCCCCCGGGGCCGTCACGTTCCACGGGCACGTGCGGGCCGAGGCGGTCGATGCGCTCGCCGCGCGGTGCGACGTGTTCGCGCTCGTGCCGGTGGACGAGCCGTTCGGGATGGTGTTTCCCGAGGCGGCGGCGCGCGGGCTGCTGCTGGTGGGACCCGATCAGGGCGGGCCGTCGGAGATCGTCCGCGACATCGGCGAGACGTGCGACGGCTTCGACCCCGAGGCCGTCGCGCACGCGATCGAGCGAGTGCTCGCGCTGCCCGACGCGGCGGTCGAGGAGCGGCGGCAGCGCGCCGACGCGACGGTCCGGGCGCGCTACGCGCCCGAGGTCGTGCTCCCCGCGCTCGAACGGTGGGTGCTGGGCGGCGCTTGACCATCGCCCCCCGCGGGCGGTAGGCTTCCCGCGTTCCCGGCGTGCCGTCGTGCGCGCCAGCGGTCGTTCCGCGCCGCGCGCGCAGCCCCCGACCGACGCCTTCCCGACGCCCCTCGCTTCCCCTGGGCGTCCGCTCCCGTCCCGCCCGATGCACGCGGTGGACCCGACCGACGCCCCCCCGGTTCCCGAATTCGAACGCCCGGCGCCGCTGCGCATCGCCGAGCTGCGGCGGCTGCCGCTGCCCGCTCTCGTCGCGCGCAGCGAGGGGGCCGGCGTGCCCAACGCCGACATCCTGGGCCGGGCGGAGCTCACCGCGCGGCTGCAGCGCGCGCTGCTGCGGCAGGGCCAGCCGCTCCTCGCCGAAGGGGTGCTCGAGGTCGTGAAGGAGGGGCACGGCCTGCTGCGATCGCAGGACTGGAGCTACCTCGCGAGCCCCGACGACATCTACGTGTCGCCGACGCAGATCAAGCGCTTCGACCTGCGCACCGGCGACCTCGTCAGCGGCGAGGTGCGCAACCCGAAGCCGTGGGAGAAGTACGTCGGGCTGTCGAAGGTCGCGACCGTCAACGGCGTCGCGGCGGACGAGGCGCGGCGGCGCCCGCAGTTCGAGCACCTGCGGCCGGTGTATCCCGACCAGCGCGTGCGGCTCGAGGACGGTGACGTGTCGATGCGCGTGGTGGATCTGCTGGCCCCGATCGGCAAGGGCCAGCGCGGCCTGATCGTCGCCCCGCCGCGGGTGGGCAAGACGATCCTGCTGCACAAGATGGCCCGGGCGATCCTGCGCAACCATCCCGAGGTCACGCTCATCATCCTGCTGATCGACGAGCGCCCGGAGGAAGTCACCGACTTCCGCGAGACGTGTCCCGGCGCCGAGGTCGTGGCCAGCACCTTCGACGAGAGCCCCAAGCGGCACGTCGCGGTGGCCGAGATGGTGATGGAGCGCGCGCGGCGTCTGGTGGAGGAGGGACAGGACGTGGTCATCCTGCTCGACTCGATCACCCGCATGGGCCGCGCGTACAACACGCTGGCCCCGTCGCGCGGCCGGATCATGAGCGGCGGCGTCGAGACCACCGCGCTGCAGCGGCCGAAGCGCTTCTTCGGCTCCGCCCGGCGCTGCGCGGAGGGCGGGTCGCTCACGATCGTGGCGACCGCGCTCATCGAGACGGGCTCGCGCATGGACGAGGTGATCTTCGAGGAGTTCAAGGGCACCGGCAACATGGAGCTCGTGCTCTCGCGCCACGTCGCCAACCGGCGCATCTACCCGGCGGTGGACGTCGGCAAGAGCGGCACGCGCCGCGAGGACCTGCTCTTCGACGAGGTCGAGCGCAACCGGATCTTCCTCCTCCGCCACTTCCTGGGCGGGATGGACGAGGAGGCCGGGATCAAGTTCCTCGTGGACCGCCTCAAGCGGACGAAGACGAACCGGGAGTTCTTCGAGAGCATGCAGCAGTAGCATGCCGGCGCTCCCCCGCTACCTCGCCGTGGACGTCGGCGACCGCCGGATCGGGCTGGCGATCGCCGACGAGCTCGGGATGCTCGCCTCGCCCGCGGGCTTCGTCGAGCGGCGCGCCGGCAAGCGGCTGCCGGTGGCCGAGGTGCTGCGCCGCGCCACCGACCTCGAGGCGCGCGGCTTCGTCGTGGGCCTCCCGCTCGACGAGAACGGCCACGAGACCCCGCGCTGCGCCGAGGCGCGCGAGATGGCCGCCAAGCTGGCCGAGCGCACCGGGTTCGATGCGCGGCTCGTTGACGAGCGCTACACGACGGCGATCGCCCTGCGGTCCATCCAGGCGGTCGGCGGCTCGACGCACGGCCGCAAGGGCGATGTGGACGCGCTGGCCGCGTCGGTGCTCCTGCAGCATGCGCTCGACGCACGGTGACGGCCCCGCCGGCCGCGCGCCGGCGACCCGGGCCCGCCGCGCCGTGCGGGCGGCCGGCCTCGTCGCGGTGGCGGCGGCGGCCGCCTGCGGCGGTCCCGACCGTGCGACGCGCGTCGTGATCCCGCGCGGTCCGTTCCGGGCGGCCACCGACTCGCTCGCCGCCGCCGGCGTCGTGCGCTTCGCTCCCGGCTTCCGCTTCTTTGCCCGCTGGCGCGGCCTCGACCGGAGCATCAAGGCGGGGACGTACGTCTTCCCCGCCGGCGCCGGCTGGACCGACGTGCTGCAGGCGCTGGCCGAGGGGCGCGGGCTCGAGCGGATCGTGACGATCCCGGAAGGGCTGCCCCTCGAACGGGCCCTGCCGCTGGTCGCCCGCCAGCTCGACCTGCCGCTCGACTCGCTCGTCGCGGCGACGCGTGACTCCGCGCTCGTCGCCCGCGCCGGGGCGCCGAACGGGACACTCGAGGGCTACCTGTTCCCGGACACCTACCGCTTCCCCTCCGACGCGACGGGCCCCATCGTCGTCGAGCAGATGCTCGAGCGCTTCGAGCGCGCGTGGTCGGCGGCGATGCTCGCGCGGCTCGACAGCACAGGGATGACGCGACATCAGGTGCTGACGCTCGCGAGCATCGTCGAAGAGGAGGCGGTGGTGGACAGCGAGCGCCCGGTGATCGCCGGGGTGTACCGGAACCGGCTCAAGCGCGGCATGCCGCTGCAGGCCGACCCCACGATCCGCTACGCGCTGCGCAAGTACACCGACCGCGTGCTCTTCCGCGACCTCAAGGTGAACTCGCCGTACAACACGTACGCCCGGAAGGGGCTGCCGCCCGGGCCGATCGCCGCTCCCGGGCAGAAGAGTCTCGAGGCCGCACTGTGGCCGGCCCCGGTGCCGTGGCTCTTCTTCGTGGCGCATCCCGACGGTCATCACGAGTTCACGCGCACCTTCGCCGAGCACTCGGCGGCCATCCGGCGCGTGCGTGCCGAGGCGGCGCGGCGCGCCGCCGAGGCGCGGGCGCGCGCGGCGGCCGGTCCGGCCACCGCGACGACGGCTACTCGTACGCCAGATCCGGCCTGAGCCCCGTGGCCCCGCGCAGGTACACGTGGCGCGGCCGCGCGCCGTCGGGCAGCTCGGCGTGCAGCAGCACGCGGATGCAGTGCGCCAGCGCCCCCGGCACCGGAATCTCGGTGGCGCACAGCATCGCCAGGTCCCAGCCCAGCCGTCGCGCCGCCGCGGCCGGGAAGGCGGCGTCGAGGTCGGTCGTGACGGTGAAGACGGCACTCACGAGGTCGGCCGAGCCGACGCGATTCTCCTGCGCGAGCGCCGAGAGCAGTTCCGCCGTCGCGGCCAGGATCGCCTCGGCATCGTTCGCCTCCACCGTCGTCGCGCCCCGGAGCGCGCGCATCCGCCGTTCGCCCACCCGATGACCCCCGTGCCGTTCGACCCCGCCGTCCTGACGCTGCTGGCCATCACCGACGACCTGCGCGACGGCGTCACCGGACTGGCCGCGCGAGCGGCCGCCGCCGCCCGCGGCGGGGCGACGATGATCCAGGTGCGCCTCAAGGATGCAGGCGCCCGCACGATGACGGAAGCCGCGCGCGCGGTGATCGCGGCCGTCGCGGCGGCGACACCGCGGGTGCCGGTGCTGGTGAACGACCGCGTGGACGTGGCCCTCGCGTCCGGTGCGGCGGGCGTGCACCTCGGCTTCGACGACCTCCCCGTGGCGGCGGCGCGGCGGCTCGCGCCCCCGGGGTTCATCGTGGGCTCGAGCGTCGGCGAGGTGGCGGAGATCCCGGGTGCCCGCGAGGCCGACTACGTGGGAATCGGGCCCGTGTATCGCACCGCGACCAAGGCCGACGCGGGATCGGCGATCGGGCCCGCCGGCTTCTCGGAGTTGGCGGCGCTGGTGCCGCTCCCGGCCGTCGGCGTCGGCGGCATCACGGCGGAGAACGCGGCGCCGGTGCTGGCGGCCGGCGCGCGCGGCGTGGCGGTGGTGCGCGCGGTCTTCGGCGCGGCCGACGTCGAGGCGGCGGCACGTGCGCTTCGCGCGCGGATCGAGGCGGCGCGCGCGTGAGCGCCACCGCTGTCGTCTCGAACCGCGGCAGCGCGCGCTGGACGCGCGGCCACCCGTGGATCTTCGCGTCGGACGTCGTCGCGCGTCCGGAGGCCGACCCCGGCGTGGTGCGCGTCACCGACCCGGCGGGCCGGCCGATCGGCTGGGCGCTGTGGTCACCGTCGAGCGAAATCGCCGTGCGCATGCTCACCCGCGACGGCGACGACGCCCCCGACGCCGCCTGGCTGGCGCGGCAGGTGGCGTCGGCGGTGGCGCGGCGGGCCCCTCTCGAATCCGTGGCCAACGCCTACCGGCTCGTGCACGGCGAAGGAGACGGGCTTCCCTCGTTCGTGGCCGACCGCTACGACCGGTGGATCGTCGTGCAGCTCCTGTCCGCGGGGATGGACGCGTGGACCGAGGCCGCCGTCGCGGCGCTGCGCGCGGCCGCCCCGTGGTGCGAGGGGATCCTCGCGCGACACGACGTGCCGGTGCGCACGAAGGAGAAGCTGCCGCAGCGCGTGGCGCTGCTCTGGGGCGACGTGCCGAGGGAGGTCGAGGTCGTCGAGCACGGCGTGCGCTATCTCGCGGCCCCGTGGGACGGGCAGAAGACGGGGGCCTTCCTCGACCAGCGCGAGCATCGCGTGCTGGTCGGGGGCCTCGCGCGGGGGCGCGGCCTCGACTGCTTCGCGTATCACGGATCGTTCGCGCTCCACATGGCCCGGCGGTGCACGGAGGTGCTCGCGCTCGACGTCTCGGCGCCGGCGCTCGAGCGGGCCGCCGCGAACGCGGCGCGCAACGGGATCGGCAACGTCGTCCCGGTCGTGGCCGACGCGTTCGAGGAGCTCAAGCGCCGCGAGCGGGCGCGCGAGCGCTTCGAGACGATCGTCGTGGATCCCCCGGCGTTCGCGAAGTCGAAGGCGGCCCTCGCCGACGCGATGCGCGGCTACCACGAGGTGAACCTGCGGGCGATGCGGCTGCTCGCCCCCGGGGGGACGCTGTTCACGGCCTCGTGTTCGTTCCACCTGCGGAAGCCCGAGTTCCTCGGGATGCTCGAGGGGGCCGCGAAGGACAGCGGGCGGCGGCTGGTGCTGCGCGCGCTCACGGCGCAGGGGCTCGATCACCCGGAACTGCTGACGGTGCCGGAGACGGGGTACCTGAAGGGGGCGGTGGTGGTGGCCGAGGACTGATCGTCGCGGCGCGCAGTGGCGGCTAGCGCTGGCAGCCCGCGCAGTACCAGGTGCCGCGCGCTCCGTGCACCACGCGCCGGATGCGGCGCCCGCAGCGCCGGCACGGCTCGCCGTCGCGACCGTACACCATGAGCTCGTGCGTGGTCGCCGTCGTCTGCGCGGTGGCGAAGACGCGGCCCGGCTCGTCGAGCCCGCGCGACAGGGCGAGGCGCACCGCGTCGAGGAGCCGCGCCGCACGCGAGGGGCCGATCCGGTCGGCGGGGGTGTCGGGATGCACGCCGGCGTGCCACAGGGCTTCCGCCGCGTAGATGTTGCCGACGCCCGCGAGGACGCGCTGGTCGAGGAGGACGAGCTTGATCGCCGCGCGGCGGCGCGCGAGCGCGGCACGGAAGCGCGCCGGGGTGAAGCCGGGGTCGAAGGGCTCGGGTCCGAGTCCCGCGACGGGATCCTCGCCGGCGCGATGCCAGGTGACGGTCGCGAAGGCGCGGGGATCGACGAGCGACACGCGGCGGCCGTCGTCGAGGGCGAGCGCGAGGCGCGCGTAGCGCGGGAGCGGGGCGTCGGCGGGGCCGACATTCCAGTCGCCGTCGAGCCGGAAGTGCGCGACGAGCCGGTCGCCGCGGGCGAGCTCGAACAACTGGTATTTGCCGCGCCGGGCGACGGCGAGCACGCGCTGCCCGACGGCGGCGCGGACGTGCGCCGGAGGCAGCGCCCGCCGCGTCGAGGGGTGCAGCCGCGCGACTGCACGCAGGACCCGCCCTTCGACGAAGGGGCGCAGGCGGCGGATGGCGAGCTCGACCTCAGGGAGTTCGGGCATGCGCGGGGAGTGTATCGCGGCGGCGCTCGCGGCGCGCCGTCGCGGAGCGGGAAGGTCTCCCCGTCGAAAACGCATGTTTCCACACCGATGGGGATACTTGCCCGCAATCACTTGACGGACATGGAGTTATGCCTTGCGGCACGGTGGAAAACCCCTAGTTTCGCACAGGTAGGGCTGCGGGCGTCGGCCCGCGCCGGGGGGCACTGGTGATCCTGTCCACGCACTCGCTGTCGTCCGAGTACGCGCTGTTCGTCGAGCGCGAGATCGAGCAGTACAAGGACTCGATCCCGCGGGGCACGCTGCTGGCCATCGGGGACGAGGCCGTGCGGCAGCTGGGGGCCCAGCCGCAGTTCGCGCTCACCGAACTGGTGCTCGTGGAGGAAGTCGACCGCATCATCGCCCGGCGACTGCGTATCCCGTCGTACCGCGCCTGGAAGGCGCGCCGCCTGAAGCAGCTGCAGGAGCTGCGGCGGCCGGAGACGTGGGGGCTTTCGCGCGACTCGATCGTCGTCCGGGAGCTGAGCCACGCGGCCGACGCGCACGTCGTCGTCGCGGACAACTCGTCGAGTGCGCTCTACCTCGCGGCGCACGGGTGCATGGTGACCGCGATGCACGACGAGCCGGCGCTCGTCGCGCGGGTGATGGAGGCGGCCGAGGAAGCCGGGCTCACGATGTACCTGACCGGCCTCGTCGGATCGCTCGGCGACTACGCCCCCCACACCCCGTTGGCCGCGATCGTCTACAGTGCGAGCGCGCTCGCCAAGCTCCCGGTCGAGCACCGGGAGCAGGTGCTCGCCGCCTGGCAGCACGCGACACGACATGGCGGCGTGCACGTCGTCGATCCGCGCGCGCTGTCGCTCGAGGAACTCAAGTCGCGGTACGTGGGCTGGACCGTGTCGGTCGAGCGCGAGGGAACGAGCCACGAGACGTTCCTGGCGCGGAAGGAGACCGACTGAGGTTGTATCGTTTCGACACGGGGCGACGTGTCGGGATGAAACAACCGGATGCCCTCGTGCGGATACGACTATTCCAAGTCATTCTCACACAACGACTTGCGTTAACGATGGTCCTCCGGATCACGCGGCACGAGGTCTGCTCTGCACAGGGTCGCAAGCAGTTTCCTCCTTCATTATGACCATGCGCACCTACCAGCCCCTGCCCGCGACCGACGACCCCATGGGCATCGTCATCAATCGCGGGCCTCGCGAACCGGATCGGGTCGAGCATCCGCGGGTTCGCGCCTACGTGTGGGCGCCCGCCCCGGACGAGTTCGACTCGGCGCTGGCGGCGTAGCCGCAGCTGGTTGCCGCCTCGCGGACCGTTCCCGCGAGCGATGACGCCTCACCCGACGCAGTCGGGTGAGGCGTTGTCATATCCGGTGCGCGGCGCGACGGCCCGTCGGCGGGGCGGATGAACGTACGAAAGCCGGAAGCGAACACGCTCCCGGCTTTCGTTGCGTTCGAAGAACGACGACTAGCGCTTCGTGGCCTTCTTCTTCGTGGCCTTCTTCTTCGTCGCCTTCTTCTTGGTGGCCTTCTTCGCGGCCTTCTTCTTCGCAGCCATTGTCAACGCTCCAGAAATTGGAGTGTGAACGCCAAACGATTCCCCCGGTGGAATCGCGGACGGGACAGCACGGTGCTGGCTAGCGCCGTGCTCCGATGTGCCGCACCCGGACGGGCGCGGGTGATGTCGTGGAGGCAGGAGACTGCGGCGGCGGCGACGTCGCGGCGGGCTGCGCTCATCGCGCCACCGCCTCGGTGCTGGTGCATCGCTCGCTCGGCTTTCGCCACACCGTATCCTGGGTTCGTGATCGTCATCCTTGTCGTGCGACGCAGGTGCCGCTCGTCAAGGTCTTGCGCTTGCTTCGGGCAATAATAGGACGGTATAAAAATGCGCGCAATACCTATTCACACTTTTCCACAAATCGCGAGTCGCTGATGGATCTCGAACTTCTTGGTCGCGTCGCCGTCGTCGGCGGCGCATCACGCGGGCTCGGACGCGCGATCGCGCGTGAACTCGCACGCGAAGGATGCGACGTCGCCCTCCTCGCGCGCGATCCTTTCACTCTCGCGAACACCGCCGCCGACATCTCCGCCGAGACGGGATCGCGCGCGATCGCGCTCCCGTGCGACGTGCGGGATCCCGCGCAGGTCGCGCGCGCGCTCGCCGACGTGGACGCCATGCTCGGCGCGCCGGACATCCTCGTCGCGAACAGCGGAGGACCGCCCTCGACCACGGTGGCCGACATGACCGAGGCCCAGCTGCGCGATGCGCTCGACGGGAACCTCGTCGCCTCGGTGCGCCTGGCGCAGGCGGTCGTGCCGGCGATGCGCGCGCGGCGCTTCGGCCGCGTGGTGTTCCTGACCTCGATGGCGGCGAAGATGCCCCTGCCGGGCCTCGTGCTCTCGAACGCCGCCCGCGCGGGGTTGCTGGGGTACGCCAAGACGCTCGCGAACGAGGTGGCCGCCGACGGCGTGACCGTGAACACCGTCCTGCCGGGCCACTTCGACACCGACCGGGCGCGGGAACTCGCCGAGCAGCGCGCCCGTCGCGAGGGCGTCCCGGTGGAGGCGCTGCTGGCGCAACGGGCCGCGACGATCCCGATGCGGCGCACGGGACGGCCGGAGGAGATGGCGGCGGTGGTCGCCTTCCTCGCGTCGCCGCGGGCCAGTTTCGTCACCGGCGTCGCCCTGCAGGTGGACGGCGGACAGGTAGCGTCGCTGCTCTGAACGCGTTTCCTTTCGGCGTCCTGAAACGAGCGAACTCCATTGCAGGCGTTGGTCAAGGCATCCACTTCCGAAGGTTTCGAGCTCCGCGACGTCCCCGTTCCCGCCATCCGCGACGACGAGGTGCTCATCCGCGTCCGGCGCGCCGGGGTCTGCGGGACCGACGTCCACATCCACGACTGGGACGCCTGGGCGCAGTCCCGCTGCAAGCCCCCGTTCGTCGTCGGCCACGAGTTCTCCGGCGACGTCGTGCAGGTCGGGGCCTTCGTCGAGTCGGTGAAGGTCGGCGACCGGGTCACCGCCGAGGGCCACATCGTCGATCCCCTCTCGTTCTGGAGCCGCACCGGCGACGCGCACGCCGACCCGGCGACGAGGATCATCGGGGTGGACCGCGACGGTTGCTTCGCCGAGTACATCGCGATGCCGGCCTCGAACGTCTGGCACCTCGACCCGGCGATCTCCTACGAGATCGGCGGGATCATGGACCCGATGGGCAACGCCTTCCACACCGCCCTCACCGCGCCGATGGCCGGCAGCGTGGTGCTCGTGACCGGCTGCGGCCCGATCGGCTGCTTCGCGGTGGGCATCGCGAAGCAGGCCGGTGCGGCGGCGGTGATCGCGACCGATGTCAACGAGACGCGGCTGGCCCTCGCCCGGCGCATGGGTGCCACCGCCGCGGTGCGCCCCGACGAGGCCGAGCGGGCGGTCCGCGAGGCGTCGAACGGACTCGGTGCCGACGTCGTGCTCGAAATGTCGGGAGTGCCGTCGGCGATCCATCAGGCGTTCGCGCTCGTGCGCTACTCGGGACGGGTGCAGATGCTGGGGATCCCCTCGCGGAAGATCGAGGTGGACCTCGCCTCCGAGGTCATCTTCAAGGGGATCACCGTCTATGGAGTGATCGGGCGCCGCATGTACGACACGTGGCACCTGATGACCCGGTTCCTGCGCAGCGGTTTCGACCCGACCCCGGTGATCACGCACCGGTTCCCGATGGCCGCGTGGCGGGAGGCGATCGGGGCGATCAAGTCGGGGGAGGCGGGGAAGGTCGTCTTCGAGATCGGCTGATCCGCCATGCGACCGCCGACGTTCGACGACATCCTCGCCGCCCGCGCTCGCCTCGCCGGCGTGGCGCATCGCACCCCCGTCCTGACCTCGCGCCAGCTCGACGCGCGCGTCGGGGCCCGGGTGTTCCTCAAGGCCGAGCACCTGCAGCGAATCGGGGCGTTCAAGTTCCGCGGGGGCTACAACGCGCTGGCGGCGATGGCGCCCGAGGACCGCGCGAGGGGCGTGGTCGCCTTCTCCAGCGGGAACCACGCGCAGGCGGTGGCGCTCGCGGCCCGGCTCTTCGGGGTGCCCGCGACGATCGTGATGCCGCACAACGCCCCGGCGTCGAAGCTCGCGGCGACCGAGGGCTACGGCGCGAGGGTCGTGCGATACGACCCCAGCGAGGCGTCCCGCGAGGTGCTCGCGCGCCAGCTCGTCGCGGAGACCGGGGCGACGCTCGTCCCGCCCTTCGACCATCCCGACGTGATCGCCGGCCAGGGCACGGCGGCGGCGGAGCTGTTCGAGGACGTCGGGCCGCTCGACGTCGTCGTGGCGTGCGTCGGCGGCGGCGGCCTGCTCTCCGGCACCGCGCTCGCCGCGGCCGGCATGGCCCCGGCGTGTCGCGTCTGGGGGGTGGAGCCGGCGCTCGGCGACGACGTCACGCGGTCGTTCGACACCGGGACGCTGGTGGCGCTGCCCGGCGTGCCGGCGACGATCGCGGACGGGGCGCGGACGATCTCGGCGAGCGAGCTCACGCTGGCCCTGATCCTCCGGCACGTGCACGGGATGGCGACGGTGCCCGACGAGGCGCTGCTCGAGGCGATGCGCTTCGTGATGCTGCGCATGAAGCAGGTCGTCGAGCCGAGCGGTGTGCTTGCGCTCGCCGGCGTGCTCACCGGCGTGGTCCCGGTCCCGCCGGGCGGGCGCGTCGGGGTGATCGTCTCCGGCGGCAACGTGGACGCGGAGATGCTGGTACGGGCCCTGTCGGGGTGAGCGGGGCCGGCCGTCGCGTCCGCGCCGGCGGCTAGATTCCGGCCATGCCGACCAACGCCGCGTTCACCGCCGAACTCCAGGCCGAGCTCGACCAGCTCAAGGCCGACCGCGTCTATAAGACCTTCAACCATCTGGACTCCCCCCAAGGCCCCTGGGTCGAGATGGAGGGACGCGGGAAGGTCCTGGTGCTGTCATCCAACAACTACCTCGGGCTCTCGGCACAGCACGAGGTCGTGATGGCGGGGATCCGGGGGCTGCGGCGGTTCGGGGCGGGGACCGGGTCGGTGCGGTTCATCTGCGGGACCTTCACGGTGCACCGCGAGCTGGAGGCGGCGCTGGCCCGCTTCGTCGGCACCGAGGCGGCGCTGTCCTACGTGAGCGCGTGGAACGCCAACGAGGCGCTCACCGCCACGGTCATGCGCGAGGGCGACTTCGTCGTCTCGGACGCGCTCAACCACGCGAGCATCATCGACTCGATCCGCCTCGCGAAGGCAATCACGAAGTGCACGACGGCGGTCTATCGCCACGCCGACCTCGACGACCTGCGCGAGAAGCTCGCGGCGAACGCGGGGGCGAAGCGCAAGCTCATCTGGACGGACGGCGTCTTCTCGATGGAGGGGGCGATCGCGAAGCTCCCGGACATCCTGCAGATCGCGCGCGAGCACGGGGCGATCGTGGTCATGGACGACTCGCACGCGACCGGCGTGCTCGGCCGGACCGGCCGCGGCACGGCGGAGCACTTCGGCGTGCTGGGCGAGGTGGACATCATCACCTCCACGCTCGGCAAGGCGCTCGGCGGGGCGGCCGGCGGGTTCGTCGCCGGCTCGGCGGCGCTCTGCGACTACCTCAACCAGCGCTCGCGTCCCCAGCTGTTCAGCAACGCCCTGCCGCCCACCGTGGCGGCGAGCGCCCTCAAGTCGGTGGAGTACATCGAGGCGAACCCGCAGCGGGTGGAGACGCTCCGCGAGAACACGGCGTACTTCCGCGCCGCGATCACCGAGGCGGGGTTCCGGCCGCTGCCGGGCGACACGCCGATCGTGCCGATCATCCTCGGGGAGACGCGCGATGCGATCGCGATGTCGAACGCGCTGCTCGACGAGGGGGTGTTCGTGACGGGCTTCGGCTTCCCCGTGGTCCCGCACGGGCAGGCCCGGGTGCGCTGCCAGCTCTCGGCGGCGCACACGCGCGCCGATCTCGACCTCGCGGTGGCGGCCTTCCGCACGGCGGGACGCCGGCTCGGCCTGCTGCGATAGGCGAGCGGACGGCTGGCGTCGCCGAGCTCCCGGCTCCCGTCCGTTCACGCCTCCACGCGCCCCGATGCTGTCGTCGCCGTTCCCGACACCGCGCGCTGCCCGCCAGACGGCCATCGGGGCCGCCCTGCTGCTGGCGATCTTCGAGCTCGCGAGCGTCTGGTTCGTGATGCCGCTGCCGGGTTCGCAGCGGATCCGGAGTCTGGAGCTCGCCTACGCCCTGCACGCCTCCCGATGGGTCGTCCGCGCCGTGCTGGCCGCCGCGTGGGGCGCGGGCATCGTGCGTGGGGTCGCGGGCGCCGGGCGCTGGGGCTGGGGCATCGCCGGCGCGACCGCCGTGGCCGCCGCAGTCGCGGGCATGGTGCACACGCAGATGGCGGCCGATCGGATCTTCCTCCCGCCGACGGTCGTGCACATGGCGACCCTCGCGGAGAATGCGATCGCGGATGACCGGCTGGTGGTGGGGGTGGCGCAGGGCGACGAGGCGCGCGCGTATCCGTTGCAGGCGATCGGGTACCACCACCAGGTGCGTGACTCGTTGGCCGGCCAGCCGATCCTCGTGACCTACTGCACCGTCTGCCGCACCGGCCGCGTCTTCGTCCCGGTGGTGGACGGGGCACTCGAGACGTTCAGGCTGGTGGGGATGGATCGCTTCAACGCGATGCTCGAGGACTCGCGCACGGGGAGTTGGTGGCGGCAGGCCAACGGCGAGGCCGTGGCGGGTCCGAAGCGCGGGACGCTGCTCGAGGAGATCCCCAGCCGCCAGATGACGCTCCGGCAGTGGCGCCTGCTGCACCCCGGGACGCGCGTCATGCAGCTCGACCCGGCCTTTGCCGACCGCTACGATCGCTCGTACGCCTACGAACGCGGGACGAGCCGGACGCGGCTGACGGGGACGGACCCGCGGCCGTGGCAGGAGAAGTCGTGGGTCGTCGGCGTGGCGGTGCGGGGCGCGGCCCGGGCGTACGACTGGGGGATGCTCGTCCGCGAGCGGGTGATCCATGACACGCTGGGGGGCCGCCCGATCGTGATCGCGGTCGCCGCCGACTCGGCGAGCTTCGCGGCCTTCGTGCGGCCGGACACGGCGTGGCGCGCGGCGATGGTGGGCGACTCGCTCGTGGCCGGCGGTGGTCGGTGGGCCCTGAGCGGCCGCGGCATCGGGGCGCCGCTCGAGGCGCTCGCGGCGAGCCAGGAGTACTGGCACAGCTGGCGGACCTTCCAGCCGACGACGACCCGATTTCGCGCCGCCGGGGAGCCTGCCCCGTAGCGAAACGCCGTCCCGCTCGCCACGATACGGTCACGACGGGACCCGGCGGGCGACGATGTCCGGCGCGGCCGGGGCCCCATACGATCCACGCATGCGCTTCCGCCGCGCCGCCGGCCTGCTGTTGCATCCTACGTCGCTGCCCGGGCCGAACGGCATCGGCGAGCTCGGTCCCGAGGCCCTGAAGTTCGTGGACGTCCTCGCCGCGGCGGGGATGCGCATCTGGCAGGTGCTGCCACTGGGCCCCACGGGATACGGCGACTCGCCCTACCAGTGCTTCTCGGCCTTCGCGGGCAACCCGCTGCTGGTGCACGTGGGGGACGTCGGCCCCGTCGGATCGCCGACGCGGGTGGACTTCGGGGAGGTGATCCCGCGCAAGCTCGAGGCGTTGCGCGCAGCGACGACCGCCTTCGTGCCGGACGCCGCATACCACGCGTGGTGCGCGCAGGCGGCGTGGTGGCTCGACGACTTCGCCCTGTTCATGGCGGCCAAGGCGGCCCACGACGGTCGGGCATGGCACACGTGGGACGGGCCGCTGGCGCGACGCGAGGCGGGCGCCCTTGCCAGCTGGCGCGAGCGGCTCTCGGACGACATCGAGCACCACAAGCGGGTGCAGTACCTCTTCTTCTCGCAGTTCGCCGCCCTGCGCGACGCATGTACGGCGAAGGGCATCCAGCTGATGGGGGACGTGCCGATCTACGTCGCCCACGATTCGGCGGACGTCTGGGCGAATCCGACCCTGTTCAAGCTCGACGCGCTGGGGAAGCCCGTGGTCCAGGCCGGGGTTCCCCCGGACTATTTCAGCGCCACCGGGCAGTTGTGGGGCAACCCCATCTACGCGTGGGACCGCATGCACGCGAACGGCTACGGGTGGTGGACGCAACGGATGCGGGCGGCGCTCGAGATGTTCGACCTCGTGCGGCTCGACCACTTCCGCGGCTTCGCGGCCTACTGGGAGGTGCCCGGCAGCGACACCACCGCGATCCACGGCCGGTGGGTGCCCGGTCCCGGGGCGGCGCTGTTCGATGCGATGACGCGGACGCTGGGCCCCCTGCCGATCGTCGCCGAGAACCTGGGGGTGATCACCCCCGAGGTCGAGGCGCTGCGCGAACGCTTCGGCTATCCCGGCATGGCGATCCTGCAGTTCGCCTTCGGCGCCGACGGGCAGGCGAACGACTTCCAGCCCCACAATTACCCGCGCGACGTGGTCGTGTACACGGGCACCCACGACAACGACACGACCGCGGGGTGGTGGGCATCGACCGGGGCCGGCGACTCGACCCGCGACCCGACGATGGTGGCGAAGGAGAAGGCGTTCGCGCTCGAGTACCTGGGCGCCGACGGGACGGACATGCCGTGGACCCTGATCCGCACGGTGCTGGCGTCGGTCGCCGACACGGTGCTGATCCCCCTGCAGGACGTGCTGGGGCTCGGCAGCGAGGCCCGGATGAACCTGCCCGGCCGCGAGTCGGGCAACTGGGGGTTCCGTTTCGCGTGGGAGCAGCTGACGCCGGACCACCTCGCCCGCCTCAAGCGGATGGCGAGCCTCTATGAGCGCACGACAGGAGCCACATGACGACGCGCGCGGTGAAGTTCTCGACCATCTGGAACATGTGCTTCGGCTTCCTGGGCATCCAGTTCGGCTGGGGGCTGCAGATGGCCAACATGAGCGCCATCTACGAGTACCTCGGGGCGAAGCCGGACGAGATCCCGATGCTGTGGCTCGCGGCGCCGCTCACCGGGCTGATCGTGCAGCCGATCATCGGGTCGCTGTCGGACCGCACGTGGTCCCCGCGATTCGGCCGTCGGCGCCCGTTCATCCTCGTCGGGGCGGTGATGAGCTCGCTCGCGCTCATCGCGATGCCCAACTCGAGCGCGCTGTGGATGGCGGCGGGGCTCCTGTGGATCCTCGACGCGTCGATCAACGTCTCGATGGAGCCGTTCCGCGCGCTCGTCGCCGACGTGCTGCCGCCCTCGGAGCAGACCCGCGGCTACGCGCTGCAGAGCTTCTTCATCGGGCTCGGCGCGGTGATCGCCTCGGCGATGCCATGGATGCTCAGCAACTGGTTCGGCGTGGCGGCGAGCGCCCCCGGGACGATCCCGACCACGGTGCGGCTCTCGTTCTTCGTGGGGTCGGCGGCCTTCTTCGGCTCGGTGCTCTACACGTCGCTCACCACGAAGGAGAAGCCCCCCAAGGACCTCGAGGCGTTCCGGCGCGAGCAGGCGGCGCGCACGGGGATCGGCGCGACGATCGACGAGATCGTGACGGCGATCCGCGAGATGCCGCCGACGATGCGGCAGCTGGCGTGGGTGCAGATCGCGACGTGGCTCGGGCTGTTCTGCATGTGGCTCTACTTCCCGGTCGCGGTGGCGACCAACGTCTTCGGGGCGCCGGACCCGTCGTCGCCGCTGTACCAGAAGGGGATCGAGTGGGCCGGGGTGTGCTTCGGCGCGTACTCGGCGGTGTGCTTCGGCTTCGCGTTCTTCCTGCCGCCGCTGGCCAAGCGCAACGGCCGCAAGTGGACGCACGCGGCCTGCCTGCTCGCGGGGGCGGCCGGGCTCCTGAGCGTCGGCGTGATCCAGAACCCGACGCTGCTGCTCCTCTCGATGATCGGCGTGGGCATCGCGTGGGCGAGCACGCTCTCGATGCCGTACTCGATCCTCGCCAGCTCGATCCCCCCGGGCAAGACGGGGATCTACATGGGAATCTTCAACTTCTTCATCGTGATCCCCGAGATCGTCGCGGCGCTCGGCTTCGGCTGGGTGATGCAGCACGTGCTCGACAACAACCGCCTCGGGGCCGTCCTCGCCGGCGGGGTGTGCATGGTGATCGCGGCGTTGCTGGTCACGCGGGTGCGCGAGCAGGCCGACGCCACGCCGGCGGACGCGGGCGACTCCCCTCAGCAGCGCGGGTAGCGCGGGTCGGGGCCGGCGATCGCCGGCCGGTCGCGCCGCTGGCTCACGGCCCACATGACGTCGAACACGAAGCGCCCCAGTCGCGCGGCGTGCTCGTAGTCCACGTAGCGCGGCTCGTCGGTCACCTGGTGGTAGTCCTGCGCGTAGCCGAGCGAGAGGTACACCGTCGGCAGGTCCTTGCGGACGTAGGCGACCTGGTCGCTCCGGCAGAAGCGGTTGAGCGGGTTCTCGGGAACGTCCCACGAGCGGTCGATCGCCATCGGCTGCGGGCTGACGGCGTTGACGCTGTCGATGATGTCGCCGAACTCGCGCGACAGGCGGCGCGACCCGAGCGACTGGACCGAGTTCGGGCCGCCGAACCGCACCTGCTCGACGCGGCCCTTCCCGACCATGTCCATGTTGATCACCGAGACGACCTTGTCGAGCGGCAGCGTGGGATGGTCCACGAACCAGCGCGACCCCAGCAGCCCCGATTCCTCGCCCTGGTGGGACATGAAGACGATCGAGCGCGCAGGCCGCGCCTTCGCGAACCGCTCCGCCACCTCGAGCATCACCACCGTCCCCGACCCGTCGTCGTCCGCGCCGTTGAAGATCGAGTCGCGGCGCGCCGGTCGCTGCCGCCGCGCATGGGCCAGGAGCGAGTCGATGCGCCCCTGCTGTTCCGCCGTGGGCCGGCAGACGGGGTCGTTCGCCCCCTGCCGCCGCGTGACGGTGTTGACGGCCCGCAGCGAGTCGTGGTCCACCGGCGCACCGTTGAAGCCCACGTGATCGTTGTGCGCCCCGACGAGCACGTACTCGGCGGCCCGAGCCGGGTCGCTGCCCCGGAGCACGGCGATCACGTTGCGCACCGGCTCGACGGCGGGAGTCCACGCCCAGGTCCACGAGGCGCCGATCGCCTGTCCCTCGGTGCCGACGGCGAGTCCCTCGACGGGCCGCCCGAAGATGGTCGTCGCGGCCACGGCCGAGATGGCGGCCGACGGCACGGCGTTCGACGGCGCCGACGGCGCCGTCGGCGCCGTCGGCTGCATGGCGGGCCGCGGGGCGAAGGCCGCCGCGCGGGCGGCTGCGGGGACGGAATCGAGGCCCACGACGAGGATGCCCGCGACGCCCGCGTCGGCAGCGCGCCGATCACGCGGGCTCGGTGCCGTCGCGGGACGCGAGGCGCGCAGCGCGGCCTGCTCGGCCTCCCACTTGAGCACGGCCGCCGCGCCGAAGCGATCGGGCACCGAGTCGCAGCGCAGCAGCACCGGGGCGCGCTGCGGACCGGCGGCCGGCGCGCCCGGCGCCCAGAGGAACACGGCCACCTTGCCGCGGAACCGTGCCGCGTCGAGGGTGACGGTCGTGTCGCCCCAGCGCCCCGCGAAGACGGCCGGTACGCCGACCAGGTTGGCGGCGGCCGAGGCCCCCGCCGCGACACTCGGCAGCGTGGGAATCCAGTCGCTGCCGCCGACGAGCCGTCGTCCGCCGACCGTCAGCGACGCGCTGCTCTCCGCGATCTGGAGCGCGCCGAAGGGGAGGGGTTGGAAGTACGTGCCGCCCTCGCCCGCCGGCTCGAAGCCGAGCCGCCGGAACTCGGCGGCGATGTAGTCGGTGGTCTTGCGGTTGCCGGCGGAGGCGATCGCGCGCCCGCGCATCGAGTCGTCGGCGATCTGGTAGAGCCGGGTGCGCAGGTCGTTGGGGGTGATGTCGGAGACGGTCGGCCTCGCGGGCCAGGTGGCCGGGCCTTCGTCGGGCCATGCGGGACGTTCGGCCTGCCGCCGGGACTGCGCGGTGGCATCGACGGCGGTGACGAGGACGAGGACGATGGCGCGGGCTTTGGCGCGGGCGAGGGAGCGAGCGATGGCGCGAGCGATGGCGCGGGCGAGGGCTGGCGATCGTGGCATCGGAGTCGGGAGAACGCGGCGGGGCGTGCCCCGTTCGGGACACGCCCCGCACAATCTCGGTGCCGATGGCGACGCTGCCTAGGGCAGCACGGTGCCGTGGCGCGACGTCAGGGGGCACCGTCGCTCGGCGGCTGCCGGCGCGGGCCGATGACGCCGTCGGGCGGCGGCGTCTGGCGTGGGGCGCGACCCCCCCACGCGCCGGCTCCGCGACCCGGCCCGCGCCCGGGGCCCAAGGCCCGACCGCTGCCGCGCATGCTGCCGCGCATGCCGTCGCGCATGCCACCACGCATCCCACCACGCATACGGCGGTTCGCCCGGAAGGCATCGGCCTTCGCGCGCTGATCGGCGGTGAGGATCGTCCGCGCCTCTTGCCGCGCCTTGAGCGTCGCGAGGGCGCGGTCCATGCGCAGCTGGTGCATACGCTCCATCGCCTTGCGGAGCATGGCCGCGTCGCCTTCGCCCTTCATGGCGTCGAGGAGGTCGGCGCGAGCGCGAAGCATGTCGCCGGGATTCCCGGGCATGGCGCGGGCCTGCGACGCGGCGAGGGCTTCTAGCCGGGTCACCTGCTCCGCGGTGAGCCCAAGGGGACCGCGGGCGGCGAGCAGCGCGGCCGCCGGACCGCGGCCGATCGGCGGCGCAGCGGCATCCGGCCCCTGCGCGACCGTGGGCGCGGGAACGAGCCAGAACGACAGGACGACAGAGGTGATGACGAGCCGACGCATGAGCGGGACCTCGGAAGGCGTGACAGGCGTGCCCTCGGCACGCGGGAGCGGCGTGGGACCTGCTCCGTGGAAGGTGAGACGGCGCCGCACCCTCGTCGTTAACGTGCAGGCATGCCGTCCATCGCCTTCCTCGGGACCGGGCTCCTCGGCGGGGCCTTCGTCGAGGCCGCGCTCGGGCGCGGCGAAACCGTCACCGTCTGGAACCGCACGGCGGCCAAGGCCGTGCCGCTGGCGAGCCGCGGGGCTCGCGTCGCCGCCACGCCTGCCGACGCCGTCCGCGGTGAATCACCCCGGGTTTTTCGGAGACTCGGGTTTCCCTTGGGCCAAGGTTCACCTGACATCACGCCGCGTCTTGCACGCGCGGATGATGGAAGAATCGCTTGACGCTCTCGGGGCGGCGCTGCAGTGACCGCAGTCGGCGGGTGGCGGTCTTCTCCAACTCGGCGCGATCACGGGCCGGCGCGCGCCGCGCGACCTGCACCTTTGGGGTCCCCGTCCAGTTACTCGTCGGGGTTGAGCTCCGGCGCACATGGTGGCAGGTAGTGAATCGCGATCAGGTCCGCGTGTTCGGCCATTCAGGCGCGCACGGCCTTCGCCATGTGCACGTTGAGATTGTCGAGGAGCAGCACGACCTTGCACCCCGCGTCCGTGCGCAGGCGCCTGAGGAACGTGATCCGCGTGGGCGCATCGACGGCCTTCGTGAGCACCATGAAGCGGAGGAGGCCGCTGTTGCTGATCGCGGAGAGGTAGCTGACCGATTTCCGCTGCGACAGGATCGGACGCACGGGTGTCTTTCCGTTCGGCGCGACGCCGCGGCCGCGCCGATCCGGATGATCTCCTCGCCCGCGCCCGGATCGAGCCCGGTGGTCTCGGTGTCGAACACCGTGCAGGTGAGCCCGGCGAGCGCGCGCACGCCGAGCCCGCCGGCGGCGCCGACGCGCCGGCCAGCGGCAGCAGGAAGTGGAAGACGGCGCGATGCGCGGTGCGCTCGCCCGGCGGTACGAGCCGCAGCTGCAGCCGCATCGTGCCCCAGCCCTGCTCCAGGCGCAGCGACAGGTGCACCTGGGCCTGGAGCAGCGAGAAGCTCTCCACCTTCAGCTACAGCGCGGGGTCAACCTCCGACAGCCGCACCCGGCTCGCGCAGACGGCCTCGTGGATGCGCGCGGCAAGCGCCCCGATCTCCTCGCGCACCACGGCCAGCAGGCGCTCGCGCGCGGGCGCGTCGAGGGCGGGGTCGTCGAGCAGATCGACGGCAGCCTGGATGCTGCCCACCGCGCTGCGGCTGCCCTCGGTCAGGCGGTGCAGAAGCCGGTCTCGCTCGCCGTCGTCGGCGAGCTCGCGGGTGATGTTGTCGGCTAGTTCTCGCGTGGGTCGCCCCGCGTCCGGTCGAGATCCCTGGCAGGTTCGGCATCGCGCTCGGCGTCGCGGATGCCCCAAAGGGCCATGGCCTCGAGCACGGGGCGCAAGGTCTCCCCATAGGTGGTCAGGGCGTACTCCACGCGCGGCGGGACCTCTGCGTAAATGGTGCGTCGTACGACGCCCTGCGCCTCGAGGGTCCGCAGGCGTCCGGTGAGAGTCTTGGGACTGACGCCCTCGAGCGACCGCAACAGTTCGCCGAACCGCCGAGCGCCGCCAAGCAGGTCGCGCAGGAGGAGCGCGGTCCATTTGGAGTCGAGGACCCGCAGCGTTCTCTCGATGGGGCAGAAGGGAAGGCGGAGTAGTTCTTCCTGGTTCATGTGTTTCTTATTGGAAAGTAGCTTCACAAACGGTAACTACTTTCCACAGTAAAGCAATGGAGTTAGCCTGGGTCTCAGATGGCTACGGGCAGGCTAGTCGCCCGGCCCGACAATCTGAGCGAGGGGGTACCGAGATGGCGGATCGCATCCTGTTGTACGGCGGTGCGCGGGGAACCGGCGCACTGTTGGCGCAGCGGCTGGTGGCACGGGGGCTCTTCGTGCGGGCGGTGGTGCGCGACGCGGCCGGGCGAGCGAAGCCGCCGCAGGGGCTCGAGGTGATCGCCGGAGACCTGACGCGGCCCGAGACGTTGCGGGGGGCGGCGACGGGGATGGATCAGTTGGTCATGATGGCCGGGGTGACCCAGCGTCCGGCCAGCGAGCGCGTGATCAAGGCGGTGGAGTACGAGGGGGTTCGGGCGGCTCTTGCCGCAGCGCACGCGGACGGGTTCCGCGGTCGTGTCCTTTACATGACGGCGCTCGGGGTGAACCGGCCGTCCTTCATGGGATGGGTGTTGAACCGGATCAAGGGCAACACGCTGGTCTGGCGACGCAAGGCGGAGGAGGCGATACGCGCGAGCGGATTCCCGTACGTGATCGTTCGGGCGGGAATGCTGACGGACTCGCCGTCCGGGCGTCGGCCGGCGGTGCTTTCGACCGGGGACAAGCCGCTGTCGCTCGGCACGCGGGTCTCGCGCGGCGACGTGGCGGAGCTCTTCGTCCACTTGGTCGAGTCAAGGCGCGGGGGGCGGACAGTGCTCGAGGTGGTGGAGGGGCCCGGACATGGCGGGACCGACTGGGGTCGAGCGCTCGATCAGGCCGGGGTAATCTAGATCGGCTCGCTCAGCCAACTCGCCCACATGGCTGAACGGGCCGCTGATCCGGGCCGTTGAGACCGGCTTCGAGGGGCTGCGGAGCACCAGCCTGCACGCCAGCGGGATCAGCCTTCGCAATGCCCGGCGGCAGCGCGCGAAGCTGCCTCCGGCCTGGGGTCAGGCCGGCATGAGACGTCGCAGCCTCACCAGGTTGTACGCCGCGCAGGCGAAGGCGACGATCCCGTCGACCAGCGCGGTGCCACGATGCTGCACCTTTTGCAGCCCGGCCACGGTTGTCGGCCATCCGAACACGTCCTCGATCTTCCTGCGGGCGCGCTGACTGATGGCGTAGCCCGCATGGCGGGTGGTGCGCCCGTCCACCGCGCGGCCCTTGGCCTTCTCCGCGACATGCGGGGTGCAGCCGGCGGCGCGCGCCCCCTCCACGAAGTCGCGCGTATCGTAGCCCTTGTCGGCGCCCACGGTCGCCCGCGGCGCACTGCCCGCGAGGCCCCGCAGCAGGCGGAGCGCGTCGTCCACTTCGGCGCGACCGTTCGGACTGCTCACCACGGTGTTCACGATCAGGCCGTGGCGGTTGTCAACGAGCACGCTGGCCTGATACGCCGGCAGTGACGCCGTGTTGACCGACTTGCGGGCCATGCGCGCGTCCGGATCCGTGACGGAGCCATGCGTCGCGATCGACCGCTTCGGCCCGTGAACGCTCACACCGTCATTGCCCGGATCGACCGGCCGATCCGCATCGTCGTCCGTCGGCCGGACGTTCTGACTGGCCCCCGCTTCGCGCAGCGTGCCATCAACGGAGAAGTGCTCCCGCGAGAGCAGGCGCGCCTGCGCCGCCGTCGCGACCGTGCGGGCGAGGAACCGGGCCGCGATATCCCCGTCGAGCAGGCGCTGCCGATTCTTGAGGAGCTGCAGCAGCAGGGCGCGCAGCAACTGCTCCGGCGGGATCGACGGCCGCCCCGTCTGGGCTTACAGCGCCTAGTGGGTCGTAGTTGCGTTACGTGTAGCAGGCATGCGACGGGTGACGTCACGGTACCGCCACACAAAGGGCTGGCAGGTTTTGTTGTGGAGCGTGATGTAGCGCAGCAGCTTGCGCGTGAGATCGGTGGTCGAGGTGAAGATGCCACGCGCGATGCAGTCGCGTTCGATCCGGGCAAACCAACTCTCGACCTGGTTGAGCCAGCTGCTGTTGGTCGGGGTGTCGTGCATGGTCACGCGCGGGTGCGCGGCGAGCCAGGCTTTCACCGCCTGGGTCTTATGCGCCGAGAGATGGTCGACGACGAAGTGGACCGCCTTCCCGCGCGGCGCCGAACGGGTCACCGTGTCGAGGAAGTCCACAAACTCGGCGCTGGTGTGGCGTGCGGCCACCTGGCCCTGCACGTGCCCGGTGGCGACGTCGAGCGCGGCGTACAACGCGCGCGTCCCATGGCGCACGTACTCGAAGCCGTGGGTCTCAGCACGGCCGGGCCGCAGCGGCAACACGGGATCGGTGCGGTCCAGCGCCTGAATCGCCGTCTGCTCATCGACGCAGAACACGACCGCATTGACCGGCGGGTCGATGTAGAGTCTGATGACATCTGCGGCCTTCGTCTCGAAGTCGGGATCGGGGCTGCCCTTGTAGCGCTCCAGGCGATGCGGCTTGAGGCCGTGCCGCTTCCACACCGTGGTGACGGTCGTATGCGCGACGTCGAGCTTCGCGGCCAGACGCCGACTCGACCAGTGCGTGAGGGGCGCGGGCGGCTTCGTCTGCAGGGTGAGGCGGACGATCTTCGCCTCCAGCGCGGCCGTGATGCCATGGCCCCGTCCCGCTCGCGGGGCATCCGCGAGGGCC
>JAJTHG010000057.1 GCA_021298835.1 Gemmatimonadota bacterium
ACATCGGCTACCACATCAACTACTCGCGGCACCACAAGCACTCGTACCACCTGATCCTGCACGCCGAGCTGCTCGGGATGACGCCGGCCGACCAGGTCGCGGTGGCGCACGTGGCGCGGTACCACCGGGGCAAGCCGCCGCAGAAGAAGCACGCCGAGTTCGTATCGCTGCCGCCGGCGCAGCGGAAGCGGGTACGGCGTCTCGCGGCCCTGCTGCGCGTTGCCGACGGCTTCGACCGCGGGCACGTGGGGGCCATCGACCACGTGAAGGTGCGCGTGCTCGACCGCGCGGTGCGACTGACGCCGGTGCCGGTCCCGGGCGCGACGCCGCGGCTCGACCTGTGGGGGGCAGCCCGGAAGAGCGAACTGCTGGCCGAGCTGCTCCGGCGCCCCGTCGAGGTGATCGGCCCCGACGGCAAGGTCGTGCGCCTCGACGAGGTGGTGCACGACGCCGACTGACGGCGCCGCGCGGCGGTGATCAGCGCCGCTGCGGACGGCGGGACTTCGGTGCCTTGGCCGGGGGGGCGGGCGGTGGCTCCGCCGCGCCGCCGTCGCGCTCGATCGCCGGGAACTGCCCGGTCACGCGCCCCATCCCCCACGCATCGCGGATGAGTGCCTGATGCGTGCCGCGCGGCCGCTCCCCCTCACCGGGTCGCCGCTGCACGTACGACCCGTCGGGCGCGAGGTCCCACGCCTGCCGGTTGTCGCCGAGGTAGATCTCGAGCAGGCGCTGGAGGCGCGGGTGGAGCTGGGGATCGTCCACCGGCGTGACGACCTCGACGCGACGCTCCAAGTTCCGCGGCATCCAGTCGGCCGAGCCGATGTAGTACTCGGGACTGCCGCCGTTGGCGAAGTAGAAGACGCGCGAGTGCTCGAGGAAGCGCCCGATCACCGACTGCACGCGAATGCGGTCGGAGACGCCGTCGAGGCCCGGCCGCAGGCAGCAGATGCCGCGGACGATGCAGTCGATCTCCACCCCGTCCTGCGAGGCGGCGTAGAGCGCGTCGATGAGCTCCTCGTGCACCAGCGCATTCAACTTCACGATGATCCGTCCGCCGCGCCCGGCGCGCGCGTGCTCGCGCTCGCGGGCGATCAGCTCGAGGAACCGCCCCTTCATGTTCGACGGTGCCACCAGGAGCTTGCGGTAGAGCTTCTGCCGCGAGTAGCCGGTGAGCAGGTTGAACAGGTCGGACAGGTCGGCGCCGATGCTCGGGCTGCAGGTGAGCAGGCCGATGTCGGTGTAGAGCCGCGCCGTCTTGCCGTTGTAGTTGCCGGTGCCGATGTGGCAGTAGCGGCGGATGCCGTCGGCCTCGCGCCGCACGACGAGCGCCGTCTTGCAGTGCGTCTTGAGGCCGGGCAGGCCGTACGTGACGTGCACGCCGTGCGACTCGAGCGTGCGCGCCCACGTGATGTTGTTCGCCTCGTCGAAGCGCGCCTGCAGCTCCACGAGCACCGCGACCTGCTTGCCGTTCTGGGCCGCCTCGGTGAGGGCACGCACGATCGCGGTGTCGCCCGACGTGCGGTAGAGCGTGAGCTTGATCGCCAGCACGTTCGGGTCGCTCGCCGCCTCGTCGAGGAAGGCCTCGACCGACGTCACGAACGAGTCCACCGGGTGGTGCAGCAGGATGTCACGCTCGCGAATGACGTCGAAGATCGAGCGCTTGTCCTGCAGCGCCGGGACGGTGCCGGGCGTGTGCGGCGCGTCCCGCAGGTCGGGGATATCGAGCCCGGCGAGCGCCATGAGGTCTCCCAGCTCCAGCAGCGGGCCGCCGACGTGCACGTCGCGGGGCCCCAGCGGGGCGATATTCTCCTGGGTGGCGTCGCGCAGCTCGTCGGCGAGCAGGTCGCGCAACGCGTCGGGCATGCCCGCCGCCACCTCGAGCCGCACCACCTCGCCGAAGCGGCGCCGGAACACCTGCTGCTCGATCATCGAGAGCAGGTCCTGGTTCTCCTCGATCGAGCCCAGGTCGAGGTCGCTGTAGCGCGTGACCCGGAAGGGGTGCCAGCCGACGATCTCCATCCCCGGGAAGAGCGCCCCGAGGTTGGCCCCGATCACCTCCTCGAGCGGTACGAAGTGGTGCGGCCGGCCGAAGGGCACCCAGCGCGGAAGCGACTTCGGCACCTTCACGCGCGCGAACTGCTCGTCCTTCCGCTCGGGGTCGCGCAGTCGCACGGCCAGCGACAGCGACAGGTTGGAGATGTACGGGAACGGGTGCCCCGGATCCACCGCGAGCGGCGTCAGCACGGGGAAGACCTGCGACTCGAAGAAATCGTCCACCTGCAGCCACTCCGGCTGCGTGAGCTCGTCCATCCGGCAGAGCCGGATGCCCTTGGCCGCGAGGGCGGGCAGGAGCAGCCCGTGCAGGCACGCCTGCTGCCGCGCTTCCAGCTCCGCGACGCGTCGGTGGATCGCATCGAGCGCCTCGGCGGGGGGGATCCCGTCGGGCCCCGGATGCGTGACGCCGGCCGCGACCTGCCGGCGCAGGCCGGCCACGCGCACCATGTAGAACTCGTCCAGGTTCGTCGAATAGATCGCCAGGAACTTCAGGCGCTCGAGGAGCGGGTTGCGCTCGTCGAAGGCCTCGTGCAGCACCCGGGCGTTGAACTCCAGCCAGCTCAGCTCGCGATTGAAGTACAGCGAGGGCGTGGGGTGGCTCGTGGTGGTCATCGGGTGGCGACGGGGCGCGGGCGGGAGCACGGAACCGCCCCGGACGGTCGCGCGAACGGACACGCCACGGGACGGGGCTTCGGACGCTAACCGGGACAGGGGCCGGGCGTCCACGGCCTTGACGTCGTGCCTCCGGGCAAGGTCACGAGTCGTGACATGCCCACGAACCGGCTCACGTGCCCGGGGAGACCGCCTGCAAGGCGAGCTGGGAGAGGGCGGAGATCAGCGCTGCCGCCGGGATCGTGATCACCCAGGCCCAGACGATGCGCGACGCCAGCCCCCACCGCACCGCAGACAGGCGGTGCGCCGCCCCGACGCCGACGATCGAACCGGTGATCGTGTGCGTCGTGCTCACCGGGATGCCGAACTGCGAGGCCCCAAGGATCACGAGCGCCCCCCCCGTCTCGGCGGCGAAGCCCCCGACGGGGCGCAGCCGGGTGATGCGGGTGCCCATCGTGTGCACGATCCGCCACCCACCGAAGAGCGTGCCGAGGGAGATCGCGAGATACGCCGAGATCTCGACCCACAGGGGGATCTGGCCGGCCTGCGCGACGTAGAAGTGCCGGAGCAGCCCGGTCTCGGCCACGAACCGCTCGCGTACCGCGAAGAGCAGGCCGACGATGATGCCCATGGTCTTCTGGGCGTCGTTGCCGCCGTGCGCCAGCGACAGCGCAGCGCTCGAGAGGAGCTGCATCGGCTGGCCGAGCCGGTTGACCAGCGAGGGGCGGGTGCGCTGAAAGACGTTGTACACCAGCACCATCAGCGTGAGGCCGGCGAGGGCCCCGAGGGTCGGCGAGAGCACGATGAACGACAGCGTCTCGACCCACTTGGGCCCCCACATCAGGGCGCCCAGGCCCGCCTTGGCGACGGCCGCGCCGGCGAAGCCCCCGATCAGCGCGTGCGACGACGACGAGGGGATGCCGTAGTACCAGGTGACGAGGTTCCAGATGATCGCACCCGACAGCGCGCCGCCGATCACGTTCGGGGTGACGAACTGGGGCTGCACGTAGCCGGTCGAGACGGCCTTGGCGACGGCCGTCCCCACGGTGAAGAGGGCCGCGAAATTGAAGAACGCGGCCCAGCAGACCGCCGCGAACGGGCTCAGTACCCGGGTGCCGACGATCGTGGCGATCGAGTTCGCCGAGTCGTGGAACCCGTTGATGAAGTCGAAGATCAGCGCGATGACGACGAGCGCCAGGACGTACGTGAGCACGGGGCGGGCGGCGCCGGGGCGTCAGCTGTTCTTCAGGGAGACGCTCTCGAGGACGTTGGCGACGTCCTCGCACTCGTCGATCGCCGACTCGATCTGGTCGTAGAGCGCCTTCCACTTGATCACTTCGATCGGGTCGTGGCCGTTGCGGAACAGGTGTCCGACCGCCTCGGAGTAGATAGCGTCGCCCTCCTCCTCGAGGCGCTTCGTGTCGTACCCGCACTGGACGACCTTGCTCCGCGACTTGATGTCACGCACCCCGCCGGCGATCACCACCGCCGCCCGGTGCAGCACCTCGGCGAGGTCCACCGCCGGCGGCTCGACGGCCTTCACGTGGAACATCACGAGGCGGCGCGCGGTGCCGTCGACGAGGTCGACGACGTTGTCGATCCGGTGGCCGAGGAGGTGGATGTCCTCGCGGTCCAGCGGCGTGACGAACGACCGGTCGAGCCGCTGGATGACCTCGCGCGTGATCTCGTCGCACTCGCGCTCGATCTCCTTGATCTGCGCGACGTGCCGCTCGAAATGGTCGGGATGCCTGAGCATCTCGACGAGCAGCGTGGTCGAGGCGGTGAGCTTCTCGGCCAGCTGGCCGAAGAGGTCGAAGAAGCCTTCGTCCTTGGGGATCAGGCGCACGACGGTGGGGCCGGAGGGAGTGCGCGCGGGTCCGCACCCGCGGGTAAGCACTGAAAGCTACGCCCCCGCCACGCTCGCCCCAAGGCAGGAATTGTCACGGCTCGCCGAAGACCACCCGCGCATCGCCCAGCGACCGCCGCCGCCGCACCAGCGCCGGATCCTGCAGCGGCCGCACCAGCAGCAGGCCCGCGACGAACCCGCCCACGTGCGCCCAGAACGCCGTCCCGCTCGAGACCTCGGGACTGATCGTCATCAGCTGCGGCAAACCGCCCAGCACCTGCAGCACGAACCAGTACACCAGCACCATCCACGCACGCAGGTTCACGAAGAAGATCGGCGGCACGTATGTCCGCACCCGGATCTGCGGGTAG
>JAJTHG010000065.1 GCA_021298835.1 Gemmatimonadota bacterium
CGATCGCGGAGGACCTGTACGTCTCGACCCGCCGCGAGTACGAGCAGGCACGGGTGGCCGAGGTCAACGACGCCGCGCTGATCACCGTGATCGACTCGCCGGTGCAGCCGGAGAAGAAGCAGTTCCCGCGGATCGGCCTGACGCTGGGGGTGGCGACGGTGCTGGGAACGGTCGTCGGCGGACTCGTCGCGATCCTCGGGGCCGCCGCCGCCGACTGGGGGCGTGCGGATCCGCTCGCGCGGCGCGCCGTGGCCGCCGCGCTGGCGCAGGCGCGCGCCGACGTCCGCCGCCTGCGGCGCGGCTGACCCGTGGCGACGGCCAGCCGGCCGCTCAGCGACCGGGCGTTCGCCCTCGTCGCGTGGGGACTCGCCTTCCACGTCTTCGCAATGGCCGTGCTGCACGGCCCGCTCGAGGTGCCCCCGAGCACCGTGCGGCTGGTGGCGTCGTGGAAGGAACTCGTGCTGCTGCCGCTGCTCGGCCTCGCGGCGTGGCAGCTCGCCCGGCGGCCCGAGCGCTTCCGCCCGCTCCTGCCCGACGTGGCCGTGGTGGCGCTGTCGCTGATCGTGTTCGCGCGCACCATGCTCGACTGGGCCTGGCTCGGCCTCGCGCCGTGGTCGCCGGCGAGCGTGTACGGGGCGCGCGACCTGCTCGTGCCGTTCGTGCTCTACGGGGTGGGCCGCATGACGCCCGAGCTGCTCGAGCACCCGCGCCTTCTCGGGCGCCTCACCACGGTGGCCCTGGTGGTCGCGTGCATCGGCTTCGTCGAGCGGCTGCTGCCGATCGAGGCGCTCGTTCTGGCGGGAATCCCGGCGTATTTCCGGGACTTCCTGAACCTCGAGTCCATGACGGACCCCGCGTTCTTCGGCCTGCCCCACTCGTACTTCACCGACCTGGGCTCGGTGGCCTTCCGCCGCGCCGGGTCGGTGTTCCTCTCCGGCCAGAGCTTCGCGATCGCGCTCATGCTGCTGTTGCCGGCGCTTCAGCTGAAGGCCATGGCGGCCACCGGGGGGGGGCGACCGGCACGCTGGACGGCCTTCGCCCTCGGCTGGGTGGCGCTGCTGCTCACGGTGACGCGCATGACGATCGTCGCGTGCGCGGTGCAGGCGGTGCTGCTGCTGGTGCTCACGCGGCGGACCCTCGCGGTCGGGGGCCTCGTCGCGCTCGGCACCGGGATTGCCGGGATGGCCGTGCTGGGGAGCTCGGCCGTGCGCGACTTCGTCTGGCGCACCGTGGCGTTCCAGACGCAGAGCTCGGCGTCCCATGTCGCCGACTGGTCCGACGGCGTCGTCGCCCTGTGGGAGCACCCCGTCGGTGCCGGGCTGGGCACGACCGACCTCACCGCGGCGCGCCTCGGGCGCGAGCCGCTCACGGCGGACAACCTGCTCTTCAAGTACGCGGTCGAGCTCGGATGGCCGGGCCTCGTCGCTCTGGTGGCCTTCTTCGTCGGCGTCGTGGCCTGCACGTGGCAGGTCGCCCAGCGGCGCGAGGGCCCCGTCCGACAGGGGGCCCAACTCGCGCTTGCGGTGACGGTCGGGATCATCGTCAACGGCGCGACGGGGGTGGTGACGAACCTGACGTTCCTGGCCTACCTGTGGTCATGGATCACCGGAGCGGCGATCGCGCACATGCCGGACCGCGCGGCGCCGCCCGCCGCCTGAGCGCCGTGCGGATCGGGCTCGACGTCACGGCGATGCACGTGGATCGCGGCGGATCGGCGGCGCATGTGCGAGGGCTGTGGCAGGCCCTGTCCGAGGCCGCCGGCGACGTCGTCGCCCTGTCGTGTCCCGGGGCGAAGCCGCCGGCGATGCCCCGGCAGTGGCGCGACCGGCTGGCGACCGTTCGACGCGACATCGGCTGGTCGCTCGCCGGCGTCGAGCGAGCGGCCCGGCGCGCGGGCGTGACCCTGCTGCACGTGCCGGTCCCCATCGGTCCGTCGTGGGGCGGCTTGCCATTGGTGGTGACGGTGCACGACCTCTTCGTCCTCACGCATCCGCGGCGATTCCGCCGGTGGCACCGCACGTATTCCGCGGCGACGATCCCGCCGCTGCTGCGCCGGGCGCGCGCGGTGATCACCGTGAGCCCGCATACGCGCGACGCGGTCCTCGAGCGGTTCGGGCTCGACGCGGCGCGCGTGCACGTCGTGCCGAACGGCGTCCCCGACGTGTTTCGCCCGCGGCCGGCGGAGGACCCCGTCGTCGTCGCCGCGCGGCAGGCCTGCGGTCTGCCGCCGCGGTACGTGATGAGCGTGGGACAAGTGGAACCGCGGAAGAACCTCGAGCGGCTCGTCGCGGCGGCGCGCCTGGCCCGGACAGCCCTCGGGGCCCGGGACCTCGTCGTGGTGCACGCGGGCCCGCCGGGCTGGGGAGACTCGGCGCACGCCGTGCCGCGGGCCGCCGCCGCGTCGGGCGGGGCCTTCCGCCTGCTGGGAGCGCTGGAGGAATCCACGCTCGCGGCGCTCGTCGCGGGCGCGACGGCGCTGGCGTATCCCTCGCTGGGCGAGGGGTTCGGCCTGCCGGTGGCCGAGGCCATGGCGTCCGGGACGGCGGTGCTGACGACGCATGCCGGTGCCCTGCGCGACGTCGCCGGCGACGACGCCGAGATCGTCAACCCGACCTCCGTCGAGGCGATCGCGGACGGCCTCGTGCGGCTGTGGGGCGACGACGCGCATCGGCGGCGGCTCGCGGCCCGCGGCCTCGCCCGCGCCGCCCGCTGGCGCTGGCCGGCCGTGGCCGACGCCACGCGGGCGGTGTACGACTGGGCATGGCGGCATGGCTGACGAACTTCCGCTGGCTGTCGTGGTGGTGCAGTACGGGCATCCCGACGAAACCATCCGCACGCTCGCCGACCTCGCGGCCGCGACGCCGCGGCCGGCGAAGCTCGTCGTGGTGGACAACGCGTCTCCCGGTGACGCCGCCGATCGCATCGCCGAGGCCTGCCGCGCCGCCGGGGCGACCTTGCTCCGCAGCGCGGACAACCTGGGGTACGCGGGAGGGGCGAACCTGGCGGTGCGCCCCCTGCTCGACGACCAGTCCCTGCGCTACGTGGCCTACTGCAACAACGACGTGGCGCTGCCGCCGACGTACTTCGCGCGGCTGGTCGCAGTGCTGGACGACACCGGTGGCGCCGCCGCCAGCGGCGTGCTCGTGACCCGCGGCTCGGGCGAGGTGCAGTCCGCGGGTGGACGATTCGTGCCGTGGCGGGCGCTGGTCGTGGAGGACCGTGCGCCGCGCGACGCACGACCCTACCGGACCGACTTCCTGAGCGGGTGCACGCTGGTGGTGCGCAGCGACGACCTGCGCGCGCACGGGCTGCTGCCGTCGGCGTACGCCCCGGGTTACCTCGAGGATGCCGAACTCTGCTGGCGACTCCGGTCGGCGGGCCGGACGCTGTGGGTCGTGCCCGACGCCATCGCGACGCATGCGGTGGGGGCGTCGTTCGGAGCCCTCGCGGCCTCGCCACGGACCACCGAGGCGGTGGTCCGCCACCGGCTGTGGTTCGCGCGACGCAACCTGCGCGGACCAGTGCGGTGGGCCGCGCTGGCGTACCAGGCCGCCACCAAGCCGCTGCGTGGGGCGGTGGAGCTGGTGCGGGGCCGACCGGCCTTCGCGAGCGCGACGTGGCGCGGGTGGTGGCGCGGGGCGTTCGGTCGGTGGCCTGCCGGCGTGCTGGCCGCTGCACTGCTGTGCGGGCTTCCGGCCGGTCGCTCGGCAGCCCAGGACGCCGGCCCTGCCCTGTCCCGCCCCGTCGCCACGCCGGAGCTGATCGGCTCCGAGTGGGAGGATCGGCGTCGCCTGCACGAACTGCTCGGTGGCCCGTGGGCGCGGCAGCTCCTACGGCGGGTCCAGGTCGGGGCGAGCGACGACTCGTCGGCACGGCAGGTGGAACGCTGGTTGCAGCCCAGCGCACTGCTGTTCGGCCGCTCGCCGTTGCCCGGAGGGGGCAACGACGGCGGGTTGTGGCAAGGGTCGGGCGTCGGGGTATCGGTTACGCTCGGCGGGGTGCTGGTGAAGGATCGCCGCTTCCGCGTGTTGGTCGCCCCGGAGGTCATGTGGGCGTCGAACAGCCCTGTCACGCTGATCCAGGAGCCGTTCTGGGCCCCGCCGCTCCCCCCGCCGCGCAGTCCCTACGCGTCGCCCTGGAATGCCTCGCCATGGACTGCAATCCCCTACACGCTGGACATGCCCTGGCGCTACGGTGACCGGCCATTCGCGCGGTTCGGCCTCGGCCAGTCCGGCGCGTGGTGGCAGGTCGGCGCGGTGGAGCTGGGGGCGACGACCGAGCACGAGTGGTGGGGCCCGGCCCTGCGCAACGCGCTGGTGCTCAGCCACAACGCCGACGGCATCCCGCGGCTCGCGGCGCGCTCGATGCGCCCGCTGCAGTTCGGTTTCGGGGACGTCGAGTTCTCGTATGGCCTCGGCACGCTGCGCACCTCGCCGTTCTTCGATGAGACAGACCAGGGGAGCCGCTCGTGGAACGGGCTCGCCATCGCCGTGCAGCCACGGGGCGTCCCGGGGCTGACCGTGGGCCTGACACGCGCGGTGATCGGCGAACTCGGCCCCACGGCGTGGCTGCGGCGCGGGGCCGACGTGTTCGCGAACGTCCCCATGCCCCTCGCCCCGCCCGGCGACTCCTCGCGCGTGGTGCGGGACCAGATCGCCAGCATCTTCGGCCGCTGGGTGCTGCCGGGCGACGGCACGGAGCTGTACGCGGAGTTCGGCCGCGCCGTGCAGCCGACGTCGTTGCGGGACCTGCTCGTCGAGCCGAATCACTCGCTTGGCTATACGCTGGGGCTGCAGCGCGTCGCCCCCGGCGGCCGCCCCGGCACCTGGTGGCGGGTGCAGGCCGAGGCGACGTTCACCGAGCAGTCGCCCAGCTACCGCACCCGGCCGCAGGCGAGCTGGTACTCGAGCCGCGGCGTCACGCGCGGCTTCACGCACGACGGACAGGTGCTGGGCAGCGCCATCGGGCCGGCGGGGAGCGAGCAATTCTTCGGCGTTGACCGGCTTGCGGGGCGCTCGCGCGTCGGGGTGTACGCCCAGCGCACGCGGCGCAATCAGGATGCCTTCTTCTCGCTGCCGTGGAACTACGCCGGCGGGCAGGGCTTCTGCGAGTTCGACGTCGCATCCGAGCTCGGGGTGCGCGGAGCGTTCGAGTCGTCGCGGGCGATGGTGCGGTGGCAGGCGGGTTGGATGGACCGGCTCAACGTGTTCTTCCAGAAGAACAACGGGTGTCCCGGGGTGACCGGCTTCGCGCCGCGGGACCAATCCGGCCTCTCCGTGCGGTTCGACGTCTCCGCCCTGGGCGGCTCGCGCGCTGCCCCGCGGCCGTGGAGCCGGCCCGCACCTGCGCGCCCAGCGTCGCCCGCCCTGCCGGGTGTCGTACGCGAAGCCGATGCCTGGGTGGGCAGCGAGGGGGAGCGCCGTCTGCTCGCGGTCGCACTGGCGTCACCGGACACCGGCATGGGCCCCCTGTCGCTGCGGACGTTCTCGCCGCGCGTCCTGTCCCGACTTGGCGCGGAACGCACCGAGGGATGGTCGGTGGTCGCGCCGGAGGTGGGGCTGCGCGTGAACTCGACCTACCCTTGGGGTTCGTACGACGGGGCCGTCTGGGCGGGGCGCGGGCCGACGGGCTGGGCGATGGGTGGCGTGGCGTGGCGCAGCGGGCGGGTCGCGGTGCGGCTCGCGCCTCTGGCGTTCGTGGCCGCGAACACGCCGTTCCCGCTGTTCACGGGTCGCTCCGACGGCGACCTGCGTGAGCCACAGTACCCGCGCACGGTGGACCTGCCCCAGCGCTTCGGCACCGAGCCCTATGCTCGGCTCGACCCGGGGCAGAGCGAAGTCCGCGTGGACGCGCTCGGCGCGACTGTCGGGCTGAGCAGCGGCAACCAGTGGTGGGGGCCGGCACAGTTCTTCCCGTTCCTGTTCTCGAACCAGGCGGCGGGGATCCCGCGGCTGTTCGCGGGGACGGCGGCACCGGTGAACGTCGGCATCGGCCAGCTGCATGGTGAGGTGTCGTGGGGGGTGCTCGGTCAGTCGGCGACCTTCGACACCTCGGGGACGGTCGCGCGCCCGAGGCGGTTCGGGGCCGGGGTGGTGGCGGTGTTCCAGCCGCGCGGATTCGAGCAGCTCGAAGTCGGGGTCGGACGGTACTTCCACGCGCGCTGGCCGGACCGGGGGGTCCCCGGTCGCTACTGGTGGAGACCGTTCTCCGGGGTGTTCAAGGCGTCGCTGCCGGTCGAGAGCGGGTCCATCGGGGGCGACGACCGATCGGTGGACGGCGAGAATCAACTCGCCTCGGCCTTCGCGCGGTTGGCACTGCCGGGAAGCGGCGCCGAACTCTACGCCGAGGCCGGCCGCGAAGACCATTCGTGGGACGTTCGGGACATCGTCGTGGCACCGGACCAGCAGAGCAGTCTGCTCGTGGGGGTGGCGCGGGCCTGGCGGCGGGGAGACGCGCTTACGGTGGGACGAATCGAATGGCTCAGCCATCAGGCCCGTTCGATTGACCGCGCGCGCGGCGGCGCATCCATCTACACACATTCATCTGGCAGCAACCAGGGCCATACGCAGCATGGACAGTTGCTCGGTGCCCCCACGGGCCCCGGGAGCGCTGCCGGCGCGGTCATCACGGTCGAGCGGTTCACGCCCGTCGTCAGGACGTCGTGGACCCTGACGCGCATCCTGCGCCGCCAGCGGCTGTCGCCGCTCGCGACGCCCGCGACGCTCGACGCCCGGGCCCTCGACGTGCAGTACGCGTTGGCGTTCGAGCGGCAACCGGTCCGCACGGGGGCGCTCGGCTGGGGGGCCGCCCTCACGTGGAACTACAACCGCGACTTTACGTCGGACCGGGGCAATGCCAGCATCTGGATCCGCTGGCGCCCTCGGGGCGTCGGGGTGATGCCCGGTCAGTAGGCGCCGCTGCGGCGCATGACGGCGGGCAGCGTCTGCGCCAGGATCGCGAGGTCGAGCCAGAAGCTCCAGCGCTCGATGTACTCGCGGTCGAGCCGCACGACTTCTTCGAAGTCGAGGATGTCCGACCGCCCGTGCACCTGCCAGTTGCCGGTGATGCCCGGCTTGACGCTGAGGCGGCGGAAGTGGTGGGCCTCGTAGTCCTGGAGGTCGCTCTCGAAGAACGGGCGCGGCCCGACCAGCGACATGTCGCCGACGAGCACGTTCCACACCTGCGGCAACTCGTCGAGCGACCAGCGGCGCAGGAAGCGGCCGAAGCGCGTCACCCGGGGATCGTTGGGGATCTTGAACAGCCGACGATCACCCGACGCGTTGAGGTGCGCGAGGTCAATCTTCTCCTCGTCGGCCCCCTGCCGCATGGTGCGGAACTTGAGCATGCGGAAGCGCCGGCCGTGCCAGCCGGCGCGGGGCTGGGCGAAGAGGATCGGCCCGGGGCTGTCCAACCGAACCACCACCGCGATGAGCGCGAAGACGGGGGCCAAGGCGACCAGGCCGATCGTCGAGGCCACGATGTCGAGGGCGCGCTTGAGGGTGGGGATGCGATCCCCCGCCCCGAGACTGCCAAGCTCGAAGAAGGGCTGGTCGCCGGCCCAGATGAGCGTGGGCCTCGAGCCGCGCATCGGTGTGCCCGGGGCGGGATACACCAGCGCACAGCCCAGCCGCTCGGCCAAGGGTGCGAGGGCGCGAATCGCCACGGCGGACACCCCATCGCCCACGACGATCGCCCGTGCGTCGGTGGTGATCACCCGGCGCTCGAGCTGCCGCAGGCGAAGTCCGCCCTTTCCCTCGTCCACGACGTGGGTGCGGACGGCCTCGTACTGGGCCGGCACGATCGGGTCGGCGAGGCCGCGCCGCTGGACGACGATGGCCGGCCACTGGCGACGGTGGCGGCGCCGCCACCACGGCACGGGTGCCGCGGGGGGGGCCGGACGTTCGTGACCCGTCGGGAGGGCGAGACGCCGCTGTGAACTCACAGTGGAAATATGGCTAATCCCGGAGGGCTCCGCCAAGCGCCTCGGCGATCATCCGGCACAGCCGGTCTGGCTCGAGCGTCTCAACCGGGGTGCCCGGCGGATCGGTCGTCAGCACGGTGACCTCCCCGCCCCACGGCCGGAACTGGCCGGGATCGGTGGGGCCGAAGACGACTGCGACGGGCGTTCCGACGGCGGCGGCGACGTGCGCAGGCCCCGAGTCCACGCAGATCGCCGCCGACGCCCGTGCCATCACCCAGGTGAGGTCGTTCACGGTCGTCCGGCCGGTCAGGTCGGCCACCCCCGCTGCGGCGTCACCCAGGTGGCGACAGATGGCTGCGGCACGGGGGCGGTCCGCGGCGGCCCCGACCAGCGCGAGCCCAAGGCCTCTGGCGGCCGCGTGGCGGGCGATCGCCGCAATCTGGGCCTCGGAGCACGATTTGGCGGGCTGCGAGCCCCACGGAGCCAATACGAGCCATTGGCGGCCGTTTCCGGCGGCCAGCGCCAGCGCGGCCTCGACCTCCGGCGTGGTCGCGGCCGGGGGGGTAAGCGTCGGCCGTCCGGCGCGGCGAACGCCGAGGGTCGCGACGATCCCCATCGCCTTCTCGACTTCGTGGAGGGACCCGTCGAAGGGCCAGCACCGCGTGAGCAGGGCGCGGCCGCCGGTGCGGTCGGTGCCAATGCGTTCCGGGGCACCGGAGAGGGCGCCGAAGCAGAGGATCTGTCGCAGGTCGCCTCGGAGTTCGAGAACGACGTCGTAGCGCCGGCGGCGCACCATGGCGATGACCGCCGGGAGACCCAGCCATGCCGCGACGCGGCTGCCGAAGGATGCGCCGCGCGCCGCGAGCCACCACGGCAGCCGGACGGGAATGGCCTGGGTGACCGCCGGGTGCTGCGCGAAGACGTCCACCGACCAGGGGGCGCACAACACGTCCAGGCGGGCGGGGGTGAGGGCGTCGGCGAGCGGGGTGAGCACCGAGGTGGCGAGCACGGCGTCGCCGAGGTGATCGGGGCGGACGACGAGCACGCGCGGGGCGGCGGGGAGGGGCTGCGAGGGTGCCACCAGCCACGGGCGAAGAGCGGTGAGGATGGCATCGAGCAGCCGACCGGCCGCCCCCTTGGCCGCCGAGCTGGGGGTGAACGGGACGGGGGCGCGCCCCGCCGTCACCGGGTGCCAGCCATTTCGAGCAGGAGCGCCAAGTACTGGTCGGTGACGGCCTCCCACGAATAGACCTTGGCGGCGCGTTCGGCGGCCGCGCGGGCGAGGGCATCGCGCTGCGTGGGATTGGCCAGGAGTCGCTCGAGGATGGGCGCCAGGGCATGCGCTCCGCCTTCGGAGTCGTAGGCGAGGCCGGCGTCGGCGATGGTCTCGCGGTTCTCCGGGGTGCCGTTGACGATGACGGCGGTACCCATGGCCATGGCCTCGAGCAGGGCAGGATGCGTGCCGCCGACTTCGCTGGTTTCGACGAAGGCGTAGCTATTGGTGCCGAGTTCGCGGTAGCCCTCGCCGAAGACGTAGCCGGTGAAGACGACGCGGGGGTCGGTGGTGGCGCGGAGGCGGGCCTTGTACGTGTTGGCGTAGGGGGCGTCGCCGACGATGACGCACTTGAGGTCGGTGTCGAGGCGGC
>JAJTHG010000079.1 GCA_021298835.1 Gemmatimonadota bacterium
ACACTCCCCCCATTCACGTTGAGAATCTCTCCCGTCACGTGCCGCGCCAACGGCGAGCACAGGAACACGATCGGCCCCGCCACGTCCTCCGGCGTCGCGACGCGCCCGATCGGGATCGTCGCGGCGATCCGTTCGCGCCCGCCCGCCGCCATTGCGTCCGCCGTCATCTCGGTGTCCACCCAGCCGGGGGCGACGCAGTTCACGGTGATGTCGCGGGGGGCGAGTTCCACGGCGAGCGACTTCACGAAGGAGATCATCGCCCCCTTGGCGGCGGCGTAGTCGGCGTGCATCGCCTCGCCGCGCTGGCCGGCGGTGCTGCCCACGAGCACGATGCGCCCGCCCGGCCCCATCGCCTGCGCGGCGCGACGGGCGGTCCAGAACATGGCGTCCACGTTCTCGCGCATCGTCCGCGCCCAGCGGGCGTCGTCGAGCTGGGCCACGGGCACCTCGTCGGCGGGCCAGATGCCGGCGTTGCCCACGAACAGGTCGAGTCCGCCGAGGGCGCCGAGCGCGGCGTCGAACAGGGCGTCGCAGCCCTCGCGGGTCGAGAGATCGGCGGCGTGGGCGCTGGCCCTCACACCGTGCGCGGCGCACTCGGTCGCCACGGCTGCGGCCTCGGCACCGCGCGAGCGGTAGCCGAGCGCAACGCTGGCACCGGCCTGTGCGAGCAGGCGGGCGGTCGCGGCGCCGATGCCGCGGGAGGCGCCGGTCACCAGCGCGCGGCGGTGCGTCAGGGTGATCATGCTCGCCCCGGTGCCGCACTCACAGGTCGGCCTCGGCCATCTCGCAGATCACGTGCTGGATGCACAGGTGCAGCTCCTGGGCCCGGTCGGTGCGGTCGGTGGGGACGATCACGTTGTGCGTCGCCAGCGGCTTGAGCTTGCCGCCGTCGCGCGCCGAGAGCGCGAGCACCTCGACCCCCTTCCCGCGCGCCGCCTCGGCCGCGCGGAGGACGTTGGGCGAGTTGCCGGAGGTGCTGTGGATGATCAGCAGGTCACCGGGCTTGCACAGCGCCTCGACCTGCCGCGCGAAGACCGTCTCGAAGCCGAAGTCGTTGCCCGCCGCGGTGAGCAGCGACGTGTCGGTCGTGAGCGCGATCGCCGGCAGCGCCTTGCGGTTCTTCACGTACCGCACGACGTACTCGGTGGCCATGTGCTGCGCGTCGGCGGCGCTGCCGCCGTTGCCGCAGAAGAACAGGGTGCCCCCGCGCGCGAGCGTCTCGCGCACCATGTGCGCCGCGCGCTCGATGTCCGGGCCGATCGCCTCGGCCGTGCGGGTGGCGGTGGCGGCCAGTTCGGCCAGGCGGTCGTGGAGGAGCGGCATGTCGGCCTCGAGGAGTGTGTCGCGCGGCGGCCGTCAGCCGCCCAGCGCCGCGATCTGGACCATCGCCTTGCGCGCCCGCTCGGCGATGCCCGCCCCGTCCTCCGCCGCCGCCTCGAAGGCGTAGGTCACGAAGGCGTCGGCGGCGAGGAGGTCGAGCGCCGCCTCGCGGGCCGTGCGGTTGTGGTTGAGCAGCCGCGCCAGCATCGCCTCGCCGGCGACGAGCAGCGTCTCGTGGACGCCGCGAGGGGCCGCCTCGGCGGCCGGGGTGAGTGCCGCGAGCGTCTGTGCCAGCCGCTCGCGGAGTGCGGCGGGCATCGGCTCCGCGCGGGCATCGAGCCACGCCAACGCGGCCTGCGCGGACCCGACCAGCGGCACCCCCGCGGCCGGCGTGTGCATCAACCGATGCATCAGGCGACCCCCAGCAGCTTGCCGACGACGCCGGGGGCCGCGGCGTACGCCTCGGGGAGCCGCGCCCCATCGGGGATCCCGGCCTGCGCCATGTGCGGCTTGCCGCCGCCGCGCCCGCCGATGGCGGTCGCGAGCTCGCGCACGAGCGCGTCGGCCTTCACCCCCCGGGCGACGAGGTCATCGGTGACGACCGCGAGCAGCGTGTGCTTGCCGTCCTCGAACGACGCACCGAGCACCGCCACGCCGGACCCGAGCTTCTCGCGCACCGCGTCGCCCACCGTCTGCAGGGTCTTCGCGTCGGGCACCGCGAGCGCCCCTGCGGCGACCTTCGCGCCGTTCACGGTGGCGGCCGCGGCGAGCAGGCGCGCGACCGCGTCGCCGCCGCCCCCGCCCCGCAGGGCGTCGTCGCGCTGCTTCTCGACCTGCCGCTTCTCCTCGAGCAGCCGCTCGACCCGCGCCGCCAGCTGCTCGACCGGCACGTTCGTGGCCCGCAGCAGGTCGCCGATGCGCCGCGTCGCGGCCATGGCGCCGTCGAGCACCGCGAAGGCGTGGCGCCCCGTCACCGCCTCGATACGGCGCACGCCGGCCGAGACGCCCCCCTCGCTGACGACCTTGAACAGCCCGATCTCGGCGGTGTTGCGGACGTGCGTCCCGCCGCAGAGCTCCGTGGAGTACCCGCCGATGCCGACGACGCGCACGACCTCGCCGTACTTCTCGCCGAAGAGGGCCATGGCACCGGAGGCGAGGGCGTCCTTCTGCGCCATCTCGCGCGTCGTGACCGGCGTGGCCTTCCAGACCTGCTCGTTGACCTCGCGCTCGATCGTCGCGAGCACCTCGCCCTTGACCGGCCCGTGGTGCGTGAAGTCGAACCGCAGCCGTTCGGGCTCGACGAGCGATCCGGCCTGGTGCACGCCCTCGCCGAGGTGCCGGCGCAGCGCGGCATGCAGCAGGTGCGTGGCGGTGTGGTTCCGCTCGGTGTCCTTGCGGCGGTCGGCCGGTACCCGGGCGACCGCCGCGCCGAAGGCGAGCGTGCCGCTCAGCGTCCCGACGGCCGCGTGGCGCCCGTCGAACTTGCGCACGTCGTCCACATCCACGCGCCAGCCGGTGCCGACGATCTCGCCGTGGTCGCTCACCTGCCCGCCCGACTCCGCATAGAACGGCGTCTCCTCGAGCAGCACCGCGACGCGCCGCCCCTCGAGGAAACGCACGGCGGCGACGCGGGTGGGGACTTCGGTCACCTCGTAGCCGACGAAATGCGAGGCGTCGTTGCCGCCGTCCTTCTCCCACCGCGCGAGGTCGGCCAATTCGTCGGCCGACACCGAGATCGCCTTCGACTTGCGGTCGGCCTGCGAGCGCTGGCGCTGGGCGTCGAGCGCGGCCTCGAAGCCGGCGACGTCCACGGTGTAGCCGCGCTCGCGGGCCATGAGGTCGGTCAGGTCGATCGGGAAGCCGTAGCGGTCGTAGAGGGTGAAGGCGTCCTCGCCCGCGATCGTGCCGCGCAGTCCGCGCGAGCCCTGCGTGCTCTTCTCGGGGGCGAGCTCCTCGAATCGCGCCATGCCGGCGTCGATGGTCGCGAGGAACCGCTCCTCCTCCTGGCGCGTGGTCTCGACGACGTGCTTCGCCCGCACGTGCAGCTCGGGATACACGTCGCGCATCGTGGCGATGACCGTCTCGACGACCGGCGCGAGGGTGGGCTCGGTGCGGCCGAGGAGCCACGCGTGCCGCACCCCGCGGCGCAGGATCCGCCGCAGCACGTAGCCGCGCCCTTCGTTCGACGGGAAGACGCCGTCGGCGAGCAGGAACGCCACCGCCCGCGCGTGGTCGGCCAGCACGCGGAAACTCGCCGGGTCCACCAGGATGGTGCGGCCGGCGACGGTCTCGGGCTGCGGGGCGCCGGTCGTGCGCCCGCGGTACGGGAGTCCGACGACCTCCTCGACCTTGGCGATGAGGGGGGCGAAGCCGTCGGCGTGGAAGTTGTTCGTCACCCCCTGCAGCGCCGCCGCGATGCGCTCGAGCCCGGCCCCGGTGTCCACCGAGGGCTTCGGCAGCGGCAGCAGCGTGCCGTCCGGCTGCCGGTCGTACTGCATGAAGACGAGGTTCCAGATCTCGAGGAACCGGCCGGCCTCGGCTCCCTCGACGAACGCCTCGGTGGTGAACTCGGTGCGCTCGATGTCCGTCCACTCGCCGGTCGCGCCCGCGGGGAACGCGAAGTCCTTCGCGAGCATCGCGAGATCCACGTAGATCTCGCTGCACGGGCCGCAGGGGCCGGTGTCGGCCATCTGCCAGAAGTTGTCGCGCTCGCCGAGCCCGTAGATGCGCCCGGGCTCGACGCCGGCGACCTCCTGCCAGAGCCGTCGCGCCTCGTCGTCGTCCTTGTACACCGTGACGCGCAGGTGCTCGACGGGGAGCCCGAGCTCCTTCGTGACGAAGTCCCACGCGAAGGCGATCGCGTCGCGCTTGAAGTAGTCGCCGAACGAGAAATTGCCGAGCATCTCGAAGAACGTGTGATGCCGGGCGGTGTGGCCGACCTGTTCGAGGTCGTTGTGCTTGCCGCCGGCCCGCACGCACTTCTGCGCGGTCACGGCGCGGCGGTTGCCCTCGGGGGGCTCTTCCTGGCCAAGGAAGACGCGCTTGAACTGGACCATGCCGGCGTTCGTGAAGAGCAACGTCGGGTCGTCCTGAGGCACGAGCGAACTGGACGCGCGCACGGCATGGCCGCGGGCGGCGAAGAAGTCGAGGAAACGGCGGCGGATGTCGGCGGACTGCATGCGGGGAATCTAGCCGACTGGCTCGGGTGTCGCGTCCGCTGGGCGGTGGCGCGGGAGCCCGAACTACGCGTCGTCCGACATGGGCTCGTCGTCGCCGGCGTCGCCCTCCGCCAAGGCTTTCGACACGGCCCGCCCGATCACGTCGGGGGAGAAGCCGCGGCGGGCGAGCATGCCGTACAGCCGCCGGCGGGCGACCTGGCGGTCGAGGCCGCGGAGCGTCGAAGCCTTCCTGCGGGCCAGCGACTCGGCGGCCGCGGCGTCGCTGATCCCCTCGTCCTCGGTGACGTCACCCACCGCCTCGGCCACGAGCTCGGCCCCTAGGCCCTTGGTGCGCAGCTCGTCGCGGACTCGGCGGGTGCTGCGCTTGCCCGAAGCGAGCCGGCTGCGGGCGAATTGCCGCGCGAACTGGGCGTCGTTGAGGAAGCCGGCGCGGGTGAGCTTCTCGAGCGCTGCGTCTACCTCCGCCGCCTCGTAGCCCGCTTGGGCGAGCTTGCGCCGCAGCTCCGCAGACGAGCGCGACTTGGCCGTGAGCAGCCGCGTAGCCTTCTCGAGGGCGCTCGGTGGCTCCTTGGGCATTACCAGCCCCCCACGCCACCGCC
>JAJTHG010000060.1 GCA_021298835.1 Gemmatimonadota bacterium
GGCCCGGTGAAGGCGCGCGCGCGCAGGTCGAGCGGCACCGCCATGATGGTGCCGTCGGACCGCAGGAAGATCAGGTGGTCGTCCACGAAGCCGAGCGGGCGAACCGCCCCGATGTCCAGGCGCGTGACCCGGCCGTCGGGGGCGAGGATGGGGCCGGCCACTTCGCCCAGGTCGCCGGGATCGCGGCGCCCGACGACGGAGACGGCCCCCCCGGCCGCCGGCACCCTCAGCAGCGCGGCCCCCGTGAAGACGGTGTCGTTGGTCCGCGAGAAGAGGATGTCCCCATCGGGCGTCCAGAGCGCACCGGTGCTGTCGGGGGTCACGCTGCCGTCGGTGAGCTCGACCACGGGGCCGCCGTCCACCGGCACCTTGCGCAAGCGGCCACGCGCGATGAACCCGATCCACCTGCCGTCGGGCGAGAAGAACGGCGCGCGCGCATTCTCGGTGCCGGGGAGCAGGCGGGGGGTCAGCTCGTCGAGCCGACGGACGTACAACACGCCGTTGGTGGCGGTGGCGGCCACAAAGGCGATGGTGCGGCCGTCGGGGGCGATGGCCAGCTTCTCGCCCACCCCGAGGACGGTGCCGAACTGCGCGTCCGCGATCGGCAGCGCGAAGCGCATCACCGGCAGCGCCCGTGAGGGAGGACCGCTGCAGCGCATCGGCGAACGCGGCGGCGCTTGCGAACCGGTCGGCCGGCAGCTTGGCCAGCGCGCACAGCACCGCCTGCTCCACCCCCGGCGGGATGGTATCGCGCAACGCCGTCGGCGCCACCGGCTTCTCGGTGAGGACCTTCGCCACGATGCTCTGCACGGACGCCCCGGTGAAGGGGGGTTCGCCGCACAGCATCTCGTACGTCACCGCACCGAGCGCGTAGAGGTCGGTGCGCGCGTCGATCGCGCGTTCGCCCATCGCCTGCTCGGGGCTCATGTACTGCGGCGTCCCCAGCGAGAGCCCTGTCTGCGTCATCCGCGCCCCGCCGGCGGTCTGCACGGCGAGGGCGATGCCGAAGTCGGCCACGAGCGCATGGCCCTCCTGCAGGAGGATGTTCTCCGGCTTGATGTCGCGGTGGATCACCCCGAGGCCGTGCGCATGGTGCAGCGCGTCGGCCACCTCGCGCGCAACGCGCAGGGCGTCGTCGAGCGACAGCTGCCGTTCGCGCGTGAGCCGACCGCGCAGCGTCTCGCCCTTCACGTACGGCATCACGTAGTAGAGCAGGCCATCGGCGGCGCCCGAGTCGAGCAGCGGCAGGATGTGCGGGTGCTGCAGCTTGGCCGTGGTCTTGATCTCGGCCAGGAACCGCTCGGCGCCGAGCGCCGCGCCGAGGTCCGGGTGCAGCACCTTGATGGCCACGTCGCGCTCGTGCTTGAGGTCGTGCGCGAGGTACACGCTGGCCGTGCCGCCGGCGCCGAGCTCGCGGACCACGCGATAGCGGTCCGCCAGGGCGGCAGCGAGGCGGTCGAGGGTGTCGCTCAGGCGTCGTCTCGCGGCACCGTGCGGACGACGACGACGGTGACGTTGTCCTTCCCGCCGCCGTCGAGCGCGTCCTGCAGCAGTTGCTCGCCGGCCTGCCGCGCGCTGGTCATCGTGCCCAGCACCTCGGCGATGCGCTCGTCGCTCACGTGCTTGGTCAGCCCGTCGCTGCACAGCAGGTGGACGTTGGCCCAGTCGGAGCTGAGCTTGTGCACGACCGGGGCCGTGGCGTCGGAGCCGATCGCGCTCGACAGCACGTGTGCCATCGGGGTGCGCGCCGCCACGGCCTGCGTCAGCGCCCCCTGATCGACGAGGTCCTGCGCGATCGTCTGGTCGCGCGTGACCTGGCGCAGCGTCCCCTGATTGAACACGTAGTAGCGCGAGTCCCCGACCTGCAGCAGGTAGTAGGTGGGCCACAGGCCCATGTACACCGTCAGGGTCGTCGCCATCGTCCCCCGTACCCCCGACTGCTCGCGTCGCTCGAGCACCGCCTCGTGCGCCCGCTGGGCCGCCGCCTGCAGCAGCGCCGCGAATTCCCGCTCGTCGTCGCGCTTCGCGAGGTACGTGGTGATCATGCCGTCCGCGTACTCCATGATCGCCTGCAGGGCGGTGGCGCTCGCTTCGCGCCCCCCGGCTCCCCCGCCGACGCCGTCCGCCACCATCGCGAGGAACGCCAGGCGCTGCTCCCCCTCGGGGATCAGGTGGTCCTCCTTCGTCAAGTTGGTCCGGAGCACCTCGATGCGCTTGTTGATGTTCGCGAGGAGGAAGTGGTCCTGATTCTCGGTGCGGACCTTCCCGGGATGCGAGACGCCCCACGCGTCGACTTCGTTGCGGCGCGGGCGACGGCTGGCCGCTGGGTATTCATCCGAGCGGGGCGCGCCTGCATTCGTCGGTCGGTCGGTCATGGTTCCACCTCGGCCGGCGGTTCGGGAAACCGGGGGGCGCCGCCGTCGGCACGCCGACGTTCGGCGATCCCCTTCCGCTGCGCACGTCGCGTCTCGTGACCGCCTCCGGGCGATCCCGAAGGCACACGCACCGAACAAGGTGCCGAACGGGAGCCGACGCCGCTAGTCGCGGGGGGTGGGCGAGAGGCGAATCAGGTGGATTGACGAGGGTGACCGTCGCACGGCGCGGCGTGCAGCGATCGCGCGGTCGTCGGGTCGCGCTCGCGCCTTCCGGTCAGCGGGCCCCGCGCAGGATCGTGCCCGTCTCGCCGACCGCGTAGGCGAGACCACTGCTCGCGAGCGCCAGGGCCCGCAGCCGGCGCGAAACTCCGCTTGGCTGCGCGGTCCACGCCGCCCCGTTCCAACGCACGATCGTGCCGTTCGTCCCCACCGCCCAGCAATCCTCCGGCGCCGCACAGGCCACGTCGTGCAGGAGAGCGGAGACACCGCTCGCCTGCGCGTTCCACGCGGTGCCGTTCCAGCGCAGGATCGTGCCGGCATCGCCGACCACCAGGCAGTCATTGGACACAACGCAGGTCACGTCCATGAGATCGAGGGGGGTGCCGCTCGCGTGCCCGACCCATGCCGTCCCGTTCCACTGCCGGATGACCCCGCTGTTGCCCACCGCCACGCAGAAGGCGGAGGAGGCGCACGCCACGTCGAACATCTGCACAGACGTACCGCTCGACTGCCCCGTCCACGACGAGCCGTTCCAGCGGCGGATGGTGCCACCGTCCCCGACCGCCACGCAGTCGCTGGCGGTCACGCACGTTACGTCCCGGAGGTGCTGCGTGGTGCCGCTCGACTGCGCGACCCACGTCGAGCCGTTCCATCGCCGGATGAGGCCGCCTTCCCCGACCACCACGCAATCGGTAGCGGACACGCAGGCGACATTGCGCAGGTTGGTGGTCGTGCCGCTCGTCATGCTCAACCAGGCGGTGCCGTTCCAGCGGCGAATGATGCCGCCGTCCGCGACGGCGACGCAGAAGGTCGGGCCCGCGCAGTCCACGCCGTAGAACTCGCCGATGATCGAGACGTCGCCCCACGTGAACGGGGGCGGGACGGTCGGCGCGATCGTCGCCGTGAACGTCGCGCCGGGCACCCCGGCGACGGATGCCGTCACGGTCTGTGTTCCCGAGGCACCAAGCGTCCAGGAACCGGCCGAGGCACGGCCCGTCGTATCCGTCGTCGCGGACGTCACCGTCACCGTCCCGCCGCCCGCCGCCGAGAAGGTCACGGTCTCGCCGGCGAGGGCGTTGCCGCCTCGGTCGGTCACCTGCACTTGCGGTGCCGTCGGCAGCGCGGTGGCGGCCGGTCCGGACTGGCCGTCACCGGCGGTCCTCGTCAAGCTGGCCGGCCGGCCGGGCCCGACCATGACGACGGCGGAATCGCGGAGCGAAGGCACGCCGTCAACCACGAGGTCCAGCGTGTCCGCCCCGGGTGCCGCTGCCAGCTGCCAGCGGCCCGCGAATGTCACCGTACCCGCGGCGCTGGTCGTGCCGACCGAGTCGCCGGCGACGATCGATCCGCTCTGCGGGCTTCTGGGCCGCAGTCGCAGCGTGCGACCCGCCAGCGGCTGGTTCATGCCGTCGCGCAAGGTTCCCACGATCCCGACGCGCTGCGCCTCGATGGTGTCCGAGGGCGCTCCCACGTTCGAGAGTTGCACGGACGTCGGCACCCCCGCCGCGGTCGTCGCGGTGAAGGCCACCGGCGACGCGCCGGCGACCGTTGCCGTCACGGTCCGGCTGCCGAATCCGCTCGGCAGCGTCCAAAGCCCGGCACTGGCCAATCCGTTCGCGTTGGTCGTGGCAACGGTGCGCGTCAGGGTCCCGCCCGAGGCCGAGAACGTGACGGACTGTCCGGGAACGCCGTTCCCGAAGGCATCGCGCACCTGCACGACGAGCGACTCGGGCAACACGGTATCCGGCAGGCCGTCCTGCGCGTCACCACCGGCCTTCACGATGCTCGCGACCGCACCAGGGGCGACCGTTGCGACGAAGCGCACCGGCCCCAGCGACGGCGAGACGACCGCGGCGAGGACGGTGTCCTCGCCGACCTCGGGACCGGCGACCCACGTCCCGAGCATCGCCAGCCCCTGCGCGTCGGTGGCGAGCGCAGAGTCGGCGATGGTGCCTCGCGCGACGTTCGCCCGCCGGAACACGATGCTGGCGTCCGGCACCGAGTTGCCGTGCGTGTCACGCACCCTGACCATCGGCCGGACCGCCACCGGGCTGCTCGCGGTGGCCGTCGTCGTGGCGCCGGCGTCTGCGATGATCTGTGCGGGGGCGCCCGGCAGAGACATCGCCGGGAACGCCAAGGGGGCGACGCCGGCCGCCGTGGCGGTGAATGCCTGCGCCGCAGCGACCGTTGACACCGTCGCTTGGGTCCGGACGAGACCGGTGGAGTCACTGATCGCCACGGGTGTCGCCACGGCCGCACCCGGCGCGACCGGTGCGGCGAAGCTGACCGCGACCCCGGCGACCGGCTGACCGTCGCTCGCGATGACGCGGGCGACCAGCGGCTGTGCGAGGGTCGTGCCGGCCGTCGCGCTCTGGTTGCCGCCGCTCGCGATGACCAGCCCGCTCGGTCGCGGCTGGAAGCGCACCAGCACCGAGTCGCGCAGTGTGGTCCCGGGAATGCGCACCCGCACCCACGCTGCGCCGCGGCGGGCCGGCACGTGCACCCACCCGGATGCGGGCTCCACCAGGACGTCGGACGCCGCCGAGACCTGCACGTACGTGACGGTGCTCAAAGTTGCGCCTCCGCGGATGGCCGTCACCCGCGGCAGCATCGAGTCGCCCTGGAAGAGGATCGTGTCGCGCGGAAACACCTCGATCACGTCCGGCACCGGCGTCCCGGGTGGCAGCACCGGGGGCGGCAGCGTGTCACCGACGGCGGGTTCGTCGGCCGACCTCGCGGTGACGACTCCGGCCGTCTGCAGCAGGACCTCGCTGGCACCGAGGTACTCGACGGTCGCCCGAAGCGAACGCGTCCGCGCCGCCAGCCCTACGACGACCTGCACAGTCAGGGACGCAGCCGTGCGAGGGAAGGCGGCCACCGTGTCGGCCACCAGCAGCGTGTCGTCGCGCAGCCGGATGCGCACGTGCGTCACCACGGTCGGGCGCCCCGACGCCTGCTGCATCACCACGTCGGGGCCGCGGCTGAGGGCGAACGACGCCATCCGTGGCGGCCGGGGGCCGACGCCGCCGGTGTCCGCGCAGCCCCACCACAGCGTGGCGGCGACGACGGCGATGCGACCGAGCGGCGTTGACCGGAGCGAACGGAGATGCATGGCAGGCACCCTGCAGTATCCGAATTACGGTGACCTGCTTCAATGCATCCTGCATCGCGTCGTCAACCTGAACGTCACCACGCGAGCGTCGGTGTCACGCGACGCGCCGTCGGCTGGCCGGCTCCACGGGTGCTCCGCCCGGCATCAAGAGCCGTCAGGCGATGCCGCGCGCGGCCGGGACCTGGCGGGTCATGCGGGACCTCCCTGGCGGGACTGCCGCGGGCGATGCCATCGCGAGTGTCGTCCACGCGCCGGGACCGGCGCCGATGCGAACACACGCGTTATCGTTCCGGCATGTGCCGCTGCGTGAAACTGCTGTGTGTGGGTCGCCGTCGTCCCGTGCGAGGCGTGTCGTGGAGTGTTCTGGTCGTCGCCATCGCCGTCCTGGGATGCCGGACGTCTCCCCCGGCGGAATTCCGCGTGGGCCTCATCGGACACTTCGAGGGCATCGACAGCGTGCAATCCGGTGAGCCGGCGCGTCGGGGGGCTGCCATCGCGGTGGACGAGCTCAACGCCGCTGGCGGCGTCGTCATCGCGGGGGTCGCGCATCGCGTGGTGCTCGTGGATCGTGCGACCTCCGACCGGCCCGACGCCGCCGCCTCGACCGCGCGATCGCTGGTCAACCTCGACTCGGTCGACGTGATCGTCGGGCCGCAGTACAGCAACCTCGCTGTGGCCGCCGGCGCCGTCGCGGAGGACGCCGAAGTGCCGATGATCTCCCCGATGGCGTCGGCGGCGGACGTCACGCGCGACCGCGCCTTCGTCAACCGCCTCGCGTTCGTGGACGCCGAGCAGGGCCGCGTCCTCGCGCGGTTCGTACGCGATTCCCTCGGCCTTCGGCGTGTCGCCGCCGTGCACAAGGCCGCCATGGCCTACGGCCGTGATGTCGTGCGCCTCTTCGCGGAGGAGTTCCGACGCTCGGGCGGCGACATGGCCGTCATCGCCACATTCGACGCCGACGACCCGGCCTCGCGCCGACGCGCCATCCGGCGCGTTCACGAGGCGCGACCGGAGGCGGTGCTCTTCCCGACGCTCGAAGGGCCCGACACGCTCGACCTGCACCTGCTGCGCTCGCTCGGCTTCACCGGCATCCTGCTGGGCGGCGACGCATGGGACAGCGTGATGCTGGAGCACGACCGCGCGGTGCGCGGTGGGTATTTCACCGCAAATTGGGACCGCCGCTCGGCGCGTCCGGAGACGCGGGCGTTTCGAGCACGCTACGACCAGCGCTACCCCGGCGAGTTGCCGCGCGCGACGTCCGCGGCCACGTACGACGCCGTCCGGTTGCTCGCGCGGGCGGCAGCGCGCGCCGGCGTGCGCAGCGGCCGGCCCGTGGCCGACGCGCTTCGCGCGCTGGGCGTGCAGGATGGCGCGTTCGGTCGCGCGCGATTCGCCGGCTCGGGCGACCCGGACCGCGGCGCGGTGATCCTCGAGATGGTCGGCGACTCGTCGCGCGTGCGTGCCGTCGTGGATCCCCTCGAGGCGCGGTGATCCGGGGTCACCCGGCGGTCAGTCGTCCCAGCAGGTAGTCCACTGTCGCCTCCACCGTCGCGAGCTGGCCGTAGGCCCCTTCGGGGACGTCCACGCCAAGCCGCTCGTGGAGGAAGACCAGCATCCGCATGAAGTCGAACGAGTCGATCTCGACCTGCTCGCGCAGCGGACGGTCGCCGCGGAGGGTGGCGGTGTCCGTCTCCGGGGCGACGGAGCGGATCGCGTCGAACACGGCTTGCCGCACCTCCTCCCGCGTCGGCATCAGGCGAGTGCCTCCGGAGACTGCAGCAGCCGGTCGAGTGCAGCGAGGAACCGTGCACCGCGCATCCCGTCGCTCACGCGATGGTCGGCGGAGAGCGTCGCGTGGACGACCCGCGCGGCCACCACGGCATCGCCGACGACCGCCGGCTTGCGGACGACCCGCCCGAACCCGACCAGCGCCACCTGGGGCGGCGAGATCACGCCGAAGACGGTCTCGACCCCGAGGTCACCGAGGTTGGTGATCGTGATCGTCGCGTCGGTCAATTCGGCGCCTCGCAGCCGCTCGCGCCGCGCACGCTCGATCAGGTCGGCCATCCGGCGCATCAACTCGGCCAACGGGAGCGTGTCGGCCTCGTGCAAGGCCGGGGCGATCAGGCCGCCGCCGCGCAGTGCCACGGCGATCCCCACGTGGACGCCGCTGCCCGGGATGAACGTACCGTCGCGATAGAAACCGTTCAGCTCGGGGGTCTCGTGGACCGCGCGTGCCACGGCCTTGACCTGCACTGCCGCCAGCAGGACGCGGTCCGCCACGCCGACCCCGGCGTTCCGCGTCTCGAGCCAGGCCGACGCGCGCTCGAGGAGGATCTCCGTGCCGAGGTAGTAGTGCGGGATCTCCCGCTTCGAGCGTGCCATGGCGCTGGCGATCGCATGGCGCATCGCCACCTGCCGGTCGGCAGGGATGGACGCAGCGGCGGCCGGCGCTCCCGCCGAGGATGGCGCCGAGGATGGCGCCGAGGATGGCGCCGCCGTGCGCTCCGCCGCCGCCCGCTCGACGTCCGCGATCGACACGGCGTGTCCCGGCTTGCGTTGCGCCACCGTCGCCAGGGCGATGCCCAGTTCCTCCGCACGACGTCGCGCCGCCGGGGACGCGCGCACGTGTGCCTCCGGCGGCGGCGGCGCGGACGGCGGAGCAGGCGCCGGGGCCGGCGTCACTGCTGGTTGCGCCGCCGCCGCGCTCGGCGCCGGCGCCGCCATCCGCTCGGTCGCCTTCGCCACGTCGGCCACGGTCTCGCCGCCCTGCGCGAGAAAGGCGAGGGGTGCCCCCACCTCGAGCGACTGCATCGGCTCGGCCACCAGACGCGCCACGGTCCCTGGCTCCCAGCACTCCACCTCGACCGCGCCCTTGTCGGTCTCGACCGTGCAGACGACCTGCCCCTTCGCGACCGCGTCCCCCGGCTTCACGTGCCATTCGACGAGGGTGCCGCGGGTCATGTCCGCGCCCAGCGTGGGCATGGCGAAGGTGTACACCTCAGGCCACCACCGCGCGCACCGCGGTCGCGATGTCCGCCACCTGCGGGATGGCAGCGTCCTCGAGGTGCTTCGGATACGGGATCGGCACCTCCGCCGTGCAGACGCGTCGCGGTGGGGCGTCCAGATCGAAGAAGGCCTGCTCGACGATGCGCGCCATGATCTCGGCGGACAGCGACCCGCTCCGCCACCCCTCGTCCACGATGACCGCCCGCCGCGTCTTCGACACCGACGCGAGGATCGTCGCGTCGTCCAGTGGCCGCAGCGACCGCAGGTCCACGACCTCGCAGCCGATCCCCTCGGACTCGACCTGCGCGGCGGCCGCGAGCGCGCGGTCCACCATCGCGCCATACGCCAGGACGGTCACGTCCCGGCCCTCCCGCCGGACCATCGCCCGGTCGAGCGTGACCGGCACCGGCGGGTCGCTCACGTCGCCTTCCACGCCGAAGAGCATCGCATGCTCGAAGATCAGCACCGGGTCCGGCTCCTGCAGCGCGGCCAGCAGCATCCCGCGCGCGTCCTCGGCGGTCGCCGGGGCGAGGATGCGGAGGCCGGGCACGTGCGCGTACCAGCCCTCGAGACTGTGCGAGTGCTGCGCCGCGAGCTGCCGCCCCCCACCGGTGGTCATGCGGATCACCACCGGCACGGCGAGCTGCCCGCCCGACATGTGCCGCAGCGTCGCCGCGTTGTTCACGATCTGGTCGAGCGCGAGCAGACTGAAGTTCACCGTCATCACCTCGACGATCGGGCGCATGCCGTTGAGCGCCGCGCCGATGCCCGCGCCCACGAAGGCCGACTCCGACAGCGGCGTGTCGCGCACGCGCGCCTCGCCGAACTCCGCGAGCAGCCCCTTGCTCACCGCGTACGTCCCGCCGTAGCGCCCGACGTCCTCGCCCATGAGGAACACGCGCGCGTCGGAGGCGAGCGCGAGCCGGACCCCCTCGCGCAGAGCATCGCGGTAGGTCATGCGCAGCGTCCCGCTCATGTCGCCCCTCCGGTCGGCGGATGCGCGTACACGTCGCGCGTCAACTCCGAGACCGGCTCGAGCGTCCCGGCCTCTGCGAAAGCGACGGCGTCGGCCACCTCGATGCCGATCTCGGCTTCGATCGCCGCGACGACGTCCGCCGTGAGCCAACCCTCGGCGAGCCCGCGCGCCGTCAGAGTCGCGATCGGGCACCGCTGCTTCCAGCGCTCGACCTCGTCCTTCGGCCGGTAGAGCTCCGGGTCGAACATCGAATGCGCCCGGAACCGGTAGGTGCACGCCTCGAGGAAGTACGGTCCGCGCCCCTCGCGCACGTGCGACACCGCGACCTGCGCCGCCGCTGCCACGGCCTCCACGTCCATCCCGTCCACGCTCGCCGCCGTCAGGTGGTACGACCGCGCCTTCGCGCACAGATCGGTTTCCGCCTCGGAGCGCTCGAGTGCGGTGCCCATCGCGTACAGATTGTTCTCGCACAGGAAGAGCACCGGCAGCCCCCACAGGGCGGCGAGGTTGGCGGACTCGTGGAAGTCACCCTCGGCCACCGCTCCCTCGCCGAAGATGCAGGCGGTGATGCGGCCGGTGCCGCGCAGCCGGTCTGCGAGCGCGAACCCCACCGCCATCGGCAGGGCCCCAGCGACGATCGCGTTCCCCCCGTAGAAGCGACGGCTCGCGTCGAAGAGGTGCATCGACCCGCCGCGACCCCCGCTGCAGCCCTCGCGCTTGCCGTACATCTCCGCCATCATCGCCCGCATCGGCACGCCCCGCACGAGCGCCTGGCCGTGTTCCCGGTAGGTGGCGAGGATCGCGTCGTCCGGCGACAGGGCGGGGATGCATCCGGTGGCCACCGCCTCCTCGCCGATGTACAGGTGCAGGAAGCCGCGGATCTTCCCCGCCGAGTACGAGGCGGCGCACTGCTCCTCGAAGCGGCGGATCCGGACCATCTGCCGGAGCCGTTCGCGCGACGCGGCCGCATCGCTCATGCGCCGCCCTCGATCGTGGACGTGTCGCCCTCGGGCAACCCGAGCTCGCGCGCCTTCAGGAGCCGGCGCATGATCTTGCCGCTGCGGGTCTTCGGGAGCGATGCGACGAACGCGATCTCCCGCGGGGCCACCGCCGGCCCCAGCCGACGGCGCACGAACGCGAGCAGCTCGCGCGCCAGCGTCGGGGACGCTTCGTGGCCGGGCTTGAGCGCCACGTACGCCTTCACCATCTCCCCCAGCACGGGATCGGGGAGCCCGATCACCCCCGCTTCGGCCACCGCCCCGTGGGCGAGGCACGCCGACTCCACCTCGAAGGGCCCGATCAGGTGCCCGGATGACTTGATCACGTCGTCGGCACGGCCCACGAACCAGTACCAGCCGTCGGCGTCGCGCCGCGCGAGGTCGCCCGTCAGATACCAGTCGCCGGCGAAGCACCGCGCGGTGCGCGCCTCGTCGTGCAGGTACCCCCGGAACATCGACGGCCAGCCGCGGCGGAGGGCGAGTTCGCCCTGCACCCCGGGCTCGACGACGACGCGCACGCCGCCGGCGGTGCGTTCGACGATCGCTGCCTCGATCCCGGGCAGCGGGCGTCCCATCGAGCCGGGGCGGATCTCCAGCGCCGCGAAGTTCGCGATCATGATCCCCCCGGTCTCGGTCTGCCACCAGTTGTCGTGGATCGGCAGGCCGAAGGCGTCCATCCCCCACCAGACGGCGCTGGGATTGAGGGGTTCGCCGACGCTGGCGATGTAGCGCAGCGCAGGGAACCGCCGCCGCCGGGCCGCGTCCGCGCCCCCCTTCATCATCATGCGTACCGCGGTCGGCGCCGTGTACCAGACCGTGACCCCGGCCCGCGCCAGGATCCCGTACCAGCGCTCGGCGTCGAAGTCGCCCTCGTCCACCACCAGCGTGAGCCCGAGCGCGAGCGGGGCGATGATGCCGTACGAGACGCCCGTCACCCATCCCGGGTCCGCCGTGCACCAGAAGACGTCGTCGTCATGCAGGTCGAGCGCGAGCCGTGCCGTCTCGCGGTGCGCGACGACCGCGCCATGCACGTGCTGCGCCCCCTTCGGCGTCCCCGTCGTCCCGCTCGTGAAGTGCAGCAGGGCGGGGGAGTCCTCGGTGGTCGGGTGGACCTCGTACCGGTCGCTCGCCGACGCCATGAGCGAGGCGAGGTCGTGCGTCCCCTCGGGGATCACGTCGTCCTCGCGCTCGCGCACCACGAGCACGTGGCCCAGCGTGGGGATCCGGTCGCGCACCGGCGCGACCTTCCGGGCATACAGCGTGGGCGTCGTGACGAGCACGCGCCCCGCCCCGAGCGTCATGCGCGTGGCCACCGGGTCGGGGCCGAACTGCGAGAAGAGCGTGGACACCACGCAGCCGCGCTTGAGGGCGCCGAGGACGGCGGTGTACAACGCCGGCACGCGACCGGCGAGGATGAACGTGACCTCGCCGGGCTGCACGCCGAGCGAGGCGAGCACGTTGGCGAATCGGTTGGTCTCGGCGCGGAGGTCCGCGTAGGTGACGATGCGCTCGCGGTCGTCGCGACCGATCCACCTGATGGCGGCCCGCGAGGCCCGCGGACCGGTGGCGTGGCGATCCACTGCTTCGTGCGCGATGTTCACGCCGCCGCCCGGCAGGCCCGCGAGGCGCGCCCGGGCCTCGGCCCACGAAAAGGAGGCGCATGCCGCTTCGTAGTCCGGCATGTTCGGTGCCACCCGCCACGAGCCGGGTGACTTGCGGATCACGCGCGTGTCGCGATCGTGGTTCGTCGTCGGCTGTTGCGTCACGTGGGGCATGGCGTCCCGGAGACCGTGGCTGCACCTGTGTCCGGGACACCGTACGGGGGCGCGTCCGCGACGTCCATCGGGGAATCCCGACATGGTGTAGGCGAACCCGGCAGTCCGGCCGGTCGAGCGTCCGCGACGGCCGCAGCTGACCGGCCGCCGGGCTCGGCCCGGCAGGCGGACCGCTTACGCCCGCACCCACTCGGGAAACCCCGCCCGGACCTCCACCCCGTCGCAGCAGTGCACGAGGTCCGGTGGGGTGTCCGTCGGGAAGCCGCGCAGGCCGTCCCAGCCGAGCGGCGCGGAGCCCGCTTCGGAGACCAGCGCGGCGGGGGAGATCCGGTAGGGGGCGTGCGCGACGCGCCCGCGCAGCAGGCGACCACCGCGCACCGAGTAGAAGGCGTAGCGCTCGCACAAGTGGTGGTCGAGCGAGCCCGCTGGCGCCTCTGCTGCGGGTCCCGTCGGATGCCAGCGATAACGCGCGGTCGTCGGCTCCCCCGTCCGGCGGCAGGTGAGCGCGCGCGCGTCGCCGTCGCGCCGCCACGACATGCGCGCGTTGACGTACGGCAGCCCGAAGGTCGCACGGGCGAGGTGCACGGCGGGGCGCCGGTCGCAGTCGAGCGAGAGGAACCAGACGCCGGGCACGCCGGCACGGTCCTTCACGTACAGGCGGACGTTCAACTCCGTGAACCACGACAGCCACGGCACTGCGGGAAGGCCCGGTGGCCGGATCGCTTCCATCCGGAAGCCGACGAGTCCCACGTGGGCCCGTCCCTCGTGCAGGTCCGGCGTCAGTCCCGGGGGCAGGGTGGCGGCGACGTCCGACGCGGCGACTTCCCAGTGCGCGAAGAAGAGTCCGCTCCACCGCTGGTGCAGCGCGGTCATGCCCGGCAGGCGGGCCGTCATTGCGGTTGCCTCGCGAGGCCGTCGTCCGCCACCGGCGTCGTGAATTCCGCCGCACGAACCCGACGGCCAATGCGGATCGCGCCCCGAAGCACCAGCCAGCAGACGACGAGCCCGATCACGAGGTCCGGGATCGGCGAGTGCAGGACGGCGACGAGGGCCGCGGCCGCGAGCACCCCGAGGTTCGCCTGCACGTCGGTCGCGGAGAAGATCCACGCCGCCTGCAGGTGCACCTCCCCGTGCCGGTGACGACGCAGCAGCACGAGGCAGGCGACGTTGACGGCGAGCGCGACGACCGAGACCCCGACCATCGTCGGCGGCTCGGGCGTGCTGCCCACGACGGCGCGCCGGCCCAGCTCGAGCATCGCGAGGACCGCGAGCGCCAGTTGCACCCGCCACGCGAAGCGTGCCGCGCGCAGCTTCCGGGCTTCGGACGCCCCGATCGCGAGCAGGGCCAGCAGGTACACGCCGGCGTCGGCACCCATGTCGAGGCCGTCGGCGATCAGGCCCATGGACTCGGATTGCCAGCCGCTGACGAGTTCGACCACGAACATCACGCCGTTCAAGGCCAACAGGGTGGCGAGGGCGCGCCGCCCGAGGTGCTCGTTGCTCACTGGTGCGTCCTGCTCCGGTAGCCGTGAAACGGGCCTGCGCGGTCCGCCGCGCCGCGTGCCGCGCGGCCTCGCATCGGAGGCCGTGACCCGGACACGGACGCTAATCACCCGGCACGCACAGCGGCGAGGCCCGGCGTCGCCGGGGCGCGCGACCTTCCGGCACCGGCTGGCGCGTCGCCCGGCGGCGGCAGCAACGGCTTCGTCTGCGCCAACGGATTCGTCCCCGAGCTCGGCGTGTCGGTGGTGGTGCTCACCAACGCGGGCGGGGGCGCGCCGGAGCGCCTGCTCAAGCAGCTGACGCGCGCAGCGCTGGGCGTGCCCCTCGCAGTGCCGCCCCCGGTGGTCGCGCTCGCGCCGGCGTTCGATCCCGATCTGCGGATCGTCTTCACCATGGCCGGTGGCCGCGCGGAAGAGTTCACGCTCCGCCACGGGGGGCGTGACGTGCACGCGCGGCGGAAGGGCCAGCGTCGCATGTCCGCCGTTCGGCCGAGCTGAACGCGCCCGTCGAACTGGCCCGACCCCGGCACCGCGCGGTAGCTTCCGGCGCCCATGTCCGCACCCTCGTCGCTGGCCGCTGCCCTGTCCGACCGCTACGCCTTCGAGCGTGAGCTGGGCGCCGGCGGCATGGCGACCGTGTACCTCGCCCGCGATCTCCGGCACGAGCGGATGGTCGCGATCAAGGTCCTCAAGCCGGAGCTGGCCGCCGTCCTCGGCGCCGAGCGCTTCGTGCAGGAGATCAAGACCACCGCGCAGCTGCAGCACCCGCACATTCTCCCGCTGTTCGACTCGGGCGAAGCGGCGGGGTTCCTGTACTACGTGATGCCCTACATCAAGGGCGAGACGATCCGTGAGCTCCTCGATCGCGAGACGCAGGTCGGGATCGAGGCCGGCGTGCGCGTCGCGACGCAGGTGGCCGATGCGCTCGACTACGCGCACCGGCAGGGGGTCATCCACCGCGACATCAAGCCCGAGAACATCCTGCTCCACGACGGGCGGCCGATGGTGATGGACTTCGGCATCGCCTTGGCGGTGAGCGCGGCCGCGGGCGGCCGGATGACGGAGACGGGGCTGTCCCTCGGCACGCCGCACTACATGTCGCCGGAGCAGGCGACGGCGGACAAGGTGATCACGGCCCGGTCGGACGTGTACTCGTTGGCGAGCGTGCTCTACGAGATGCTCACCGGTGAGCCACCGCACATGGGCACCTCCGCCCAGCAGGTCATCATGAAGATCATCGCCGAGCCCGCGCGCCCGGCGACGACGCTCCGGAAGTCGATCCCGCCGAACGTGTCGGCGGCGCTCGCCATGGCACTCGAGAAGCTCCCCGCCGACCGCTTCGCCGGCGCGCGCGCCTTCGCGGAGGCGCTGGCGGACCCGGCGTTCCGCGGCGGGGATGTCCACGCGGCCGGCGGAGCAGCGGCCAGTGCCGCGCGGCGCTGGTACGCCTCGCCCGTGCCGTACGCGGCGGCGCTCGCGCTCGCCGTCGGCGCCTTGGCGTGGATGGGATTGCGCGAACGCGTCCCGACGGCGCGTCCTCTCCGCTTTCTCGTCAAGCCGCCGGCGGGCGGACTGCTTTCGCAGTCCACCGGCACGGCCATCTCCGCCGACGGCCGTCGCATCGCGTTCTTCGCCCGATGGGGGAACGGACGGCGCATCTATGTGCAGGACGTCGGGAGTCTCGAGGCCCGTCCCCTCCCCCCCACCGAGGGGGCCCGCTACATCGCGCTCTCCCCGGACGGGCGGACCCTCGTGTTCCAGCCGGGAAGCGGCGGCCTCCGCCGCATGTCGGTCGAGAGCGGGACCCCTGCCGTGGTGCCCCTGCCGAAGGGGGAGGAGAAGTTCCTGCCGGCTGGCGTCACCTGGTCGGGGAACACGATCGTCGCGTCCCTGTTCGACCGGGTGATCCTCGTCCCGGCCGATGGAGGGCCGGCGCGGACGGTCAGGGTCCTTCGGGACGGCAAGCCGTGCAGCTGCACCAGCCGCACGTTCCTGACTCCCGATGGGCGCCACCTGTTGATGGCGGGACCCTCGCTGTACGTGGTCCCAAGTGAGGGGGGCGAGGTGCGGGACCTCAACACGCCGGCCCTCCGCGTGGTCGGGATGATCGACGGCGTGGTCGTCTATGTCTCCGCCGACGGCGCGCTGATGGCCGTGCGTCTCGACGCGAAGCGCGCCACGATCGGGATCCCGGTTTCCCTCGACGACCACGTGACCGCGGGGTCGATCCCGACGCTCTCCGACGACGGGACGCTGGTCTCCTTCCGCGGCACATGGAACACGCGGCTCGAGTACGTGGACGAGCATGGCGTCGGCGCGCCGGTCACGGATACGGCCAGCGGGCCGACGGGGGCGATGTATCCGCGCTTTTCCCCCGACGGCCGGCGGATCGCGGTCACCACGCTCTCGACGGATGGGGCCACGCCGGGGCTGAATCCCAACGTGGTGAGCGTCGTGGACATCGCGTCCGGCACCACCACGCGCCTCACCGGGGACTTCTTCGCCGATCGGCCCGAGTGGAGTCCCGACGGTTCGCGCGTCCTGTTCCGGCGCCTCGGCGCGACCGAGGACCTCTGGTGGCAGCCGTTCGACCGCAGCAGCCCGCCGTCGCTGCTGCAGCGCGATCCGGCGGCCCGGGTGGCCGAAGGCATGCTGTCGCCGGACGGGCGCTGGCTGGTGTACCGGACACTGGGGCAGAAGACCGGGCGCGACATCTGGTACCGGGCGATGACGGGAGACACCACGCCACGGCCCTTCGAGGTGACGGACAACGACGAGCTCATGCCGCGGTTCTCCCCCGACGGCCGCTGGCTGGCGTACGTCTCGAACGAGTCGGCGGAGAACGAGGTCTTCGTCCGGCCCTTCCCGGGCCCCGGGGGGCGAACGCAGGTATCGTCCGGGGGCGGCACCGAGCCGGTGTGGGGCCGCGATGGGCGGCACCTGTACTACATGTCCGGCAACGACCTCACGGTGACGACGCTGGCGACCGACGGTGGCCTGCGCGTCACGGCGCGGCAGCGCCTGTTCGCCGCCGACATCGCGCCCGGCGCCATCCACGCGAACTACGACGTCGCGCCGGATGGGCGGCGGTTCCTGATGGCGCGCTCCGCGGGCGGCACGGCAGACCTCACCGTGACGCTCGACTGGCTTGCCGACGTGCAGCGCCGGCTGCCGCGCTGAGGGCCGGGACGCCACGGCGACGGCCGGCGCTGCGGGCATTCACCCGCGTGCACCACCCATCATGCGCAGTGGCGCTTCGCGCCACGCCCGGCGCGGCTCGCCACCCGCTTCAGAACCAGCGCCCGATCCGGACGAACCACACGTCCTGCCGCAGGGAATTGCGCCCCCACTGGATACGCACCGGCCCGATGGGTGTGTCCACCCCGGCGCCCGTGCGCGCCCCCAGCACGACGTCCGCGGCGAAGAGGCGTTGGCCCTGCACGCTCCACGCCTGACCCGCCATCCCGGTCACCTGCAGCCGCAGCGGACCGAACAGCGCGTACCCGGCGTCCACGCTCGCCACCGCCTCGCGGCCCCCGAGGCCGGCGTTGATGCGCATGCCGGCGAAGCCCTCCTTGTCACCGAGTGAAGGGCGCAGGTGTGCCGGGGTGCCGGCATCGGCCCACGCGGCGCGCACGGCCGGCTGCAGCGTCAGTCGTCCGATCGCGTGCACCGTCCGCGCGGTGACGTTGGCCAGCGCGTAGCGCGAGGTGACCTCGGCCTGCGACTCGAACGCCCCCGCCGACTCGCCGCCGCTCCAGCGCACGAGCAGCATCGCTCCCGCAGCGGTGCGGGCCCGCGAGCCGAAGGACGCCACCGTCCCGGCGCCGCCGAGCCGTTCGTCGTAGCCGCGGACGATCGCACCGGCCCGGGCGGTCCATCGCGCCGTCAGCGGGGCGTCGGCAGTGACGCGCAGCACGGCTTCCGTCACGTGCGGCCAGACTGTTCGCGAGAGTTCGGCGTTCGACGCCGCGCCGACCAGCCGAACGTCCTCGCGCGCGACCGTCAACGAGACGAGCGGCGATACCCCGTAGCCTGCGTCGCGGTACGACCGCCGCGCCGCCAGTTGCGCCTCCTGCCGGAACTCGCCCAACGCGAGCAGCCCGCGCCCTTCGATTCCCGTGCCGAACAGGCGACGGTTCAACGCCCCCAGCCAGAAGCGTCCGCCATAGTCGTTGTCGAACACGGCCCCCACCGCCATCGCGCGGCGGGGGGCGAGCCCCAACGCCGGGGCGAACTGCACCGAGTCGCCGAGGGGATGGGGATTCAGCCAGAGCGTCCGGATGAGCTCCGCCTCGCCGAGCTTCGCGATGCTTCCCTGGATGCTGTCGAGCGGAATCCGGCGCACCACCCGCCCGAGTGGCGGGGCGTCGCCGTCCGAGACGTCCGCGTACCGGGCCAGCGCACCCCGCACCACCGCCTGCGCGGTGGCGTCGGTCGCCGGGTCGAGCAGCGCCGCGGTCACCGGCGGGACCGCCACGCGGCGCCGCCGCCCGCGGGGGAGGCAGGCGGCGCTCGCGTCGAGTGCCCGCGCCGCGGCCTCGCCCCGCTGCACCGTGGCCCGCACCGTGGCCGCCGAGAAATCCAGATGGTCCACGCCCGACACGTTCGACCGGAGCTCGACGTCGCCGTCGCGCAGACGCGGGGCGTTGCTGCCGAAGAGGAAGGCCACGAGCCGCGCGGCGACCGCCCCGGTCGTCGCAACGGGACCGTGCGCTGTCGCGGTGTCGGCGAGCTGCGACACGATGACGCGCGTCGCGCCCAGCTGGCGTGCCGTCTCCACCGGGACATTCTCGGCCACCCCGCCGTCCACAAGCAGCCGCCCCTCGCGCGGCACCGGGGCGAAGACGAGGGGGATCGCGAAGCTCGCACGCACGGCCAGCGCCAGGTCACCGCTCCCGATCACCACCTTGCGGCCCGTCGCCAGGTCGGCCGCCACCGCCCGGTAGGGGATCGGGAGCCGGTCGAAGTCGCCCCGCGCGAGCACGTTGCCGCGCAGCATGAGGGCCGACATGAGGGTGTTGATGCGGCCCTCCTGCGCGGCGCTCGTCTGCAGCGAGAGTCCGTCCGCGCCATCCTCCCACACCAGCAGCGGCGTCGAGGGGGCGACGCGCGACGGATACTGCGGCACGTAGCGGCCCACGAAGTCCCCGACGTTGAAGCGCAAGGTCAGCGCTTCGATCTCGGCGCCGGTGTACCCGCTCGCGTAGAGCGCCCCGATGATCGAGCCCATGGACGTGCCGACGACGAGGTCGGGCACGACGCCGAGCGAGTCGAGCGCGCGGATCACGCCGATGTGCGCCATGCCGCGGACGCCGCCGCCGGGCAGGACGAGCGCGACCTTGCCGGCGGGACAGGCCTCGGCGACGCCCGGGCGCTGCGCCCCGACGGGGGCAGACAGCAGCGCCGACAGTACAAGTGCACCGAGTGTCACCGGGCGCAGGTGGGTCACGGGCGGGACGAACTTCATCGGTGACGGCAGGAGGCGGGCGCCACAGCCGAACGCCCGGCGCCATCCGAGACTTACGGGCGACGCCGGCGACGCGCAATCGCGGTCGTGTCGGGCGTCCGCGTTCCTTCCCCGGTGCCGGCGTCCCGCGTCACGCGAAGGGCACGGTCGGATCCGGTGCCCCGCCGCCGCGGCGGCGGTCGAGGGCCGCCCGCAGCGCGAGGATTTCCGGCAGCAGGCGCTTCGCCGCCTCGGGGGGAAACTCGGCGCCGAGGGTCCGCAGCAGCGGTACCGCTGCGGCGATGGACGCTTCGCGCGTCGCGCGGCCCTTCGCCGTCAGGAACACGCGCTTCGAGCGGCCGTCGGCCTCATCGCGGGTGATGCGCACGAAGCCCTTCGCCTCGAGGCGGGCGAGGGTGCCGGTCATGGTGCCGCGCGTGACCTGGAGGATGCGCGCGAGGTCGCCCGGCGTCTTCCCGTCGGTCGTGCGCACGCAGTGGTTGAGGACCGCGAACTGTGCCGTCGTGAGTCCGTGCGGCAGCACGTGCGCGAACTCGGTGCTCGCGAGCTGGTGGACGATGCCGATCTCGTTCAGCACGGCGAACAGCAGGAACGGGTCGGCGTCCCGTTCGGGCGCCGCGAACTCAGCCAAGGAGCGCTTCCAATCCGCGGCGCGGCGCGGCGATCACCGGCGGGGCATAGCCGACGCGCACGAGCATCTGCACGCATCGGCCGTCACCGAGCAACTGCTGCGCCTCGGCATGCAGGTCCGCCATTTCCCGGTACTCCTGCAACGCCTGGCTCCACGGCTGCACCGCCAGCCCGAGCGCCGTCGCGGTGAGGTGGAACCGTGCGTAGGCGCGGCCGGCGGCGAGCTGGTCGGCGCGCGAGGCGTTGTCGTTGACGAGCCACCCGAAGGCCCGCGCAGAGCGCGCCTTCTCGCGATACTGGTCGAGTCCCTGATGGAAGGCGCTCGAAGACGTGTCGGCGAGCGCCTCGCGCGAGAGGATGCCGAACAGGCGACCGACCTCGATCATCGTCCCCTCGAGGACAATGCCGTCGGGATTGGCATCCACCTCGCGGGCGCCGATTCGCATCAGGTCGATGGATTCCTGCATCGCGGCCCGGGTCCGCATCTCCCGTTCGTTGGCGCGCCACGTCAGGTCCCGCAGCGCCTCGGCGAGTGGCGATTCCCCGATCGTCGTCGCCGAGACGCCGAAGGCCCGGCCTCCATCCGCGAGCCGCGCGAGCACGTCCGCCGGCACCGCGCGCGCCTCGTACACGAGCCGGTTGGTGTGCCGCGAGGTAATGTGCGCGAACAGGGGATCCGGGCCCGCTCCGCCGGCCACGAAGGTCACGCGCGCGACCGGCCGCGCGTCGAGCGTCGCCATGTCCTCGCCGGCGGGGAAGGGGACGATCTCGGCGCGGTATCCCTCCTGAGCGGCGGCGATCGCCAGCAACTCGAGGAACGCACCGCAGCCCATCGTGATCTGGCGGTCGCGGGGATCGGTCACCGGCAGCCGCCGCTGCAGGTCGCAGAAGAGGGTGAGGGCGTCCTCGCCCTCGAGCCGCACGCGCCACGGCTGGCGGTTGTGCGGGTTCGGGGCCAGCAGCGCGTACGACAGCGCCCGCCGACGGACGTCCGGGTAACTCCCCGCCCGGGCCCACGGTTCACGCGCGCGACGCGCCGGTCCGCGGAGGACGCACCCCGGCACGCCGGCCGCGACGACGATCCCGCCCCCGATGAGCGTGAGTGCCTGCCGACGTGTCGCCATTGCATCCCCGGAATATGGTTAGGTGCCAAACTATCAGTAGTTTGGTGCCAAAGCAATGTGGCGGCAAGGGAGAGGGTGGCAGGGGGGCCGGCGGCGCCTCGCGCCCGCCGCGCCATGGCGTAACCTTCCATGCGCCGCCACGCCGCGACCGCGGCCCCTGCGGCTGACGCCCCCACCCGTCCGACCGATGCCCTCCGTCCACCTGCTGCCGACGCCGATGCGGGCTGTCGGTCGTCCGCTGGTCCTCGCCGTCTCGCTGCTCGCCGCGTGCGCCCCTCGGCCCCCGGCCACGGTGACCACGGTGTACGCGAACGGCTCCATCCTGACGATGGCAGGTGATTCCGCGTCGTAAGCGGTCGCGGTGCGCGACGGGAGGATCCTCGTCGCGGGGACGCGGGCCGAGGTGGATGCGGCCGCCGGGGCGTCCGCGACCGTCGTGGACCTGCAGGGGCGCACGATGCTCCCGGGGTTCATTGACGCGCACAGCCACCTTTTCAACTACGCCGACGGGCTCGCACAGGCGAACCTGAACCCGCCTCCGGTCGGCACGGTCGCGTCCATCCCCGACGTCGTCGCCGCCCTGCAGGCGCTCGCCAAGGCGCGCCCCGCCGGCGACACGTCGTGGCTCGTCGGTGCCGGCTACGACGCCGACCAGCTCAGGGAGAAGCGGCACCCCACGGCGGCGGACCTCGACGGGGCCTTCCCGACGACGCCGGTGGTGCTGCTGCATGCGTCCGGGCACATGCTCGTCGCCAACTCGGCCGCCCTCGCGCGCGCTGGCGTGACCGAGGCGACCCCCGACCCGCCGGGCGGCACGATCGTGCGGCGTCCCGGCACGCGAATCCCCGAGGGGCTGGTGCAGGAGACCGCGGGGTTGCCGTTCGTGAAGTACGTCATGGCCCCGAAACCCCCGGAGGCGGAACTCGACCTCGTCCGGCGGGCGGTCGCGCACCACGCGTCGTTCGGCGTGACGACGGCGGCCGAGCACGTGGTGATGCCCGAGAAGCTCGGGCTCTTGCGCCGCGCGGCGGCGGCCGGGGCGTACGAGATCGACCTCGTCGCGGCGCTGTCCTCCACCATGGCCGACCGCATCCTCGGCAACGACAGCATCCCGTTCGGTCGCTACGCGGATGGCCTCAAGATCGCGGGCATCAAGCTCGTGCTCGACGGCTCTCCCCAGGGGAAGACCGCCTTCCTCACGAAGCCGTACCGCACGCCGGTCCCGGGGTGTGCGCGCGACTGCCGCGGGCTGCCGAGTCTCACGCAGGCCGAGACCGACTCGCTGTTCCTGCGCGCCTACCGACTCGGTGTGCAGGTCTTCGCGCACGCCAACGGTGACGGGGCGGTGGACATGGCGATCGCGGCGCATCGCAAGGCGCGGGCGGTGCTCGGCGACTCCGCGGACCGGCGGACCATCGTCATTCATTCGCAGGTCATGCGCCCCGACCAGTTGCTGGCGTACCGCAAGGACGGGCTGCTGCCGTCGTTCTTCACGAACCACGTGTACTTCTGGGGCGACGTGCATGCCGCCAACCTCGGGAGGGCGCGTGCCGACTACCTGAGTCCGCTCGGCAGCGCCCTCGCCGCGGGGATCCGCGCGACGAACCACACCGACGAGCCGGTCACGCCGATCGACCCGCTCTTCCTGCTGTGGACGTCGGTGAACCGCGTCTCGCGCTCGGGGGTGCTGCTGGGGGCGGACGAGCGGGTCACCCCCTATCAGGGACTGCGCGCGCTGACGACGAACGGGGCGTACGAGTACTTCGAGGAAGCGTCGAAGGGGACGATCGAGGCGGGCAAGCTGGCCGACCTCGTCATCCTCGACCGGAATCCGCTGACGGTCGCCCCGATGGCGATCAAGGACATCACGGTGATGGAGACGATCAAGCGGGGGCGGACGGTGTACGCCCGACCCTCGGGGGCCTAGCCTGCGGGCAAGCCGCGGGGGCGTCCACGGCGAGGTTCCCGCGCGGCTGCCACGGACGTGATGGCCCGCGTCCGGGAATCGGGGGGCTGCTTTCGCCCAGGTCACCCTTCGAACGAGCACCGACGGTGATGCGAATCACCGCGCGGTGGCGCGGGTCAGTTGTATGATGGGCACGCCGTCAGCCCGGGTCGTCCCCGGCCCGCCGTCACGTCCCCCTCTTTACTTCCCTCGCCATGCCCCGTCTTTCGTCGATCTCCCGTCTTGCGATCGCGCCGCTGCTCCTCGGCCTCGCCGCCTGCAGCGACTCGGCCACGGCGCCCGCCACTCCCGCCCTCACCACGATCGAGGTCACGGGGACGAACTCGTTGCGGGTGAACGAGACCTCGTCCCTCTCCGCCTCCGGCAAGGACCAGCAGGGGGCGAGCTTCCCGACGGGCACGCTCGCTTGGTCGTCGAGCGACACGACGGCGGCCACGGTGACGTCGAGCGGCACGGTGACGGCTCGGCGTGCCGGCTCTGTTACCATCACGGCGCGCTCGGGGGGCGTGTCGGGGACGTTCGCGCTCACCATCAGCGGCTCGCTGCACAGCGGCCGCACCATCACGGCCAACGAGACGTGGACGCTGGCGAACAGCCCACACGTGGTGACGGGGCTGCTCACCATCGCCGGCTCCGGGTCGCCGACCCTCACGATCGAGGCGGGCGCGGTCGTCCGCCTCGGCACAAGCGCCGAGATCAACGTCGGCGGCGCCTCGAGCGGCGGCGCGCTCGTTGCTGCCGGCACCGCGACGCAGAAGGTCACCTTCGTCGCCGACGCCGCCACCCCCGCTGCCGGCCACTGGTTCGGAATCAACTTCCGCGAAGGCGCCGGGTCCAGCTCGTCACTGACGCACGTGAACATCGCCCACTGCGGGCGCTCGGGGGCGTCCTGCATCGAGTTCTTCACGGGGCAGGCCGGCATCACGCTCGCGAACGTGGCGATCGACCAGACCGCCGGCGTCGGCGTCGAATTGAGCTCCACTTCGCGCCTGAGCACGACCTCCACCGCCCTCAGCGTATCCAACGCCGCCCTGGCCCCGGTCATCGCCCACCCGGCCGTCGCCGGCAGCATCCCGACCGGGGGGACGTTCACCAGCAATGCGAGGAACGTCGTCCAGCTCACGGGCGGGACGGTCGCGGTCACGCAGACGTGGCCGAACCTCGGCATCCCCTACGCGGTGACCGGCGACGTGTTCGTCGAGGGAACCGCGAGTCCCGTGCTGACCCTGCCGGCCGGCACGGCCCTGCGGTTCGGCACGGGTCGCTCCTTCTACGTCGGGTCGAGCGGCGGCACCGCCTCCGGCGCCCTCGTCACCAACGGTACCGCGTCGCAAAAGGTCACCTTCGTCGCCGACGCGGCGACCCCCGCGGCCGGTCATTGGTACGGCGTGTACCTGCGCGCCAACGCCTCCCCCGCCACGTCGCTGACGCACACCGAGATCCGGCATTGCGGGCAGGGGACCTTCCCCTGCCTCGACGTCGCGTCGGCGCAGGCGGGCATCACGCTCAACAACGTCACC
>JAJTHG010000020.1 GCA_021298835.1 Gemmatimonadota bacterium
ACTTGAGGATCTGCCCCGTCATGAGGACTGTGTGTAACCGCATCCCCCGGTACGGCCCGACCACCACCAGCGTATCCCCCCCCGCATGACACGCGTCCCACAACTCGAACGGGAAGCGCGTCGCCCGTACCTTGGCCACTTTTCGCCCTCGCCATTCGAACACGTCCAGCCGGCGCAGGTAGCGCTCGAGGCGAACGAAGCGCCCGCGATCGAGCACCCGAATCGCGCTCTGGGCCATCACGACCGTCGCGGAGTCCGACGGATCGTTCGGCACCTCCGCCACGATGGCGAAGGTGGAGTCCAGGACCAGCAGCCGGTTGCGGCGGTCCTCGATCACGTAGAGCCGCCCCGCGGCGTCGCCATCCACGTCCACGATCGCCTCGAGGTCCACCGGCAACCGGCGCGCCGCAGGACGTTGGCCCCACAGGTGCGGCGACCAAGCCAGTATTGCCACGAGAATGCCTGCGAGCGGTGCCGCCAATCGTCGCCTCTTGTCAGTGCTGTACATGTTCGCCTCTTGTCGCCCGCGATCTGAATGCGTGCCTGATCGTCATGGCCCCAACTTGCAGGAGGGCGTCACACCCGTCACACGGTCATCGGGGTTCCGACCGTGGACCGAACCACGCGACGCCTCATCAGTCGTTGCGCGGCAACGACTTCCGATCCTGCATGGAATGGTCGTTCGCAACTCATGGCTTCACGCTCCGGTGCGACAATCGAATGCTTCCCGCACCCTCCTGCTCCGCCCCCGAGGGACCGCGTGGCCTCTTCCTTCCCGCGTGCCGGCCGTGGGCACCGTGTTCCTGTCCCCTACGGGCATCTCGTGGGCCGAGGACGGGCTCGTCCAGCCGGGCCTGTTCGTGGGGCGCCACGACGAGTTCCTCTGGCATGCCTGTTCCGTGCGCGCGGTCGTGACCCGCACGGCGATGGGCCGGGCCGATCAGGGCACGAGGCGCGGCGACGGGCGGTCACGATCGACGATCGTCGTCCCCAATCGGTCGCGCAACCGCTCGTTGACGCGCCCGAGTTCGTTCGTCATCACGCCATCGATCGCCCGCAGGTGCTCCTGCAACTGTCCCGCGAGCAGGCGCTGTACCTCCCCATGCTGGTCGGTCGGCGGGAAGTCGCTGCCGGTGGCACCATTGAACAGGTAGCCCAGCTTGCCGATCAGCTTCGAGCCGAAGCGCACCCCGTCCTGTCCGCCGCCGGTCAGGCGAAGGTCCACCAGGTTCATCTCCTCGGCGACGAGCCGCTGTTCGAGCGAATCGAGCGCCCCGCGCAGCGCGGCCTCCAGTCCAGCCGTGCGGCGCAGCGTCTCGAGCTGCACCCGCACCCGCTCGATCCGCGCCACCGCCGCGGCCGCCGCGTCGAGGTCGAGCTGCACCGCCTGCGCCAGCCGCGTCTGCTGCGCAATGTCGGCCTCGGTTCCGCCGGAGGTGGGGTCCTTGCGCACCTCGAGCGGCTGGACCTGCTCGATGCCGTCCACCTGCAGCGTCACCGTGTACCGGCCCGGGGGCATCAGGAGACTCGTCCGGGACGTGCCGGGTGCCACCCGGCCCTCGGGGCCCGGCTGCAGGTACGGCGCGTACAGCGGCGCGGTGTAGAGCCGCACCTCGGCCGACGGCGCGCCGCGGAGGTCCCAGTGCAGGCGGTTGAGGCCAGCCGCGTTGGGGCCCGTGAGGGTGCGCACGACGGTGCCCTGCGCGTCGCGCACGACCAGGCGCGGGGCCTGCGCCGCTGGCGCCTTGAGCCAGTAGTTGAGCGTCGCGCCGTACTCGGGATCGGTGCCGGTGGTGGGGTCGTCGTACGTCGTGGACGGCGCCGTGATCGGCCGGAACCGGTACGCGGCACGCGGCGTGAAGAGCGTCGCCGCCGACGCGAGGACCGCCGGGGTGAGCTGCTGCAGTGGCGTCAGGTCGTCGAGGATCCAGAAACCGCGCCCGTATGTGGAGATGACCAGGTCGTTGAAGTGCCCCTGCACGACGATCCCCGAGACGGGTGCCGCCGGCAGGTTGTTCTGCAGCGGGAGCCACGTGTCGCCGGCGTCGAAGGACACGTAGATCGCGTTCTCGGTGCCGAGATACAGCATGCCGCGACGCACCGGGTCCTCGGCGACCACCTTGGCGTACGAGAGCTGCGACCGCGGGATGCCGTTGACGATGCGCGTCCAGGTGCGCCCGTAATCGGTGGTGCGGAAGACGTGCGGGTCGCGGTCGTCCTCCTGATGTGCGTCCACCGCGAGGTAGGCCGTGGCGGCGTCCCACTTCGAGGGCGCGATCGACCGCGCGGAGCCCCAGGCGGGCATGCCCGGGATGTTGGGCGTGACGTCCGTCCACGTGGCGCCGTGGTCGCGGGTGAGCTTGACGAGGCCGTCGTTGGTGCCGATCCAGATCAGCCCCTTGGTCACCGGCGACTCGGCGATGCCATAGACCACGCCCGAGTACTCGACGCCGATGTTGTCCGGCGTGAGCCCGCCCGAGCTCTGCTGGCGCGTCTTGTCGTTGCGGGTGAGGTCGGGGGAGATGACCTCCCAGCGCTGGCCGCCGTTGGTGGTGCGGTGCACGTGCTGCGACCCGACGTAGAGCGTGTTGCGGTCGTGCGGGGAGATGTGCAGCGGCGAGTCCCACACGAAGCGGTACTTGAGCTCGGCCGGCGGCCCGTTGGCCTGCTGCGGCCAGACCTCCACGTTGCGGAACTGCCGCTTGTCCTCCTCGAAGCGCACCACGATGCCGCCGACCATGCCCGAGCCGGAGGCGGTGGACCAGACGACGTTCGGGTCCACCGGGTCCGGCGTGGCCCAGCCGCTCTCGCCGCCCCCCACCGAGTGCCACATGCCGCGCGAGATCCCCTGCCCGCGGCCGGCCATCACGCGACTGTTCGAGGGGCCGCGATAGGACGGTTCGTCCTGCTTGTTGCCAAGCACGTGGTACGGGACCGCGTTGTCCACCGTGACGTGGTACATCTGCGCGTTGAGCAGCCGCTGGCGGAACCAGGTCCTGCCGCGGTTCTGCGTGATCGAGAGCCCCTGGTCGTGGGCGACGATCATGCGGTCGGCGTTCGTCGGGTCGATCCAGACGTCGTGATGGTCCCCGCCGGGCGCCTGCTGGCCCTGCAGCACGGTCAGCGTCCGCCCGCCGTCGAGGGACCTCGCGTAGCTCGCCGTGAGGAAGTAGGCCTCGTCCTCGTCGGCCGGCGAGACGGCCATGCGCGAGTAGTAGTGCGCGCGTCCCATCGCGTTGCGGTCCCGTGAGGTCAGGGCCCACGTCGCGCCACCGTCCTCGCTCCGCCACAACTGGCCGCTCTCGGTCGGCTGGCCGTTCCACGGAATACCGTCGCCCGTCTCGATGAGGGCGTACACCCGCTGCGGATTCGACGGGGCGATCGCGACGGCCACCTTGCCGACGGGCTTCGTCGGCAGGGCGCTCCCCTTGAGCCGCGTCCACGTGGTGCCGCCGTCCTTCGACATGAAGAGCCCGCTTCCCGGCCCGCCGCTCGTGCGGCCCCAGGTGCGGATCTCGAGCTGCCACATGCCGGCGAAGAGGATGCGCGGGTTCGTCGGGTCCATCGCCAGGTCCGAGCACCCCGTGTTCGCGTCCACGTGCAGGACGCGCTCCCACGTGCGTCCTCCGTCGGTGGTGCGATAGACGCCGCGCTCGGGCTGCGGCCCGTAGGCGGTGCCGAGGGCGCACGCGAAGACGACCTCCGGGTTCGCCGGGTGGATGATCGTCCGCGGGATCCGCCCCGTCCGCTCGAGCCCCATGAGGGTCCACGTGCGTCCCGCGTCGGTCGAGCGGTAGATCCCCTGTCCGAGCGAGATGTGGCTCCGGATCTTTCCCTCCCCGGTGCCCGCCCAGAGCAAGTTCGGGTCGCTCTTCGCGACGGCGAGGGAGCCGATGGACTGGACCGGATGCCCGTCGAAGACCGGCTGCCAGTGTACGCCGCCATCGGTCGTCTTGAAGATCCCGCCCGATGCCGCGCCGACGTAGTACGTCAGCGGATCGCCCGGTACCCCCGCCGCAGCGGAGAACCGGTTGCCCTCGGGGCCGATGGTGCGCCACGAGAGGTCCTTCCAGTGCTCGGGGACCGGCTGGGCCGCAGGGGCGGCGGGACGCGCGGGGGAGCGCTGCGCCTCGAGCCCGAGGGCCGCGACCAGCAGGAGTGGAAGACCGCAGTGGATGCGCATGGCAGGCCGGGCTGGATGTCCGCGGCGATGCGACGCCGCATCGCCCCCCCTGAAGGTCCCTCCGCGCGCGCCACCCGCAAGAGCGGCGCGCCCCGTCCCTTGCGGGACGCGCGTTCGACCCCGACCCTATCGGCGTCACCGTTCCCTCCGCCCTCCCGCGGTCCCAACCGAGCCCAGCCCATGCACCGTCCCGCCATCCTCGGCCTGATTGTCCTCGCCGCCTGCACGCCGCGCGCGGGGGTCTCCACCGCCCCCGCCGGCAGCGCCGCCTACGACGTCGTGATCGAGAACGGGCGTGTGATCGACGGCACCGGGGCCGCGTGGTTCCACGGCGACGTCGCGCTGGCCGGCGATCGCATCGCCGCGATCGGGCCGCGCGGCGCCTTCCGCGCGGCCCGCGCCGGTACCCGCGTGGACGCGACCGGACACGTGGTGACCCCGGGCTTCATTGACATCCAGGCGCACTCCATCGCCCACTACATGATGGGCGACGGGCGCGCGATCTCGATGGTCACGCAGGGCATCACCACCGCCATCCACGGCGAAGGATCGTCACTGGGCCCGGTGAACGACCGGATCCTGGCGGCGGAATCCGACACCGGGCTGCGCCGCGTGCTCGCCCGGTTCGCCGGCCCGCGCGGCTTCTCGTCGTGGCTCGAGTACATGGTCGGCCGAGGGGCCTCGCAGAACATCGGGTCGTTCCTCGGCGACGGCACGCTGCGCACCTACGTCAAGGGCGAGGAGGCCGGCGCGCTCAGCGCGGCGGAACGCGATACGGCGCGCGCCGCCGTCGCCCGCGCCATGGAGGACGGGGCCTTCGGCCTCGCCAGCGCGCTCATCTATCCGCCCAACACGTACGCGAGCACCGAGGAGCTGATCGACGCCGCGAAGGCGATGGCCCCGTACGGCGGCGTGTACATCACCCACATGCGCTCGGAAGGCGACAAGTTCCTCGAGGCGCTCGACGAGGCCATCCGCATCGGCAAGGAGGGGGGCGTGCCGGTCGAGGTCTATCACCTCAAGGCGAGCGGTCCGCGCAACTGGCCCAAGATGCCGGTGGCGATCGCGAGGATCGACTCCGCCCGCGCCGCCGGTCTGGACGTGCAGGCGAACATGTACCTGTATCCCGCCGGCGGGAACTCGTTCGCCAGCTGCATCCCGCCCAAGTACGCGGCGGGTGGACGGCTGCTCGACAACCTGCGCAACCCCGCCCTGCGGCAGGCGATGGTGCAGGAGATGCTCGCTACCGACGCCGGCTACGAGAACCTGTGCGAGGTCGCCACGCCGGCCAACGTCATGGTGGTCGGGTTCCGGAAGCCCGCGAACCAGCGCTTCGAGGGAAAGCGGCTCTCGGAGATCGCCGCGGCCCTCGGCCGGTCGTGGCCCGAGGTGATCATCGACCTCAACGTGGACGAGGAGCTCGGCCTCGGCGAGCTGCTGTTCCTCATGAGCGAGGACAACATGCGGCTGCAGCTGCGGCAGCCGTGGATGAAGTTCGGCACCGACGCCGGCTCGCAGGACCCGGCGACCGCCAAGGGCATGACCCACCCCCGCACCTACGGCAACTTCCCGCGCATCTTCGCGCGGTACGTACGCGAGCAGCGCGTCCTCGAGCTCGAGGACGCGGTGCGCAAGGCCACCTCCGCCGTCGCGACGCGCCTGTCGCTCACCGACCGCGGCGTGCTCAAGGCCGGGCTGAAGGCCGACGTCATCGTGTGGGACCCGGCGACGATCACCGACCACGCCACGTTCGACCGGCCGCACCAGCTCTCGACCGGGGTGAAGGACATGTTCGTCAACGGCGTGGCGGTGCTGCGCGGCGGAACGCACACGGGGGCGAAGCCGGGCGTCGTGGTGCGGGGTCCGGGATACCGGCCGTGAACGGGCTCCGTGTCATGCGGGGACGAGGCCAGGAGCGCCCCCCGCCCGGCCTCCAACTGCCGTCCGCCCGGCAATGAAGCACCTCCTGTACTGTGCCCTTGTCGGTATGCTCACGGTATCGCCGGTGCACGCGGCCCAGCCGCGCCTGCAAGAAGTGACCTTTGTCAGCCATGGCGCGACGCTTGCCGGCTCGATCGCGTGGCCTGTGGACCGGCCCATCACGGCGGCGGTGGTGTTCATCCACAGCTCCGGCCCGCAGGAGCGCGATCTCGGTCTTGCGCGCCGTTTCGCCGAGCGAGGCATCGCCGCACTGGTCTACGACAAGCGCGGCGTTGCACGGTCCGGCGGCGTGTACGAAGGGAACCAGAGTGTCACCGGCATGAACATCGCCTTGCTCGCAGACGATGCGGCGGCGGCGCTGGACCTGCTGGCTGCCAGCGATGCGCTTGGCGGGGCGCCCGTCGGACTCGCCGGCATCTCGCAAGCCGGTTGGATTGCACCATTGGCAGCGACCAAGACCACGCACGCGCGATTCCTGCTGCTCTGGAGCGCACCCGTGTGCAAGGTGAGCGAGGAAGACATCTACAGCAAATTCACGGCGGATTCGGATGGACCTGATCGCCCCCCATACGCCGCCGCGCTCGCCGCGCGCACTGAGCCGTACGTGTGGCCCGACTTCCTCGGTCGAGACACGGACGCGGCCGCCGATCTGGCCACGCTGGCCATCCCCGGCTTCTTCATCTACGGCGGGTACGACGGCAGCATTCCGGTGGATCTGTCGCTGCGCAACCTGACGGCGCTGCGGAGGGCCGGCCATCGCTTCGACTACACCGTGTCTTCTGTGCAAGGCCACAACAACATGACCGCGACCTTCGACGCGGCCATCGAGTGGATCAGGCAGACGATTGTGTCGCCCGGCGTACACCGTCTGCACGAGCTGCCGTTGCCATCGAGAGCTAACCGAGCACCCCATCCCGCTCCAGCGCGGCCGGCCACGACAGCTCCAGCTCGCACTGCGCGACCGTAAGCCCCACCATCCACTCGGCCACCCCAACCCGCGCACCACGGTCGGCGCGGATGCCTGCCAGCGTGGCTTGCTCGCGCGCGAGCCGAGCGGCCACCACTTCGCGGCGCGCCTGCACCACGCGCTGTCGCGCATCGGGCTCGGCGTGGATGGCGAGCCCCATCCACGTGAGGAAGGGCGGGGCCTCGCGGCGCGTGGCCCACGACACATCGTTCAGCGCGGCGGCCAGCGCGGTGCGGCCTGACGGCGTCACGCGCCACGGCTGCGCGTTCTCGCGCCGCGGGCTGGGTACCCGCTTCGCCGCGGCCACCAGCCCACGCTCGGCCAGCTTGGTCAGCGCATAGTACACGGCGGGCGCGACACCGGTGCCCAGTCGGCCACCTCCTGTCGCTCGTACTCCTTGAGCAGCTCGTAGCCGTGCATAGCGCGCTCGGCCAGCAGCGACAGCACCACCAGGTCGGCCGGGGTGAGGGCGCCGGCCGCACCCGCGCGGCGCCCGCGGCGCGCGGCCGGGGCGTCACGCGCGGCCTCGGTGGAGGCAATGGCGGGGGGACCCTCAGGGGCATCGGGGCGACCCGGAGTCGCTACGTTCCGCTTCTATCCGCTGTCGTCGGTTCGGAAAGGAGGGAGAGGTGGAACTGCGGTGTCCCGTTGACGGACAACTGATGGTACGGCGGGACATTGACCGCCGCCCCGCGGCGTCATGTCGGCAGTGTCACGGCCTGTGGATCTCCGGGGCTGCCATTGCCGAGACTCGGCTGCCTGCCGACGAGGTGCCTCTCGAGTCACGTCGGGCTGGCCCTGCGCGCCCCGACACCAGGCCGCGCCGTTGTCCGCAGTGCAGGACGCTCATGCGCAGCCAAACGCATGCCGGCATCATCGTCGAGCGGTGCGCGGCCTGCGCATCCGTCTGGCTCGACGCCGGGGAGTTCGACGCGGTCCGGCAGGCATTGATGGCGCAGACAGCCCCGTCCACGCGAAAGCCCGTGCCACGCACCGGCGACTGGACCGCCTTCGACGTCATCGCGGAAGCGACGTTGCATCTTCTTCCGGCGTTCTTGGACGGATAGCATCCGCGCGCGTCCCGACGCTGGGCGCGGGGCCCGGAGCCCGCGCCCCTCGCACGCGCGCCGCGAGTGCGAGCAGGCCGACGGCCAGCCCGCCCGCCACGATCCCGGCGACGGCGTCGCCAAGCGTCGCCACCAGCAGGCGGGCCGCACCCGCGGCGTCCGCCACGCCCGTCACCACGTGGTGCAGGGGCGGCACGCCGTGCAACAGGATGCCGCCGCCCACGAGGAACATCGCCACCGTCCCCGCGACGGACAGCCCGCGCATGAGCCACGGCGTGCCGCGCAGCATCCAGACGCCCAGCCGTCGCCGACGGCGATTCGCCCGCTCCCCCTTGAGCAGTCGCAGCCCCAGGTCGTCGAGCTTCACGATGCCGGCCACGAGCCCATAGACGAACACGGTGATGCCCACGCCGACCGCAGCGAGGGCCACGACCTGCTCGAGGATCGGCCGGGTGGCCATCGTGCCGAGGGCGATGACGACGATCTCCGCCGAGAGGATGAAGTCGGTGCGGATGGCCCCGCGGATCTTGTCGCGCTCGGCGTGCGCCGGATCGCTCGCGGCGGCGGCGGGACCCGCCGACACTGCCGCGGCCGCCGCCGGCGGCACGAGCTTCGCCCACACCTTCGCGAAGCCCTCGTAGCACAGTACGAGGCCGCCGACCATGAGCAGCGGTTGCACCAGCCATGGCGCGAAGGCCGAGATGGCCAGCGCCGCCGGCACGAGGATCGCCTTGTTGAGCATCGCCCCCTTGGCGACCGCCCACACCACTGGCAGCTCGCGCTCGGGGTTCGCCCCCGAGACCTGCTCGGCATTCAGCGCGAGGTCGTCGCCGATGACGCCGGCGGTCTTCTTGGTCGCGACGCGCGTCATCAGCGCCACGTCGTCGAGGATGCTCGTGATGTCGTCGAGCAGGGCGAGCAGGCCGGTACCGGGCATGGCCGGAAAGCTCTCGCCCTCGGGGGGTGGCCGCCACGGGGCGTCACATGGCGGGCAGGAATATCACTATGTTACGGAGGCGCCGCCGGCATGATGCCGGCCCACCGCCGACCCGATGCCAACCGGGACGGTGGCGCGCAGACTGCGGCTGCGGCCGTGGGCCAACCGAGTGACCGAGCGGCGTCCGCTTCGTCCTCCCGTTAGGCGGAATCGTTCCCATGCGTCCCTTCCCGACCCGTCGCCGCGCCGGCTTCGCCCTCGAGGCGACGCTCGCGGTCCTCGTGCTGCTCGTCGTGCTCGTTGCGTCCGCCGCGACGGGGGCGGCGACGATGGTGCGGACGTCGTCCGTGGACCAGGCGACCGTTCGGCTCATCTTCGCTGCGGACGGCGCGGCCGACCAGGCGATGTCGCAGCTCTCGCAGTTGATCCGGCGCACGGGGATCCCGAGCCGGGCGCAACTCGACTCGATCCGCCTGCCCAACTACGCCGGCACGACCCTCGACGGCGTCACCATCTCCGATGTCGTACGGTCCGCGAGGACGCCGCCCACCGACCCGGTCCGCTTCGGCGCGTTCCGCGACCTCACGGGGGAGTACGCGCGGTACGACCTCGACATCACCGCGCGGGATCGCGCCCAGAACACGGCGCGCGCGGTGGTGACGATCGAGGCCCAGCTGATCCCGGTCTTCCAGTTCGGGGTCTTCTTCAACCACGACCTCGAGGTCACGCCGGCCGACTCGATGCACTTCGCCGGCCGCATCCACGCGAACGGCGACATCTATCTCTGCGGCAGCGGCCCGATCGTCTTCGACGACTGGATCACCACCCCCAACCGCATCATCCGCGACCGCAAGGACGCGAGCAGCGCAGCCTGCGGCCAGTCGGGGACACGGCGACCCATGATCCTCGGGGCGGGCAACACGTACCGGGCACTCGGCTTCGACGGTCGCGGCACCGACAACACGAACTGCTGCGCGCACCCGGCGCAGGACGCCCGCTTCCGCGACAGCTCGAGCGCACGCTTTCAGGGCCGCGTCCGCTCGGGGGCATTCGGGCTTGACTCCCTGACCGTGCCCCTGCCCCCGGGCATGGACCCGTACGGGGTGGTCCAGCCCCGGACCGGCGCCGAGGACCCGCAGGTGCGGCTGGCCAAGCTCGCCTACGCGGCCGACTGGTATCTGCGCGTGCCGTACGACAGCGTGCCCCAGGTCTGCGCCGGCATTGCGACGCGGTCCACGCGCCGGACCTTCCTGCAGGTGCCCACGCCGGCCCAATGCGCCGTCATCTTCGCCGGGCACGACTCGGCGTTCTTCGACGCGCGCGAGGACCGCATGGTCCGCACCCTCGATATTGACGTGGCGAATCTGCGGACGTGGGTGCGCGCCGACTCGGTACGCCGCACGCCGCTGGTGCTCTACATCGAGTTCACCGGCGCCCCCGCCTTGCAGTTCCCCCCGGACGCACAGGGACGCCCCACCGGACCCGGCGGCCTGGCGGGCGGGCTGCCGCTGCCGGCGATCCGGCTGCTGAACGGCCATCGGCTGCCCAATGCGCTCACCATCGTCTCGCACGCGCCGATCTACGTTCAGGGCGACTACAACCACGACCGGACGCTGACGCAACCGGACACGGCGTGGCGACCGGCCGCGCTCGTCGGCGACGCGATCACGTTCCTCTCGCGCGCCTGGCGCGACTCGGCGAACAGCCGCGCGCTGGGCAACCATCACCAGGTCTGCCTCTCCACCGAGGTGACCGGCTGCAGCGACAACGCGCTGGCGGGGGCGGACAACTCCCCGATGTTCGTGCGCGCGGCGATCGCCGCCGGCCATGCGCCGACGACCAACACCGCGGCCGACCGCGGCCAGGCGAACTCGGCCTGGTTCGACGCCGGCGGTCCCACCGACTACGGCGGCGGCCTGCACAACTTCCCGCGGTTCCTGGAGCACTGGCAGCCAGGGACCACCGTGGACCTCTCCGGATCGCTGGTCTCGCTGTTCTACAGCCGCATGGCCAACTGGGAGTGGCGCCAGGGAAGCCCGGTGTACGAACCGCCCGACCGCCGGTGGACCTTCGATGCGCGCTTCCGCGTGCCCGCGAACCTGCCGCCCGGGACGCCGAAGGTCGGCTCGGTGTACCGGATCGCCTACCGCCCCGGGTACTGACATGGCCGGCCGTTCCCGTCCTCGACGGCGCATCGCCGCGCGCCGCGTCCCGCCGGGGACCCACGCGCGCCGAGACGGCTTCACGCTCATCTCGGTGATCATCGCGATGATGCTGCTGTCGGTCGGCGTGCTCGCGCTGGCCGGCGCCACGCAGGTCTCGATGGGCGCGGTGAACTCCGAGAACACCCGCAACGTCGCCCTCCAGCTCGCGCGTTCGTACCTCGAGCAGGTGCGCGGCCGCGACGCGGCGCTTCTGGTGACCGAGCCGGACACGCGGATCGACGAGACCGGCGCGGCGAACGCCGCCGGCCGCTTCCGGCGCACCCTCACGGTCGAGGCCACCGCGGACTCGGCGCTCGTGCGCGTGCGCGTGAACGTCTCGGCGCAGTCCGGCGCCTGGCCGGTCGTGATGGAGACGCTCGTCTTCCGTCCCACCCCGTGACCCGCGCCCCGCGCCGCGCGGGCTTCTCGCTCGTCGAGCTGCTGGCCGCCATGACGATCGGGCTGCTGGTCCTTGGCGCCGCGACGTCGTTCGCCGTCAACGCGTGGGTCACCCAGTCACGCAGTCAGGCGAGCGAGGATACCACGCGACGCGGACGGTACATCGCCATGTCGCTGCAGCGCGACGTCGGCGAGGTGGGGATGCTGGTTCCCTCGTCGCCGCGGTTCGGAGCGCTCGTCGTCAACGGCGACACGATCGGGATGCTGCGCGTGCCGACCCGCGACACCGCCTTGCCGCCGGCCTACCTGCTGCGCTGGAACGCCGCCAGCCCGCCCCCTGCGGGTACCGGGACCTGCGGCGCGAACTGCCTCGAGGTCCGCAAGCGCAGCGGCCGGGTCGACATCGCCCCCGGCGACGTCTTCCTGATCCGGGACGACGGGACCGGATCTCAGCGCGTGCTCCTGGCCTCGTCGGTGAACGACATCGCCCCCGCCGACACGACCGCCCCCGTGCAGGTGACCTTCCTCGAGGGGGTGCCGCGCCTGTGGCGGTGGCCCTCGCAGCTGGACTCGACGATCAGCGTCCCCAACAGCTCGGTGCTGAAGCTTGCGGTGGCCGTGTATTACCGGGTGGGTGACAATCTCATGCGGGCCTCACGCTTCGATCCGACCGGCCAGTTGATGCCGGAGTTGGTCGCGTCCGGCGTGTCGGCCTTCGATGCTTCGGTGTACTTCGCCAACGGCACGCAGGCGGACAGCGCCTTCCCTGAGGACTCGCTCCGCGACTTGTGCCAGGTCGCCTCGGTGCGCGCGATGACGCAGCTCACGACCGACCGCCCCGCCGACCCGCGCGTCGCCGCCTCAGGTATGGTCACGCGCCCGCTGGACATGACGTTCCTCGCGCGAAACCTGCTCTTCCAGCGCCGCGCGCGCCGCGGCCGACCCTGCGCCTGACCGGCGACGCCTGACCGGCGACGCCTAGTCGGCGAGTCCTCGCGCGTACGCCACGATGCGTGCCGCCGCCACCGCGAGGCGGGCCTCGTCGGTGCCGAGCGTGATCCGCACGTGGCCGGCCCCGCCGGGGCCGAAGCCCTCGCCGGGCGTCACGCTCACGCCGAAGCCGTCGAGCAGGCCGCGGGCGAAGCGCTTGCCGTCGAGGCCCGTGCCGCGCACGTCGGCGAAGACGTACATCCCCGCGTCGGGCCGCCGAGCCGAGACGCCGGGCGCGTCGGCCAGCGCCTCGACGAGCACGGCCGCCCGCGCCGCGTAGGCGGCCCGCAGCCGGTCGAGCTCGCCGCCGCCGTGGTCGAGCGCGTAGGCCGCAGCGTCCTGAATGAACGGTGGCAGGCCGAAGTACATCGCGCGGGCCAGCTGGCGCAGGTGATGCGCCATCTCCGGCGGCGTGACCGCCCAGCCGCACCGCCAGCCCGTCATCGCATGCGACTTCGAGAGACTCGAAATGAGCACGCCCCGCTCGCGCATCCCGGGCAGGGCGAGCGGGCTGTGGTGGGTGCCTTCGTCGGCGAGCGCCGCGTACACCTCGTCCGAGACCAGCCACAGGTCACGGGCCCGGCACAGCTCGGCAGCCGAGCGCGCCTCATCCGCGGTGAGCGACGCCCCCGTGGGGTTGTGCGGGAAGTTGAGCAGCACGGCCTTCGTCCGCGGGGTGATGGCGGCGGCGAGGGTCGCGGGTTCGAGATGGAAGCGGTGCTCCGGTCGAAGCGGCACCTGCACCAGGCGCCCCCCGGGTGCGCCGATGACCGCTTCGTACGTGACGTAGGTGGGCTCCGCCACCACGACCTCGTCGCCGGGATCGAGCAGACACTGCGCCACGGCGAAGAGCGCTGCCTGCGCCCCCGGGAAGACGGTCACGTCGTCGGGCGAGACCTCGAGTCCGGTCGTGCGCCGCGTGTGCGCGACGATGGCAGCGCGCAGGGCGGGTTCGCCGCCGATCCCCGCGTAGTGGGTGCGGCCCGACTCGAGCGCACGCGTCGCGGCGGCGCGGATCGCCGGGGCCGTGTCGAAGTCCGGGTCGCCGATGGACAGCACGATGACGTCCTCGCCCGCCGACCGGCGGCGGAGGGCGTCGTCGTGCACGTGCCAGGCGTCGGAGCCCTCGCCGGCGATGCGGGCGGTGATGGCGGAGTATCGCACGAGGGAAAGCTAGTGTCGCCGCGGCCGTCGCCGCGCGCGGGTGCCAGCGTGCGTCCGGACGGGGACCGCGGCGCGTCCCGGTGGTCAGCACGCCGACGCGGCCGTAGCTTCTGCCCGTCCCCGACCCGGTCCCTCCATGCGTTCTCTGTCCCGCCTCGCGTCCATCGCGGTCGCCGCCGCCGCCACGTTCGTCCCCGCCCTTGCGGCGCAGGCGCCCGGCCGGCCGGCCGCCTACGCCGACCTCGTGTCGCTCTTCGAGGGGTGGCGCCGCTTCGAGCAGCCGCCATTCGTGGAAGGGGCGCCGGACTACCGTCCCGCCACGAACGCGCGGCGGCTGACGGAGCTTGGGGAGTGGCAGCGCCGCCTCGCGACCATCGACACCGCCGGCTGGCCGATCCCGCAGCGGGTGGACTGGCATCTGGTGCGAGCCGAGATGGCGGGGATGCAGTACCACCTCACGGTGCTGCAGCCGTTCGCGCGCGACCCGGCCTACTACGCGTCCATCCGCACCGAGGAGAGCGACACGCCGGCCGAGGAAGGCCCCACCATCCACGGGGCGATCCGGCTCTGGCGGTACCCCGTCTGGCCGCGCACGGTGCTCGACACGGTCGCGCCGCTCTCCCCGGCCCAGTCCAGGGCGCTCGCCGGCGAGTTGCGCGGCATCCCGCCGCTGCTCGCGCAGGCGCGCGCCAACCTTGCGGGAAGCAACGCGCGCGACCTGTGGGTCGGCGGCATCCGCGCGTTCGACGAGCAGGTCGAGACGCTCGACGAACTCGCCAAGCGCGTGCCGGTGCGTGACCGCGAACTGGTGCAGGCGATCACCGCCGCCCGCGCGGCCACGGTGTCCTTCAAGGGGTGGCTTGAGGCGGAGGCGCCCGGAAAGACGGGGCCGTCGGGGATCGGCAAGGCGCAGTACACGTGGTTCCTCAAGCACGTGCTGCTCGTGCCGCTGACGTGGGACGACGAGGTGCAGGTCACGCGCCGCGAGCTGGCGCGCGCGCACATGTCGCTGCGGCTCGAGGAACAGCGCAACCGCGTTCTGCCCCCGCTGGAACCCGCGAACACGCCGGAAGCGTACCGCGCGCTGCAGGACTCATCGCTGCGCCGCTACTTCGGCTGGCTCCGGAGCACCGACCTTGTCACGGTGGAGCCGTGGATGGAGCGTGCGCTGCGCGAGCGGATGCATCCGTTCGCTCCCGAGGGGCGCCGCAACTTCTTCTTCCAGACCAACCACCGCGACCCGTTGCCGCTCTGGACCCACCTGTGGCACTGGTGGGACAACGCCAGGATCCGCGAGCAGCCCCACCCGAGTCCGATCCGCCGCACGCCGCTCCTCTACAACGTCTGGATGAGCCGCGCCGAGGGCACGGCCACCGTGATGGAGGAGTACATGATGCACGCCGGCCTGTACGACCAGTCGCCCCGGTCGCGCGAGATCGTGTGGATCATGCTCATGAACCGCGCCGCCCGCGGGCTCGGCAACCTCTACGCGCACAGCAACGAGCTCACGATGCAGCAGGCCGGCGACATCCACGTGAACTGGACGCCGCGGGGCTGGATGCGCCGGGACCCGCTGCTCGGCTTCGAGCAGCACCTCTACCTGCGGCAGCCGGGCTACGGCCCGGCGTATGTCACGGGGGGGCGGCTGGTGGACGAGATCATCGCGGAGCGCGCGCGGCAGTTGGGGCCGCAGTTCTCGATGCGGCGGTTCTACGACGAGTTCACGCGGGCCGGGATGATCCCGGTCTCGCTGATCTACTGGGAGCTCACGGGGGACGACCGCATGGTGCGGGAGCTCGAGGACGGGGTGACGCTGCGGCCGTTCCGCTGAGGAGCGCCATGCCCCAGGTCAGCGATCCTGGGCGGATGGCTGGAACCCGATCAGGACGCGGGACGCACCGGCCTGGAGCACCGAAGTGAGCCACGGGGGAGCCTGGTCAAGATCTGCACCGAGGACCGCACGGATCCGCTCCGTCGCCGCCTCGTAGGCGTCGCGTGACCGCTGCTCGGCCTGTCGGCGCAGGCGCTCCTGCTCCGGCAGCGGCGCGTCGTCGCGCTGCGCGTTCATGAGCCGCCGCCAGGCGATCGCATGTTCGGCCGTCAAGGTTCGTCGAACCTGCAGCAGTTGACCCCGGGTGGAGTCGGCGAGCAACGGCCCAAGTGGCGACTCGAGCACGAACTCCACGGGATCGAAGTACCAGCGCTCGGCAATGGCGGCGATGGCCTTGGCTCTCATGGCGTTGGACTGCGCCGCGTTGGCCCGCTCCAACTCCTGGCGAGACCGTGATGCCGCAAACGGCACCTTGACCTCGACGCGAGCACTCGCCATGGTCGGCAGCAGGGCGCGCCACGCTCCCGAACCGGCGCCGAACGCCGGATTCGGGCGTGAGAGAATCCGGCGCGAGGAGCTGTCGAACCCGACGGGGAAGGCCGCGACCGGATCGTTGCGCCCCTGTTCCCACTCGGTCAGCCGGCCCGAACCTCGGCCACCGACGAGCGACCACAACGAGAACAGATTCACGAGATCCACGGCAACTTCGACGTCTCTTCGCAGCACCCCGAGGCTGCTGGTGCGGGCGAACCGGACGGCCGTGGTCAAGCGTGACGACGTCGTGCAGGAGTTCGGCGGTGCGACACCGACGCCACCCAACATCGGGCATCGTTGGTCGCGGATGGCCGCATCGAGCGCGGCGGACGCGCCGAGCCCGACGGCGTCGTTCGCCAATCCGTCGCCGTTCACGTCGGTGCCGAACAGCGGGGTGAATCGCTCGCCGCTGGTCCACTCGACGAAGGCTGCCACTTCGAAGGGGAAAGAGAGCGTGGTGACGGTGACCTTGCTCACGTAGGCCGGGAGGGCCTGCATCGGCGCCCATCGCGCCGCCTGAACACCGTTCGTGGACCCGTCGGCGACGCCGACGATGCGCTGTCTCCCCCACGCCCGCGTCAGTGATCCGTTAATCTGCAGCCCTCCGAGATCCAGCAGGATCGCGCCGAACGTCAACTGGGCCGCCTCGCTTACCCCGTCCCACCCGGCGATGCGCTGGACACCCGACGCTCGGGCCTCCAGCCCGGCGTTGGGCAGGATGAGGCCGGTTGCGGGATCGATCGCACCGGGCGGAGCGAACACCCTGCGGCCGTCCGCAGCCGAGAAGAGACCGAGACCGCCGCCGGCGAGGTTCCCGCTGGTGATGGTTCGGAGGCGGTCCGTTCTCGACAGGTCAAGCCGTACGTACGGCCAGAGGACCCGGAACACCGTGTTGGGCCGGAATTGCACCCCGGCTCGCCAAGTACTGGGCGCGCGGATTCCCGAGGCGATACTGCGCACGACGACGGATTCGGGGGCAGCGGCGCACCCGGTTCCAGCGGGCGGGAGGGGAGGTACCCTGAGCGGCGGCGCCTGTGGGCAGATTTGCTGAACCATCGAACCGGAAAGCGTCGGCTCAAGCAGGTCGGACGAGCCGATCCAATTGACGAAGCGCCCCGCATTCACCTGCAACTCACCGACATACCGCCGACGCCGGAAGAAGTGGGCGATGAACCCGAGCCGAGGTGACACGTCCGCGAACACCGTGGACGGCCCCCCGAGGCTTCGGCCATCGTCCATGGCCTGCACATCCAGACGTCCACCGAGGGAGACGTACACGCGAGGCGTCGGCTCGATGTATGTATTGAAACTGAGCGCGGCGATACCCGCTCGCCCGCCTGTGGTCTCCGAGGACCGCGCCGTTTCCGTGGACAGCAGTCGAGCGTCGGATTCCATGACGTTGACCCGGGCGAGGGTCGCACCGGCGGTCGGTGTGCGATGCCACGCCGCGTCTCGACCGATGAGTTCGATCTGGGCCGTCAGCGTACCGGCCAACGTGGGCAATTTCCTGTCGAACCGGGCGTCAACCTTGACCAGGCGAGATCGTCTGTCGTTCGCTGCCGGAAGCAGTGACCCGAAGGGTATGCGTGTACCTGAGGCACCGCCTGCATCGAGGAGGTCGAGCCAGCCGCCCGGGACATCGGCCAGCGGGCCGCTGCGCTGCCGCTCCACCGTGCCGCCTGCGGAGACGGTCAGCCGCCCCCACGGCCATGCCCGGCGCCAGCGGTTCTGGAGCGCGAGATCAACGCCATCCTGCCGACCGGGGACGGTCAGCCGATCCATGCTGGTGTTCGCTCCGCCACGGGACGACACCAGGCCTGCCCTGAGCATCGAAGTGACGACACCACCGGCGACATCGCTCATCATCAAGGTGGCCAGCGCCGAGGCCGTACGCGAGCGCGCGGGATCGTTCCATGCATCGAGTCCGAGCTGGTCGCCCGTTCTCAGAATGCGCTGGAACAAGTCGGACGAGTCCGTCGCCGGGATCGGGAGGGTCGCCGACGACGCATTGAGCAGGATCGAGATCCCGCCTCGATGTGCCGGTAGCGGTGAACCGATCGAAAGGTTCACGCTCGGGATCCCCCCGATGGTCGTGCGAGAGCCGACCCCAGCCGCGGTCCCCTCCGTCGTGATCCGGAGGTCGAGTTCCCGGAAGCTGTGGGGAATGGTGCCCGCATTCACGTACCCTCCGGCATAACCACCGGTCAGGGCGTCACTCGATATCCCGGCGCGCCCCATGACCGTCGCATCACGGGGAAGCTGCAGGGAGGAAACGGGAAGGCCGTCGAGTACCAGCTGATTCGTTGACGACGGCAGTCCAAGCGCCGTCAGGTCGCCCCCCGAGCGATTGAACCCGACGACCGTCGCCGCCACACGCGCATAGTCGCCGCTGTTCATGCCCGCGGTGGCCGGATCATCACCTCGCATGAGCAGCTCCTCTCCGTGGCCGGTGAGGCTCTGGAAAGGAATCACGAGCTCGGTCAGGAGCGTATCCTTGGCAGTGACCCGAACGGTCGCGAGCGTCTGCTGCGACTGTTGGAGCGCCACTGGCCGCTCCGTGCACGGATCCTCCGACACCCGGACGATTCGCGGCAGGAAGCCCGGTGCCAGCACTTGTACGGTCGCCCCGCGCAGACCTGGCAGCCGAAGTCGGCCCGCAGAATCAGAGAGGACCGGGAGCCACGATCCGGCTGCAGCCGTGGCGGCGCCATCCGTTCCCCCTCGGGACCAGACACGGACGCGTCCGCCGGCTACCGGTCGTCCGGAGGTATCCGTCAGCTGAAGTGCCGGGATGCAATCACCGGACGGACTTTGGCCTTGGGCGACGACCGATGCCAGAAGCAGGGCTCCGAGCGCCGCCGTCGTCAGCCGGAAGCGTGCAATCACATGCGCGCGACGTTCCCTAGCGCGTCTGGCCGAATACTGCCCACAACGCCCCGCGCGCGGGCCTGTCGGTGCCCTCCAGCACCATGACCGACGCCCCCACCAGTTGCCCTTGTTCCAAGGCGAACTCCTTCTCCAAGAGCCCCAGCGCCGGGACGTAGCTCGAGCGCAAGGGTAACCGCTTCCGGTGGCTGATCCGTCCGTTGGCGTCTGCGAGCAGCAGGACGAGCACCGGCTCGCTGTCCTTGGGCCGTCCGACAACGTCCGGGAACTCGCGGGCCACCAGAGTGCGCACGGAATCCGGGGCAGGGCCCCTCCACTGCTGGAGCCGGCTCGCCGGTGAGACAGGCGGCGCTCCAATCGCAAGGAGGAGCGAAACAATCGCGGTAGTCATGATGCTCATGGGGTTCTCTCCAAGGCGACGCGAAGGGTGTCGGGATGAATGGATCCGTAATGTCCAACAGTGCCAACGACAAGCGCCGGGGCCGCGGGGACACCCAGCTGACTCGCGAATGCGCCAGCGACCTGCAGGGCCGAGTCCACATGTGCCTCGTGTGGACAGGCCTCGGCAGTCGGAGGCCCGATCGCCGTCACCTGCCTCCGTCACGAGGTTATGCGCAGACGTTCCCCCCCCCCCGCATTTTGTCTAGAGACAAGGCCTTCACATGCGGAAACCCGACATCCGCACCGAACGGCGAACAGGCGTACGGGTCGGTTGCCCCGGCACGGGCAGGCGCACAACGGCGTCTTCCCCGCCGCCATCGTGGCGTGACCGGTGGCCACCGTATTCGTCTTCCGTTCGGCCATGCCGCGACGCGACGACACGCCGTCCCTGTATCCGAACTACGCAAGTGCCGACGAACTCGTCGGGCGCTTCGGGCTGGACCGTACGCTCGCCGAAACCATCGTCCGGCACCGGCCGTATCGCGGCGTCGAGGACCTGCTTCGCATTGCCGACCTGCCGCGCCGCATCGCGCCGGCCGACCTCTTCGTGCTCATCGGCGAGTCCGCGCGCACGCTGCCGCAGCCCGCGCGGCTCCCCGTGGTCGAGCGGCTGTCCGAGACCGACCAGGGGTCCGGCATCGTCTATGGCATTGCCGTGGACGTCGCGGGCGAGCGGCGCGCCTTCCTGGCGGATGGCACCGGCAACGAGATCGCCGGCGCAGCGCTGGCGCCCGGCGGCACGACGCCGATCGACCTCGCCTCGCTCCGCCTCGGCGGCTACGCCCCGTACGAGCTGCTGCGGCTCCACCCGCTCGACCGCTCCCGCGTCCGCGACTATCTCGGTTCACAGGCCGTTGCGATGGCCGCGGGCCTCTGGCGCCGCCTGCTCGAGCAGTGGACGCGGCTCGACGTCACCGAGGCCAGGGCCGTCGCGTGGCTCTCCCAATGCGTCGCCGGCGCCGTGGACATCACGCGCGCGCACGTCCGCCGCCGCGCCTCGATGATCGACGGTGGCCTCCCGGTCGTGACGCCCGACGTGGACTGGTGGGACGGCGATCCGGTCGCCCCCTACGAGCCCGCGCGCGGCGACCTCACGCGGCGCATGGCCGAGGACGTGCTGTTCGAACGCATCCGCCGGCGCGGCGGACCGCACCATCCGCTGATCGCGGTGCAGTTCGCGCTGCTGCGCGAGGCGCTCACCGCGATCGATCCGGTGGCGGGCCCGATGCCGATCGCCATCGCCGTGCCGCCGGTGGTCCGCTACGACGTGCCGGGCACCGAGGGTGACGGCGCCATCGGGCGGGTCGTCGTGAAGCTCGTGGACGTCGCCTACCACGGCGACGACATCGGCGCCGACTGGACGTACACCGTCGCCGTCGAGGACGTCGCGGTGAAGGTGCTCGCCGCCGGCACGCACCACCACGGCGTCGTGCGAACCTACGATCGCGTCGTGCACGACGGCTCGGGCCCCGACCGCTACGGGTCCTCCTTCCACCTGGCGCTGCAGGTGAGCGCGCGCGAGCACGACGTCATGTGGGACGACATCGGCGCCGCGCACGTCAACCTGCTCGTGGCGTGCGACCCGGCCTACCCGATGCTCTCGTACCGGACGGAGGTCACGGTCGGCGTCCGCGACCGGCGCTGGTACGGAGCCGGGCGGCGCACGGCGCGCCTGCGGTTCACCTTCGAGGTCGAGACGAGCTGTTCCCAGGCATGACCGTGCGCGGTCACGCCGTCAGGGGAAGGCGTCGTCGAGCAAGGCCGCCAGCTTCCCGAGGGATCCATCCAGGTTCCCGGACACCTCGGCGACCGCCAGCATCGCGAAGAAGTCCCGGGTGAGGCCGGGTGCCCCGCGGAGCGTCTCGGAGAGTGAGGCGGTCGCCAACCTGCGCACCCCGACCCGCGCCACGTGGGCCACGAGCGCCGCGTCGCCGCTCGCCCCGGCGGCGAGCGTCGCCGCCCGGTCGAGCGGCAGCCCAGCCGCCAACGCCGTCGCCAGGGCGCGCGTGAAACGGACGAGGGGCCGCGGTGGACGGCTCGCGAAGCGATCGGCCACGCGCCGCACGAAGGCCCCGCCCTGAAGGAACAGCACGGAGACGGCACCGCCGGCCACGAGTGCGTAGGCGAGCGGCGACCCGAAGACCAGCAGGGGCATCGGGGCGATCACGCAGGCCGCCACCGCCGTGGACATCGGGTACGCCATCTGCCGACGCACCCGCTGCATCAACCGATCCTGCGCGGTGAAGTGCTCGGCCAGCAGGCGCAGCGCCCCCTCCAGCGCTCCCGCCGCCTCGCCGGCCTCGAGGATCCCCGCCTCGAACGCGTCGAAGGCCTCCGGGGCGCGCCGCACGATGTCGGTCAGCGCCTCGCCGCGCGCCGAGCCGGCGCCGATGGCCGCCACGGCCTCCTGCACGGACGCCGGTTGCGGACCGAGCACCCGCATCGTCTTGCCATGGGGAAAGCCGGCGCGGTAGGCGGCATGCCACGCACGATAGAAGGCCGCCCGCTCGCGCCCCCGATCGAGGGCCGCCCATTCCGAACGCCACGTCGCCATGGCGTACGATCACCCGCCGTCCGTCCGCGCGCCATGACACAGGATCCGCTCGTCGAGATCGAACTGCTCGTCCGCGCCCGATACGCCCTCCTGCTCGTCCCGAGCGAGGAGTTCGAGCGGGTGGACGAGATGCTCGAGCGCGCGGCGGAGCGGCTCTCGCTCCACTACGCGCAGTGGCGACGCGCCTCCGGCCTGCGGCGCGGCCGGCTGCGCGGCGACCCGATCGTCGCCGACACGCGCGAGCCGGTGAAGGCGCTGGCCCAGGTGCCCGAGATCGGCGCGGGCCTCTTCCATTTCCGGGAGCTCGGGCCGCACCTCGCCGATCCCGAGGTCGAAAGCCACCTCGTCGAGACGATCGAGTACTTCTCGTCGCGTCGCGGCGCCGTCGTCCTGTCGGGGCACGCCCTCAACCTCCCGGATGCGCTGCGGCGCTTTTCGGCGACCGTGCGGCTGCCGCCGCCGTCGTTCGACGAGTACCGGGGCCTGCTCGAGCGCACCATCCGCACGTACTCCGCGCGACAGCCGATCCGCGTCGAGATCACGCAGGAGGAACGGGTGCGCCTGGTGAACAACCTCGCCGGGCTCACGCTCCACGAGGCCGAGCGCATCGTCTCGCGGCGGCTCATCGAGGACGGTGCCCTCACGTCCCACGACGTCGCCCTCGTCGGCGCGGCCAAGCAGCAGCAGGTCGAACAGGACGGCCTGCTCGAGTACACGCCGGCCGACGCCGGGCTCGGCGAGGTCGCGGGCCTCGCCGGCCTCAAGCGCTGGCTCGCGCAGCGCCGGGCCATCGTCGCCGATCCGCAGCGCGCCCTCGCCGCCGGGCTCGGGTTTCCCCGCGGCATGCTGCTCCTCGGGGTCCCCGGCTGCGGCAAGAGTCTCTGCGCGAAGGCGGTGGCCCACGAGTGGGGGCTGCCGCTGCTCAAGCTCGACCCGGCCAATCTCTACGACAAGTTCGTCGGGGAGAGCGAGAAGAACTTCAAGCGTGCCCTCGCCACTGCCGAGCGGTTGGCGCCGATCGTGCTGTTCATTGACGAGCTCGAGAAGGCGTTCGCGGCGGGAGGCACGGAGGGCGACGGCGGGTTGTCGCAGCGCATCTTCGGGTCGTTCCTCGCCTGGCTCCAGGACCGGCGCACCGACGTCTTCGTGGTCGCGACCGCGAACGACGTGTCCCGCCTTCCCCCCGAGTTCATCCGCAAGGGACGCTTCGACGAGATCTTCTTCGTGGACCTCCCCGGTGCCGAGGCGCGGCGCGAGGTCTTCCGCATCCACCTCGCCCGGCGACGGCAGGATCCGGCCGGATTCGGCCTCGACGCCCTCGCCGCGCGCGCCGAGGGCTTCAGCGGCGCCGAGATCGAGGCGGCCGTCGTCGGTGCACTCGCCGCCGCTTTCGCCGCCGACCGGCCGCTCGGCGACGCCGACCTCGAGGCCGAGTTGCGGCGCACGCGACCGCTCAGCGCCACGATGGCCGAGCACCTCTCGGCGCTGCGGACGTGGGCCGCGGGGCGCACCGCGATGGCGGACTGAGCGACGCGCCGGCGGCGAGGGCGAACGCCGTGCGCCGGCCCGCGCGGCGCCTCAGGCCGGCCAGATTTGAGGCCGCAGGACGATCCCCTCCGCCCGGATCGCGACCGCCCCGACGAACGGTGACGGCAGGACGAGCGGCGCGACCGCCCAGCGCGCCCCGGCGGCGGCGTCGCCGTCGATCTCCACGACGCGCGCCGCGGCTGCATCCGACGTCACCGTGAAGCGGTCGAGCGCGTGCGACAGCCCCGTGCCGATCGCCTTGAGGTACGCCTCCTTGCGCGTCCAGAGGCGATGGAAGCCCGCGACGCGCTCGGCCTCGGGCAGCCGGCGCAACGCCGCACGCTCGGCCGGCGAGAAGTTCGCCTCCGCCACGGCGACGCTGTCGGGGATCGGCAGGGCGGCCTCGACGTCCACGCCGACCGGCCCATGGGTCGTGACGGCGAGCACGGCGAGGTCGCGGCTGTGGCTCAAGTTGAAGTGCAGCGCGGGATGGTCCGCGAGGGCCGGCTTCCCGAGCGGGCCGACCTCGAACGCCAGCGAGGCGGGAGGACGCCCGAGTGCGTCGCCGAGTATGCACCGCATGGCGCCGTGCGCCGCGACGTACCGCGCACGGTCGCGGTCGAATCGGAACCGCGCCGCGCGCTCGCGCTCCGTGGGTGACAGCACGTCGGCGGCCGGCGTCGCCCCCGTCAACGGGATCACCCAGAGATCAACGCTGGCGGGTCGGCCGGCCGGATCAGCGGGCACGCGGCGATCCGGCATGCACGACCGAACCGGCGGGGCGCCCCGCGCCGGGAGCCGGCGTCAGGCGTCGGCCGTCGGCCTCACGGCCAACGAGGCCCGCAGCCGCTCTGCCGGAACGAGTCCGAGACGTTGAGCACCTTCCACGCCCCCGACTGCTTCACGAGGTGGAAGGCGTCGTATCCGCAATTCGAGACACCGGTCGGCGTCCGGACCTGGTACTCCGCCCAGGCCGTCGCCAGCGGCCCGTCCACGGTGACGCGCACGTTGCGGATCGGCTCGTCCACGCCGCTGCCGGTCGGCCCCAGCGCCGCCTGGACGAACTGCGCGAGGGGCAACACCACCACGCCCACGCTGTCCGGGCCGCCCGGGGTCGGCCGCAGCAGCGTGAAGCGTCCTGCGGGATGGAACTCGGCCCGGAACGCCGCGACGTCCTTCGTGCGGAGCGCGTCGAACATCCGCGTGAGCGTCCCGACGACCGCGGCACTGTCCGCGGGCGTGGCGAGGGGGGTGGGGGCGGGGGCGGCGGGACCGCGCGCGCAGGCGGCCGAAACCGCGACGATGGAGGCGAGCAGGAGGAGACGCATGGGGGAAATGTGCAAGTGCACCACCGCTTGCGGCACCCCGCTCAGGGCCGCAGCGTCAGGGATGCCTCGACTCCTGCTCCTGCTCGCCGTACTGGGTCTGACGACGGGCGCCACCGCACAGCCCCCCGTACCACCGAACACGGCCGCCGACCGGTTGCTCGACCGCCTGCTCGGCTCGTGGCGCCTGACCGGTACGGTGCGCGGTGACTCGGTCACGTACCACGGCGTGGCCCGCCGCACGCTGCAGGATCGCTTCGTCGAACTGCACCTGCTCGATGCCGCGACACCACCGGGCTACGAGGCGCGCATCGCGATCGGCGCCGACACGACGCGCGGCGGCATCCTGGCACACTGGCTCGACAGCTTCGGTGCCGCGTACTCGGTGCCCGCCGGCAGCGGGTCGGTGCGGGGCGACACGCTGCAGTTCACCATCGCGTACCGCGACGCCCCCTTCCGGGACACGTTCGTCTTCACGGCTGGCGGCACCTGGACCCTGCATATCGAATCGCGCGACCCGCGCGGGCGGTGGCGCACGTTCGCACGCTACGACGCGCGCCGGGACCCGCCGCATGGCACCGCGATCCCGCCGGTGCCGGGCACGGCGCGACCGGTCGCGACCCTCGAGGTCGTGGAGGTCGCGCCCGGTACCGGTCCCGCAGTGCGGCCCGGCCAATGCCTCGCCGTGCACTACTCGGGATGGCTCACCGACGGGACGCGCTTCTCCACCACGCGCGATTCTGCCACCGACGGCCGCCCGCGCCCGCCGCTCGTCTTCCCGCAGGGGGTGCGGCGCGTCATCGCGGGCTGGGACGCAGGGTTCGAGGGCATGCGGGTCGGCGGCCGGCGACGGCTCATCATTCCGTACCCGTTCGCCTACGGCGAGGCGGGGCGGCCGCCCGTGATCCCGCCGCGGGCGACCCTGACGTTCGACGTGGAGCTCGTCGGCGCGGCCGACACGCTCGCAATGCGCGAGGACGGCGGCCGGTATCCCGGCTGCGCGCCGTGGGGCGACACGACGCGCCACGCACCGCCCCCGGGCTGGAGCGAGGTCTCGGGGCCCGGCGTCGTCGGGCGCCTGCTGCGCTACCGCGACTGGCCGGCGAAGGGGCTCAAGCCGCGGCACGTGGACGTCTGGTTGCCGCCGGGCTACGACGTGGACCACGCCGCGCGGTATCCGGTGGTGTACCTGCACGACGGGCAGAACCTGTTCGATCCCGCGACGGGCTACGGCGGGCAGGAGTGGGGATTCGACGAGGTGGTGACGGCGATGGTGCAGGACGGGCGGTTGCAGCCCGCGATCCTCGTGGGTCTCTGGAACACCCCGGATCGCTGGCGCGAATACCTGCCGCAGCAGCCGGTGGCCGGCCTGCGCGCCGTCGCCACGGGCATCGGCGGACGCGTGGACGTCACCGAGCCCTGGCTCGGCGACACCTACCTGCAGTTCCTCGTGGACGAGGTGAAGCCGCAGGTGGATCGCGCGTTCCGCACGAAGCCGGACGCCGCGAACACGTTCGTCATGGGCTCGTCCATGGGCGGGCTGGCGTCGCTCTACGCCATCAGCCGGCATCCGACGGTCTTCGGCGGCGCGGCGGCGATCTCGACGCACTGGCCCGCGGCCGACGGGGCCACGATCCCGTGGTTCGCCGCGCACCTGCCGGATCGCGCCACGCATCGCGTGTGGATGGACCACGGCACGACCACGCTCGACTCGCTCTACCCGCCGCTGCAGGCCCGCATGGACGCGGCATTCCGCGCTGCGGGATGGCAGGCCGGGACGCAGTTCGTCTCGCGCGCCTATCCCGGCGCGGCCCACGACGAGCGCTCATGGCGTGCGCGGCTGCATGAGCCCCTCGCCTTCCTGCTCGGCCCCGGACTGCCCCCGCCCGCCGCGGCCGACTCGGCGCTGGTCGGCCGGCTGCTGCTCGCCGAGGACCGCCGTGACGCGGCCGATCCCGCCATCGCGGCGGGGCTCGCGCACCCCGATCCCCGAATCAAGCGCCTCGCGCGGCGCGCGCGCGGACGGATCACCGACGCCGCCTTCGCCGCGCGCGACTCGCTGCCGCCGGCGACGCCGGCGACGTGGTGGCCGGAGCCGTCGTGGCGGCTGCGGTGGCGCGCCCTGCGCGCACCGCAGGGCACGTGCGACCCGCTCCGCGCGGCTCTCGCCGACAGCGCGTGGGCCGTACGGCTGCGCGCGATGGACCTCGCCGACTCCACCTGCGCCGGCGACGCCGCGTTCGTCGCCGCGCTCGAGGGCGCGGTGGACGCGCTGCCTCCGGACGCCTCCCGCCGCACGGCCGGCGGCGTCTCGTGGCACGCCGCGGCCCACGCGATCGTCGCGCTCGCACGGGTCCGGCCCGCCGCGGCCCGCACGCGGCTGCCGGCGCTCGTGCGGCACCGCCAGTGGCAGGTCCGCGCCTACGCCGCGCGTGCCGCGGGGCTGCTGGCCGACACCGCCACGCTGCGCACGCTCGCGGGCGATCGCGACGACAACGTCGCCGAGGCGGCGATCGAGCGTCTGGCCGCGCGTACCGGGCATGCGGACGACGCGATCTTCCTGCAGGCGATCGCGCGCGACGGGGCACAGGTCGTTCGCGCCGCGGCGACGGCATTGGCCGGCTCGCCAGACCCGCGCGTCCCCGCGGCCGCCTCGGCGGCCTTCACCCGCTGGGTCGAACGCCGCAACGCCTCGGCCCACGACGCGCGCCGGGCACTCCTCAAGGCCGCCGGACGGCCCGCCTCCGACGACCGCCCCCCCGCGCCGACGGTGACGCTGCCCGCGCGCGCCGTCGCGCTCGCACTCGGCGAGGACGTGCGCCTGCGCGTGACCCTGAGCGAGGCGAGCGGCGGCGGGAGCTTCACGGTGAAGCTGCGTGGCGACCTCGCGCCGATCATGGCCGCGCGCATCCTCGCGCTGGCCGAGTCGGGCTACTACGACGGCACCACATGGCACCGTGTGGAGCCCGACTTCGTCATCCAGGGCGGCAGTCCCGGGGCCAACGAGTACGTGGGGCTCGCGAGCTTCCTGCGCGACGAACTGGGCACGCTGCCGCACCCGCGCGGCACCGTCGGGATGAGCACGCGGGGGCACGACACCGGCGACGCGCAGTGGTTCGTGAACCTCCGCGACAACCGCCGGCTCGTGCGCGACTACACCGTCTTCGGCGAGGTCACCGACGGTATCGCGGTCGTGGACGCCGTGCTCGAGGGCGACGTGATCGCCCGCATCCGCCCGCTGCCGCCGGGACTCCCCTGAGCGTCAGCCGCCCTTGGCCGCCGTGACGGCCTCGACGATGCCCGGCCACCCCGCGCGGGCATACGTGACGAGCGTCAGCAGGTAGTGGTCGCCGGCCGGGCCGTGCTGCGCCACCACCGCCTGTACGGCGCGGTGCACGGCGGCCTCGTCGGCGAAGGGCGGCGAGAGGTCCTCGGGCATCGTGCCGTTGTCGTGGCGGACGCCGGCGGCATCGAGGAAGGTGACCTGGATCGCGGGCTCGAGCTCGACATACAGCAGCTGCAGCAGGTCCACCTCGTCCTGCACCGACTCCGCGCCGACGCGAACGACCTCCCGCGCGAGCTTGTCGGCCGGCCATGGCTGGAACGTCTGGGCCCGGAACCCGCCCTTCCGCGACGTGAGCCGCGAGATGAACAGGGCGCGGGTGTGGGGATGGCGCGTGAGCATGGCAGTAACCAGCGCCACGCGCTGCTCGGCGGGCAGCGCCCGGTAGGGAGTCGGCGGCTTCTTCATGGCGCCGAAGGATAACCACCGAGCAGCGATGCGACCGGACTGGCGTCGTCGGCCCGATGTTGACCATTTTCTTCCCGCTTTTGCCGTCGCCTCTCGCCACCGTGCACATGTCGCCGCCTTCCGGGCACACCGTCATCATCACCGGCGCCTCGAGCGGCGTCGGACTTCACGCCACCACGGCCCTGGCTGCGCGCGGATGGACGGTCGTGATGGCGGTGCGCGACCCGCACAAGGCGGAGGCCGCCGCGCAGTCGCTCGGGGTGCCGGAGGCCCAGCGGCGCATCCTGCAGGTGGATCTCGCCTCGCAGCGGAGCGTGCGGGAGTTCGTCACGGCCTTTCGTGCCCTCGGCCGGCGCCTCGATGCTCTGGTGCTGAACGCCGCCGTGTATCTGCCGCGGCTCAAGGCGCCGGAGTACTCGGTGGACGGCCACGAGATCTCGGTGGCGACGAATCACCTCGGCCACTTCCTGCTGGCCAACCTGCTGCTGCCCGATCTCAAGCGCGGCGGCGGGCCCGTGCCGCGGTTGATCACGTTGGGGACGGTGACGGCGAACCTGGCGGAATTCGGCGGCAGGATCCCGATTCCCGCGCCGGCGGATCTCGGTGACCTCGCCGGCCTCGAGGCCGGCTTCAGGGCGCCGCACGCGATGATCGACGGCAAGGCGTTCAAGCCGGGCAAGGCCTACAAGGACAGCAAGCTGTGCAACATGATCGTCTCGAAGGAGATGCATCGCCGCTGGCACGCGGAGACCGGCATCGTGTTCAACACGCTGTACCCTGGCTGCGTGGCGGATACCCCGCTCTTCCGGAATACGCCGCGGGCCTTCCGCGTGATCTTCCCGTGGTTCCAGCAGCACGTCACCAAGGGCTACGTGACCCAGGAGCTCTCCGGCGAGCGGGTGGCGCAGGTGGTGGCGGATCCCGAGTTCGCCGAGCAGAGCGGCGTGCACTGGAGCTGGGGCAACCGGCAGCAGGCCGGGCGGAAGGCCTTCGCGCAGCCACTGTCGTCCCGCGCGACGGACCAGGCGCGGAACGAACGGTTGTGGGAGCTCTCGGCGCGCCTGGTCGGGCTGTAGTGAACGGGCCCGGCGACCCGGCGGGGCCGGGTCATCGGGTCACGGATGTACCGAGCCGCGTCAGCCGCCGGCCAGCTTTCGTCGCGCGTTCGGCCGCGTGAACGCCGCCGGCGGGTTGTGGCCCCCGGCCTTGTCGTAGGCGAGCTGGTAGTACCGCTTCGCCTCGTCCGCCCGCCCCTGCGCCGCGAACGTCTCGGCCAGCAGGTAGTGGAAGAACGGGTCGTTCTGGTTCCCCTGCGCCGCGAGCGCCGCCGTGAGCTTCGCTTCCGCCGTGGCGTAGTCCTTCAGGTAGAGCGCCACGTAGCCCTCGAGATAGGGCAAGAAGCGCCGCTGCGGCATCGCCATGACCGTGTCTCGCTCGAGCCATTCCTTCGCCTTCGCGACGTGCCGCGCGGCCGCCCGCCGGTCACCGCGTCGCGCGGCCAGCCGGGCGAGCGCGTGCTCGGTGCGGTACTCCCAGAGGGACGCCGGGTTCTTCTTCGGCTCCGGCTCCTTGAGCCCCAATTCGCGGCCCAGCCGATAGTAGCGCTCGGCGGTCTCGAGGTCGCCGGCATCGATGCAGACGCGCGCCGCCTCGTTGGCCATCTCGCCCTGCTGGTAGAAGGCGTTCAGGGGTTCGGCCTGCTCGCGCGTCCTCCAGTAGGCAATGACCTGCTCCTCGAGCCGCGCCGCATTGGCGCAGTCGCCGTCGAAGGCGAACGACATCGCCATGGCGCGCTGCGCCTGCGCGCGGGCCGCATCGTCCGGGGCACCGGCGACGAGCGCCTGGAAGATCGCACGGGCCTCGGTGGTCCGGCCCTCGCTGTCGAGGCGACTGGCCTGGCGGAGACTGTCCGCGCGGGGCGAGCGGGGGGCGTTGCCCTCGGGGGGCTGTTGCGCCTGCACCGCCGCGGCGACGAGGGACGGCAGGAGGACGAAGGCAATACGATGCATGGCGTGGGAGGGGTGGAGGCCGCCGGACCCGCCGACGAGGCCGGCGGCCGGCCGGTGCTGCACGATAACGTTCGTGAACGCTCGGCCGCTGCCGGACGTAGCTTGTGGCGATGCGTCGCCTCGTGCCCTTCATCTTGTCGGCGGCCGCCTGTGCCGGGCCGGAGCTTCCGCCCCCGGGGGGCACGCCGCGCGCCGACTCCGCCTTCGCGGCGGTGCAGGCGCGGGGCGCGGAGGTCATGGGCGTCGATCAGCAGGCCGCGACCCACGTCTTCGAGGACCTCGCGGACGGCGGCCGGATCCTCTTCACGGCGAACGATGCGTCGGATACGAGCGCGGTCCGGACGATCCAGGCCCACCTGCGAGCGCAGGCCACCGCCTTCGCCGCCGGCGATTTTTCGGGTCCCGCGCGGGTGCATGGCCGTGCGGTGCCCGGGACCGACGTCATGGCCGCCCGGCGGCGTTCGATGCGCTACGACGCGTCGGACCGGCCCGACGGCGGCGAACTCCGGATCGTCGCGACCGACCCCGAGGCGCTCGCCGCGGTTCGGCGCTTCCTGCAATTTCAGCGCGAGGACCATCGCGCCGCGGGCCACGAGAGCCATGATGCGGCGATGGACCACGCCGCGCACATGCGCGCGGGCCCGATGCCGGGAGCCAGAATGCCGTGAGCCCACCACCGCACGACAAGGCCGCCGCCCTCCCCGCGACACGACCGGCCCGTTCCAGCGCACGACCGAAGTCCCGTTGATGCCCCTCTCACCGCACCACGCCATGCCACGCGCCGCACACCTCCTGCTTCCGCTCTGCGTCCTCGGTGTCACCGCCGTGCACGCCCAGCCGCGCCGCCCCCAGCCCCCGACGGGGGGGACGAGCGCGGCCCTCGACACGACGGACTTCCGCGCCCTGAGTTGGCGCAACGTCGGCCCCACGCGCGGTGGCCGCGCCGTCACCATCGCCGGCATTCCCTCGCAGCCGCTCACGTATTTCGGCGGCACGACCGGCGGCGGCCTCTGGCGGACCGACGATGCCGGCATCAGCTGGCGCAACATCTCCGACGGCTGGTTCAAGTCGGGCTCCATCGGCGCCGTGGCAGTGGCCGCGTCCGACCCGAACGTGCTGTACGTCGGCACCGGCGAGCACCCGATCCGCGGCCAGTCGTCGTCCTACGGCGTCGGCATGTACAAGAGCACCGACCAGGGGCGTACGTGGCGCCCGGTCGGCCTCGACGCGACGCGCCAGATCTCGGCCGTGCGCATCCACCCCGACGACCCCGACGTCGTGTACGTCGCCGCGCAGGGCGACCGGTGGAAGGGCTCGGCCGACCGCGGCATCTACCGCACGACCGACGGCGGCAAGTCGTGGACGCTGGTCCTCAAGGGCGAGAACGCCACCAGTGGCGCGAGCGACCTCTCGATGGACGCGACGAACCCGCGCATCCTCTACGCCGCTTTCTGGGATCACCAGCGGATGCCGTGGCAAGTGCGCTCGGGCGGCCCGGGCAGCGGCATCTGGAAGTCCACCGACGGCGGCGACAGCTGGACGCGCCTGACCGACGGGCTGCCCACCCTCATGGGCAAGATCGGCGTCAGCGTGTCGCCGGCGAACCCGGACCGCGTGTACGCGATCGTCGAGGCCGAGCGCGGGGGGCTCTACCGGTCGGACGACGCGGGCCGCACGTGGCGGCGGCTGAGCGAGGACCGGCTGATCCAGACGCGCTCGTGGTACTACATGAAGGTCTATGCGGACCCGCAGAACGCCGACGTCGCGTGGATCACCAACGCCCCGGTCCTCAAGACGATCGACGGCGGACGCACGTGGAGCGTGGTGCCGGCGACGCACGGCGACAACCACGCGATCTGGATCAATCCGCGCGACTCGCGCTACGTGGCCAACGCCAACGACGGCGGCCTGTCGGTCTCCCTCGACGGCGGCCGGTCGTGGAGCACGCAGGACAACCAGCCGACGGCACAGTTCTATCACGTGACCGTGGACGACGACTTCCCCTACAAGCTCTACAGCGGGCAGCAGGACAACTCGTCGGTCGTCATCCGCAGCCGCTCGACGCAGGGCGGTGGCATCGGCGCGCGCGACTGGTGGCCGAGCGCCGGCTGCGAGAGCGCGAACATGGGGGTGAGCGCGAAGAATCCCCGCTACGTGTACGGCGGCTGCTACCAGGGGCTCATCAACGAGGTGGACCACGGCACGAACCTGAGCCGCACGATCATGGCCTACCCGGAGATGAACCTCACCGAGCCGACGGACAAGACGAAGTACCGCTTCAACTGGACCGCCCCGATCGTCGTCTCGCGGCACGACGACCGGGTGATCTACCACGGCGGCAACGTGCTCTTCCGCAGCGCCGACCGCGGCCAGTCGTGGTCGGTGATCAGCCCCGACCTGTCGAAGAACGACAAGGCGCGTCAGGGCTGGGGCGGCGCCCCCATCACGAACGAAGGGGCGGGCGGCGAGGTGTACGGCACGATCGTCGTCATCGCTGAGTCGCCGCACGATGCGAAGACGCTCTACGTCGGCACCGATGACGGCGTCCTGCAGCTGTCCCGGGACGGAGGCGCGTCGTGGTCGCGGCTGCCGCTGCCGCCGGCCGACGGGCTCGTCAACGAGGTCGAGGTCTCGCCGCACGACCCGGCGACGGTGTACGTCGCCTTCCGCACCGACCGGCTCGGCGACAACACGCCCCATGTCTTCCGCAGCGGCGACTATGGTCGCACCTGGACGCGGCTCGTCGCCGGCCTGCGCGACGGCGAGCCGGTGCGCGTGGTGCGCGAGGACCCCGCCGTGCGTGGCCTGCTCTACGCCGGCACCGAGACCGGGGTGTACGTCTCGCGCGACGGCGGCCAGCAGTGGGAGCCGTTCCCGGTTCGATTCCCGGTGGTCCCGGTGACCGACCTCGAGGTGCGCCACGGTGACCTCGTCGCGTCCACCGAGGGCCGCGCCTTCTGGGTGCTCGACGACCTCTCGCCGCTCCGCCAGTGGGCGGACAGCGTGAAGGCGCAGCCGGCACATCTGTTCGCCCCGCGCACGACGGTGCTGCTCGAAGGGGGAGACGGCGGGTTCGACGGGCCGCCCATGGCCGGAGGCGGGAATGCGTGGCGTCCCGGGCGGAATCCGCCGAGCGGCGCCCGCATCTTCTTCCGCCTGGCGCAGGCCCCCGACTCGACGACCCCCGTCTCGGTGGAGTTCCTCGACGCCGCCGGGCAGGTCGTCCGGCGCCTCGCCTCGACCGGCCCCGACAACGGGCAGCGGCTCGCGGTGCGCGCCGGCCTCAACGCGGTGACGTGGAACTTCCGGCGTTCGCCGGTGACCTCGCTCCCGAACGTGCAGCTCTTCGGTGCCCCGTCGGGCGGCGGGGCGCGCGTGGGCCCCGGCCGCTACACCGTGCGACTCACCGTCGGGACGACGGTGCGGACCGCGCCGCTCGAGCTCGTGCGCGACCCGCGGCTCTCCGAGTACTCGCCCGCCGTGCTCGCCGCGCGCGACTCGATGGCGAACATCGTGGCCGGCCGCCTGGGCGAGGTGCACGACGCCGTCCTGCGCGTGCGGGACCTCAAGCAGCAGGTGACGAATGCCATCGCACGCGCGACCGAGGCGGCCAACGCCGCTGCGATCCGCGGCGCCGGCCGCGCGCTCACCGGCAAGCTCGACGGCCTCGAGCCGCAGCTCACCACCAAGGCGGCGAACGGCCAGGACATCATCAACTACGCCAACGGTGTCAACGGCCAGATCGGCTTCCTGCTCGGCCAGATCGAGGGGAATCCCGCCCTGACCGAGGGGACGCGCGAGCGGCTGGTCGAGGTCGAGCGCAAGTGGGCGGGGCTCAAGCAGGTCCTCGAGGCGATCGAGCAGCAGGACATCCCGGCCTTCAACAGGCTGCTGCAGGACGGCAAGGTGGACGGGGTGCAGGTCAAGAAGGGGGCGACGACCCGCGTGATGTAGCGCGGGCCGTGCGGGAGGTCGCGGTGTCCCGCGTATCTTGCGGCCGTGACCTCCCCCACCCCGTTCGAACAGCTCGGGGGCGCGGACGCCGTCCGCGCCCTCGTGGACCGCTTCTACGACCTCATGGACACCGCCCCCGAGGCGGCGGCCATTCGCGCCCTGCACGCGCGCAACCTCAAGGTGTCGCGCGAGAAGCTCACGATGTACCTGACGGGCTGGACGGGGGGGCCGCCGCTCTACGAACAGGCGTACGGGCATCCCCGCCTGCGCATGCGCCACCTCCCGTTCCCGATCGCCAGCCGCGAGCGCGACGAGTGGCTCTGGTGCATGGACCGCGCGCTCGACGGGCAGCCGATGCCGGACGAGGTGCGCGCCTTCCTCCGCGAGAAGCTCCACGCCCTCGCCGACCATATGCGCAACCGGCCCGACGCGCAGGTCGGGCCCGACGACCTCACCCCGGGCTGAGCTCCACCCGGATCGCCCGCCACTTGCCCTGGCGGAATCGCCACACGGACAGCGTCGCCCGCGTCACGTGCCCCGCGACGACCGCCAGCCAGATGCGCCACGCCTCGAGCCCCACCGTCGCCTCGAAGAGCGCGCACAGGCCGAGCGGCACGATGATCTGCGAGACGATCGAGATCGCCAGCGGGCTGCGCGTGTCGCCCGTGCCCTGCAGCGCCCCGGTGTAGCTGAGCGCGACGGTGACGAAGCACCCCGACACCGCGAGGTAGCGCAGCAGCGTCACCGCGATGCCGGCCGCCTGCGGGTCGGTCATGCCGAAGACGCCCAGCAGCAGCCGCGGCACGAGCACGAACGTCGCCCCGATCACGACCGCCACGGTGAGCCCGATCCGCGCCGCCGCGCCCGCCGCCGCCGCCACCCGCTCGGGCTTCCCCGCCCCGAGGTTCTGCCCCGCCACCGTCGCCGCCGCCCCCATGAGCCCCACCGACGACCAGGTGATGAACGAGAACAGCTCCACGTAGCCCACCGCCCAGGCGGCCTGCGCCTGCGCGCTCAGCGCGAGCCCGCCGATGAAGCGCAGCAGCAGCACGCCGGCGACGTTCATCGCCACGCCCTGCACGCCGGCCGGCAGGCCGAATCGGAACAGCTCGCGGATCACCGCGAGATCCGGCCTCCGGTGCGCGAGACCCGCGAACGACACGACCCATCCCCCGCGCCAGAGCTGCACGAGCGCGTACGTCGCGACGAGCGCACTCGCCAGGCAGGTGCCGATCGCCGCCCCCGCCGTGCCGAGCGCCGGGATCGGCCCGAGGCCGGGGATGAGCACGACGTTGAACGCGACGTTGAGCACCGTCATCGCGATGCCGAGCCGCAGCGGTGTCTGCGCATCCCCGGCCGCGCGCATCGCCCCGCCGAAGAGGAACTGCAGCATCAACCCGGCACTGCACACGAACATGATGCGGAGGAACGGCAGGGCCTCCGCCTTCACCGCCGCGGTCGCGTGCACGAGGTCGAGCAGCGCCGGCGAGAGCAGCCAGCCCACGGGGGCCAGCACGACGAGGCACAGGACGATCGTCGTGAGCAGCGCCTGATAGACGACCCGGTTCATCTGGCCCTGGTCCCCGGCGCCGGCGGCGCGAGCCGCGAGCACCGCCATACCGGTGAACAACGAGCCGACGAACGTCATCACCACCAGGAAGATCTGCCACGACACACCGATCCCGGCGTTGGCGGTGAAGCCGACGAAGTGGCCGACGAGCGCGTGGTCGATCACCCCCTGCAGCCCGGCGATCATGTTCTGCAGCATCGTCGGCCATGCGAGCTTGAAGACGGCGGCAGCGACTGGCCCGTCGACGATCGAGCGGTCGAGGGTCCTGGGGCGGGGCGGCATGTCGGAATGCTAGTGCCCGGACCGTCCGGCCGGTGGGCGCCGCGCGCGCACCAGCGCCTTGCCGCCGCGCCCCCCTCGCCGTTGCTTCTCCACCCATGCGCATCGTGGCCGGCGCCTGGGCGGGACGCGACCTCCATTCGCCGCGCGACGCGCGCGTTCGCCCGACGGCCGAAGCCGTCCGCGCCCGCTGGCTCGACTGGCTGCATGCGGACCTGCAGGGCGCTCGCGTCCTCGACCTCTTCGCCGGCACCGGCGCCCTCGGCCTCGAGGCCCTGTCGCGGGGCGCGGCCACCGCCGACTTCGTCGAGACGCGGCCGTCCAGTCTGCACGCCCTGCGCGCGAACATCGGCGTCCTGCGCGTGAAGGCCCGTACCCGCGTCTTCGTCAAGGACGCCATCCACTTCGCCGATGCCCTCTCCGAGGGGCGCTACGGCGTCGCGTTCGCCGATCCGCCGTACGAATCCCGGCAGCTCGACTGGCTCGTGCGCATCTGGCAGGCGCGCGCCTTCGCCCCGGTGCTGGCCGTGGAGCACGCGCGCGGGCATGCCCTGCCGGTCGGGGGCGAGCGTCGCGACATGGACGAGAGCACGGCGATCACCGTCTTCCGCTCGGCCCGCCAGCCGTGATCGGGACCGCCGCCGCGCCTCCCGCTTTGGCGGAACCGTCCGCCCGGTCCCGGGCTATCTTTCCCGACGCATGAGCGTCAGCACGCCCCCGGACCCGCACGCGGTCGATGCCTTCGAGGCGGAGATGCTCCGGCATCTCCCCGACGTCGTCCGCTTCGCCCGCTCCCTCACCAAGGACCCGGCCGACGCCGACGACGTGGTACAGGAGACCTACCTGCGCGCCTTCCGCGCCCGGGAGACCTTCATCCCCGGCAGCGACGGGCGCCGCTGGCTCTTCACGATCGCCCGCAACCACTTCCTGCGACGGCGGGAGCGCGAGGCGCGCATGGTGACGCTCGACGGCGAACCCGAGCTCGACGCCGTGGCCACCGTGCAGGCACAGGCCGCGGCGAAGTCCGTCGGGGTGGACCCGCGACTCGAGCATCCCGACCTCGCGCCGGCCATCGCGAAGGCCATCGCCGAGCTCCCCGAGCCCTTCCGGCTCGTCGTCGCGCTCGTGGACGTGGCGGGACTCGATTACGCCGAGGCCGCCGAGCAGCTCGGCATCCCCGTCGGCACCGTGCGCTCGCGCCTCTTCCGCGCCAGGCGCACGCTGCAGGAGCGGCTGCTCGACCACGCGCGCGACGCCGGTTTCCGCGTCGCGGTTCCGCAGGAGGCCCCGTGACCGTGCACGTGCATGCCGAGTGCCTTGCCGTCGTCCGGGCGATGTACGACTACCTCGACGAGGAACTCACCGCCGAGCGCCTGGCCGAGATGCAGGGCCACCTCGCCGCGTGCGCGGGGTGCCGGGAGCACGTCGAGATGGCCCGCTGCTTCCTCGCCCGGCTCTCCGCCCTGCCGGTGGACGAACAGGACTGCGCCGCGCTGGCCGAGAGGGTGCGGGCGGCGCTCCGGCGCGAAGCCGGGCTGCCGCCGGCCTGACAGGACGCTGAGAAAGCCGGTATTCCGCGGGCGCTTCGGTATGCCTCCCCGTCAGGCAGACAGGTCGAAACTGGACTGGAGCGGTGTGGCTGGCAGCGGCAGGAAGGTGAGCTGAGGTACGCCGCCGAGGCTGTCATGGCGGCGCTCCATGTTGTAGGTCAGCAGCCAGCTCTTCGTCTCAGCCCCCGGGGCGCACCGTGGACGCGACGAGCTGATCAAGCACGGCCAGAAGCCCCACCGCGGCCGCTGGGCGGCCACGGCGGTCCGCGCAGCGAGACCGCGGCGTCCTGTTCGGTCCGATCGGCTGGCGGCGTGTCGTCGGCCGCCCGCGAGAGGCCGGCAACGTGGCACGCGCGCACGACCGCCAGGCCGTGCGTCGTCACCAAGGTCAGCGCCACCTGCCGCCTCGCGGGCGACCCTGCCGCTTTCGCGAGCGCACGTCCTTGATGGCCGTGTTCTCGAGGGCCAACTCGGCGTACATCCGCTTCCGCTTGGCGTTCTCGGTCTCCCGCTCCTTCAGGTGCTTGAGCTCGGCACCCGTGACGCCGCCGTACTTCTGCTTCCAAATGAAGCACGTGGCCCGGCTGTTGCCGTGCTTCCGAATCACCTCGGCCACGGGGAGTCCCCCCTCCCCGGCCTTCAGGATCTCCACGATCTGGGACGCGGCGAATATCGGCCGGCGCACAGCCCCTCCTGATGCACCGCGCCAGTCTGATTCACGATGTCTGCTGCGGGGGGAAGCTTGCGAATATGCGAGAACGCTGGCGTCACACGTGAGGGGACGCCAGCGTTCTCCGCATCCTGTCAGGGGTCCAGAAAGAACCGATTCACTCGAATATCACCAGCTTTGATCATGGCATTGTCAATGTCCGTGTTCTTCACAGAAGGATGAGAAGAACTCTTTGCAGACGGAAAGACGGCCGAGAAGTTGTGCGCATCCTTCATCATCAGTTGAATCCGGACCCGCAAGCCGACAGGCGATGATGGATATCCTGCGTACCCTTGTGTGAACTCAGGCAGAAACCGAAAACGACCATCCGCATCGGTGAGACTCTCTTTGGTCACACCGTCTCCTATTGATGTGTATTTCACCTTGGCTCCGGCAATGGGTATGCCGGTTGACTCCTCGAGAAATCGTCCCTCGATCCCCGGCGCCGAGATCAGTCTGGTCCTGCAACTACTGGCGGTCAGCAGGATCAATGGAGCTAGCGAGGCAATCGCCAGTTGTCTGGTAAACGGGTTCATGTCTGCCTCCGATGAAGGACTGATGCAGCTGTACTACCCTACTTGTCCGACGCTTGAGAGGTACGGCGTGACGGTACCCAGTGGGGGGCGGTCGCGGCGGCGCGCTCCTCGCACTGCAGCCGGCGCTTTCACTCGTCGCACGACGGGCGGTCCATCGTCGGCTTCCGACCGGCGCTGGCCACGCTGCCGAGCGCTTCAGCGAGCTGCCGCACGCTCAGGCGCTGCCGCGCCAGCTTCGCCGCGGGATCCTGGGTTGCCATGCGCTCCGGTGTGCTTGCCATATGCTGACCCTGCATGGCTTGAGCTTGCAGGCCGGGGGCAGTGTCAAGCAAGATCCCCGATTGTACAGCTTGACTCCGCAACCGGGGGCAGTGTCCGACAAGCTCTCTGGTCGTACACCCCGAGCAGATCGTGCAGGCCCTCCCGCAGACCGAGAGCGGCGCGCCGGTGGCCGACATCTGCCGGAAGACAGGCGTCACGGAGGCCACCTGTTGCCGGCTCGAGCGCACGATCAGCCGGTATGTCTCCCGTCGGCCGCCCGACACGGCGATGCGGCGCCGCGAGCATGAGCTGGCGGCGGCCCGGCCGGCGTTCGGGCAGAACCGCCCGTACGTCCTGCTCCGGCGGGACGGGCTGAGCATCACTCGCTGGAAGACCGAGCGGCGGTACCGGAAAGATGAGCTCGCGCTCAAACCCGGGCAGCGGTGCCGCTGCCGGACCGCCCAGCCGCGCAAAGGGCGGGCGGTGGTCACGGGGCCCAATCAACGGTGGGCGCTGGATGTCATGCACGAACCCGGCCCTGTCGGCTTCAGGGGCGGCTGCCCGACGGCGCGGCAGACATCGGCGGTGCCGACGGTCCGAGCTGGTCCCGCCCCTTCTCGAGGTACGGGATGCCGCGCACCATCCACGCCGGCGCCGGCTTTCCCTGCAGCTTGTGCGCGAAGAACTCGAGCATCTTGCGGTCGATGTCCTTCTGGTTGGCGCGCTTGGTCGGGTTGTGATCGTCGCCGTTGTAGACCACCATGTACGCCTCCTTCCGCAGGCGCCGCATCGCCACGTAGAACTCGATCCCCTGGTACCACGGCACCGCCCCGTCGGCGTCGTTCGCCATGAAGAGTACCGGCGTCCTGACGCGATCGAGCTTGAACAGCGGCGAGTTCTCGATGAATCGCTCGGGGTACTGCCACAGCGAGCCGGCGATGCGGCTCTGCCCCGCCTCGTACTGGAACGCGCGCGCCAGGCCGCTGCCCCAGCGGATGCCGCCGTACGCGGACGTCATGTTCACCACGGTGGCGTTCGGCACTGCGGCGGCGAACAGGTCGGTGACGGTGATGATGTACGCCGTCTGGTAGCCGCCCCAACTCTGGCCGGTGATGCCCAGCCGACGACGGTCCACGAAGCCGCGCTCGACCAGCGAGAGCACCCCGGGGATGATGGACTTCGCGGCGCTCGGCCCCGGGAAGCCGTCGGTGTACGCGATGTCCGGCATGAAGACGAGGTAGCCCTCGGCCGTGTACACCAGCGGGTTCACCACGTTGCGCCCGCTCGGCGAGACATAGGCGTGCAGCCCGTCGGAAAGCTGCTCGTAGAAGTACGTGACCATCGGGTACTGCCGCGACGGATCGAAGCCCTCCGGCTTGTACAGCAGTCCCTGAAGCGGCACGCCGTCCTGGCTCGTCCACGAGACCAGCTCGACGCTGCCGCGCGGGTACTCGCCCCCCTGCGGATTCGCGTTCGACGCCTGCACCAGCTGCCCGAGCGACGCCCCTGTCCAGAGATCGGGGTATTCGCGGTAGGTCTGCTGCGTCAGCACGTACTGGGTCGCCTTGCGCGCCTGCTGCAGGCCGTTGTAGGCGCGGTCGCCCCACACGAGGCGCTGCGGCGGCGTGGTGCCCGAAAAGGAATCGGTGAGATAGCCGCTCGCCTTCGTGGCGTTGTCGAAGCCGCGCAGCACCAGCGGCTGCGCCGGGTCGAGGAAGCGGTCGTCGGGATCGAGGTCCACGACGCGATACGTCACGTTGGCGCGACGGCCGGCCGAGTCGGTGAGCGTGCGCGGGGCGGCGACCCCGGTCGGGTCGGCCTCCCAGACGTCGTACCGGTCGTACACCAGTACGCGGGCGTCGCCCGTCGTCCAGCCGCCCAGCCCGTACGGGGGCGGCGTGTCGGGATTGTCGAACGTCTCCTCGTCGAAGCGGACCCCGGGGATCCGCGCCGTCAGCGCGATCGTCCGCCGGGTCGCGACCTCATACGCCCGCCAGCCGTCCTGCCAGTAGGTCACGAACCGGCCGCCCGGCGAGAGCTGCGCGCCGAACTCGACCTTCTTCGCCACCGGGGTGCGGGCGCCCGTCCGCGGATCGAGCACGTACACATCGCTTCCGCCGTCGCCCCAGAATTGCTCGATCGCGTACTGCACGGGATTCAGCGCGAGCACCGCCCGGGCGTCGTCGCTCACCTGCACCAGCGTCAGCGAGTCGCTCCCGAGCCGCACCACCTGGTTGCCCTGCGGGTGATACAGGGCCGTCCATGTTCGGTTGCGGTCCCGCGCCGCGTCCACCTTCTGCTGGGGCTGGATCCTGGTGTCGTTCCAGTGCCAGAGGTCGTACACCGCCTTGTCGGCGAGTGAATCGGCCGGCACGGAGTCGGGAATCACCGGCGCGAACGGGAACACCAGCGCCGCGCCGTTCCGCGTGAACTCGAGCCGCCCGCGGTCGGCGATGCGCATCGTGTCGCCGCCGATCGCTGCCGCGACGACGCGTCGCGCCGGCGGCGGAGCGGCACCCCGCCCGCCACCGAGGGTCGCGTGGTAGAGCGCGTAGCGGGGCTTGGCCGCCGTGGAGTCGTCGCGGTCGGACACGAAGGCCACTTGCGTCCCCGCGCGATCGAACGCCAGCAGCTTGTAGTTGCCCTTGCCGGTGGCGAGCGCGGTCGTCGCGCCGGTGGCGAGCGTGCGCACCCATGCCCCGTCCTTCGTACCGTCGCTGCCGGACGTGGTGTAGCCGAGGTACTGCTCGGCCTCGTCGAACGCGAACGCCGTGACGTCGGCGATGCGCACCTCGGTGTCGTCGTCGAGGCGGCGCAGGACGAGGGTGGTGCCGGGCACCTTGCGCGGGCCGGCCGCAGAGGCGCCGTTCGGCTGGCCCGTCGCATTGGCCGGCGCGGCCGGCGCGGCCGGCGCGGCCGACGCGGCGGCGGAATCGGCCTCAAGCAGATAGGCGAGGTACCGGCCGCCGTCACGCGCGAGCTGGAACGACTTCACGCGCGGTACACGGGTCATGACGCCGTCTGCGGTGCGGACGACCACCAGCGACGCCTTCGGCGGGTCGGTCGGCCGCGGCCGTGCCTTGGCGGCCGCGTCGAAGTCGGCCCGCGGCGCGAACGCCAGGAACGCGGCATGGCGCGAGTCGCCGGTGAAGCGGATCGGCGGCACCGAGAACGATGGGCTCGAATCGAGGCCCGCGGTGATCACCACCCGCAGATTCGGTCGCCCCGTCCACCCGCGCGGGATCCGGTACTCGGCGGCGCCCTGCGTCGCGCGGATCCGCGCCTCGCCGTCGCCGAGCACGGGCGTCTGCGTGTAGGCGAGGTACCGGCCATCGGGGGAGAGCGTCGCCCCCTGCACCGAGTTCCAGGTGTCGTACGTGTCCTGGGTGATCGGGCGCTTGGCTTGCGCCACCAGGCCGGCGGGGAGGCCGGCGAGGAGGCCGGCGAGGAGGCCGGCGAGGAACATCGCAGCCAACACGGAACGGAACGTACGGGGCATGGTGCGAACGCGAGGGAAGAAGGACGACCGGTGCAGGTCACCGCGCCAGGATCCGACGGCACGCCGACGGCAAGCCGACGGCAAGCCGACGGCAAGCCGACGGCAAGCCGACGGCAAGGCGATGAACAACGCGCGGCCCGACGCAGGGGTTGAGGCATCGCTGCCGGGAGCATCCGGCGATAGCATTGGCCGATGACCGGAGCCGCCGCACTCTCTCCTGAAGGCCGAACCTCCGGCGTTCGTTCCGCGCTCCTCGGCGCCGCGTTCCTGATGGCCACGAGCGCCATCGGACCCGGGTTCCTGACCCAGACGGCGGTCTTCACGCAGCAACTGGGGGCGAGCTTCGGATTCGCGATCCTCGCGAGCATCCTGGCCGACCTCGGGGCGCAACTCACGATCTGGCGCGTGATCGCCGCCGCCGGCCGGCCGGCGTCGGCCGTGGCCGACGCCGTGAGGCCGGGCCTGGGTGGGCTCCTCGCGACGCTGGTCGTCGTCGGTGGCCTCGCCTTCAACATCGGCAACGTCGCGGGAGCGGGCCTCGGGGTGTCGGTGGTGACCGGACTCGACGTGCGCGTGGGTGCCGCGTTGAGCGCGGGCATCGCCGTGCTGCTGTTCGTCGTGCGCGAGGCGGGGCGGGCAATGGACCGCTTCGCGGTGGCGCTCGGTTTCGTGATGGTCGGCCTGACCTCGTGGATCGCGCTCGCGACGGCGCCGCCGGTGGCGGAGGCCGTGCGCCGCACGTTCGTGCCGACGACGCTCTCGCCGCTCGCGATCACGACGATCGTCGGGGGGACGGTGGGCGGCTACATCACGTTCGCGGGGGCGCACCGGCTGCTCGCGGCCGGCGTCGCGGGCGTCGCGGCGATCCCCGACGTGACGCGCAGCGCCGTCACGGCGATCGGCGTGGCGTCATTGATGCGCGTGGTGCTCTTCCTCGCGGCGCTCGGCGTCGTCGCCGGGGGCGCGACGCTCGATCCCGCCAATCCCCCGGCGTCGGTCTTCGCGTTCGCGCTGGGTGAACCCGGCCGCCGCGTGTTCGGCGTGGTGATGTGGTCGGCGGCGATCACGTCGGTAGTGGGGGCGGCGTACACGTCGGTGAGCTTCCTGCCGGCCGCGCGACGCGAGGGGGCCGCCGAGCGGCGGTGGATCATCGGGTTCATCGTCGCCTCGACGACGGTCTTCCTCGTGGTGGGCCGGCCGGTGGCGGTACTCGTGGCGGTGGGGGCGCTCAACGCCCTCGTGCTGCCGGTCGGACTGGTGGCGATGCTGCTGGCGGCGCGGCGGCCGGCGATCGTCGGTGCCTACGCGCATCCGCGCTGGCTGGCCGCTGCCGGATGGGTGGTGGCCGCGGCGATGGCCGCGCTGAGTGTGCGAGCATTCGTGGTGGAACTGCCGGGGTTGTGGCGATAGGGCCCGACGGACGGGATGACCTCCCGCAGCCGATGCGCCGGCGCACGCATTCGCGATGGCACGCCGTCGGCCTGCGAGCCGTCGTGCTCGGGATGGCGGGGATCGTCGGCGCCGCATCTGCGGCCGCCGCGCAGCCGGCCGGCGGCGTGACGCTCTCCGGGCGGTTGCAGGACGCCGACTCGAAGGCCCCCCTGTCCTACATGACGGTGCAGCTGCTGGCCGCGAAGGACAGCGGGTTCGTGGCCGGTCGGCTCACCGACGAAGCCGGGGGCTTCAGCATGTCCGGGCTCAGGAAGGGGAGCTACGTGCTGGTGGCTCGGCGCGTGGGGTATCGTCCCTTGTGGCAGCCCGTGCGGATCGGGGAACTGAGCCCGTTCCTCGACGTCGGACCGGTGGCGTTGCACCGCGTCCCGCAGGCCCTGGCCGACGTGGTGGTCACCGCGGCGGCCGACGGTGTCGCCGAGACCATGGACCGGAAGACGTTCTCGGTGGGTGACAACATCAGTCAGGCCGGCGGCTCGGTCCTGCAGGCGATGTCCACCGTCCCCGGCGTGACGGTGGGCCAGGACGGCAAGGTGCTCCTGCGCGGCAGCGACAAGGTCGTCGTGCTGATCGACGGCAGGCAGACGGCGCTCACGGGGTTCGGGTCGCAGGCGGGGCTCGACAACCTGCCGGCGTCGGCGCTCGAGCGCATCGAGGTGATCAACGCCCCCGGCGCGCGGTACGACGCCAACGCCAGCGCAGGGATCATCAACCTCGTGCTCCGGCGGGAAGAGCAGCGCGGCCTGAGCGGCAGGGTCGGTCTCACCGGCGGCGCCGGCGCGCTGTGGATCAAGCGCAGGAACCTGCCCACCATCCGGCCGCAGTTCCAGCGGACGCCCAAGGTCAATCCGTCCGCGTCGGTGAACTACCGTACCGGCACCACGAACCTCTTCCTCCAGGGAGACTGGCTGTACGCGCCGACGCTCAACAAGAACGAATTCGCCACGCGCACCTACGACGACGGCACCGTCATCGAACAGCAGGTCAAGCGCAACCGTGAGACGAGCTTCGCCACGGTGACCGGCGGGGTGGACCACGCGTTCGACGGGCGCAACTCGGTCCGCGTCTCCGGGCGCTTCGGCCGGGAGAAGATCCTCGACGAGGGCGACAACCCGTACTTCGGTCCTGCGCGGCAGACCCGCCTCCGCCTGTGGCAGTTCCTCGAGGACGAGGTGAAGTACACGGCCTACGGCAACGCGGCCTTCGTGCACCGATTCCCCGGGGCCGGCCATGCGCTGACCGTCCATGCCGGCTGGTCGTTCCACCGCGAGGACGAGCGCTATGCCTTCACGAACACGCTGCCGACCGGCGTGGGGCGCGACTCGTTCGCCCTGCTGTCCGACGAGCGCGTCTGGAACGTGGACGCCGACTACGTGAAGCCGCTGCGGCAGGGCCGCCTCGAGCTCGGGCTGGCGGGCCGCTACCGCACGATCCCGGCGAACATGCGCTTCTTCGCCGGGGTGAACTCCGTGATCGACAGCGCGGCCGGCGGGTGGGCGCTGTATCGCGAGGTGATCCCGGCGGCGTACGGCACGTACGTGTACGAGACGTCCCGGCTCGAGCTCGAGGGGGGCATCCGGCTCGAGGGCGTGGACGTCGCCTACGACGTGCAGCCCGCCCATCCCACCTACCGGAGCGACGGCTACCGGTATCTGCAACCGTTCCCGAACGTCCGCGCGGCATGGAAGCTGGACGACGCGCACAAGCTGTCGCTGTTCGTGAACCGGCGGGTGGATCGCCCCAACGAGGTGGACATCCGGATCTTCCCCAAGTACGACGAACCCGAGCTCATCAAGGTCGGCAACCCCGCCCTGCAGCCCCAGTTCACCACGACCCTCGAGCTGGGCTACAAGGCGTCGTGGCGCGGCGGCTCCCTGTACGGGGCCGCGTTTCACCGGGTCGTGGACGGGACGATCACGCGCATCACCACGCGGGCGCCGGGGAGCCCGATCCTGTACAACGTCTTCCAGAACGCCGGGCGGAGCCGGGCCAGCGGAGCCGAGGTCGCGTGGCAGGGGTCGCTGACCCGGCGCGTCGGGCTCGACGCGAACGCCAGCGTGTTCGAGCGGACGTTCGACGCGTTCACGGTGCTCAATCGCTACCCGGTGCCGGTCCTCCACTCGGCCGCGCGGGAGCGGCTGGTCTCCGGCAACGCCAAGCTGAACGCGACGCTCACCGCATCGGCGGGGTGGCAGGTCCAGTTGATGAACACCTATCTCGCGCCGGACCTGCTGCCGCAGGGCCGCATCGGGAGCCGCTACAGTCTGGACGTCGGGGCGAAGGCCACGATCCAGCGCGGGCGCGGGGAGATCGTGGTCAACGCGACGGATGTGCTCAACACGAACCAGGCCCAGCGGACCATCCGGGGAACCGACTTCCGCATGGTGAGCACGGACTTTCTGGAGACGCAGGTGGTGCGGGTGGGGTACGGGCTGAAGTTCTGACGTGATCGA
>JAJTHG010000004.1 GCA_021298835.1 Gemmatimonadota bacterium
CCCCGACGGCCGGGTCACGCGCCTGGACATCGGGGCGGTTCGCCCGCTCGGCTTCGTGGACGACCACCTGATCTTCCTGCGGTCCGACGGCACCATCATGGCGGTGCCGCTCGACCTGCGCGCGCGCGCCTTCACCGGGCCTCCCGTGGCGTTGCTGGAGTCGGTGTCCAGTCCGGCGCTCTCGTCATCCGGGTCGCTGCTGTATTCGCCGGGGCAGCCCGCCAACACCGCCGTGCTGGTGGACGAGCGCGGGGCGGCCACGCCGCTGCTCGGAGAAGCGCGACAGTACGGCAACCCGCGCTATTCCCCCGATGGACGTCGCGTGGCCTTCGACGTCGGGAGCGCGAAGGGGCGCGACATCTGGATCTACGAGCTCGCGTCGGCGACGTTCACGCGGCTCACCTCCACCGGGAGCAACGTGCGGCCCGAATGGAGCCCCGATGGGCGGCGCGTGCTCTATCGCCAGGTCGCGCCACGCAAGGGGCTGTGGTGGCAGCCAGCCGACGGCAGCGGCGCGCCGGAGCTGCTGGCGGAGGTGCCGGGCGGCCCCAATGAAGGGGTCGTCTCCCCGGACGGGCGCAACCTGCTGTACCGCACCGACGAGGGCACCGGGGACCAGCAGGTGTTCAGCATGCCGCTGGACAAGTCGGCCCCGCCCACGGCGCTGATCACCAAGGGGGTGAACTGGGCGCCGCGCTTCTCACCCAACGGCCGATGGATCGCCTATAGCTCGGACGAGTCGGGAACGGCCGAGGTGTACGTGCGCCCGTTCCCGGGGGCGGCGGGTCGGGTGCAGGTGTCCAACAACGGCGGCAGCGAGCCGGTGTGGTCGCGCGACGGCCGCACGCTGTTCTACCGGCAGGGGGAGGCGATCGTCGCCGCCCGGGTGACCACGGGCCCCACCTTCTCCGTGCAGGAGCGCCGGACGCTGTTCAGCGGCCCCTTCGATTCGTCGGGCCCCCACGCCAACTACGACGTGTCCCCCGATGGCCGGCACCTGCTGATGCTCAGGGGCAAGGAGGGGAGCGGTCAGGGGGTCCTGGTGCTCAACTGGGCGGAAGAGGTGCGGGCGCGCCTCAAGGAGAAGTGACGCCGTGATCCCGTAGCGGCGTCCTCCACTTCGCGCTCGCGACCGTGCTGAGGCGCCGCAGCTTCCGCACCGACGCGCCTCCCGGCTGTCGGCGGCCCCCGCACGTCCCGAGGCCTGGCGACCGCCGCAGGCGGACGGGGCCCGGCGTGCAGAGGGCGAGCCCGGGCTACGCGGTCGGGTCGAACCGGCGGTAGTGGCGCGGATTGTAGGTACTGGACGTGTTGCCCGTGAGCCGACGGACGCCACGCATGAAGGGCCGAACGAGGCGGTGCGAGAGTGCAGTGAGCCAGGCCGGACGGCGACGGGACGCGCCCCCCGGTGCGCCGCCCACCCACATCGCCTGATAGTCGCTCTGGATCGGGGGCGTCTCGAACGGCACGACGTCGCGCACGCGGCGCGCGATTACCAGCAGGTACAGCGGATACCGGTTGATCAACGTCACGCGCTCACGAGCCGCGTCCGGGGCGGTCACCTCGTACCACGGAGCGCCCGGGCGGTCCTCGACGGCGACCAGATGCTCGAGCACATAGCCGTTCGCAGCCGACAGCGCGGTGTGGAACAACTCCGGGCTCAGCTGATAGAAGCCGTGGCCGAGGAAGTTGTTCGCGGTCAGGATGCCGAGGAAATGCCCGCCGGGCCTGACCATCCGCATCGCGTTCGCGAGCGCCACGGGGAACTGGAAGACGTGCTCCAACGTGCCGCCGTCGAGCACGGCCGAGTAGCGGTCGAGGTGCGGCGGGCCGATCGGCCGGTTGAAGTCGTGGAGGTACGTGGCGTCCTCGTAGGGCGCGGCATCGAACGAGTCCACGGTCTGTGCCCCCAGCGCCTCGAGCAGCGGTTCGGCGTATCCGGCTCGTCGGGCGAGCATCTCGGCCGCCGCGACCGGCGCCAAGGAGGCCCCGAAGTCGCGGAACGCCCGCGAGAGCGCGGCCGCGTCAACGTTGAGACTCTGTCGCCCGAGCATCGCCGCCTGCGCGAAATCGACGCCGCGCCGCTTCGCGAACAGCAGGAACCGGGTGCCCAGCGCGTCGAGGCCCATCGCCCGAATGTAGCGGAGTCGGGACGAACCGCCGAGCGGCGACCTGCACCGGCGTCAGCCCGGATAGAACTCGACGAGCGTGTCCTCTTCCATGCGCTCGAGCGCCTCCCGAACGTCCGGCGCCGCGACGGTCACCCGGCCGCGGAGGGTGATCGGCTCGTCAGCGACGTCGCCGCCATAGAAGTGCAGCAGAAGGCCGACGAAGCGGAATCCGGCCCGGTGCAGGTCGGCGAGCAGCGCCGTCCACTGCGCGATCTCGTCCGCCGCGGCGCGCTCGGCGCTCTCGCGCGCCCGCGAGCGGCTGCCAAGCGCACGTTGGATCTTGGCCGCGCTCCAGCCGCGCGCCGCGAGCTTCCGCGTCTTCGCCGCGTCCTCGCGGGTACGGCCCTCACGGACCCGGGCGATCCTGCCCAGCGCCGTGCCGCAGTCGCACCCGCCTTCCGACAGCGCGTAGTAGGCCTCGTCCGGACGGAGCTGGTTCCGTACCGCCGCGTTGTGCACGGGCACGAGGCGGCGCCCCACGCGCGCGAGCGCGTCCTCCGCATCGGGCAGTCGCCCGCCGGCCGGGAGCACAGCCGTGATGAACTGGCACACGGGGTCCTCCGTGAAAGGCGTCCGAGTCGCTGAGCCGAATCTACCTGCGGCGCGTCACGGCGTGGTTCACGCCGTCCGGGCGAGCGCGGCACCGCCGCATCAAGGCACGGCCTTCGGCGGCACGATCGCGCGCACCCGAGCCGAGTCACCCTCGATCTCGAGGATGATCGCCTCCCGGTCGGGATCGCCGGACCCGGAGAAACGCAGGCGGCCGAAGGCGCCGTCGTAGCGCCCCGATTCCCGCAGCGCGTCGGCGACTGGGCGCCCGGAGCGCGCCCCGGCGCGCTCCGCGGCCCTCGCCAACAGCCGTACGGCATCGTAGGTGGCGGCGGCGGTGGCGCGCAGGGGTTGATCCGCATGGCGCGCGGTGTACGCGCCGCGAAAGGACAGCGCCCCGGGCTGCTCGGAGCGGCGATTCCAACTGGTCGTGAAGACGGCCCCGTTCGCGGCGGCGATCCGCGACGCGAAGAACGCGTCCCATGCGTCCCCCCCGAGCACGCGTCCGGTGAAACCACCCGCCCGCAACTGGCGCAGGCCGAGGGTGTCCGCGCCGTAGAGCGTCGGGACAAGGACGGCGTCCGGCCGAGCCGCCAGGACCCGCTGCACGGCGCGCGAGCGGGACGCGGGGTCGTCGGCGTCGAATCCCTCGGTGGCGATCATCTCGCCGCCGACCGCCCGGAATTCGTCCGAGAACCGCTGCACGACGTCGCGGTTGTAGGCCAGGGCACTCTTGTAGAGCGCAGCCACGCGCCGGATCCCCAGCGAATCGTGCGCGAAGCGCGCGAGGACGCGCCCCTGCACGGCGTCCACGAACGCGAGGCGGTTGACAAAGGCACGCCCTCGCGTGACGTCCGGTGCCGAGGCCATCGGAGCGATCATCGGCACTTCGGATTCCTCGGCGACCTCGCCGGCGGCCGCGGCGAGGTTGCTGAACTGCGGCCCGACGATGACGTCCGCGGAATCGAGGTTGACGAGCTCGCGCGCGACCGAGGCGGCGCCGCCGGCGCGGTATGGCGACGCCTTGACCACGAGCACGACGCGGTGCGGCTTCCCCGCGATGACGACGCCACCGGCGGCGTTGAGTTCGTCCACCGCGAGTTGGGCGCCACGGCGGGAGGGCTCGCCGGAGGTCGGGCCGTCCATGGGACCGAAATGGCCGATGAGCCCGACGCGGAACTCCGCAGGTCGTGAGGGCCTGCAGCCGGCCGCCAGCGCGATGCCTAGCGCCACGCCCTTCGTGACGCCCTGCGTGACGCCCTGCGCCGCGGCAACGCGGAACACGAGCCGGACACCGCGACGGCGCCTTGCGGTGCTCGAGGGGTCGGTCGGGGGCGGCACGGGTGACATGCGCCACAAGATACGCGGAGCGGTGCTTCTGCTGAACCGACCACCGGGATACCGTTCTGCTTGCCGATGTCCCAGGTCGTGAATCCCCTGGTGAAGGGGGGTGACGCCCGAAGCCATCGTGTCGTCGGCCTCGCCACGCACCGAACAAGGCCAATCTCACCGCTGCCGCGTCATGACACTCACCCTGTACCTTCTGCTGCTGGGCTTCTTCATCGCGCACGAGCTCGACGCCGTGACATGCCGCGAGTGGCGGCTCCTGTACGTGCTGCGGGCCATGCCGGAAGAGTCGGCGCGCACCGCGTTCGTCGCCCTGCACGTTCCGCTGGGCGCCGGCCTCGCGTGGACCGTGACCGACTCGCGTCCCGCCGCGTCCGCCGCCCGCGTCGTCGTCGCGCTCTTCGCCGTCGTGCACGGCGGCTTGCACTACCGCCTTCGACGCGACCCGGCGTACGCCTTCCACTCGGTGCTGTCCGTGACCCTGATCGCGGGGGCTGCCGCCTGCGGTGCCGCCTACGTGCTGGCGGTGCTGTTCGGTTGAGGCGACCCGGCGGCTGCTACTGCACGCGGATCGTGGCCAGCCCCGTGGCGTCGCTCACGCCGGTCGCGGAGGCGCGGAACGCGACGACGTAGTTTCCGCGGGTCGGGCTCGCCGGCACGGTCACTGTGGCCAGCGTCCCGGAGCCCGAGGTGATCTGGGCCGGCGCGAAGCTCGCGGTCCACCCCGTGGGAAGTCCCTCGGCGGAGACCGTGACGGCACCGGTGAACCCGCCGGACCGCGTGAGAGCGATGGAGACCTGCGCACCCACCGGGACGGCAAGGACCGGGACAGGGTCCGGGTTGGTCACGGTGATGCTGATGCCGAGGGGCGTCGGGGCGGGCCCAGCCGGGCTGTCGGCGCCGCCGCACGCGGTCGCGCTGACGACGGGGATGAGTAAGGGGATGATGCGGCGCAGAAGCGAAGGCATGGTCGAAACGGGATGGGCAGGTCGGGCGCGAAACCGCGTCGCCGTGCGTCGAGATTACGCGCTGGCGTCATGGCGTGGGAGTGGCGGGGGGACGATCCGGCGTCCGCCCGGCAGGGACGGCCATGCCGAAGTTCCGCGCCGGCGTGCATGATCAGGGCGTGGGCACCGAGCCGCTCCCGCCAACGGGCCTGACCAGCGCCGAGGCCGCCGCGCGCCTCGCCCGCGACGGTCCGAACGCGGTCGCGTCGCAGTCGCGGACGTCGCCGGTGCGGCGGCTCGGGGCCCTGCTGGCCAACCCGCTCGCGCTGCTGCTGCTCGTGCTGGCGTCCGTCGCGACGGCGCTGGGGGACCGCCGGTCGGCCGTCGTCATGGTGGTGATGCTGGTGATCGGGGTCGTCCTGCGGTTCGTGCGCGAGTCGCGGGCGGACCGGGCCGCGACGGACCTGCAGGGGCTGATTCGCGTCAGCGCGCGGGTCCTCCGTGACGGAGCGCCGCGCGCCGTGCCGCTGGCCGAGGTGGTCGTGGGGGACGTAGCACTGCTCGCGGCCGGGGACCTGATTCCCGGGGACGGCGAAGTGCTGGTCGCGCGCGACCTGTATGTGAACGAGGCGTCGCTGACCGGGGAGTCGCTCCCGGTCGGGAAGGGGAAGTCCCACGAGGCGGCGGCAGCGCGCGCCCGGGTGCGGCTGGGCACCAGTGTCCAGAGCGGCACGGCCACCATGCGCGTGACCGCCACCGGGGGGCGCACGGAGTTCGGGCGGATGGCCGGCTCCCTGGCCGCCGTCGAACTGCCGACGGCGTTCGATCGCGGCATCGGCCGGTTCACCTGGCTCATGGTGGGCTTCGTCGCGACGATGGCGCCGATCGTGTTCGTCGTCACGGGCGTCACGAAGGGCGACTGGGGGCAGGCGCTCTTCTTCGCGCTTGCGGTGGCGGTGGGGCTGACGCCGGAGTTGCTGCCGGCGATCGTCTCGGTGTGCCTGACGTCCGGCGCCGTCGCCCTCTCGCGGCGCAAGGTGATCGTGCGCCGGCTCGACGCGATCCAGAACTTCGGCGCGATGGACGTGCTGTGTACCGACAAGACGGGGACGCTGACGCAGGACGTCGTCGTGCTGCAGCGCCACCTGGACGCCGGCGGGATCGACTCGGCGCGGGTGTTGCGCGACGCGACCCTCGTGAGCCACTTCCAGACGGGGCTTCGGAGCGTCCTCGACGAGGCGATCCTCACGCACGCGACGGAACTGGCACCGGGGTCGCTCGAGGGTTGGGGGCGGCTCGACGAGCGCCCCTTCGACTTCGAGCGTCGCATCATGTCGGTGCTGGTCGGCGATCCCGGCGGCGTCCCTGTCCTGGTGGCAAAGGGGGCGCCGGAGGCGGTGCTCACCCGCTGTACGACGTGGATGGACGGGGAGCGCGTGGCGCCGCTCGACGCCGATCGCGCGGCCGCGATCACGGCCCAGGCGGAGCGGCTGAGCCGCGACGGCTTCCGGGTGCTCGCCGTGGCCGTGCGTCCGGGCGCGTCAATGGAGGAGCGGGGTCTGGCGTTCGTCGGCCACTGCGCCTTCCTGGATCCGCCGAAGGACTCCGCCGCCCCCGCCCTGCGGGCGCTGTCGGCGGGTGGCGTGGCGGTGAAGGTCCTCACGGGGGACGACGTGCACGTCACCCAGTGCGTCTGCCGCGCCGTGGGGATCCCCGATGCCGCCCCCCTCACGGGGACGGCGATCGACGCGATGGACGACGCGGCACTCGCCGACGCCGCCGAACGCGCGACGATCTTCGCGCGGATGACGCCGGCACACAAGGCGCGCGTGATCCGCGCGCTGCAGGCGCGGCGACACGTCGTGGGCTTCCTTGGCGACGGTATCAACGACGCGCCGGCGCTGCGCGCCGCCGACGTCGGTGTCTCCGTGGACTCCGCCTCGGACGTCGCGAAGGACTCGGCCGACATCATCCTGCTGGACAAGAGTCTGCAGGTGCTCGAGGCCGGGATGCGCGAGGGGCGCAAGGTCTTCGTGAACGTTCTGAAGTACCTGCGCATGGGGGCGAGCTCGAACGTGGGCAACATGCTGAGCGTGCTGGGCGCGAGCGCGCTGCTGCCGTTCGTGCCGATGGCACCGATCCAGCTGCTGACGAACAACCTGCTGTACGACCTGTCGCAGGTGCCGATCCCGGGCGACCGTGTGGACGACGAGGACGTCGCGCGTCCCCGGCCGTGGGACGTCGGGGCGATCGCGCGGTACATCGCCGGCGTGGGACCGCTCAGCTCGATCTTCGACTACGTGACGTTCGCGGCGATGTGGTGGCTCTTCGGGGCGCGATCGCCGGCCGAGGCGTCGCTGTTCCAGACGGGCTGGTTCGTGGAGTCGGTCGCATCGCAGACGCTCGTCATCCACGTGATCCGCACGAACCGCGTCCCGTTCCTGCAGAGCCGCGCAAGCGGCGCGCTCATGGGCACGACGGTGGCCGTCGTCGCCGCCGCGGCGGCGCTGCCCTTCACGGGCCTCGGTCGCACGCTCGGCCTGGTGCCGCTCCCCCCGCGCTACTGGGGCGTCCTGGCTGGGACGCTCGTCGCATACCTCTCGCTGACCTGGGTGGTCAAGGGCTGGCTCGTGCGGCGGGGGTGGGCGTGACGCCGCTGGCACCGTTGCGCCGGCGCAGCCCCACCAGCACCATCCAGTCCATGCCTCGTCCTCTGCATCCCGAACGGCACTACACCGCGCGCGTCGGTTGGCTTCGCGCGGCCGTCCTCGGCGCCAACGACGGGCTCGTCTCGACGGCGGCCCTCGTGGTGGGGGTCGCGGCGGCGGGGACATCGCGATCGGCAATGCTGCTGTCGGGCGTGGCCGGCCTCGTGGCGGGCGCGATGTCCATGGCGGCCGGCGAGTACGTCTCGGTCAGCTCGCAGGCCGACACCGAACGCGCGGACCTCGAGCGGGAGCGCCTGGAACTGCAGGCGGACCCCGACGCGGAGCGCGACGAGCTCGCGCGGATCTACGTCGCGCGCGGTCTCGACCCCTCGCTGGCGCACCAGGTGGCGCGACAGCTGACGGCGCACGACGCCCTCGGGGCGCACGCGCGCGACGAGTTGGGGATCACGGAGGCGCTCTCGGCGCGGCCGGTGCAGGCCGCGCTCGCGTCGGCGGCGACCTTCGCGGTCGGGGCGGCGTTTCCCCTGCTGGTGGCCGCGCTCGCCCCGCCGGCGCGGGCGATCGTCACCGTGTCCGCGACCTCGCTCGCGGCGTTGGCGGCGCTCGGGGCCCTCGCCGCCGGGGCAGGCGGCGCGGGACGCCTGCGCGCCGCGGTCCGCGTGTCGTTCTGGAGCGCTCTGGCGCTCGGGATCACGGCGCTGGCCGGACGCCTGTTCGGCGCGGCCGTGTAGCGCGCAGCCGGCCGCGGCGTCGCGGCGGCATCGCGCGAGCGCGCTACGGGAACTGCGGTGGCGCGACCCGCCGCCGGGTTGCCTGCTCGAAGGCGTACGCGATCCCGATCAGGACCGGCTCGCTGCACGCCAGGCCGGTGAAGGTGACGTTGTACGGCGCCGGCTTCGGGTCGAAGCCCTTGGGGAACCCGGCCGCGCCGTCGCCGGCGGGGACGAACGTCCACGGCACCGTCACCGACGGATAGCCGGGACGCGACGCGACGCCGGCGCTCGCCACGGCGGGGAACAGCAGGGCGTCGAGCCGATGGGCCTGCATCGCAGCGTCAATGCCGTACGTCCCGGCGAGCGCGACATCCTTGCGGCGATCGGCCTCGTAGCGGGCGCGATCCTGCTGCACGTCCATCTCATCGGAGATGTCGAGCAGCGCCTGCCCGTACTTGATCGCCCCGGCGCGCTGGTGCGTGATGTTCCACTGCCGCAGGGCGGTGAGCGACGCGACCGGCGCGCGATCGCCGAGCGAGGCGAGCCACGCGTTGAAGTCGCGCTTCATGCCGTACTTGAGCACCACGGAGCAGTCGGCGTCGCGGCCTTTGGCCTGCTCGAGCCCGCTGCACGGATTCCACGCGAGGACGTTCCGGCCCGCTGCGGTGTCGCGTACGCTCGGAAGGTCAGCCGGATCCACGATGACGGCCCCGCGCGCCGCGAGGACCGCGATCGCGGAGTCCATCGCCGCGCGCTGGGCGCGCCCGAGGCCGCCACGGAACCGCACGCCAGGCACCGGCGGCGCCGTGTCGTAGAAGAAGGCGCGGGGGATGCCGATGCGCGCCCCCTCGAGTCGCGTCGTGTCGAGGAAGGCGGTGTAGTCGCGCCCCGCCGGGGGCGGGCAGGCCTTCGTGGCCGGATCGTTCGGGTCGGGGACCGCGGTCTCCATGGCGCCGAGCAGGATCGCGGCGTCGCGCACGGTGCGCGCCATCGGTCCCGGCGTGTCCTGATCGGCGGTGATCGGGATGACGCCGTACCGGCTGATCCGCCCGACCGTCGGCTTGATGCCGACGAGGAAATTCTGCATCGAGGGGCTCAGGATGGAGCCCGAGGTCTCGGTCCCCACGTTCGCCGCCCAGAAGCTGACGTTGGTGCCGGTGCCGGAGGACGAGCCGCCCGTGGTGAGCACCGGCCGCCCGTCGAACGTCGCGTCGCGCGGGTCACGGCGGGAATCCCACGGGTTCATGCCGTAGCCGTTGAGCCCGTTGTAGTTCGCGGGCATCCCGCTCGCCGTCCAGTTGGCGAGCTCGGTGAGCTGCGTCTTGGCGAGGATGATCGCCCCCGCGGCCTTGAGCTGCGTCGTGAGCGTGGCGTCGTGCGGCACCATGAGGTCGGCGAACGCGAGGGCGCCGCCGGTCGTGGGCATCGTGACGTCGTGGATGTTGTCCTTGAGGGCGATCGGGATGCCGTGCAGCGGACCGAGGATCCGCCCCTGCGCACGGAGCCGGTCGAGCGAGTCGGCGATGGCGAGCGCCCGAGGGTTCACGGTGATGGTCGCACGCAGGCGGACGTCGTAGGTGCCGATGCGGGCGAGGTACTGCCGCACCAGCTCGCGCGAGGTCACGCGCTGCTGCTCGAGCGCGGTGCGAAGGTCGGCGAGACTCGTCTCGACCACGGAGACCGGCGCAGCGGGCCGCCGCGATTGGCCCCCGGCGATGACGGGCAGGAGCGCGAGCGTCAGGAGCGCGAGCGCCAGGAGCGCGAGCGTCGGGAGCGCGAGCGTCGGGAGCGCGAGCGTCGGGAGCGCGAGCGTCGGGAGCGCGAGGGCGAGACGGGGAGCGCGACGGCGGGGGCTGGCGGACATCGGGCGGCGGAAACGGGGAGCGAGCGGTCGGTTAACGCCGGAAGATGCGCTTCCGGATGCCGGGCTCGCCATCGCGCCGGACGGTCGCGGGCGGCGGCCGACGCCGCCGCGTAACTTCGGGCATGCCCGGTCACCATGTGCGCGGGGGGGCTCCCCTTCTCCGGCCTTGCCGCCCGCAGCACCCGTGAAGGCCGCAGCGCGGGCCGCCCTCCTGCGCGCACTCGAGGCGCGCTTCGCCGCGCACCCGGTCCGACACCGTGGCATCACTTGGCGCGAGGTCGCGGCCCGGCTCGCCGACCGGCCGGCGTCGCTCGCGGTGCTGGAGGCCATGGAGCGCACCGGCGGCGAACCCGACGTCATCGGCGCGATGGCGGACGGACGCGTGACCTTCTGCGACTGCGCGCCCGAGTCCCCCGCCGGCCGCCGCAGTCTGTGCTACGACCCCGAGGCGCTCGAGCGGCGCAGGGAGAACAAGCCGGCAGGCAGCGCCGTCGGTATGGCCGCGGAACTCGGCGTCGCCCTCCTGACGGAGGCGCAGTACCGGGCCCTGCAGCAGCTCGGCGAGTTCGACCGCAAGACGTCGAGCTGGATCCTCACCCCCCCGGACGTCCGCGCCCTCGGGGGCGCGCTCTTCTGCGACCGGCGGTACGGACAGGTCTTCACGTACCACAACGGTGCGGAGTCGTACTACGGCGCGCGTGGCTTCCGCGGCCGGATCGACATCTAGCCCCCTCCCGTTCATGCCCCCAGTCGTCAGGATCGCCCTCGCCAACGTCCCCGTCGTGTCATCGCGCGAAGCGGCGCTCGCCCACGTCCTCGACGCCGTCGCCGAGGCCGGCGCGCGCGGCGTGCGGGTCGTGTGCTTCCCGGAGTGCTATGTCCCCGGCTACCGGTGGAACGGCGTCCCTTCGCCGCCCCCCGACGCGTCGTTCCTCGAGTCGGCGTGGGCCCGGGTCGCCGACGCCACGCGCGGCGCCGGGCTGACCACGATCCTCGGGACCGAGCGCATCACGCCGCAGGGGCTGCAGATCAGCGCGGCGGTCTTCGACGCCGATGGCACACTGCAGGGGTGGCAGGACAAGGGACAGCTCGACCCGGACGAAGAGGCGATGTACCCCGCCTTCGGCGCGAGCCGGCGCGTGTTCACGGCGGGTCCGCTCACGTTCGGGATCGTGATCTGCCACGAGGGATGGCGGTACCCGGAAACGGTGCGGTGGGCCGTGCGGCGCGGAGCGCAGGTGGTGTTCCACCCGCATGCGCACGTCGCGGAACCGGGCAGTTACCGGCCGACGTCGTTCCTCGATCCCGCCAACACGTTCCACGAGAAGGCGCTGCTGTGCCGCGCCGCGGAGAACACCTGCTGGATCGCGTCGGTGAACGCCGCGAGCGAGGGATCGGGCATCACGTCCGCGGTCGTACGACCCGACGGGACGGTGTTGGCCTGGCAACCCTACGGCGTCCCGGGCCTGCTCGTGGCCGACCTCGACCTCTCGCTCGCGACCGGCCGGCTGGCGGCGAGGTGCCGGACATCGCCGCTCTGACGTGGCGACGCATGGTCGCGGCATCGCTGCGCGAGTGCCAGCGTCGCTGCGGCGGAGGCCGCGGCCACCAGGGCCCCCGGCACACCGAGCGCCGGCAGCGGGGCATCGAAAATGTCGAACAGGACATGCCACGGCAGCGTGGGCAGCAGCAGGCTCGTGACACCGATCGCTAATCCCGCGACGGCCCATGCTCCCCCCCAGAGTACGCTGAGGACGACCGTACCTCGCAGGCGTCGCAACGCTGTGGTGGCCATTTGCGTGAGTGTAGTGTCACGTACTTTGCCATGACAAGCGAGACTGACTCCCTTCACCACCGCACCATGCTCGCACGTCGCCTTCGCGCTGTCGTTCGAAACGCCGTCCTGTGGGGACTCGGCTGGTTCCTCGCCGGCCTCGGTCTGGTGACCACCCTGATGCTCACCGGCATGGCGCCGAGGGACGCGACGTGGTTCCGCGCCATCGGGCTCGCCGCTCGCGTCGGGGTCGTCGGCGGATTCGCCGGTGCGATCTTCGCGCTGGCCACCGTCCTGCTCTACCGCGGACGCCGGATGCGCGAGATGAGCTGGGTCCGCTTCGCGCTCGCGGGGGCGGTCGTCTCGGCGACGATGATTCCGCTGTTCCTGCAGTTGCTCAATGTCATCTCGGGGGACGGCCCGGTGGCGTGGTCCGAATTGACCGACGACATTCCGCTGCTCGCGGTGCTCGGCGGCGGCGCGGCGGCCACCTGGCTCGCGCTGGCGCAACGGGCCGAGCGGCGCGAGACCATGGCGGACGCCGCCGAGACGCCGGCTGCCCCGAACGGTCTGCCCCGCCCCCTCGCCGCACCCGTGTCGCACGCCCACGCCCCCCAGCGATGAACCGCTGCCCCTGCACCGGCCCGCACGACGGCCGCCGCATCGTCCTCACCGGCGGCCCGGGGGCGGGCAAGTCGGCGGTGCTGGAGCTCGCGCGCCTGTTCTTCTGCGAGCACGTACGTCCGCTCCCCGAGGCGGCGAGCATCGTCTTCGGCGGGCGCTTCCCGCGGAACGGCACGGTGGTGCTGCGGCAGGCGGCGCAGCGGGCGATCTACCACGTGCAGCGGGCCCTCGAGTTCACCGAGGAGCAGGGGACCGCGGCGGTCGTGCTCTGCGACCGCGGCACGCCCGACGGCGCGGCGTACTGGATGGGCGAGGGCGACCTCTGGCGCGCCGTCGGGACCACGCGGGACGTCGAGCTGGCGCGGTACCACGCGGTGATCCACCTGCGCACGCCGTCGTCACCGCTGGCGTACGACGACTCGAACCCGCTTCGCATCGAGACGCTCGGCGAGGCCCGGGCGATCGACGAGCGCATCGCCGGGACGTGGGCGGGTCATCCGCGGGTCTTCGAGATCCCGGCGACGGAGGACTTCCTGACGAAGGCGGTCCATGCCCTGCGACACCTGCGCGACCTCATGCCCGACTGCTGTCGCGCACGCGTGCGGGACTTCCCGTGGCCGGCGGACGGCGAGCCGCCGATGGCCTGAGGGTCGGCGGGTCCGGGCGGCAGCGGCACCGATGTCGTCGGGCAAATGGCCTAGCCGCATGAGGGGTTCGCCGATTGCCGGCGGTCGGCACCCGCCCCCATGATGGCGAGGCAGACCCTTCAACCCCGAGCGGACGATGCCACAGAATCCCGTGATCTGGTTCGAGATCTACGTGCAGGACATGCCGCGCGCCCGTCGCTTCTACGAGACCGTGCTGGACCGAGCGCTGACGAAGATGCCGGTGGACGGGCTCGAGATGTGGTCCTTCGCCGACGTGCCCGAGGCCGAGGGCTCGGCTGGGGCACTCGTGCAGGCCCCGCCGGGGATGGCGTCGGGCGGGAACAGCACGATCGTGTACTTCGCGTGCGCCGACTGCGCCGTCGAGGCCGGACGCGTCGCGGCGGCAGGCGGGAAACTCGTCCGGCCCAAGATGTCCATCGGGCCGTTCGGATTCGTCGCGATGGCGGAGGACCCGGACGGCAACTACCTCGGCCTGCACTCGATGACGTAGGCCGCGCGGGCGTCCGTGCGGCGCGCTCACCGCCCGGGCAGGCGTCGGTGACGCGCCGTCGGTGACGCGCCGTCGGTGACGCGCCGTCGGTGACGCGCCGTCGGCGATGCGCAACGGGCGCGCCGGCCGCAGCCGACGCGCCCGTCACCCGACCAGCACCAACCCTCAGCGCGTGGCGAGGTCGAAGCGGTCGGCGTTCATGACCTTCACCCACGCGGCGACGAAATCGCGCGCGAACGTCTCGCGCGCGTCGTCCTGGGCGTACACCTCGGCGAGTGCACGCAGGATCGAGTTCGACCCGAAGACGAGGTCCACGCGCGTGCCGGTCCACTTCACGTCGCCGGTGGCGCGGTCGCGCCCCTCGAACACCCCCGTCGCGCCGGCCATCGGGGCCCAGGCGACGTCCATGTCGAGCAGGTGGCGGAAGAAGTCGTTGGAGAGGGTCTCCGGCCGGTCGGTGAAGACGCCATGGCGGCTGTTGCCGTGGTTGGCGCCGAGCACGCGCAGGCCTCCGACGAGCACCGTCATCTCGGGCGCGGTGAGCGTGAGGAGCTGCGCGCGATCCACCAGCAGTTCCTCGGGGGAGGCGGTGTAGTCCTGCCGCTGCCAGTTGCGGAAGCCGTCGGCGATCGGCTCGAGGGCGGCGAACGACGCGGCATCGGTCTGCTCGGCCGAGGCATCCATGCGGCCCGGGGTGAAGGGCACCTCGAGCGCCAGCCCCGCCTTCTTCGCGGCGGCCTCGATGGCAGCGCCGCCGGCGAGGACGATGAGGTCGGCAAGCGAGATCCGCTTGCCGCCCGCCGCCGCGGCGTTGAAGTCGCGCTGGATCGTCTCGAGGATCTCGAGCGCCCGCGCGAGCTTGGCCGGCTGGTTGACCTCCCAGTCCTTCATGGGGGCGAGTCGGATGCGCGCCCCGTTGGCGCCGCCCCGCTTGTCGGAGCCGCGGAACGAGCTCGCCGAGGCCCACGCGGTCGCCACGAGCTGGCCGATGGGAAGCCCGGATGCCAGGATGCGCGCCTTGAGGGCGGCGACATCCGCGGCGTCCACGAGCGGATGGTCCACCGCCGGGATGGGGTCCTGCCAGATGAGCACCTCGGCCGGCACGAGCTTGCCGAGGTAGCGCGCCCGCGGCCCCATGTCGCGGTGCGTGAGCTTGAACCACGCGCGCGCGAAGGCGTCGGCGAGCTGCTCGGGGTGCTTGTGGAAGCGCTCCGAGATCTTGCGATACTCGGGATCCATCTTCATCGCCATGTCGGCGGTGGACATCATCGGCGCGCTGCGCTTGGCCGGATCGTGCGCGTCGGGCACGAGCGCCTTCGCGGCGGGATCCGTCGGCGTCCACTGCCAGGCGCCGGCCGGACTCTTGGTGAGCTCCCAGTCGTAGCCGAGGAGCATGTCGAAGTAGCCGTTGTCCCACCGGGTGGGATTGGGCGTCCATGCACCCTCGAGGCCGCTGGTCGTCGCGTGGACGCCCAGGCCGGTGCCGAGCGTGTTGTGCCAGCCGAGGCCCTGGGCCTCGATCGGCGCGCCCTCCGGCTCCGGCCCGACCAGCGCCGGGTCGCCGGCGCCGTGCGCCTTGCCGAAGGTGTGCCCGCCGGCGGTGAGGGCGACGGTTTCCTCGTCGTTCATCGCCATGCGAGCGAAGGTCTCGCGGATGTCGCGCGCGGAGGCGAGCGGATCGGGCTTGCCGTTCGGGCCCTCGGGATTCACGTAGATGAGGCCCATCTGCACGGCGGCGAGCGGCTGCTCGAGCTCGCGGTCCCCCGAGTAGCGCTTGTCGCCCAGCCACTCGGCCTCGGGGCCCCAGTAGATGTCCTGCTCGGGCTCCCAGACGTCCTCGCGTCCGCCACCGAAGCCGAAGGTCCTGAAGCCCATGGACTCGAGGGCGACGTTGCCCGCGAGAATGAAGAGGTCGGCCCACGAGAGCTTGTTCCCGTACTTGCGCTTGACCGGCCAGAGCAGGCGGCGCGCTTTGTCGAGGTTCCCGTTGTCCGGCCAGCTGTTGAGCGGGGCGAAGCGCTGCGAGCCGTTGCCCGCGCCACCCCGGCCGTCGGCGGTGCGGTACGTGCCGGCCGCGTGCCACGCCATCCGGATGAAGAACGGCCCGTAGTGCCCCCAATCCGCCGGCCACCACGGCTTCGAGTCGGTCATGACCACGTGCAGGTCGGCGACGACGGCATCGAGGTCGAGGGTGCTGAACTCGCGGGCGTAGTCGAAGTCGGCGCCGAGGGGATTGCCGGCGGGCGGGTTCTGGTGGAGCATCGCGAGGTTGAGCTGGTTCGGCCACCAGTCGCGGTTGGACCGGCCACCGGCCTTCGCCGGGCTCGTGCCGTGCATGACGGGGCACTTCCCGGCGCTGCCGCTCGAAGGGTGTTCCATAAGGGGCGTTCGTCCTGATGAGGGGGGTGCGGAGTCAGGGGCGCGACGTCGTCGGCGCGAAGGGCGCGCGCGGACGCAGGCCGCCACGGGAGAAGGATAGGGCGGCCGGACATCCGGTACAACGGCGGGGCAGCGCGCGCCGTCGGCCGGGACTACACGCCGAATTGCGTCAGGTGGTGGTCGAGATGCTTGCCGAAGAGCACCTGCCATTCGCCGGCGGTGAGCGGCCCGAAGGAGAACGACTCGCGTCCGTCGAATGCCGCGCGGCCCTCGTCGGCCACGCGCCGCAGGTAGGCGGCGAGCCGCGCCTTTTCGGCGTCGAAGTCGCGCGTGCCCTCGATGCGGAATGCCGGCGCCGTCGGGGCGTTGCGGGGGTAGGGCTTCGGTCCCACGACGCCCGGACGGACGAACGTGCGCAGGAGCCACCGCACGAACGGCTTCGGGCGGGGATGCCGCGCGTCGTACAGCATTTCGTACGCCACGTTCAGGTGCGCGAGCATCGCGGCGGGGGACATCCGCCCCCACCGGGGCCGGTCGTACGGGGACAGGGCGTCGAGGCGCCGCAGTTGCGCGGTGACGGTCGCCGAGTCGAAGACGTCGGGATACTGCGACATCGGGGTGAGGGGTGCGGGGATCGAGGTGACGACCGCGCGGCACGCGCGGCGATGCAGTGGCGGGGCGCCGCGCGCTACGCCCCCGGACCCGGGGCAACGCGCCAGATCTCGCCACCGTCCGTCGCGACATAGAGCGCACCGTCCGGCCCCTGCACGAGCGACCGATGGCGCGCCGCCGGCACGGCGGCATTCACCGCCGCGGTGACGGCGCCGGTCGGGCCGATCGTGAGTATCACCAGCCGCTGCGCTCCCATGATCCCGACCGCGAGCCGCCCATTCCATCCCCGCCACTGGGAACCGGTCAGGAAGGTCGCCGGACCCAAGCCCTGGGAGGCCGATCCATTGCTCCACGCCGCGGGCAGCGCGCCGGGAAATCGCGCGGCGTCCGTCATCGGCATCGTCGCCGGATTCCCGGCGTAGCCGCAGTAGCCGCCGGGACACGAGAGCCCCGGGCGGTTCTGCGGATCCCAGCCCCCGTTGCCGCCGGCGACGAGGCGCGTGACCTCGTCGCTGTGGTTGGGCCCATGCTCGGCCACGTACACCGCACCGGTGCCGGGCTGGAAGGCGATCCCCTGCACGTTGCGGTGCCCGTAGGAGAAGATGCGGGCGTCGAAGCCGGGCGGGGGGGCGTTGCCGGGCGCTGGTGCGCCGCTGGTCGTCACGCGGAGGACCTTGCCGCCGAGCCAGGTGGGATGCTGCGGCAGAGGACCGCTGTGGTTGTCGCCGGTGCCGACGTACAGGAAGCCGTCGGGGCCGAAACGGATGCGGCCGCCGCTGTGCGCACCGGCCCCGCCGACGGCGTTGCCGACGTCCTTGTAGCGAATGTCGGTCACGATGTCGGTGCGGCTGCCCGCCACGGTGAAGCCGGTGTCGAGTTCGAGCCGCACGACGCGGTTGGTGCGGGGGGCGGTCGAGAGGTTCGACGCCATGAAGACGTACACGCGCCGGTTCACCGCGAAGTCGGGATCGAGCGCGACACCGTGGACGCCGCTCTGCCCCTCGCAGAAGAGGTCGGGCGCGACGAGCGCGGCGCCGCTCGTGCCGAAGAGGCGCACCACCGTCCCCGTCGGTTGTCGTACGGAGAGGCCGCGGCAGCGCTCGGTGAAGAACATCGCGCCGTTCGGGGCGAAGGCGATGTCCCATGGTCCGCTCAGCCCGCTCAGGACCACCGTCCGCGCAAGCGCCGGGGTGTCGGCGCCGGCCGGCTCAGGGGCCGATGTCGAGCCGGTGGACGCCTGGCAGGCCACGAGGGAGGAGGCCAGCACGAGCGGCGCGGCCGCCCGGCGGGAGAGACGGATTCGGCGCATGGGCGGATGCTCGCCGGACGCGATCATCCGCGCCATTCCGCTGCGGGCGGCGCGGCCCCTGCTATGTTCCGACTGTCCCCGTATGCGCGAACCCCCGATGCCCATCCCCGCCCGCCCGTTGCCGTCGCGCACGGGTCTCCTCGCCGGAGGTGCCATGCTGGCCATCCTCTCGGGCTGCACGTCCCTGACCTCCCGCTTCGACGACACGCTCGAACGGCAGGCCGCCGCCCAGCCCCTGCGCGACACGTCGCGCGTCTCCGAGGCGGATCTCGCCCGGCTGCCCGCACCCGTGGCGACCTACCTGCGCCGCGCGGGCGTCGTCGGGCGCCCGCGGGTGCACAACTTCGTGGTGGAGATGGACGCGCGGCTCAACCAGGGCCTGGGCAAGCCGTGGATGGAGACGCCGGTGCTGCAGGTGAGCTTCGTGGAGCGGCCGGCCCGGCTGTTCCTCCTCAAGACGACGATGAAGGGGCTGCCGGTGACCGGACTGCACGAGTACGCCGACGTCGCAGCGCACATGCGGATCCGCGTCGCGGGACTCTACGACGTGGTGGACGCCTCGGGCGACGCCTTCACGCGCGCGGAGACGGTCACGATGCTCAACGACTTCTGCATCATGGCCCCGGCCGTGCTGGTGGATCCGCGCTTCTCGTACGAGGCCGTGGACGCGTCGTCCGCGCGCGTGACCTTCACCAACGGTCCGCATCGCGTCACGGCGACGCTGTTCTTCGACGCCGACGGCGACCTTGTGGACTTCAGCTCGGACGACCGGCGGGCGCTGCCCGACGACGGGGACCGCTGGACGACGCCGCTGCGCGCGTACCGCGACTTCGGCGGGACGCGGCTGGCGGGCGAAGGAGACGCGATCTGGCACTACCGGGACAAGCCGCCGTGGACGTACGGGGTGTTCGCGATCCGGTCGGTCCGCTACAACGTGCCGGCGGCCGACCTGCCCCGCGCCCGTCAGTTGCAGGGCCGGCGGTAGGCGGGCGCCGCCGGTTGCGCCGGCCTCGGGCACCGGCGCACATTGGCGAGCATGCGGTCCTGCGTTGGAACGGTCACGGTGCGCGCGACGCCGTCGCGCCTGTTCGCCCTGTACGCCGACTCGGCCGGCTGGGCGCGGTGGGATCCCGACATCCGCGCCGCCACGCTCGATGGCCCGTTCGCCGTGGGCTCGACCGGTTCGATCAGCCCGAAGCAGGGACCGACGACGACGATCCGCCTGACGCGCGTCGTGCCCGACCGCGCCTTCGACGCCGAGGCGCGCCTGCCGGGATGCACGATGCGGTTCGAGCACGAACTCGAGGCGCGCGGCGCCGAAACGGTGGTGACGCACCGGGTCGTCTTCGAGGGGCCGATGGCATGGCTCTTCGGCCGCCTGATCGGTGCGCAGATCGACAAGGGAATGGCCGGCACGCTGGCGGGCCTCAAGCAGGCGGCCGAGGCCGCCTAGCATCGCGCAACGATCTCGCGTCCTCCCGTGCTCTCTCGCCTCCTCACCGCCCGTTCCGTGCCGCTCCGGCTCGCCGCGATCGTCCTCGCCCTCGCCCTGCTCTCCACCGATTCACGGGCGCAGGCCGGCCACCAGCATCATGACCACGGGGCCGGCCTGCCGCCGGTGACGCTCCCCGCCGGCTCGATCGTCACCGAGGCGGACGTGCGGTTCATGCAGGGGATGATCGCGCACCACGCGCAGGCGGTGGTGATGTCGCGCATGGCGGCGGCGCGGGGCGCCAGCCCGCGCGTGCTCAAGCTGGCGCAGAAGATCGACCTCGCGCAGGCGGGCGAGATCGCGCTCATGCAGGATTGGCTGCGCGGCTACGGCCAGTTCGCGCCCGACACGTCGTCGTGGCGCGGCATGACCATGCCGGGGATGCTCACCGCCGGCGACCTCGCGCAGATGGACGCCTCGAGCGGGCGGGACTTCGACCGGCTGTTCCTGCGCCTGATGATCCGCCACCACGAAGGGGCGCTGTCCATGGTGGCGGACCTCCTCAAGACGGCGCGGGCGGCGCAGGAGGTGGACATCAACGTGTTCGCGAACGACGTCGAGACCACGCAGACGGCCGAGATCGGTCTGATGCGCCAGATGCTGCTGGAATACTGACCTCCACCGGGAGTCCGCACCGATGTCCATGCCCCGCGCCGCGCACGCCGCCGCGCCGACCCTCCTGCTCGCCCTCGCGACCGCAGCGACACTTGGCGCCCAGACGTACCCGAGCGCGACCGATCCGCGCAACGGTCTCAAGCCGGGCCTCCACAACGCCGGCATCGCCATCCAGGGGATGACGCTCGTCTCGGCGACGCCCAAGCCGGCCGCCTTCGACTCGACGCGCGGGCTGACGTTCGTCAACTCCGATCTCGCCTTCCGGAAGAACCTCCTCTACATGGGGAACTTCGCCGGGTTCACGATCTACGACATCAGCGACGCGGCGAAGCCCCAACTGCTGTCGGTCGTCGAGTGCATCACGTCGCAGGGCGACCCGTCGATCGTGGGGAACCTGCTGTTCGTCTCCGCGGAGGGGGGCGGCAACCGCAAGGACTGCGCGAAGGGCGGCGTGAAGGATCCCTCGGAGCACATGACCGGCGTGCGCATCTACGACGTCTCGAACCCGCGGGCGCCGCGACTCGTGAAGAACGTCGAGACGTGCAAGGGGTCGCACACCCACACGGTGATCCCGCACCCGACGGATCGGCGGACGGTCTTCCTCTACGTCTCCGGCCAGCAGGGGGCGCGAGCGGCGAGCGAGCTCGCGGGCTGCCGCAACGGCTCGAACCCGGCCGACGAGACGAACTCGCTCTACCGCCTCGACATCATCAAGGTGCCGCTCGACCGGCCGCAGGACGCCGAGGTGATCAGCGGGGCGCGGATCTTCACCGGGCTCGGGCCGGCACCGGCGCGGGGCGGTCGGGCGCGGCCGGCGCGGACGATCCCCGGCGCGGACAGCGCGATGATGGCGGAGATGGCGTCCGGCGGCCCGCGCAACTGCCATGACGTGACGGCGTATCCCGCGCTCGGGTTGCTGGCCGGCGCGTGCGGGAGCTACGGGCTGCTGGTGGACATCTCGAACCCCGAGAAGCCCGTGCGGCTCGATGCCGTGGCCGACACGAACTTCTCGCTCTGGCACACGGCGGTGTTCTCGAACGACGGGTCGAAGGTCGTCTTCACCGACGAGTGGGGCGGCGGCACCTCGCCCAACTGTCAGGCGATGCATCCGCTCGAGATGGGCGGCAACACGACGCTGGTGATCGGGAAGGACCGCAAGTTCACGCAGCACGCGTACTTCAAGATTCCGACGGCCCAGAGCGCGCAGGAGAACTGCGTCTCGCACAACGGGTCGCTGATCCCGGTGCCGGGGCGCGACATCATGGTGCAGGGCTGGTACCAAGGGGGCGTGGACGTCATCGACTTCACCGACCCGGACAAGCCGGTGGAGATCGGCTTCTTCGACCGCGGGCCGGTGGACTGGCCGGCCGCCGACGGCGCGGCCCCCGTGAGCCGTGGCCGCGGGACGATCGCCGGCTCGTGGGGGGCGTACTGGTACAACGGGCGCATCTATTCGGCGGAGATGGCCCGTGGGCTCGACATCCTCGAGCTGGCGCCGGGTCCGATGCTCTCGGCGAACGAGATCGCCGCAGCGAAGCTGGTGCAGTGGGAGGAGTTCAATCCGCAGAGCCAGCCCAAGGTCACGTGGCCGCCGGCGTTCGTGGTGGTGCGGGCGTACCTCGACCAGCTCGTGCGGAACGAGGGGCTGCCCGCGGCGCGGACGACGGCGATCGCGGCCGCGCTGGATGCGGCGGAGCGGCTGCGCGGCGGTGCGCGGAGAGCGGCGCTCACCACGCTGGCTTCCGAGGTGCAGAAGGACACGGACGGCGCGAAGGACGCGGCGAAGGACGCGGCGAAGGTGCGGACGATGGCGGGGGCGATCCGGGAGTTGGCGGCCGCGACGCGCTGAGGCCGAGGACAAGCGCCCCCCCGCGCGACACCGACCCACGCGCCCCTGCGACGCCCATGACCATGCCGTCCCGCCGAACCCTCCTCCGCGGCTCCGCCGCCGCGGCCGCGCTCGCCGCCCTCGGCCACCGCGCCGGCGGCCTCGACGCCGCGGAGCCCACGGCCGACGCACCGCCGCCCCCGCCCGCCGGCGTGCCGCCCGACGTACTCGCGGGCGACGAGGGCTACTGGCGACGCGTCGCGCGGCAGTACGACGTGACCGAGACGCCGGTCAACCTCGAGGCCGGCTACTTCGGCACGATGTCGCGGCCGGTGCTCGCGGCCTACCAGCGGCACATCGGGCGCGTGAACCGGGAGGGGGCGACCTTCGCCCGCCGCGAGTATCCGGCCATCGCACGCGCCGTCCGCGACCGGGTGGCGCGCGCGCTCGGCGTGGGGGCGGATGAAGTCGCGTTCGCGCGCAACGCCACCGAGGCGCTGCAGACGATGATCCGCCAGTACCGGGGCGTGGGCGCGGGCGACTCGGTGCTCTTCGCGGACCTCGACTACCCGGCGATGCAGGATGCCATGCGGGGCCTCGCGGCCGCGCGCGGGGCCACCGTGGCCACCCTCGAGATTCCCGAGCCGGCGTCGCGGCAGGGGGTGCTCGATGCCTACGCCGCCGCCCTAGAGCGTCACCCGCGGACCCGGCTCGTGCTGCTCACGCACGTCAACAACAAGACGGGGCTCGTGCACCCGGTGCGCGAGCTCACGGCGATGGCCGCCGCGCGCGGCGCCGAGGTCGTGCTCGATGCCGCGCACGCCTTCGGCCAGTTCCCCTTCACGCTCCCGGAGATCGGCGCACCGTTCGTCGGGGTGAACCTGCACAAGTGGGTCGGCGCACCGGTCGGCGTGGCGGCGTTCCATGTCCGGCGCGACCGGCTCGACGCGATCGCGCCGGCGCCCGGAGAGCCGCCGCCGCACGACCGCATTGACAGCCGGCTGCACACGGGAACGACCGACTTCGCGGCGGTGATGGCCATCGCGGACGCCCTCGACTTCCAGGACACGATCGGCGTCTCCAACAAGGCCGCGCGCCTGCGCCACCTGCGCGACCGGTGGGCGATCCCCGCGCGACGGATTCCCGGCGTGGACATCCTCACGCCGGACGATCCCGACCTCGTCGGCGCGATCACGAGCTTCCGGCTTCGGGGGGACGGTGACGAGCGCCGCAACGCGGGGCTCGCGCGAACGCTCGCCGAGGAGTTCGGCCTCTTCACGGTGGCGCGCTCGGGGCTGGCGCGGGGCGACTGCGTGCGCGTCACCCCGGCGCTGGCGACGCGCCCGGAGCACCTCGACCGGCTGGTGGAGGCGCTGCGCGTGCTGGCCGCGCGCTGATCGGCTGGCGGCGGGCGGGATCGGGGTGCAGCGTCAAGCGATCCTCACCCCTCTCCGCATGCCGCTCCTCGCGCCCGTCCTCACACGAAGCCTCGAGTCCGCGCTCGAGTGCGCATTCGCGTGCGCATTCGCGTGCGCAATCGCCGCCACCCCCGGCGACACCACGCATTACGACGTGTTCAACCACGGCCGCCTGGCCGGTGCCATGCAGGTGGTCACCGCCGGCGACTCGGTGCTCGTGCGGTACGGCCATCAGGACCGGCAGCGGGGCCCGGACGTGGTGGCGACGTACCGCTTCGCGCCCGACGGGACGCTGCGCTCACGGGTGGTGGCCACCGGGAACCGCATCACGCGGACGCCCCCCCGCGAGGCCGAGCGCGCGGAAGTGCGCGACGGCCGACTGGCATGGCGCGCCGGCCGCGACACGGGCAGCGTGCCGGTCGCGGCCGGTGCGTGGCCGCTCTCGTCGGTTGACCATCCCTACGAACTGGGGGCGTTGGCGCGCGCCCTGCTCGGTCGTCCCGGGGTGGGCCGCCCCATCGCGCAGGGCGGCACGGCGACGGCGCGGGTCGTGGTGGACACGACGCTGGTCGCCGGCGGGCAGGCGCAGCGGGCCCGCCTGATCGCCCTCGGCATGGCATCGCTCGGCGAATCGTTCGTGTGGCTCGACGAGGCGAACGCGGTGCTCGCCTCGTCGGCGGACTGGTTCATCACGATCCGCCGGGGGCGCGAGGCGTTGCTGCCGTCGTTGCGCGCGATCGAGCGGGCCGTGACGACGCGGGCCTCGGCGGCACTTGCCGCGCGGATGGCCCCGCCCGTGACCCGCGCGCTGGTGATCCGCGACGGCGACGTGTTCGACAGCGAGCGCGGCGTAGTGGTCCCTCGACAGACCGTGGTGATCGAGGGGGACCGCATCGTGGCGGTCGGGCCGACGGCATCGGTGGCCGTCCCGCGCGGGGCGACGGTGCTCGAGGCACGCGGCAGGACGGTGCTGCCGGGTCTGTGGGACATGCACACGCATTTCTTCTCCGGCAGCGAAGCGGTCAGCGGGCTGCTGCACCTCGCGTCGGGGGTCACGACCGTTCGGGACCTCGCCGCCGACGCGGACGACGCCGTCTCGGCCCGCGGCCGCGCGGCAGCGGGGCAGTTGCTGTACCCCCGGATGCTGCTGGGCGGCTTCCTCGAGGGTCCGGGGGCGTGGGCCGGCCCGAGCGAAGCGCTGGTGCGCACCGAAGCCGAGGCGACCGCGTGGGTCGCACGCTACGACTCGCTGGGATACCGGCAGGTGAAGCTCTACAACCTCGTGCACCCCGACCTGGTCCCCACGATCGTGGCCGAGGCGAAGCGGCGCGGGCTGCGCGTGAGCGGGCACGTGCCGCGCGGGCTCACGGTCGAGCAGGCGCTCGCGCTCGGCTTCGACGAGGTGCAGCACGCCGCCTTCCTGATGAGCACCTTCTTCCAGGACTCGCTCTACCTGCCGACGATGCGCGCCTACTCGCAGGTGGCCTCGGCGGTGGCGCCGGGCTTCGACCCCGAGGCCCCGCGCGTGACGGCACTGCTCGCCGCATTCACGCGCCGCGGGGCCGCGATGGACCCGACGCTCAACGTGTACCAAGGCAGCAGCGCTCTCCCGGACGGGACGCACCCGGTGTTCGGCCCGGCGGTTGCGTGGATGCCGCCGACGATGCAGCGCGCGCTGGCCGCCACGCCGGCGGACTCGGCCAACACGCGGCTGCGGGGCACCTACGGCCGGCTGGTCCAGCGCTTGTGGGAGGCCGGCGTGCCGATCGTGGCCGGCACGGACAACCTCGCGGGCATCGCGTTGCTGGGGGAACTCGAGGCGTACGAGCGGGCCGGCATCCCCGCGCCGGCGGTGCTGCAGCTGGCCACGCTCGGGTCGGCCCGCGTGATGGGCGAACAGCGCGACTACGGGAGCATCGGCGTGGGCAAGGTGGCGGACCTCGTCGTGGTGGACGGCCGGCCGGCGGAGCGCATCACCGACCTGCGACGGGCCGAGGTGGTGGTGCGGGCCGGGCGCTGGTACCGCTCGCGCCAGCTGCTCGAAGCGGCGGGCCTCACGCCGCGCTGACCTGACGGCGGACGGTGCGGCCCGCCGCGGCGGGCGTTCGCCGACGCCTCAGCGGCGCGCGACGAGCTCGATCTCGACGCGCGCCCCGAGCGGGAGCGCCGCCACCGCGACGGTCGTACGCGCCGGGAACGGGGCGCGGAAGCGGGCCTCGTAGGCTCGGTTCATGGCCGGAAAGTCGGCCATGTCCACGAGGTACACGTTGCACTTCACCACGTGGTCCATGCCGAGGCCCGCGGCGTCGAGGACGGCCTCGAGGTTGTCGAAGGCGCGGTGCGTCTGCTCGGTGACGTCGCCCGTGACGAGCGTGCCCGAGGCGGGGTCGATGGGCGTCTGGCCCGAGCAGAAGAGGTGCTCGCCGCTCCAGACGGCGGCGGAGTACGGACCGATGGCGGCCGGAGCGCGCGGGGCGATGACTGGGGTGCGAGGCGGCATGGCTGGAAGCTGCCGTCCGGCGGCGCGCCCCGCGAGTCCCGAGCGATGCGGGCGGGCCGCGCGTAACTTGTGCCGTTCCCTTCGTTCCCTTCGTCGTGTCGCCCGTGCGTCGCTGGCTCTTCCTGCTCGCCCTGTCGTCCACCCCCGTGGCCGCCCAGGGCCCCACTTCGCTCGACGCGGCTCGCGCCGACTCCTTCGCGCGCGCCGCGCGGTCACGCCCCCTTCCCGTGGCACGGGCAGCGGTGATCAAAGTGCCGCCGGTGCTCGACGGCCGGCTCGACGACGAGGCGTGGCGCGCGATCCCGCCGATCACCGACTTCGTGCAGCGCGAGCTCAACGAGGGGCTACCGCCCTCCGAGCGCACCGAGGTGCGGCTGGCGACGGACGGCGAGTACCTGTACGTCGGCGCGCGGCTCTTCGACCGCGAGCCGTCGGCGATCGTGCCCGGCGAGAAGATCCGCGACGTGCCGCTGGCGAACAGCGACCACTTCGCGTTCATCCTCGACACCTACCGCGACCGGCAGAACGGCTTCGTCTTCGGGACGACGCCGGCGGGCGTCGAGTACGACGGGCAGGTGATCCGCGAGGGCGAAGGGGGCGGCGCGTTCGTGCAGGGGCAGACGCGGGCGCAGGCCGGCGCGATGGGCGGGTTCAACCTCAACTGGGACGCCAGCTGGACGGTGCGCACCACGGTGGACTCGCTGGGCTGGAGCGCGGAGTTCCGGATCCCCTTCGCGACGATCCGGTACGAGGGCGAGGGCACGCAGACGTGGGGACTCAACTTCGTGCGCAGCATCCGGCGCAAGAACGAGGAGCTCTACTGGGCGTTCATCCCCCGGCAGTTCAACCTCTACCGGCTCTCGCTCGCGGGGGCGGTCGAGGGGATCGTGGTCCCGCGGCGCCAAATCCGGACGGTCACGCCGTTCGTGCTGGGCTCGTCGCAGTCGCGCTGGACGCCGTCGCCGCAGCCGCTGGCCGCGACGACGCGGGTGCCGCGCGAGATCGGGGCGGATGCGAAGATCGGCGTGACGCCGGCCCTGACGCTCGACCTGACGTACAACACCGACTTCGCGCAGGTCGAGGTGGACGACCAGCGGGTGAACCTGACGCGCTTCCCGATCTTCTTCCCCGAGAAGCGCCCGTTCTTCCTGGAGAACGCCGGCATCTTCTCGGCGGGGACGCCGCAGGCGGTGGACCTGTTCTTCACGCGGCGGATCGGGATCGACTCGGTGGGCAATCCGCGCGCCATTCTGGGCGGCGGCCGGCTCTCCGGCCGCGTCGGCGGGGTGACGGTGGGGGCGCTGCAGATGGTGGCCGAGGCGGCGGACCCCACGGGGACGCGCACATCGTACTCGGTCGCGCGGTCCATCAAGGAGATCGGGGCTCGCTCGCGCATCGGGGCGATGTTCGTGCAGCGCGCGGCGATCGGACGGGCGTCGGACCACAACCGCACGTATGCCCTCGACGGGCGGCTGGGGATCGGGCAGGACTGGACGATCGACGCGTGGGGGGCGGCGAGCGAGACGCCGGGGCGCACCGGACGCGACCACAGTCTCAGCACGCGCGGGGCCTACCAGACCCGCAACTGGAGCAACAGCATCCGCTACACCGAGGTCGGCGACGACTTCAACCCGGAGGTCGGGTTCCTGAGCCGGCCGGCGGGATACCGGTCGGTGGAGGTCACGGTGCTGCGGTGGTTCCGGCGTCCGGAGTGGACGTGGTTCCGCCACTGGAACCCGCACCTGAGCTGGCGGGAGTACCGCGGGCTGCAGGACGACTTCCGCCAGACCGGCTACTGGCACATCGACTTCACCGAGATCGAGCTGGCGAGCGGGGCGCGCTTCGGCCCCGAGTACAACATCTCGCAGGAGGGGCTCCAGGCGCCGTTCGAGATCGCCCCCGGCGTCGTGCTGCCGCCAGGCCAGTACCAGTGGGGAACGGTCGGCTTCGACTATACGAGCGACCCGAGCGAGGACCTCTGGGTGACCGGGCGCTTCGACGTGGGGGAGTTCTGGACCGGCACGCGCCGCGGCGGCAACGGCACGGTGACGCTGCGCCGCGGCGCGGCGTTCAGCGGCTCGCTGCTGCTGGACCACACCGACGTCCGGCTCCCGCAGGGCAATTTCGTGCGCACGCTCTCTGCGCTTCGGCTCAACTACTTCCTCACGCCGCGGATCTTCGTACAGACGCTGACGCAGTTCAACAACCAGCAGCGGATCTGGAGCGCGAACGTGCGGTTCGGGTGGCTCAACACGGCGGGGACGGGTCTGTTCGTCGTGCTCAACGACGGGCGGGAGGCGAACTCGGCCTTCGACTGGGTGCGCCCGCAGCAGCGCACGGTGTTCGTGAAGTTCACCCGACAGTTCGGCACCGGGGGCTGAGCGGCGGGTGCACCGGTTGGGCCGAGGGCATCGCCGATCACGGGCGCATGACGACCGTGACGGGCCGCGCCCGAGTCAGGCGTGTGCTCGGCGCTCCCCGGTCCCGGAGCATGCTTGCCCGACGCGGCACCGGCCGCGAGAGGCGTTTGCAAACCCCGGCGCCCCCAGACATCGCCGGTCCTTCGGTTGGTCTCGGATCATCTGCAGCGCCGGCAGACCGACCACGACGAGCGATTCGCGCGCGAGGACGGCCCGGGACGCCCCGTGGTCGCGCCGGTGGCCGACCAGTTCCTCGCCTGCGGCGTGCTCGATAACGGGTTCTGGAGTATCCGCTGCGACGCGAGCACGCACGAGTGTGTAATCGCGTTCTCGTGCAGATGCCGGTACTGCTGCCCGATCAGTCACGCCAAGCGGTTGGCAGTCCGGACCCAGTCGCTGGACACCACGCTCCTCGCGCCCGTGCCGCACCGGCCGGTCGTGCTCACCATCCCCGGGCGGCTCCGCGCCTACTGTCTCTACCGCTGACGCCTGCTCGGCGAGATCGCCCGGCCCGCACCGTCACCGCCGCCATCCCGGAGTCTTCGACAAGGACCAGACCAAGGGCATGCTGCCGTGATGGCATTCCGGGTTCCACGTGCACACCGCCGTGTGGGTCCCCGAGGACGCGCGCGCGTTCGCCACCTGCCTCGCGCGCTACTGCGCCCGGAATTCCGTCGCGCTGGAGCGGCTGCCCCCCGACCACGCCGCCACGGCGGAGAAGAACCGTTCCGACAGGTCGGAGGGCCAGACGGCGGGCCGCGAGACCGTGGACCCGCTCGAGTTCCTGGCGCGGGTGTTGGCCCAAACGTCAGTGATTGCCGTGAGCCTCACCGACCTACGCGCCCGCGCGGCCCGGGCGGCCCACGCCGCCGGCCGAAGTCCGCCCTCGATCGCCGTGCATCGGTGCCGCGGAGCCGGCAGGTGCTGGCCCTCAACATCGCCGCAGAGTCACGCGGCCCATGCAACGGCCCGAAGTCGAAGCAGGCGCTCCAGCGGATGACGCCGATCCTGGAACAGCAGGCGCGCGACGGAGGGGCAGGGTTCGCGACAGGGCTCTTGACGGGCTGCGGCACATCGTCGGAGCCGCCCCACTGGCCGCATGGGTCCAACGCGGGGCGCACGCGGATCAGCGACGGAAGGGGGGCAGGCCGCGAGGGCGTTGAGGGCGGAGCGCTGTCAGCCGCTTGCGAGGAACCGTCATGGCCGTAGGCCGTCGGTGCGGAGACCCCTCTGGCGGCCGCGCGCTTCCGCTGGGCGGAGCGACGCGACGGCAGCGATGTCCAGCAGGCCGACGTTTGCCGGCCACGAGCCCCTCGATGAGGACGCGCGGACCCGCCGCCACCCGCTGGTCGGCGCGCGCGGTCGGTGATCGCGTCGTATTCTCGATGGATAGTCGCCCCACCCCCACTTAACGCTCCTCTCCCGGGGACACGACGTGGGCATCGCGCAGGTGTGGTCGCGGGCTTGCCGTCGCCTCTGGCGCGGTACTGGCAAGGTCGGAGATCTCGCCGTATGATCGACGAGGAGGAGATTCGTCCCGCACGTCCACAGATCCAGTGATGGGCGCATGACGAGCGATGCGTGCGTCCTCAGCCGAGCCCATGACCGAAGACCTCGCCACGATCGTTGCACGTCACCGGCACGATCCACGGCGGCTCGTCGAGATCCTCCACGACGTCACCGAGGCATACGGCTTCGTTCCGAAGGACATCATCACCGAGCTCGCGTCCATGCTCGCTGTGCCCCGCGGTCACGTCGAGGGCGTGGTGGGATTCTATGCGTTCTTCTCCGACGAGCCTCGCGGCGCATACCGCGTTCTCTTCAGCGACGGCACGACCGATCGGATGGGCGGGAGTATCGCACTCCTCGAGCGCATGCGCGCATCGTTCGGGCTTCAGGGCGAGGAGACCTCGCGCGACGGGCGGCTTTCGGTGGGCACGACGAGCTGCACTGGGCTGTGCGATCAAGGCCCCGCCCTGCTCGTCAACGGGCACGCCATCGGGGGCCTCGACAGCGCCCGCCTCGGCGACGTGATGGCCCTCATCCGCGCAGAGGCTCCGCTCGCCGCCTGGCCGCGCGAGCTCTTCGCCGTGCGCTCCAACATCCGGCGGAGGGACCTTCTGCTCGCGACGGCCATCACGCCGGGAGACGCCGTCTCCGCGGCTGCGCGCCGCGGCCGCGACGACACGCTCGCCGAAGTCGCCCGAAGCGGCCTGCGTGGTCGAGGAGGCGCCGGGTTCTCCACCGGCGCGAAGTGGGGGGCGTGCGCGGAGGCGCCCCACGAGCCCCGCTACGTCGTGTGCAACGCCGACGAGGGCGAGCCCGGCACGTTCAAGGACCGGGATCTCCTCGCCGACCACCTCGATCTCGTGCTCGAGGGCATGACCGTCGCGGCCTTTGCGGTCGCTGCGCGCCACGGCTTTCTCTATGTGCGCGCCGAGTACCGGTTTCTCTTCGCGCACATCGCGAACGCGCTCGCTGCTCGGCGGGCCGCCGGCCTCCTTGGCCCGAATGCGTGCGGCATCCGCGGGTTCTCGTTCGACATCGAGCTTCGACGCGGGGCGGGCGCGTACGTATGCGGGGAGGAGTCCGCCCTGCTCGAGTCGCTCGAGGGCAGGCGCGGAATCCCGAGGAACCGGCCACCCTTTCCGGTGACCCACGGCTACGACCAGCGCCCCACGGTCGTGAACAACGTCGAGACCTTCATGGCGGCCGCCCTCGTCGCTCGAGACGGCGCATCGGTGTTGCGCGACCTCGGCACGCGCACCTCCTCGGGCACGAAGATCCTCTCCGTCGCGGGCGACGTCGAGCGGCCCGGCGTGTACGAACTGCCGTTCGGCGTGACAGTGCAGAGGGTCCTCGACGAGGCGGGGGCGTCCCGGGTTCAGGCGGTGCAGGTGAGCGGTCCCGCCGGGACGCTGCTCTCCGCGCGTGAACTCGACCGCACGATTGCCTTCGACGATGTCCCGTCCGCCGGGGCGTTCACGGTGTTCGATGACCGGCGAGACCTCCTTGCCATCATCGAGCATCACTCGCGCTTCTTCGCCCACGAAAGTTGCGGATTCTGCACCCCGTGCCGTGTGGGGACAACGCTCGTCGCTCGTACGATGGGCCGCATCGCATCGGGGCACGCTGCACGACGGGATCTCGTCGACGTGGCACGTGTCGCGAGGGTCATGGCGAAGACGAGCCATTGCGGCCTGGGACTCATGGCGGGCAACCCGGTGCTCCAGGGCATCGAGAAGTTCCGCCCCGTGTTCGACGCCCGCCTGCGGCCGGACGACGCGCTCCCGACGTTCGACCTCGACGCCTCGCTCGACAAGTCGCGCGACGTCACCGGCCGCGACGACAGTGAGGCCCACTTCACCGAAGAGGTCCGCCCATGACGACCGATCGTCGCACCTTCACGCTCGACGGCCACGACATCCCCTTCGACGAGGGGCAATCGGTGCTCGACGCGGCCCTGGCTGCGGGACTCTTCATTCCGTTCCTGTGCCACAAGCCGGGCTATGAAGCCCACGGGAGCTGCCGTGTGTGCATGGTCCGCGTGGGCGGCAGGTGGCAGGCGAGCTGCACCACCCCGGCTGCGGCCGGGCTCGAGGTCGAGTCGACCGTGGAGGATCTCGTGGCCATGCGCCGAGAGATCGTCCAGTTCCTCTTCACTGAGGGGAACCACTTCTGCCCCTCGTGCGAAGCGAGCGGCAACTGCACGCTCCAGGCCGTGGGCTATGAGCTGGGCGTCACGACACCGCACTATCCGCCCTTCTCGCCGACGCGGCCACTCGACGCCTCGCACCCCGAGATGCTCCTGGATCTCAACCGCTGCATCCTGTGTGAGCTCTGCGTGCGTGCGAGTGCGAACGTGGACAAGAAGAGCGTCTTCGCGCTTTCCGGTCGGGGCCCCACGAAACACCTCGTGGTGAGCGCCGAGTCCGGCAGGCTCGCGGACACGTCCTTCTCCGCCGATGACGCTGCCGCCCACGTCTGCCCCGTCGGCGTGTTCCTGCCTCGTGGCCAGGGGTTTCGCACCCCCCTCGGCGCACGCAAGTTCGACGTGGAGCCGCTCCGGGTCGCGGCCCTGCGGCGTGCCGGAGGCACGTAGCCATGCCCTCCCCCAAGCTCCGGGTTGCCACGACCTCGCTCGCCGGGTGTTTCGGCTGCCACATGTCGCTGCTCGACATCGACGAACGCCTCTCGAGCCTCGTCGAGCTCGTCGAGTTCGACGCCTCGCCGCTGACGGACCTCAAGACTCCCGTCGCGTGCGATGTCGGACTGATCGAGGGGGGCCTCTGCAACGCCGAGAACGTGCGCACGCTGCTGCTGTTCCGGCGGGAGTGCAAGGTCCTCGTGGCGGTCGGCGCGTGCGCGATCACGGGCGGCCTCCCCGCGCAGCGCAACGCCCTTGACGTGCGCGACTGCCTCGAGTCCGTCTACCTCACGGGCGTCGGCCTCGAGGGCGGAACCATTCCGAGGGATCGCGAGCTGCCGCTCCTGCTCGAGAAGGTCCACCCCATCCACGACGTCGTGAACGTGGACTATTCGCTGCCAGGTTGCCCTCCGTCGGCGGATGCATTCTGGGCATTCTTCGAGGATATCGCCGCTGGACGAGCCCCACGCCTCGGCCACGGCCTTATCCGCTACGACTGACCCGACCCCCATGTCCTCTCCTCTCGAAACCGCGAACGCTCCCGGGACCTTGCGCCGGGTGGTCATCGAGCCCCTGACACGCGTCGAGGGGCACGGCAAGGTCACACTCCTGCTCGACGGCGACCACAAGGTGCACCAGGTTCGCCTCCACATCGTCGAGTTTCGCGGCTTCGAACGCTTCATCGAGGGAAGGCCCTTTTGGGAAGTACCCGTGATGGTTCAACGCCTGTGCGGTATTTGCCCCGTGAGCCACCTTCTGGCCGCCTCGAAGGCGCTCGATGCCGTCGTGGGGGCGCGCCCGGTACCGCGGACTGCCGAGCTCCTGCGCCGCCTCATGCACTACGGGCAGATCCTCCAGTCGCACGCCCTGCACTTCTACCATTTGGCCTCCCCCGATCTGCTCTTCGGGTTTGATGCCGACCCTCGGAAGCGCAACATCGTGCGCGTGCTCGGCGACTACCCGGACATCGCCAAGCACGGCATCCTGCTCCGCAAGTACGGGCAGGAGGTCATCGAGAAGACGGCCGGCAGGCGTATCCATGGCACGGGGTCCATCCCCGGGGGCATGAACCGGGGCCTCACCGCACACGACCGC
>JAJTHG010000009.1 GCA_021298835.1 Gemmatimonadota bacterium
CCGGCCCTGAGAAGGCCGGTGCCGGCCCTGAGAAGGCCGGTGCCGGCCCTGAGAAGGCCGGTGCCGGCCTGAGAAGGCCGGTGCCGGTCTGAGAAGGCCGGTGCCGGCGGCGATCAGAGCACGACGAGCTCGTGCTGGATGCGTCCCGGCGTGATCCGCAGCGACCCGTCGGGCAGGATCACGCCGTTGACCTCGGTGCGCATCCCGAACTCATCGGGCAGATAGACGCCCGGCTCGACCGAGAAGCCGCAGCCGGGCACCAGTGCGCGGCCGTCCTTCGTCTCGAGGTTGTCGAGGTTGGGCCCGGCGCCGTGCAGCCCGCGACGGTCGATCGAGTGCCCGGTGCGGTGGGTGAACCAGGGGCCGAAGCCGCGCGCGGTCACGACGGCGCGCGCGGCGTCGTCGGCGGCGGCCCCGGTCATCGGCCGGCCGGCGGCGAGCCCCTCGCGCAGCGCGGCGATCGCGGCGTCGCGCGCGTCGCGGATCGCGGCCCACACCTCGCGCTGGCGAGGGGACGGCGCCCCGAGCACCGCCATCCACGTCTGGTCCGCCCACATCCCGTCGGGTTCGCGGGCCCAGAGGTCGATCAGCACGACGTCGCCGTCGGCGAAGGCACGCGGCCGCGCGGGCGACGGCTCGTAGTGCGGGTCGGCCGCGTGGGTCCCCGCGCTGACGTTGGGCCCGTGGTCCGTGACGAGGCCCCGCGCTTCGCAGGCCGCGCGGATGCCGGCCTGGATTTCGTGCTCGAAGACCGTTGCGCCTCGGCGCACGCCGTGGCCGATGCGGCGGAACGCCTCGGCCGCGATCACCGCCAGCGCCTCAGCCGCCCGGTCGTGCGAGGCATGGTCCTCCGGGGTCCACGCGGCGAAGGCGGCGGTGATGAGAGGGGCCGACGAGACGACCGTCGCCCCGGCCGCGCGCACGAGCTCGACCACGCCGGCCGGGACGCGATCCACGACCGGCACGGCGTCGCCCGGCGAGTACTCCATCGCCACCCGCCGGCCGGCCACGAGTGCCGCGAGGTGCTCGTCGAGCTCGGTCCACGCCGAGTACACGCGCCGGGGCCACTCGGCCGGCCAGCGGCGGAAGGGCCCCGGCTCGATCGCGTGCTGCACGGCCACCGGCGTCCCCTCCCGCGGGATCCACGCGAAGAGGCGCCTCGTGGCCATGCCCTCGATGCCGATCAGGTATGCGGCGATCGCGTTCGCGCCGCGGAAGTCGTACAGCAGCCAGCCATCCAGCCCCTCGGCCGCCAGCGCGGCCTGGAGGGCCGGCAGCGTCGCCGGCGAGAGTCGCATGGTCACGCGGCCGGCGCGCGCCACTCGGCGCGCCACTCCGAGATGCCCGCGTCGCGTGCCGCGAACTTCACCAGCTGCACCGCCGCGTCGTGGCCCGTGAGCTGCTGCAGCAGCTCGCGCAGCCCCGCCTCGTAGAACGCCGCGGCGGCAGGCCCCGGCGCCGCGTCCGCGGTGACCGCGGCCGGCACGGAGAGGATGATCGAATCGCCGAGCCGCCGGACGGTCCCGTCGAAGTAGCGCTCCGCGACGCGGCGCACGCCGCGCAGCGCGATCGGCCGCGAGACCAGCGCGGGCAGCCCGCGGGCCATGGCGCGCGTCGCCCCGGGCAGCGCCCCGTACGCCTGCCGCGCGAGGTGGCGCCCCGCCGCGCGGAACACCTGCTCCGCGTCGGGGCGCCGCCCGATCAGCCGGGCGAGCGCGACGACCTCGTCGAGCGGCACGCGCTGCCCCTTCCGGCGGGTGTCGGCGTACCGCCGGATCTGGGCGTAGACCGTGTCGGACAGCCCGAAGCGCTTGTTCTGCAGTTCGGGGACGACCTCGGTGTCGAGGTGGTCGATCGGCGTGTCCACGCCACGCACCGCCTCGAGGAGGCTGAGGGGGAGCAGCGCGTCGATGCCGGCGGTGATCATGGCGAACGGGCGAGGGGGCGTGGCCGCGACGCGCGGCGACCGGGACATTGTAACCGTGCCCGGACAGCGCCTCAATTTCCCGGCGGGCCGCCGTGCGGCGTTGCGGGGCTCCGGGAAATCCGGTAGCGTGCCGTCGGTTTTTCGATGCGGAGCCGGCGGGACATGCGGACGTGGCGGGAGCGGCGATCGTGAACGCGGGCCGGGCCGAACGGGCCGGCTGGCCGACGGCGTGCGCCGACGTCCGCGAGGCCCTCTTCGCGTGGCTCGACCGCGAGGTCGCCGCTCCGGTCGCCGAACGCATCGCGCGCCACGTGGACCAGTGCGACGGGTGCGCCGCGGCGGCGGCCCGCGACCGGGCGCTGCTCGCGCTCGTGCGGGGCCGGGCCGGCGCACACGACCCGGCCCCGCCGACCCTGCGGGCGCGCATCGCCCGGGCGCTCGACGCGGTCGCTCCGCCGAGCGACTGACGCGGGGATGGCCGCATTCGTCCCCGTCACCGTGGGTGCAGTGGTCGCCGCCGGCATCGCCGGCGCGGCGTGGCGCGCCGGCAGTCTCTCGCGCAGTGGCGCGGCGGCCGCGGCACTGCTCGGGACGCTCGCCGCGGCGGCGGGCCCCGCGTGGGCGGCCGTGCTGATCGCGTACTTCGTGTCGAGCAGCGCGCTGTCTCGGTTGGGGGCCGCCCGCAAGGCATCGCGCACCGCCGGCACCGTGGCCAAGGGCGGGGCGCGGGACGCGGCGCAGGTACTGGCGAACGGCGCCGCCTTCGGCGTCGCGGCGGGCGCGTGGCTGCTGACGCGCGACGCCGTGTGGGCCGCCGTCGGCGCCGGCGCACTGGCAGCGTCGGCGGCCGACACGTGGGCCACCGAGGTGGGCACGTGGGTCGGCGGGACGCCCCGCCACGTGCTGACCTGGCGGCCGCTCGACGCCGGCATGTCGGGCGGCGTGACGGTCGCGGGCTCGCTGGCGATGATCGCGGGCGCGGTGGTCATCGGCGCGTGCGCCGAGGGCCTGGGCCTGCCGGCGCGCGTCGAGCCCGTCGCGGCGGGCGGCCTCGCCGGCGCGCTGGCGGACTCGGTGCTGGGCGCGACCCTTCAGGAACGGCGCCGCTGCGAGGCGTGCGGCGCGCTCACGGAACAGGTGCGGCATGCCTGCGGCGGCGACACGCGGGCGGTCGGCGGCGCAGGCGGCGTGGGCAACGACGTCGTCAACGCGCTCGCGACCGCAGTCGGCGCCGTGACGGCGGGTTGGGTCGCGGCGCGCGCGGGCTAGCTTGTGGGCGGGCCGTCGCGGAACGGCCCGCCACCTTCCCGGGTTCTACGGCCATGCGCGCACTCCCCGCAGTGACGGACGTCTGCATCGTCGGTGGTGGCCCCGCCGGCGCGGCAACGGCCGCGTTCCTGGCGCGGGAGGGCCTCGGCGTGACGGTGCTCGACCGTGCGCGCTTCCCCCGCCCGAAGGCGTGCGCCGAGTACCTGAGCCCGGAGGCCTCGCGGCTGCTCGAGGAGCTCGGCGTCCTCGCGGCCGTCGAGGGGGCGGGGGCGGCGCAACTGGCGGGCATGATCGTGCGCGCCCCCAACGGCCGGCAGATCCGCGGCGAGTTCGCCGCGGCGCACGGGTTCCGCGGCTTCCGCGACCGCGGGCTGGCGGTGCCGCGCACGACGCTCGACCCGCTGCTGCTCGGCGCGGCGCGGGCCGCCGGCGCGGACGTGCGCGAGGGCGTGCGCGTCACGGGCCTGATGCGTGACGCCGGCGGCCGCGTGGCCGGCGTCGAGACCACCGGCGGGACCGTGCGGGCGTCGCTGGTGGTCGGGGCGGACGGCCTGCGCAGCCAGGTCGCGCGGCGCGCCGGCCTCGCACGGACGCTGCCGTTCTTCCAGCGGCGCGTGGCGCTGGTGGCGCACTACGAGGGGGTGTCCGGCATCGGCGCCCATGGCGAGATGCACGTCGAGCGCGACGGGTACGTGGGCCTCGCCGACGTTGGGGGCGGGCGCACGAACGTCGCGCTCGTGGTGCCGGTGGCCCGATCGGCCGGGCTCGCCGGTGACGCGACCGGGTTCCTCGCGCGGCGGGTCGCGGCCATTCCGCACCTCGCCCCGCGATTCGCGACGGCCCGCCGGGTGACGCCGGTGCTCGCGACGGGCCCGTTCGCCAGCGCGGCGCGTCGGGGCTGGGCCCCGGGCGTCGCCCTCGTCGGCGACGCCGCCGACTTCTTCGACCCCTTCACCGGCGAGGGGATCTACGCGGCGTTGCGCGGCGCCGAGCTGCTCGCGCCGTTCGCCGCCGAGGCCGCGCGGGCGCGTCCCGGCGTGGCGGTGCGCGGCGACGCGCTCGCGGGTTACGAGCGCGCCCGCCGCGCCGCCTTCGCCGGCAAGTGGCGCGTCGAGCGGCTCATCGGCACGGCCGTGACCTTCCCCGCACTGCTCGACCGTGCGGCCATCGTGCTCGAGGAGCGCCGCGACCTCGCCGATCTCCTGGTCGGGGTCGCGGGCGACTTCGTGCCGCCGCGCGAGGTGCTGCATCCGCGCTTCTGGTCGTCGTTCCTGCTGCCCCGGCGTGCGACGCCGCCGCGCCCGTCGGCGCCACGACTGGCCACACCCGCCTGACCACCCGTCCGCCCATCCCCGTGCTCGACAAGGACTCCTTCCGTGCGGCGCTCGGCCGCTTCGCCTCCGGCATCACCGTGGTCACCACGCGCGACGACGCCGGGCGCGACGTCGGGATGACCATTTCGGCCTTCTGCTCGGTGTCGCTCTCGCCGCCGCTCGTCCTGGTGAGCGTGGCGCACAACGCGTCGATGTACCACGCGCTGGCGCGGGCCGAGTACTTCGCGGTGAACATCCTCGCCGACACGCAGGAGCCGCTCTCGCGCCGGTTCTCGTCGAAGGAGGCCGACCGCTTCGACGGCGTGGGGTTCACGCGCGGGCGCACCGGCGCGGCGCTGCTCGACGACGTGGTGGCCTGGATCGAGTGCCGGCGGGTGGCGATGCACGAGGCGGGAGACCACACGCTCGTCGTCGGCGAGACGCTGGGCATGGCCACCAGCGACGCGCGGCCGCTCCTGTACTATCGCGGCGGCTACGCGACCCTCGAGCGGTGACGATGGGGCTGCTCGTCCCCGCCCGACGGCGGGGGATCGAGTTCCTCGACGCCCCGCACGCCATACCCGGCGAGCAGGCGGTGCGCGAGCTCGCCGACGTGACGCGCACCAACGCGCTCTTCGGCGGGACGTCGGCGGTGCTCGCCGAGCTGCGGGGGTGCCTGCCGGCGCTGCCCGCGCGCGCCACGCTGCTCGACGTCGGCACCGGGCTCGGCGACATCCCCGCGCGCGCGGCGGCGGTGGCGCGGCGCGCGGGCTGCACGCTGCTGACCCTCGGCCTCGAGCGCGCCGAAGCGCTCGCGCGCGCCGCGCGCGGGCGCGTGCAGGCCGCGCTCGTCGCCGACGCCTTCCGGCTCCCCTTCGCCGACCGCAGCGTGGACGTCGTCACCTGTTCGCAGGTGCTGCACCACTTCGAGGAGCCCGAGGCGCTGGCCCTGCTGGCCGAATGCGACCGCGTGGCGCGGCGACGGGTCATCGTGGCCGACATCCGGCGCAGCTGGTGGGCCGCCGCAGGCGTCTGGGGGGCCTCGTGGCCGCTCGGGTTCTCGGCGTGGGCGCGGCACGACGGCGTGCTGTCGGTGCTGCGCGGCTTCACCGTGCCGGAGCTGGCGGCGCTCGCGCGCCGCGTGACGCCCGCCCCCGTCGCGGCCCGCGCGCGCCGCGGCTTTCGCGTGACCTGCGCCTGGACGCCCCTCCCTCACCCCGGATCCCGCCCCGCATGATGATGCGCCCGCCCTACGCCCTCGGCCCCATGCCCACCGGACGACGCCTCGTCCAGGTGGACCTCGGCGAGGCCGACGCACCGATCGCCGTGATGCACCGGTTCGCCGCCGACGTCGAACGCTGGCCGGAACACCTCGCGCACTACCGGTTCGTGCGCTTCCGCGAGCGCGCCACGGACGGTGGCGGGCTCGTCGAGATGTCGGCGAACCGGCCGTTCGGACCGGTCGGCTGGCCCACGTGGTGGCTCAGCGAGATGGAGGTCCGGCCGGACGTGCCGTGCGTGCGTTTCCGGCACGTGGGCGGCGTGACGACGGGCATGGATGTCGAGTGGCGCTACGAACCGCTCGAGGGCGGGCGCCGCACGCGGATCGTGCTGGAGCACGTGTGGGACGGGCCGCGCTGGCCGCTGATCGGCCCCGTCGCGGCGACGATGGTGATCGGCCCGGTGTTCGTGCACGGCATCGCCATCCGCACGATGGCCGGCCTCGCCGCGGCGGCGGTGCGGGCCGCCCGCACGGAGGGACGATGAGCACCGCGAGCCGGCCGCCGGGCGAACGGCGCCGCGTCGCCCTGACCGGGATCGGGGCGATCACACCGCTCGGCATCGGTCGCGAGGCCCTGTGGCAGGGGCTGCGGGACCCGCGCTCGCGCGTCGGGCCGCTGACGCGCTTCGACCCCGCGCCGTTCCGCTCGCACTGCGCCGCACAGGTGGACGACTTCGACGCCGCCGATCACCTCGACGCACGGCGTGCGAAGCGGCTCGACCGGTTCGGCCAGTTCAGCGTCGTCGCCTCGCAGCTCGCGATCGCCGACGCGACGCTCGACCTCGCGCGCGAGGACCGCGAGCGCGTCGGGACGATGATGGGCACCGCCCTCGGCGGCGTCGGCTACGCGGAGGAGCAGCTCGGGCGCTACCTGCAGGGAGGCCTTCGCGCGGTGGACGCGACCCTCGCGCTGGCCGTCTTCGGCGGGGCGGCGTCGTGCAACATCGCGATCGAGTTCGGCGTCAGCGGCCCCAACAGCACCAACGCCATGAGCTGCGCCTCCGGCGCGATGGCGATCGGCGAGGGCTTCCGGCAGATCCGCGACGGCCATGCCGACGTGATGCTCGCCGGCGGGGCCGAGGCGCCGCTGGCGCCGCTGTGCTTCGGCGCCTTCGCGCTGATCCGCGCGATGAGTACCCGCAACGACGATCCCGCGCACGCCTCGCGTCCCTTCGACCGGGATCGCGACGGCTTCGTCATGGGCGAAGGAGCGACGGTGGTGGTGCTCGAGGAGTGGTCGCGTGCGGTGGCGCGCGGCGCGCCGATCTACGCCGAGGTGCTGGGCTACGGCACCACGAACGACGCGCACCACATGACGGCCCCGCGCCCGGACGGGGCGCAGGCGGCCCGCGCCATGCGACAGGCGCTCGCGGACGCGGGGATCGGCCCGCACGAGCTCGGGTACGTCAATGCGCACGGCTCGAGCACCCCGCTCAACGACCCCACCGAGAGCTCGGCGATCCGCCAGGTGCTGGGCACGGCCGCCGACCGCGTGCCGGTGAGCGGTACGAAGGGGTACTACGGCCACGCGCTGGGGGCGAGCGGGGCCTTCGAGGCCGCCATCTCGGCCCTCGCGCTATCGCGCGACTGGCTGCCGCCGACCGTGAACCTCGGCACGCCCGACGCCGGGTGCGACCTGCCGTACATCACCGGCGACGGGCTGGCGAGCCGGGTGGATTTGGTGATGTCGAACAGCTTCGGGTTCGGCGGAATCAACGCGGTGCTGGTCTTCGGCCGTCACCGGTAGTCCATCGGCACCAGCGGGACGGCGAGCGCCCGGGCCGACTGGCGGGCGCCACGGCCGCCTCGATACGAAACGACGCCGGAGCTCGCGCCCCGACGTCGCTCGTGCCGCCCACCCGTACGTGGGTCGGCGGGCGCACCGACGGCCCCCTCAGACCGGCGGCTTGCCCTTGCCCTGCGTGCGCTCCCCGCGGCGCTCCATGCGCTCGCCCTGCCGCTCGATGCGCTCGCCGCGACGCTCGATGCGCTCGCCGGCCCGCGCCGGATCCCGCCGGCGGGCGCGAACGCCGACACCGACCGCGCCGCCGACCCGTACGTTTCCCCAACCGCCTCCACTCCGCCCGACTTCTCATGGACACCGGTGACGCCGTCGCGGTCGCGCGCGAGCGCACGATCCAGGCCCTCTGCCACCACTACGCCCACGACCGGCTGACGGTCGAGGAGCTCGACGCGCTGCTCTCGCGGGCGCAGGTCGCCACCGACACGCGGGAGCTCGACGCTCTGCTGGCGGGGCTGCCGGCGGTGACCGCCATGCCGGCGCGCGTGGACGGCGGGGAGGTCGTCGCGCAACTCGGCCCGCCGGGCACGCCAGTCCGGCGGCGCGAGGAGCGCATCGCCACGATCATGGGGGAGGTCCGGCGCACGGGGAGCTGGACGGTCCCCGAGCACCTGCGGATCGTGGCGGTCATGTCCGACGTCAAGCTCGACCTCACCGAGGCGCTGCTGGGGCCGGTGACGACGATCGACTGTTCGGCGTGGATGGCGGAAGTGCGCGTGCTGGTGCCGCCCGGGGTGCGGCTGGAGGCGGCCGGCGGGGCGTTTCTGGGCTCGTTCACCGAGCGCTGGGGCACGGACGGGGCGCTGCCGAGCGATGCGCCGGTCGTGCGGGTGGTCGGTCTGGCGGTGATGGCCGAGGTCGCCGTGAAGGTGGCGGCCCCCGGCGACGGCAGGAAGAAGAAGAAGCGGCTATCGCGCTGAGCGCGCGCGGCGGCGCAGGAAGAACGCCACCCCGACGGCGACGTACGCCGCCGTGACGAGGCAGGTCAGGAGCCCGACGAGCGCTCCCGGGGGCCACGGGGCGTCGGCCGGCCGCGGGGCGATCGCCTTCCATGCGAAGGGGAGCGACAGGAGCCAGCCGAACATCGCGACCGCCACGGCCATGTGCATCGCGCGCGCCTTCTTCGCGGGCGTCTTCGCGGCATCGCCGTAGATCACGAGCGGGAAGCCGGCCAGCGCCGGGAAGGCCGCGAGGAGCGACGACATCCCCGTGCTCGCGAACGACAGGGCCGCGAGCGCGATCAGGAGGAACCCCGTGACCTGCGTGAAGAGCGGCATCGGGCCGGCCTCAGCGCGCGCCGAACTTGTCCGCGTACCGGGCGAGCGACGACGCGATGATCGCGCGGGCCGACGCCGCACCCTCCCACCCGAGGATCTGCATGCGCTTCCCCTCGAGGTCCTTGTAAACGAGGAAGAAGTGCTCGACCTCCTTCGTGTAGTGCGACGGGAGGTCGCCGAGGTCGTGGTAGCCCGTGTGGTAGGGATCGCTCACCGGCACAGCGAGGATCTTGTCGTCGGGCTCGCCGCGGTCGAGGAGCTTGAGCACGCCGACCGGGCGCACGTCGATCTGGCAGCCCGGGAAGGTCGGCTCGTTGACATGGATGAGCACGTCGAGCGGGTCATTGTCCTCGTGCAGCGTGCGCGGCACGAACCCGTAGTCGCCGGGATAGTGGACAGCGGAATAGAGCACACGGTCGAGTCGCAGGAGCCCGGTCTGCTTGTCGAGCTCGTACTTGTTCTTCGAGCCGGTGGGGATCTCGACGACGGTCGTGATGACCGACGGCACGTCGGGGCCGGCCGGCAGGTCGTGCCAGGGGTTGATCATCAACGCAGGGGTCAGCGGGCGCCGCGCAGGGCGCGGGCGGCGTCCACGGCGAAGTAGGTGAGGATGAGATCCGCGCCGGCGCGGCGGATCGCCAGGAGACTCTCGAGCATCGCGCGGTCGTGGTCGAGCCAGCCGTTGGCGGCCGCGGCCTTGAGCATCGCGTACTCGCCGCTGACCTGGTAGGCGGCAACGGGAATGCCGGCGGCCCCGGGCATCTCCTTCACGCGGCGGATGATGTCGAGGTACGGGCCGGCCGGCTTGACCATGACCAGGTCGGCACCCTCGGCGAGGTCGAGCGCGACTTCGCGGATCGCCTCGGCACCGTTGCCGGGGTCCATCTGGTAGCCGCGCCGGTCGCCCTGCTGGGGGGTGCTCTCGGCGGCTTCCCGGAAGGGGCCGTAGAAGGCGCTGGCGTACTTGGCGGCGTAGGCGAGGATCGGCGTCTCACCGAAGCCGGCGGTGTCGAGCGCAGCGCGGATGGCGGCGACGCGGCCGTCCATCATGTCGCTCGGCGCGATCACGTCGGCGCCGGCCCGGGCGTGGCTGACGGCCTCGCGGGCGAGCAGCGGCAGGGTGGCGTCGTTGTCCACCGTCCCGTCGGGGCGCAGGATGCCGCAGTGGCCGTGCGAGGTGTACTCGCACAGGCAGACGTCGGTCATGACGACGAGCCCGGGGACCTCGCGCTTGATCGCGCGCACGGCGTCCTGCACGGGGCCGTGCTCGTGCCACGCGCCGGTGCCCTCGGGATCCTTGGCCTCGGGGATGCCGAAGAGGATCACGCTGCCGACGCCGGCGGCGTGGGCGGCGACGGCGTCCTTGACGCACTCGTCCACGGACGTCTGGAAGACGCCGGGCATGGAACCGACGGGGGTGCGGACCCCGGTGCCGGGCCGCACGAAGAGCGGCCAGACGAACTGCCGCGGGTCGAGGGCGTGCTCGCGGACGATCGAGCGCAGCGCCTCGGTGCGGCGCAGGCGGCGGGGACGGGCGACGGGGAAATCCGGCATGTCGCCGGAAACGTAACGCCGGGCGGAAGGTCGCGGCGCGCGTGCGGCGGGCCCGCGAGACCCGATCCGCCGAGCGCCGGCGATCGTCGCTGCCCTACAGACTTGCGATGAAGAAGCGTTCGAGCCGCTGGTTCACGATCGTGTTGTAGATCGAGCCGAAGGTGTAGTTCACGCCGACGCCGAAGAAGTACTGGTAGTTGGTGGCCAGGGCCCGCTGCCGCACCAGCACCTGGTCGCGCGTGGCTCCGCCCTTCGCGAGGTTGATCTGGTCGCGGATGCTGGCGTACTCGCCCCACAGGTTGATGGACAGTCCCTTGGCGACCCGAAGGTCCACCTCGGCATTCATGCTGAGGCGGTGCTTGGCCGGGTCGTCGAGCAGGTTCTGGTAGAGGAGGCGTACGGAGTTGCTGCCCCACGATTCCCGGTTGCTGAACGCCCCGACCAGTTGCGAGAAGGGGCGCGTCTCGCGCGCGCGGTCGAAGATCGTCGTGTCGATCCACCGGAACCGCGCCCAGCCCGCGGCCGCGGCGAGCGTGAGCTGCTGCGTCGTCGCCTGCGACCATGGGAAGACGTTGTACTCGAGCACCGGCGCCACACGCGCGACCAGCCGGGCGTTGACGAAGTCGCTCTGGGACAGTCGCGTCAACGCCCCCAACGACCAGTGGCCGTCGAGCGCCCGCACGACGCGGCCGTCGAGGGCGTAGTTCCGGAGGATGTTCACGGACGTCGGCTGGCCGGGAAACGCGAAGCGCTGGTCGTTGTACCCGGCATCCGTGGACACGCCGAGTCGCAGGGTCTCGGTGATGCGGCTCGCGCTGGCATTGACGTTGAGCTGCGTGCCCTTCACGCGCGCCTCGCCGTTGCCGTTGCCCCAGGCCCCGACGCTGAAGATCCAGAAGTTCCACGGGTCTGCGAGCGCCTTCGGGTCGGCCTTCGGCGGCACCGCGCCGCCCTCGGCCACCAGCTTCAACTGCGACGCCCCGGCCGTCCCGCGCAGAAAGGGAAACAGCCCGACCTTGAGCGCCTCCGAGAACTTGCCCCGCACTTCCCCTTCGCTCTCGTTGGGGATCGTGGTGACCACGAGCGTGTCGGCGCGCCCCGCGAGCCGGCCGCGGCCGAGAAAGGCCAGCGTGAACTCAATCCCGCCGCCGCCGGTCGCGATACCGCGGCCGAGCACGTGCACGTCGGCGTCGATGCGGTCGCGCGTCCACGAGACGAAGGTGAGCGTCTGGGTGAAGAAGTCCCCCTGACACGCCGCGACGTACCGGTCGGCGGCGAACTGCGGGCAGTCGAAGAACACGCGGAGCAGTCGCGGACCGGCGGCGGCGGCGCGAGGGGGCGACACGGGCGCCGGCTGCGCCACCGCGGCGGGGGGCGCCAGCGCAAGGACGGCGGCGAGGGCAACCGAGTGCCACGGCAGGACGTCGGCGACACGTCGGGCGATGACGGCGTGCTTCACTGGCTTGGCGGCCTCGCGGGGTGAGGGGGCGGGACGAGCAGCGGCGTCGGTCCCGCTGGCGCGTCAGAAGAAGAAGAACCGGCCGCCGCTCGACCCGAGCGAGCTGAAGCGCTGGTTGACGATCGTGTTGTAGATCGAGCCGAACTGGTAGCGGATCCCGACGAAGCCGCCGATGCGGAAGTCGGTCTGCAGCGCCTGGCGCCGCAGGAGAATCTCCTCCTCGGTGTTGCCCGCCGCCGGGAGGTAGATCTGGTCGCGTACGCGCCCGACGTTGCCGCCGATGTTCATGGACAGTCCGCGCCCGATGCGGAGGTCGAGGAACCCCGACAGGGTCAGGGCGTGACGGTCGAAGTCGTGCAGGTAGTTGAGCCAATCGGCCGAGACGTTCGCCGATCCCCATGACTGGCGCGCCACGAGCGACGCCGTGAACTGCTGGCTCCAGCGTGTCTCCCGGTCGAACCCCAGGATGGTGCGGCGCTGGTACTGGTAGCGATTGGGCCCGATGTTGTAGAGGAACGTCAACTGCCGGCGCGTCTGCTCGGACCACTTGAAGACGTTGTACTCGACGGCCGGCTGGAGCCGGGCCGTGAACGCCTGGTTGAGGAAGTCGGACTGGCTCACGCCGGCCTTCATGCCCGCCGACCAGTGCGGCGACAGCGTCCACACCGACAGCGCGTTCATCGCGAAGCCGCGCTGGATGTTCGTCACCTGGAACGCCGGCGTGGACGGCCCCGCCGGCACGTTGAAGTCGGACTCGTTGTAGTTGCCGCTGGCCGAGAGGTTGAGCTTCAGGGACTCGGTGTTGCGGGCGGCGCTGAAGGACGCCGAGCCGCTGTAGAACTGCTGCCGGGTCTCGCCGCTCCCGCTGAAGTTCGTGTTGGTCGAGAACACCCAGAAGTTCCACGGGTCCTTGAGCGACCGGGGGCTCGCCTGCTGGGCCCCCATCGGCGAGACGTAGGCGAGCTGCAAGCGCGACGCGAGCCCCGACTTCGCCACGTAGCGCGCGAGCCCGAGCTTGAAGGTGCGCGCGAGATCCGCACGGATCCTCGCGTCGGGATCGTTGGGCAGCGAGTTGTGCACGAGGGTGTCGGTCATCCCCTCGAAGCGCTTCCGGCCGATGAAGGTCACCGTGTACTCGGTCCCGCCGCCCCCGTTGCCCAGCGCGCTGACGAGCAGCTGCACCTCGGCGTCGAAGCGGTCGCGCATCCAGTTCACGAAGTTGATCTCCGTGACGTAGAAGTCGCGCTCGCTGCCGCAGGCGCGTCCCCCTTGGCAGTCGAGGAAGACCCGCACCGCCTGCGCCTGCAGCGTCGCCGAGTCCGGGCCGACGGCGCGCGGCGCACCGCCCGTCGCCATCGCGCCCGGCGGTGGCCCCTGCGCGGGGGCGGGGGTCGGCGGGGCGAGCAGCGCGCCGACGACGAATGCCAGAAGGTTCGGGACCGGCCTGAGGAGGAGCGGCATGACAGAAGGGGGGGGGACGCCGGGTTCGACACTGCGGGACGGCGGGAGGTTGCCCGACGTCGCAGGACACGGGGAAAGACCGTCGCGGCCGGGCGATGCCGCAACGGCCTTCATCGAAACCTCACGCGCCCCTCATTCCGCCCTCACGATCCCGTCATGCCCATGACACGCGGGCGGGGCCACGGGCGTCACCGCCCGCCGCCGCCGCCGCCGCCGCCGCCGAACTGGTTGAATCCCCGGCCGAAGCCGAGCAGGGCGTTGAGGCGCTGGTTCACGACCGTGTTGTAGATCGAACCGAACGTGTAGGAGAGCCCGACGTTGAAGCGCACCACGTAGTCCGTGGCCAGCGCCTGCTGCCGCGTCAGGATCTGCTCCTGCGACAGGCCGCCGGCCGGCAGGTACAGCTGGTCCCGTACCTGTGCCGCCGAGCCGGAGAGGTTGATCGAGAGGCCCTTGCCGAGTCGGAAATTCGAGAATCCGTTGATGGACAGGTTGTACTTCGTCGGGTCGTGCAGGAACTGCTGGCCCTGCACCGTCACCGTGAGCGTTCCCCAGCTCTGCCGCTGGGCGAGCGTCGCGATGAGCTTGTGCTGCAGCCGCGTCTCGCGCAGCAGGCCGAAGATGGTCGGCCGGATGTAGTCGAAGTGCACCGGCCCGGCCGCGTACATCACCGAGAGCTGGCGGCGCACGACCTGGGACCACGGATACACGTTGTACTCGATGCCCGGCTGGACGCGGAGGATGAGGTCCTCGTTGAGGAAGTCGCTGTAGCCCACCGAGCCGAGCAGGCCCGCCGACCACCGGGGGCCGAGCGCGCGCACGGCGTACAGCGACCCGTCGTACGTCCGGTTGATGAACGTCCGCCGCGCCCCGGTCGAGTCGAGCTGGAAGGCCCGGCCGTTGTAGGACGTCGAGACGCCGAGCCCCAGCCGCCACGCCTCGGTGACGCGGGTGGCGGAGAAGTTGCCGCTCGCCTGCTCGTCCTCCTGCCGCGACTCGAGCGTCCCCGACCCGGACCCGCCGATCGTGAAGATCCAGTAGTTCCACGGGTCGCGCACGTCCTTCGGCGTCGGCGGCGCCATCGCCGGCCCGAGGATCCCCACGTTGAGGCGGGAGAGCAGCGGCGTCTGCGCGGCATAGCGCACGAGTCCCACGCGGATGACCTGCACGAGCTTCCGGCGGACGACGTCGTCCGCATCGTTGGGCAATGTCGTCGCGCGCAGCGTGTCGATCTGCCCCTGCCAGCGCTCGCGGCCGATGAACGCCACCGTGAAGTCCAGCCCGCCCGCGCCATTGCGCACCGAGGTCACCAGCACGTGCACCTGCGAGTCGAACCGGTCGCGCATCCAGTTCACCCACGGGATCTCGGTCCGCACGTAGTCGAATTCGCGGCAGTTGAACGACTGGCAGTCGAAGAAGCCGCGCACGAGCTGGGCGGCGTCGGGCTGCGGGGCGCGCCCGCCCGCGGCGCGCGGCCCGGGGACGGCCGGTGGCGCGGACTCCTGCGCGCCGGCGGCGCCGGGGGCGCCGGGGGCGCCGGCGGCGAGGACGAGCACGGCGATCGCGCGCAAGGCGATCGTCGGCAGTGGCGACATGGGGAAGCCTGATGGGGGACAAAAACGAAGGGACAGCCCCTTTCAACGCAGGAGCCGTCACGTTCGTTGCCCGCGCCCCTACCCGGCCCCGGGTGTCTCCCGCAGCGTCGCGAGGATCTCCCCGCCGCCCTGAGCGCGGAGCCGGGCGGCCAGCCGCTGTCCGGTCCCCACGGGGTCGTTCCCATCGAGGCGGTCGTCTCCCCGCACCATCCGCGTCCCGTCGAGTCCGGCGATGAAGCCGTGCAGTCGCCCCGCCGCGGCCAGGGCGCCGATCGGCACCTGGCACCCGCCTTCGAGGGCCGCCAGGAACGCCCGCTCCGCCGAGACCGTCTGCCACGTGGCGGCATCGTTGAGCCGCGCGACGATCGGTCCGACGGTCCCGTCGCCAGCGCGCACCTGCACCGCGATCGCGCCCTGGCCGGCAGCCGACAGCCAGTGCGGCGGCTCGAGGTAGGCGGCAATTCGGTCGCGCAGCCCGAGCCGGTGCAGGCCGGCGGCCGCCAGGATCGCGGCGTCCACCACGCCGTCGTCCACCTTGCGCAGGCGAGTGCCGACGTTGCCGCGCAGGTCCACGACGTGCAGGTCGGGGCGGGCGGCCTTGAGCTGGGCGCGCCGGCGCAGCGACGACGTGCCGACGGTCGCCCCCGTGGGGATGTCGCCGAGCCCCGCGGCCTTCGCGGCGTTCGGCAGCACGAGAGCATCCCGCGGATCCTCGCGCGGGAGCAGCGCTCCGAGCACCAGCCCCGCCGGCATCTCGGTCGGCAGGTCCTTGAGCGAGTGCACCGCGCAGTCGGTGCGCCGCCCCAGCAGGTCGTCCTCGAGCTCCTTCGTGAAGAGCCCCTTCTCGCCGATGGCGGCGAGCGGGCGGTCGAGGATGCGGTCGCCGATGGTCGTGTACGTGACGAGCTCGGCGGCCACGCCGTGCGCCGCGAGCATCGCCTGCACCTGCTCGGCCTGCGCCATGGCGAGGGCCGACGAGCGAGTGCCGATGCGGAGAGTCGTCATGCCGAGACAAAGTAGCGGCGGACCGCGTCCGCCAATCCCTCGGATGTCGAGGGCGACGCTTCCGCCACCACGCGCAGGCCGGCCGCGCGCGCCGCCTCGGTCGTCACGGCCCCGATGGAGACCACCGGCACGGTCCGCGCCGCATCGCCGGCCGCCGCCACCCACGCCGCGACGGTGGACGGGGCGGTCAGGGTGACGGCGTCGGCGACCCCGGCTGCCCGGGCCAGTGCGGGCGCCGCCGAGTCGTCGCGTACCGACCGATAGCAGGCGACCCGCTCGACCTCCGCCCCCAGCGCCGCGAGGCCCGCGGGCAGGGTGTCGGCCGCGCCCTCGGCGGTCGCGTAGAGCACCCGGGTGCCGGCGACGTCCGCCCGCTCGCGGAACGCCGCGAGCACCCCCTCGGCACTGAAGCGCGCCGGCACGACCGACACCTCGAGCCCGCGCGCGTGCAGCGCCTCCGCCGTGGCCGTCCCGACGGCGGCCAGCCGCAGGGTCGCAAGGGCGTCCGGAGCGCGGTTCGCCTGGCGCAGCCGCGCGACAACGGCCTGCACGGCGTTGCGCGACGTGAACACGGCCCACGCGAAGGCGCCGAGGTGCGCGAGCGCCTCGTCCAATGCGGCGGCCGGCAGCCATTCGATCGTCGTGGCCGGCACCGCGAGAACCTGCGCCCCGAGCGCCTCGAGGCGGCGCTGCAGCTCGCCGCCGCCCTCGGGTCGGGTGACGAGCACGGTGCGGTCGCGCAACGGGAGCCCGGACGCCGCGGGGGACGGACCGTTCATGCGCGCAACGTGTCGCCCGCCGCGCAGCGCGGCAAGCGGCGGCGGACCGCGCGCCGGACCGCGCGGCGGACCGCGCGCCGGTGGCGCAAACCCTCGCGGGTCGTCACACTTGACGCGCGGCTGGCGTCACGCGGCCGGTCCCACCCCCACGGCACGGTCAAACCTGCATGAGCAACCACCTCCGGAGGGCCGGCGGATGAGCGAGATCGCCGCGCTGCTCGACGAAACCCGCACCTTCGCGCCGGGCGAGGCGTTCGTGCGCGAGGCCCAGGTCACCACCCGCGCCGCGTGGGAGGCGGCCGCCGCCGATCCCGAGGCGTGGTGGGCCGAGCAGGCCCGCAGCCGCGTCGAGTGGCACACGCCGTGGACGCAGGTGCTCGACTGGCAGCCGCCCCGGGTCCGGTGGTTCCTCGGCGGGACGCTGAACGTGGCCGAGAACTGCCTCGACCGGCACGTGCGCACGTGGCGGCGCAACAAGGCGGCGTTCGTCTGGGAGGGGGAGAACGGCGACCGTCGCACGCTCACGTACTGGGACCTGTACGTCGAGGTGTGCAAGTTCGCGAACGTCCTCAAGCAGTTGGGGGTGCGGCGCGGCGACCGGGTGGGGATCTACCTTCCGCTCGTTCCCGAGGCGGCGGTCGCGATGCTCGCGTGCGCGCGCATCGGCGCGATCCACTCGGTGGTCTTCGGCGGGTTCTCCCCCGAGTCGCTGCGCGACCGGCTCGACGACGCGCAGGCGAAGGTGCTCGTGACCGCCGACGGCGGGTACCGCCGCGGGCAGGTGGTGCCGCTCAAGCGGAACGCCGACCGCGCGCTCGAGGCGGCGCCGTCGGTGCAGCACTGCGTGGTCGTCCGCCGCCTGCCGGCCGGTGCCGCCGACGAGTCCTTCGCCGAGATGCGGGACGGGCGCGACCACTGGTACCATCGGCTGATGCAGCACGCCGACCCGCACTGCGACGCGGCGGTGATGGACGCCGAGGACGAGCTGTTCATCCTCTACACGTCGGGGACGACCGGCAAACCGAAGGGCATCGTGCACTCGACGGGCGGCTACCTCGTCGGGGCGACGACGACGATGCAACTGGTCTTCGACCTCCGCGACGACGACGTCTTCTGGTGCACCGCGGACGTCGGCTGGATCACGGGACACTCGTATCTGGTGTACGGCCCGCTGGCCAACGGCGCGACGTGCGTGATGTACGAGGGGGCCCCCGACTGGCCCGAGCGCGACCGTTTCTGGCAACTCTGCGAGCGCCACGGCGTGACGATCTTCTACACGGCTCCGACGGCGATCCGCGCCTTCATGAAGTGGGGCGACCACCACGTCGGGAAGCACGACCTCTCCCGACTGCGGCTCCTCGGCTCGGTGGGCGAGCCGATCAACCCCGAGGCGTGGATGTGGTACCGCCGGGTCGTCGGCGGCGACCGCTGCCCGATCGTGGACACGTGGTGGCAGACCGAGACCGGCGCGATCGTGATCTCGCCGGTGCCGGGGGTGACGCACACGAAACCGGGCTCGGCCACGCACCCGCTGCCGGGCTATGCGGTGCAGCTCGTGGACGCCCAGGCCAACGCGCTGGCGAAGGGCGGCGGCCTGCTCACGATCACGCGGCCGTGGCCGTCCATGCTGCGCACGATCTGGGGCGACCACGCGCGGTACGAGCAGACGTACTTCTCGAAGTGGCCGGGACGCCCCGATCTCTACTTCGCCGGCGACGGCGCGAAGCTCGACGACGACGGCTACTGGTGGATCCTCGGGCGGGTGGACGACGTGCTGAACGTGGCCGGCCACCGGATCGGCACGATGGAGGTCGAGAGCGCCCTCGTGGAGCATCCGGCCGTGGCGGAGGCCGCGGTGGTGGGGAAGCACCACGAGCTGAAAGGTCAGGCGATCGCGGCCTTCGTGACGCTGCGCGAGGGTGTGCCGGCCTCGGGCGAGCTGCGGGACGAGCTGCGCGAGTTCGTCGCGGCGAAGATCGGCGCGATCGCCAGGCCGGACGACGTGCTCTTCTCCGCCGACCTGCCGAAGACGCGGTCGGGGAAGATCATGCGGCGGCTGCTGCGCGACATCGCCGATGGACGCGCCCTCGGCGACACCACGACGCTCGCGGATCCGTCGGTGGTGGCGTCGCTCAAGGAACAGTACGAGTCCCAGGAGAGTTGACCCGACATGTTCCGCTGGCTCGGACGGCTCCTGCCTGAAACCCTCTTCGCCCGACCGCTCTCGCCGGCGGGCGAGCGTCGGCTGCGGCTGGCGCAGGCGCGCGCGGAGGAGGCCCTGACCGAGGCCCACGTGCGCAGCGCCCTGCTCTTCGTCGATGCACTCGCCGAGGACGCGTCGTACGACCGCGCGATCGAGATCTACGTCCGCGAGCTGGGGCTGGCCGAGCCGCTGGCCAGCACGGTCGCGACGCGCGCGCTCGTGAAGCTCGGCGAGGCGCTCGATCCCGCGGTGACCGAGCCGGCGCCCCCGCCGGCGGGGGCGGACGCGGACCTGCCGCCCGAGCCGTCGGCGGAGGCGGAGGAGCCGCCGGGCGTGGTCCTGCGGCTCGAGGGGCGGCGCTCGCCGGCGTGATCCGGGCGCTGCCGCCCCTCGTCCCTACTTCGTCGGCGGCGCCGCCGCCTGCTTCCGGGCGATCGCCGAGTCCACCAGCGCCTTCAGGTCGTCGAACGTCGTGTTCCCGGGGATCAGCTTGTCCCCCACGATGAACGCCGGGGTCCCGTTCAGCCGACGCTTGAGCGCCTCCTGCTGGGAGGCCTGGATGCGGGGCAGGTGCTTCCGCTCGTCGAAACAGCGCTCCCACGCGCCGGCGTCGAGCCCGAGCTCCGTCGCGTAGCCCGCGAGCACCTTTCGGGGATTCCGGGTCGCCTGCGTGTTCCACTCGAGCTGCCCCTGGTAGATCCGGTCGTGCATCTCCCAGTACTTTCCCTGGTCGTTCGCGCACGCCGCGGCAAGCATGGCCGAGACCGTGTTCGGGTGCATGTCGAGGGGGAAATCGTAGTACGTGAACTTGGCGAGCCCGGGCTCGACGAGCCGCTTGCGCACGTCGGGATCGGTGACCGCCGCGTACTGCGCGCACACGGGGCACTCGTAGTCGGCGAACTCGATGATCTCGACGGGGGCGTCGGGACGGCCGAGGGTGTACCCCTCGGCAGCGACCTTGGGGAGCGACGGGTCGAGCGTGACGACCGTCGCCTGCTGCCGCGAGGCGAGATAGCCCAGGGCACCGGCGCCGACGGCGGCGAGACCGATGAGCGCGACCCAGAACGTGTTGCCGCCCTTCTTCTGCTGAACCTTCACCACGCGGGGGGATCCTCGTCGGCGGGCGACCACTGCGTGGGGGTCCACGCGTCGGGGCCCTGGCGTTTGGCGTCGTCCACGAGGCGGCGGTGCTTCGCCACCTCGGGCGTGTCGTAGGTGATGCGCACTTCGTAGTGGAACAGCTCGCTCTTCACGTCGCCGATCAGCCGCATCAGCTCGCCGGCCCGCGGGAGGAGTTCGCCGCGCGCGGCGAGTTCGTCGATGCGCGCCGCGAGCGCCTGCAGCATCCGCTCGAGGTTCCGCGCGCGATCGTCGTCGTACGTCTGCTCGTCGGACACGGGAACTCCGGTCGGTGGGCACGGCTCGTGCAGGGGCAGTATCGTCCGGATGGCCGTCGCTTCGCAAGCGGCCGCCGCGGCCGCCGCGGCCGCCGCGGCCGCCGCAGCCCCCGCAGCCCCCGCGCGTCCTGCGCCGCCGACGTAGCTTGCGCGCCGTGCGGCTCGCTCCCGACCTCCTGCGCGTTCCGGCCGGCGCCGGCGCCCTGCATGTGGCCCGCTGGGGCCACGAGACGCGCCACGTGGTGCTCGTGCACGGCTTCGGCACGCACGGCTTCGTGTGGCGGCACGTCGGCCCGACCCTGGCGCGCGCCGGCGTCGTGGCATGGGCCCCGGACCTGCTCGGGCACGGCGAGAGCGACCGGCCGCGGGATGCCGAGTTCGGCGTGGCGGCGCAGGCCGACGCGCTCCAGCGCGCGCTGGCCGCCCTGCGCCTCGGGGCCGTGATCCTCGTCGGCCTCGACTTCGGCGGCGCGGTGGCGATGCGCTTGGCGGCATCGGACCCCGACCGCGTGTCGCACCTGGTGCTCGTCAACCCGATGACCCCGCGGGCGCTGCCGTCGGCGGACGTCGCGGCGCTCCCCGCCGACGCCGCGCGCCTCGCGCTCCGGATCGGACAGGGGGTGCTCGGGGCGGCTCCGCTCGTCGAGGCCCTGCTGGCCCGGCAGTGGGGCTCGCCGGAGCAGGGCCCCCCGTCGGCGCTGGTCGCGCGATACCTCGCCCCGTTCGCCGGACGCGACGGCGCCCGGCACCTGTTGGCCCTCGGGGCTGCGCTCGACCGCGACGACATGGCGGAGTTGGACCTCGGTGCCGTGGTTTGTCCCGTGCTCGTGGTGCGGGGCGAACGCGAACGCTGGCTCGACGCCGACGACCACTCGGCCTTGGCGGCCGCGTTCCCCGCCGGACGGTTCGAGACCGTGCCCGGGGCGGGGCGGCTGGTTCCGGAGGACGCGCCGGACTGGCTCGCCGAGCGGATCGTCACGATCGCCCGCGAGCGCCGGACCCTGGTTGGAAAGGCCCGACCTTCGCGTTAGCTTTGGGCGTCTGTCCACGAAGGGCAGGCTTTCTCCCAACACCACTCGATGGCCAAGAAGCAGTTCCGCCGGACGATGCCGTCGGCACCGTCGCCCCTCGACGAAGCCCGCGACGAGCTGTTCCAGCACATCATGTCGTGCGGCGTCATCGGCGCCGACCCCGACGACCAGGCCACCTGGTTCGACGACACGATGCGCTACTTCGGTGAGCGTTTCCCCGAACTGAGGCCGCAGGAGCTCCAGCAGCTGCGCGAGCTCGGCCTCCGGTTCGCCCAGCCGCCCAAGGCCGCCACCGCCGCCTCGGTCGCCTGAATCTCCCGACGCCCCTCGCCCGCGCGAGGGGCGTCGGCGTTTCGGAGGGGCCCGGCGTTAGCGCCGGCCGTACCAGCTGCGTCGCCAGCCCACGGCCACGTGCGCTCCGCCGCCGAGCCCGAGCTCGAGCGCCGGACGCCAGCGCCCCCGCACGAGCGGTCCCTCGATCCCGATGCGCGTCAGCAGCGCGGGCTCGCAGGCCGCCGACCGGCGGCAGCGCAGCTGGGCGCCGCCCGTGGCGTACGGCGCCCAGCGCTGCTGGCCGAACGGATCGGGGGAGAACCGGCCGCTCACCTCCGCCCGCACCGCCATCGGCCACGCCTCGCCCACCCGCACGGGACCAGCGCCGGCGAGCGCCCCGAGCCGCACGTACGCCCCCACCGGCAGCGACGCGCCGCCGCCCACCTCGGCGATGGCCGAGCTCCCGACCGCCACGCGCCACTCCGGCCACACCCGCGATGCCGCCTGCCCCGCGCCGAGCGACGGCGTCGCCAGCACCGCCACCGCGACGACGAGGGTGCCGCCCCGCTGCGCCGCGAGCACCGCCCGTCGCGCCCGGACGAGCCCCATCGTGTAGTCCACGATGGACGCGAGCGCCGCGAGCCCGGTGAGGTACACGAACGGGCCCGCCCACGCCGGCCGCGCGAGCGCGACGAAGAGCGAGAAGAACTGCAGCACCGTCACCCCCTTGCCGAGCGGCCGCGCCCGGAAGGGCACGTCGCGCAGCGTCGGCATGATCCGCGCGACGAGGAACCCGACCATCGTCATGATGTCGCGCGCCAGCAGGATGAAGTACTGAACCGTCGTGAGGACGCCGTCGAACAGCAGCGCCGACACCGCGAGGATCGCGAACGTCCGGTCGGCGAGCGGGTCGATCAGCGCGCCGGCGCGGGACGTCACCCCGGCGACCCGGGCGATCCACCCGTCGAGCGCGTCGCTCGCGGCCGCGGCGGCGACGAGCAGGGCGCGCGTCAGGGCGTCGTCGGTCGCGAGGAACCAGCCCGCCATCGCCAGGCGCGACAGCGACACGACGTTCGGCAGGGTGCGGAGCAGCTCGCGCAGCATCTTCCGCAAGCTAGCGGGGCGTCCTACCTTCGCCGTATCCCCCGGGGAGACGCCATGTCCGCACTGACCGACGCCCTGCGCAAGGTCGCCATCTTCAAGGATCTCGACGATGGCGAGCTCGAGCGCGTCGCGGAGGTGTGCCGGACGGCCGAGTTCTCGTCGGGCGAGCGCATCTTCAGCGAAGGCGAGTCGGGCAACCGGCTCTACTTGATCCTCGAGGGCGAGGTGCGCATCTCGCGCGTGGTCCCGGGCAGCGGCGAGGAGGCCCTCGCGGTGCTCAAGTCCGGCGCGCTGTTCGGCGAGATGTCGGTCTTCGACCGCTCCGAGCGTTCCACCGACGCCATCTCGAACGGGCCGTGCCGGTGCCTCACGATCAATCGCTCGGACTTCGAGCTGCTGCTCGACTTCAACCGCGACATCGCCTACAAGGTGCTCTGGGCCTGCACGCGGCTGCTCACGGCGCGCCTCCGCTCGACGAACGACTCGCTGCGGTCGTTCCTCGCGATGTCCATGTTCTGAGGCCCCGGCGCCGGCTGTCCGGCGCCGCCGTCCGGTACCCATGTTCGCGCCCCCTTGGCCGCCGGCGGCGGTCGCGGCGCCCCTCGCCGTGCTCGCCGCGTGGACCACGTGGTGCGGCGGCACCGTCGCCCGCGTGCCCTCCGCCGGACCGCTCCATCGAGGCCTGGCCGGCCTGGCCGCGCTCCTCGTGCTGCCGGCCGCGATCGTCGCCCTCGCACTCGGCGGCGCCGAGACCTCGACCATCGTGCGCGAGGGCGCGTGGCTCTGGCCGCTTACCTGCGCCGCCGCCCTGCCCCAGCCCCTCGCGGCGCTCCGGCGCAACCGCGCGGCCGCGTGGCTCGTCGCACCGGTGGCGGGCTGGAACGTGGTCGCGATGCTGGATGCCGCCGCCCGCAGCACCGACGCCCTCGGCCTGGTCGTTCCCGACGCCCTCGTACCACTGCTGCACGCCCCGCGGGCGGCGTGGACGAGGGTGCTGGGCCCGGAGGCGCTCGTGGCGGCGTGGGTGCTGTGGATCCCCCTGCTGGTGCCCCTCTGGCCCCCGCGGAGCCGGTTCGCCCGCGTCGCGCACGCGCTGCTCGCGCTGGTCGCGGGCACCGGGTTGGGCGCGACGGTCGTCGGCGGAATGGGACTCGTCCCGCTCCCGGCCTCGTACGCCCGCTTCGGCGCCGAACCGCCGCGCGAGCGGCCGGCGGGGGACTTCGACGTCGGCGTCGGCATCCTGCCCACCGTCCTCGAGACGCCCCCGGCCGCGGTGGCGCGCCTCGACGCGTCGGCGCTGTCGCTGCTCGAAGTGACGGCGCTGCACGTCGAGGTCTCGGCGCGTGCTGCGCGGTCGGCGCTCGATTCGCTCGGACGCATCCTCGAGCCGCATCGCCTGAACGGCGGCGCGATCGTGGTGACGCTGCGCGACCTGCCGGCGGAGGGACCAGCGGACAGCCTCGCGGTCGCGGTGGTGGCGCAGCGGACGGCCGCCACGACGATCGTCGTGAGCGGCCCCTGGGAAACCGTCCCGGTCGTCCGCCTCGCGCCACGCGTCGCGCGGCGCGCCGCGGCGGCGCGGCTGGCCGGACGCCGCGGAGTCCAGGTCGCCGTGGCCGTGTCGGCGACCGACGGGCGCCGGCACGCCTGGGCCGCCGATCCCGCGAGCGGCGTGGACGAGATCGTCCTGCTGCTCGAGCCCGAGCCCCGCGGGGCCGCCGGGCTCGTGCGCCAGCTCGCGACGTGGTCGGCGTGGATCGCCGAGACGGCATCCGCGCGGCGCTACTGGCTGCGGGGCAGCGGTGCCGTCCCGGCGGCCCACGGTGCCCGCAGCCAACGGCAGGCCGTCCGCGGCGTGCTCGCGTGGGCGACGTCCGAGCCCCGGGTTCGTGGGGCGATCGTCGCCGATGCGACCGACCACGGGTCGCTCGACGGCCTGCGGACGGCGGCCCGACTGTGGCGGCCGGGGGCAGGCACGGTGCTGCAGGCGGGACGCAGCATCCGCGAGACGCGCCTGCCGGTCGCCGCGCCCGCGCCGGTGGACACCGCGACGCCCTGACCGCGCCGCGCGCGGTGCCGCCGCGCCGCGCGGCTAGGGAGCGGCTGCGCCCCGCACGACGCCCTCGACGCGGCGTGACGCGTCCACGTACGCGGCGACGAGGCCCGTGCAGTCGTCGGGGGTGACGGCCGCGATGCGGCGCGGCCACGCGGCGAGGGCGGCGAGCCCGTCGGCGAGCAGCCATGCGTCGAGCAGGTCGCCGAGCACGGCCGCCCCCGACTGGCGCCGGATGGCGTGGGTGCCGAGGAGGTACGAGCGGGCGCGCGCGAGTTCCTCGGGGGTGACGGGCTCTTCCACGAGGCGGGCGAACTCGCGCAGGAGACCGTCGCGGGCCTCATCCTCTCGCGCGGGATCGGTGGCGAGGTAGCCGCCGACGTAGCCCCCGGCGCGCCGGTCACCCGTGAACACCTGCACCGTGTAGGCCAGCGATGCGCGGCTGCGCAGCGCCTCGAAGACGCGGCCGCCCAGGCCGCCGGCCACGGCCGCGACGAGTTGCGCCGCCTCGCGGTCGGTGTCGCCGCGCGCGGGCCCGGCGAAGAGCAACGTGAGCGCGGTCTGGCGACGCTCGCGCCGCTCGACGACCTGCCGCACCGCGTCCGGCCATGCGGCCGGCGACACCGGCGGCGGCGGCGCGAGGCGCCAGTCGTCGAAGACCGTGGCCAGCGTCGCGGCGGCCTCGGCCGGCTCGACGTCGCCGACGCACACGAGCACCCCGTGCGCGGACGCGACATGCGCCGCGTGCCACGCCCGCACGTCGTCATCGGCGATGGTCGGCAGCGTGTCGGGGGTGCCGGCGGCGGGCACGCCGTAGGGATGCCCGCGCCACGCGGCGTCGATCGCCAGCCGCATCGGCCAGCGCGCCATGTCGTCGCGCAGTTGCACGGCGTCCACGGTCATGAGGCGGCGCTCGGTCGCGATCGTCCCGGCCGCGAGTCGCGGCCGCAGGACGACGTCGGCCAGCAGCTTGGCCGCCGGCGCCAGCGCGTCGGGCGGGACGGACACGTACCATCCGAGCGTGTCGGCCCCGCCGCTCGCGGCGATCCCGCCGCCGAGCCACTCGCTGGTGGCCGCCATCGCCGCCGGATCGAGCGACGTGGTCGCCCGGGCCATCGCCCGCGCCGCGAGCAGGGCGCGCCCCGCGCGGGCAGGATCGTCCTGCACCGCCCCGCCGAGGAGACTCGCCCCGACGTGCGCGATCGGCATTCCCGCGACGCGCTGTACGAGTACCGGCACGCCGTGGCGCGTGCGAAAGACGCAGACGCCGTCGCGCCGCTCGGCCAGGTCGGGGGCGCGGCCGATCGTCACGAGCGGCACGCTCGGCGGCGGCGCGACTGCGGACGGCTCGACCGGTGCTTCGAGGACGGCGAAGCCCCCGGCCTCACCGCCGATCGCCGGCATGCCGTGCGGCCGGTGGACCACGACGGACGCCTGTCCAGGGTCGCACCAGCGCGCGAGGGCGTCGCGGACCTCGTCGGGCGTGCAGGACTCGAGACGGGCCTGCCACGCGTCACCGAAGGTAGGGTCGCCCAGCGCCTCCCATGCCGCCAACTCCATCGCCTGCCCGTCCATGCTCTCGCGCCGCCGGCGGCGGCGCACCGCGTGGAGGCGCCGCACGCGCTCGAGTTCGTGCCGCGCCGGCCCCTCGCTCGCGAGCCGGCGCGCCTCGTGCCACATGGTGCGCACCGCCGCCTCCGCCGTCGCCGGCGGCGCGTCGGCGTGCAGCACGAACACGCCCAGCTCGGTCGGGGTGTAGTGCGACGCGGAGACCGACGGCGCGAGGCCGCGCTCGCGGACCGCGCGCCAGAGCCGCGCGCCGCGGCCGGTGCCCAGCACGCCGGCGGCGAGGTCGAGCGCCGGCGCGTCGGGATGCGTCGGCGGCACCGTGCGCCAGCCGATGACGAGCTCGGCGTTCGCGAGGTCCCCGGCGAGGTCGCGCCATCGGCGGCCGGGCGGCGCGTCCTCCGCTGGGCCGCGGTCGCGCGGCGCGACCGCCGGCGCGCGGGTGCCGTGGCGCGCGGCGACGGCGGCGACGGCGGCATCGGGGTCCACCGCGCCGACGACGGCGACGATCGTGTTGCCGGGCCCGTAGTGCGCCCGGTGGAACGCCACGAGGTCGTCGCGCGTGAGCGACCGCAGCACGTCGTCGTGGCCGATGCGCCAGCGCCGCATGCGATGCCGGTCGTGCAGCACCTCGTAGAGGGTCTCGAGGGCCACGGCGCCGGGCGTGTCGCGCTTGCGCCGCGCCTCCTGCACGATGACCTCGAGCTCGCGGCGGAGCTCATCGGGGTCGAAGGTGCTGTGCGCCCAGGCGTCGAACTGGATGTCGAGCGCCTCGGTGAAGCGGCCCGCCGGCACGACCGCGTAGTACGCGGTATGGTCGTAGATGGTCGCCGCGTTGAGGAAGCCGCCGCACGCCTTGGTGGCGGTGGCGATCTCGCCCGGGCCGAAGCGCGGGGTCCCCTTGAAGAACATGTGCTCGAGCACGTGCGCGATCCCGCCGACGCGATCGGGCTCGTCGAAGTAGCCGGCCTTGACCCACGTGACGATCGCGACGGCATCGGCCGAGGGATCGTGCCGGACGAGCACGGTGCAGCCGTTGGGGAGCACCGTACGCCGGACGTCGGCCGCGCCGCTCACGTCACGAGTCGGCGCCGCCGCAGCAGGACGAGCCCCAGCACGAGCGCCCCGAGGCCCGTGCCCGTGACGTGCAGCACGGCATCGAGGGGCAGCGCCGCGCCCTTCTCGAGCAGCGCGTCGAGCTCGGTCAGCCGGTGCCACGGGAACGCCCACGTGACTGCCGTGCGCGCCCACGCCCGGTCATCTGCCAGCAGCTTCGCCAGCTCACCGCCGAGGTAGAGCCCCGAGAAGGCGGCCACCTCGGCAGACAGGAGGACCGAAAGCAGGAAGAAGAGCCCGCCGTAGAGCATGAGCCGCAGGCCGAACGCCACCAGCGTCGCCGCCGCGTCGTAGGGGCCGTAGACCGCCGCCAGCGTGCCCGTCCACGCGAGGACGATCGCGCCCAGTCCGACCGCATGGACGAGCCACTTGAGCCCGTAGAAGGCCGACGGATCCACCGGCTTGGCGAAGTAGAAGCGCGCGAAGCCCTGGGTGCGGTCGGCGCTGCACAGCCCGTTGAAGCCGACGACCAGGAAGAGCAGCGAGATGGAGGTCACGAGCGAGAGCGTGAAGCGCGACAGCCGCACGAGGCCGGCCGCCCCCGAGAAGCCCGCCTCGGGCCCCTCGGCGCCGATCATCCCGGCAGCGAGGGTGAGGGCCGACAGGATCAGGGCGATGGCGAGCCCGCGCTCGCGCAGGAAGTCGAGCGTCTGCCACGCGACGTAGCGGCCCAGGCGGGCGGTGCTCACGGTGCCACCCCTCCCACGGCCTCTCGGAATTGCCGCTCGAGCCCGCTCTCCGCCGGACCCACCTGCCGCACGACGAGGCCCGCCGCGATCGCGGCACCGAGCGTCCGGTTGAATGTCGGCAGGTCGGCGACGTCGAGCTCCCACGTCGCCGAGCCCACCTCGCGGGCGTCGGGCCAGTGCGCCGCCAGCGCCGCGGCGCCGTCGGCGACGACGACGCGCCAGCGTCCGGCGGTCGGTGCGCCAGCGCCCGCGCGCACGTCCACGATCCGCTGGACGCGGCCGTGGTCGAGGATGGCCACCCGGTCGGCGACGCGCTCGAGTTCGTCCAGGTTGTGCGAGGCGATCAGGATCGCGCGGCCCGGGTCGCGCAGCTCGTGCACCAGCGCGCGGAAGCGCTGCGTCCAGACGGGATCGAGGCCGTGCGTGGGCTCGTCGAGGACGACGAGCCGGTGCGGTCGCAGCAGCGCCTGCGCCAGGGCCACGCGCTGCGCGTTGCCCTTGGAGAGCTGCTTGATCTTCTTGCCGCGATGCTCCTCGAGGCCGAGGCGCGCGATCGCCGCCTCGACGGCGGGGGCGAGCTCGGCCTCCGGCACCCCGTCGAGGACGGCGTAGCGGCGGAGCGCGTCAACGAGGCGCCACTCGCGGGGGATCGCGACGAGTTCCGAGAGGTAGCCGACCCCCTCGCGCTCGACGAAGGCGCGCGGGGCGAGCCCGTCGAGGCGCACGCGGCCGGTGTCGGGGGCGAGGAACCCCAGCAGCATGGCGATCAGGGTGCTCTTGCCGGCCCCGTTCGGGCCGGCGATGCCGACGACCTCGCCGGGCGCGACGGACAGCGTGACGTCCGCGACGGCGTGGACGTCGCGGCCGCGCCAGGCCCGGTAAACCTTGCCGACGCCCTCGAAGGCGACCAGGACGCTGTCGCTCAGGTGACGATGCGGAGGAGGCCTGCGTTGGCCGACGCGCGGAGGAAGGCCTCCGCGTCGTTGGAGGGGATCTTCGCCCCGGTGATCGAGAAGCCGCGGCGCGCCTCGTTCGCCATGAACTCGGCGAGCGACCGGCCGGCCGCGGCGCCGGCCGAGGCGCGCCACGTGGCGACGATCTCGTCCCAGGTGCCCTCGAAGCGGCGGCCGTCGCGCAGCACGATCTCGTGCCGCTGCGGCTCGCCCTTCTGCGTGGCGAGCTCGCCGAGGAGCGTCCCGAAGAGCTCGAGCTGGTTCTGCGACGCGCGCTCCTCGGCCTCGTCAACGGCCTGTGCCACCTCGGCGAAGAGCTCGTCCATGGCGTCCATCTCGCCGCCGAGCTCGGCCAGCCGCTCCTGCCAGACGCGCAGCTCCTCGGCGTCGTCCTTGAGGCGGTAGGTGGTCTTCTTCATCTCGATCAGCCGCCAGATGCCGAGCTCGTCCCAGTGGTCCTCGGGCGCGGTGCGCTCGAGGTGGTAGAGCGAGGCCTCGTACTCGCCGCGGTCGAAGAGGATGTTGGCGAGGTACACGCGGGCCTCGACGTGCTCGGCGTCGAGCTGCAGCGCCTTGCGGAGTGCCTTGAGCGCGGCGTCGTCGTCGCCGAGCCGGTGCGCGGCGTAGCCGGTGAGCGCGACGGCCTCGGCCGAGTCGGGGACCTGCTGCGCGGCGATCTCGAAGAACTCGCGCGCGACCTCGATCAGCCCCTCGCGGAACGCCGCGCGCCCGATCTGGAGCATGAGGTCCACGTCGTCGTGGTAGCCGAGCTCGAGCGTCTGCCGGAAGCAGCGCACGGCGGCGTCGAGCTGCCCGAACTTGATCAGCACCTCGCCGAGGCCCGCGAGGGCGTCCTCGTGCTCGGGGTCGAGCACGAGCGCTTCCTCGAAGGCCTTGCGCGCCCACGCGAATTCCTCGCGGGCGGCGCGGGCGTAGCCGACGCCGACGTGCAGCTCGACGGCGTGCGGGTACAGGCCGAGCCCCTCCCGCAGCGTCTCGAGGGCCTCGTCGTACTGCCCCTCGTTGTACAGCTGGTGGGCGCGCTCGTCGTACTCTTCGGAGCTCAGGAACTGGCTCGACATCGCGGGTCGCTCCTCCTGGGTCGAAGTCCGGTGCAGCCGCTCCGGGAATCTACTCCGGGGCGGCCCCCGGGGTTCAACGGGCTCATGCCCTCGCGCCGCGCCGGGCCGCGAGGGCCCCCGCGATCGCGCCGGCCAAGGCCGCGTTCGCCTCGAGCAGCGCGAGATTGGTGTTGAGCGACCGCCCCTCGGTCTCCTTGTCTATCGCCGAGAGCAGGAACGGGGTGACCCCCGCGCCGCGCACGCCCCGGATGCGGGCCTGCGTGTGCGCGGCCCGCACGGCGCGGTCCACGACGTCGCGCGGGAGCGCGACGTCCGCCGGGGGCGGCTGCACGACGAGCAGGGCCCCCGGGCGGCCCAGCGCGCGCTGGGCGAGGAAGGCGTCGGCGATCGCATCGGCGGTCTCCAGGCGCCACGGCAGCGGGAGGTCGGTGTGGGCGGTGAAGAAGCCGGGCAGCTCGTCGCAGCGATAGCCGACGACGGCGACTCCGAGCGTGTCCAGCCGCTCGAGGGTCGCCGCCAGGTCGAGGATGCTCTTGGCGCCCGCGCACACCACGACGCACGACGTGCGGGACAGCTCCACGAGGTCCGCGGACTCGTCGTAATCGGGCTCATGGTGCACGCCGCCGATCCCGCCGGTCGCGAAGACGTCGATGCCGGCGATCGCCGCCAGGGCGAGCGTCGCCGACACGGTGGTCGCCCCGTCGGCGCCGCGCGCGGCAAGGACGCCGAGGTCGCGGGCGCCCGCCTTGTGCACGCCGGTGCGGGCGAGGAAGCGGGCGAGGTCGTCGCCCTCGAGGCCGAACTGGGCGCGCCCGTGGACGACGGCAGCGATGGCCGGGACGGCCCCCGTCCGCTCGACCGCCCGCACCATGCGCTCGCCGGCGCGGGCGTTGGCGGGCTCGGGCAGGCCCTGCGCGAGCACCGAGCTCTCGAGCGCGACGACGGGACGGCCGTCGCGAAGGGCCTCCGCGACCGGCGAGAGCAAGTGCACCGCTCCCATGGTGGGCACATCGGGAGCGTACCCCCCGGCCGGGGGTCGCGCAATGGTCGCGCGGGGCCGATGTTCGGGGCACCCTGTCCCGACCTCCGATGCACCCGACGTCCATGCGTTCGTCACTCACCGTCCCGCTGGCGGCCGCGCTGTCGCTCGCCGCGGCCTCCCCGCTCGCCCCGCAGGCCGCGCCGTCACGCCCCGCCCCCGCCCCCGCCGCCGCCATCGAGGCGCTGCGCTGGCGGCACATCGGCCCCTTCCGCGCCGGCCGGACGAAGGCCGGCGTCGGCGTGCCCTCGCGCCCCGGGCTCTTCTACGTCGGGGTCGTCAACGGCGGCGTCTGGCGCACCACCGACTACGGCCGCACCTGGCAGCCGATCTTCGACGCCGCCGCCACCGGCAGCGTCGGGGCGATCGCGGTGGCGCCGTCAAATCCCGACGTCCTCTACGTCGGCTCCGGAGAAGGGATGCAGCGCCCCGATCTCTCGATCGGCGACGGCCTCTACCGGTCGGCCGACGGCGGCGCGACGTGGACGCACCTCGGGCTGCGCGACGCGCAGCAGATCACGCAGGTCGTCGTCGATCCGCGGAATCCCGACCGGCTCTTCGTGGCCGCGCTCGGGCACCCGTACGGCCCCAACCCCGAGCGCGGCATCTTCCGCTCGACGGATGGCGGGCGGACGTTCGAGCGGGTGCTGTACCGCGACCCGCAGACCGGGGCCGCGGACCTCGTGATGGATCCGGTGAACCCCGACGTGCTGTACGCGGTGCTGTGGGAGTCGCAGCACGCGCCGTGGGAGAACGGCACCTTCACCGGCCCCGGGTCGGGGCTGCACAAGAGCACCGACGGCGGCACGACGTGGACGAAGGTCGGTCAGGGACTGCCGACGTACGAGGGCGACGGCCTCGGGCGCATCGGCATCACGGTGGCGCCGTCGCTGCCGTCACGGCTGTACGCCACGGTCGAGGCGCGCCGCGGCGCCGGCATATGGCGGAGCGACGACGCGGGGCTCAGCTGGCGGCAGGTGAACGCCGACCCGCGGGTGGTGGCCCGGCCCGGTGATGCGGCCGAGGTGCGCGTGCACCCGACGAACCCCGACGTGGTGATCGTCCCGACGATCGTGACGTGGAAGAGCACCGACGGCGGCGCGACGTTCACCGCCATCCGCGGCGCCCCCGGCGGCGACGACTACCAGCGCGTGTGGATCCACCCGACGCAGCCGGACGTCATGCTGCTCACCTCGGACCAGGGGGCGATCGTCACCGTCAACGGCGGGCGCACGTGGAGCTCGTGGTACAACCAGGGCACGGCGCAGTTCTACCACGTCTCCGCCGACAACGCCTACCCCTACCGCGTCTGCGGCGGACAGCAGGAGTCGGGGTCGGCCTGCGTGCGCTCGCGCGGCGACTGGGGGCGCATCACCATGCGCGACTGGACCCCGGTCGGAGTCGAGGAATACGGCTACGTGGCGCCCGACCCGCTCGACCCCGACGTCGTCTATGGGGGCAAGGTGACGCGCTGGGACCGGCGCACGAACCGCGTGCAGGCCGTACCGCCGCGCGCGCTCCGGGACACCGGCTACCGGGTGCTGCGCACGGCGCCGGTGCTCTTCTCGCCGACCAATCCGCGCCGCCTCTTCTTCGCGTCGAACCGCGTATGGAGCAGCACCACCGGCGGGCAGTCGTGGACGGTGATGTCGCCCGACCTCACGCGGCGCGATTCGGCCGTGCCGCCGTCCGTCGCGGCGTACGCGTCGCGCCCCGAGGCGGGGCGCCGGCATCGCGGGGTCGTGTACACGGTGGCCCCGAGCCCGGTGGACTCGGCGGTGATCTGGGCCGGCACCGACGACGGGCTCGTGCACGTGACGCGCGACTTCGGGAAGACATGGACGGACGTGACGCCCCCCGATCTCGCACCGTGGGCGAAGGTCTCGCTCATCGAGGCGTCGCACGTTGACCGCGGCACGGCATACGCGGCGGTCAACACGCTGCGGCTCGACGACAACCGGCCGCACCTCTGGCGCACGCGGGACTTCGGGCGGACGTGGACGGAGATCGTCGCCGGCATCACCCCCGACGCGGCGACCAACGCGATCCGCGAGGACCCGGTGCGGCGCGGGCTGCTCTTCGCCGGCACGGAGCGCACCGTCTGGGTGTCCTTCGACGACGGCGACTCGTGGACGTCGCTCCGCCGCAACCTGCCGGCGACGAGCATCCGCGACCTCGTCGTGAAGGACGACGACCTCGTCGTGGGGACGCACGGGCGCGGCTTCTGGATCCTCGACGACCTGACGCCGCTGCGCGACCGCACCGAGCTGGCGGCGCAGCCGGCGCACCTCTTCGCGCCGCAGCGGGCGACGCGCGTGCGCGACAACATGAACCCCGATACCCCGCTGCCGCCGGACGAGCCGACCGCCGACAACCCGCCCGACGGCGCGGTGCTGCACTACTGGCTGGGCACCGACGTGGCGCGGGTGACCATCACGATCGCCGATGCGAGCGGTCGCACGGTGGCGGCGCTCGACAGCGACGCCGCGCCCGCCCCCCCGCTCGAGGGCCGCAACATCCCCGACTACTGGATCCGGCCGCCGCAGCGCATCCCGACGACGCGCGGGGTGCACCGCGTGGTGTGGGACCTGCACGAGGCGGCGACGCGCCTGCGCCAGTCGTACCCGATCAGCGCCGCGCCGGCGAACACGGTGCCGTCACCGGCAGGACCGTGGGCGCTGCCGGGCCGCTACACCGTGACGTTGCAGGCCGGCGGGATCGTGCGCACGGCCCCGCTGGTGGTGCGCATGGATCCGCGCGTCACCGCCACGCCCGCGGACCTCGCGGCGCAGCACGCCCTCGCCCGGCAGCTGGCCGACGCCATCGCGAAGGTCGGGGCTCGCCTCGACGCGCTCCCGGCGGGTGCGGCCGAGCGGGCGACGCTCACGCGGCGGTCGAGCGACCTGCACTCGCTTTACGACGCCGTCGAGTCCACCGACGCGCGTCCCACGCCGGACGTGCGCCGCACGGCGGCGGAACTGCTCCGGACAATCCCGTAGTCTCCGCCTCCTCCCCTCCCGCGGCCGTGCCGCTCGGCAGGCAGGGCCGCGGGAGGGAGGGCAGGACGATGCCTCAGGGGGCGCGTGGCGCCGGTGCCCACGCGGCCACGATCGCGGCGGCCAGGCGGCCCATCGTCACGTGCGGCTCGGCGTCGGGGAGGTACGACTGATCGGCGTTCCCGGTGGTGAAGACGCAGGCCACCACGCGGCCGCGCAGCGGCCACAGCGTGCACTCGGTGCGGGACTGGTCCACGGCCCCGGTCTTGTGCGCGGCGGGAATGCCGCCGGCTCCGCGCTGCAGCATCTCCATGTCCTGGTTCTCGCCGAGCATCGCGCGCATCACCGAGTCGGCGGCGGGGCTCACCGCCCTGCCGTCGGCGATGAGGGCGAAGAGGCGCGCCATCTCGTTCGGGGTGCTGACGCCGAGCCCGTACGCCGCGCTCGAGTCCATCGCAACGCTGGTCGTGGCGCGCTTGAAGACCTTGGCGAACACCTTGGTGCGCGGCAGGCCGCGGGCCTCCATGTCGGTCCACACCTGCCGGATCCCCACCTTGTCGAGCACGAGGTTGGTGGCCGAGTTGTCGGAGGTGGCGATCATGAGGGCGGCGAGGTCGCCGAGCGCGAGCGTCCCGCCGGGCCGGAAGAGGTGCAGCACCCCGGCACCGCCCACCTGGTCGAGCTTCGACCAGCTCACCGGGTCGGCGAGCGACAGCGTTCCGGCCTCGACCTGCTGCATGAGCGAGACGAGGATCGGGACCTTGATGAGCGATGCCGTCGGGAACGGCCGGTCGCCGAGGCGCTCGAGCCGCTCGCCGGTGTCGAGGTTGTGGATCGCGTAGCCGACGGTGCCGCGGTGCGACGCGACGACGGCGTCGAGCCGGCGGCGCAGGGCGGCGGTGTCGGTGCGGGCCGGTTGGGCGGCGAGCGCCAGGGCCGGCACGAACGGCAGGACCCACGGCCACCGGGGCCGCACCGTGCGGCGGGCCCCCGCCCGCTCACGCATCGTCGAACGCCTCCGCCTTGCGCCGCTCGAGCAGTTCCCGCTCGTTGATCGTCGGGTCCCACAGCGCGACGATGGTGACCGTCTCGCCGGCCCAGCAGTCGAAGGAGCGTCCCGTTCCCTGCGGCACGCGGATCTCGTGGCCGTCCTCGAAGCGCAGCAGGACGATCGCCCGGACGGGGTTGACGTACCGCTTGCGCAGCTTGGCCGGCGGCTCGGGCATCGGTCAGGTCACCGTGCCGCGCCGGCCGGCGAAGCGCCGCCACTCGCCGGTCGCGAGGATCTCGTCGATGGCGGCGACGGCGCGCTCGAGTTCCTCGTCGCTGGTATAGAAGTGCGGCGCGACGCGGATACCGGCTCCCTCGCGGTAGTCGATGACGACGTCGCGTGCGAGCAGCGCCTGCGCGACCTCGTAGCCGTGCGGCACGTCGAAGGCCACGGTGCCGCCGCGGCGCGCGTCGTCGCGGGGCGCGTGCACGCGGTACCCGCGCGCGTCGGCGAGGGCGATCAGCCGCGCCGTCTGCCGGACGCTCTTCGCACGGATGGCCTCGAGCCCCGCCTCGGCGATGATCCGCGGGCCCTCGATGGCGGCGTAGAGCGCCGGCACCGGCGGCGTGCCGGAAAGCCAGCGCCAGGCCCCCTGCGCGTAGTCCATCTCGTCGGCGAAGGCGAACGGTGCCGTGTGCGCCTGCCAGCCGGTGAACGACGGGGCGAGCCGCGCCGAGACGTCGGGGGCCACGTACAGGAACGATCCGCCCGGCCCCCCGCACAGCCACTTGAGCACGCCGCCGGTCAGGAAGTCGCAGCCAAGCGCCGTGACGTCCACGGGCATGACCCCCACCGAGTGGTAGGCGTCGAGCGCGACCAGCGCCCCGACCTGCTTCGCGCGGGCGATCACCGGCGCGACGTCCACGACGTAGGCGCTGCGGAAGAGCACGTGCGAGATCGCCACCAGCGCCGTGCGGTCGGTGATCGCCTCGACCAGTCGGCCCTCGTCGAGCGAGAGCCCGTCGGCGGCCGGCGGCACCACGGTGACGCGCGCGCCGAAGCGCGGCCCCAACTGCTCGGTGACGTAGCGCGTGGACGGGAAGTCGAGCCCGCTCATCACGATCTCGTCGCGCCCCGGGGTGAACGGGATCGCCGAGAGGATCGACGCCTGCGCAATGGACACGTTCGGGATCATCGCCACCGAGCCGGCCGGCGCTCCCATGAGCGGCGCGATGCCGTCGCCGACGCGCACGGGCATCGCCCACCACGCCTTCGCCCACGCCTTCACGCCGATCTCGTCCCACAGCGCCGCGTAGTCGGCCAGCCGCTGACGCGTGGCCTCCGGCATGGCGCCGAGCGAGTTCGAGACGAGGTAGGTCGAGCGCGCGAGGATCGGGAACTGTGCGCGGAACGCGAGCAGCGGGTCGGCGGACACGGCGGTGGCGGTCATGCGGGCTCCGGGGGGCGGCGAGGCGGGGAAACGCTCACGCGGCCTCCGTCACGGCGCGAAGGGCCGCCGCCTCGGCGCGGGCCTTCCGCGTCGCCGCGAAGATCGCGAGGGCGGCGACGACGACGGCGAACAGCACGCGCCATTCCTCCCACGTCACGCTCGCGAGCATCCCCGCGATGCCGAGGCACGCGAGGATCGGCACGAGCGGCCCGCCGGGCGTACTGAACGGCTCCTGCTCGAGCCGCACGCCGCGCCGCTTGAGCTGCCAGCCGGCGAGCGCGCACCCGCCATAGACGAGGAGCGCCGCGACGTTCGAGATCACCGCGAGCGCCTCGAACTCGTTGACGACGGCCAGCACCGCCACGAGACTGATCTGCGCGAACAGCGCGACCCACGGCGTGCGGTACGCCGGGTGCACCGTGGACAGGCCGCGCGGCAGGAAGCCGTCGCGCGCGAAGGCGTAGAGCCCCCGCGGCACCGCGAGCGTCATCCCGCTCATGTAGCCGAACGTGCTCACCACGACCCCGGCCAGCAGCAGCGTGCGCCCCCACGGGCCCATGACGAGCTCGGCGGCGTCGGCGAGCGGGGTGCCGCTGCCGGCCAGCGCCGGGCCCAGCACCCCCTGCGCCGTCACCTGCACGACGACATAGAGGATCATCACGAAGAACATCGCCAGGAACACCGCCCGCGGCACCGTGCGCGCCGTGTCCTTCACCTCGCCCGACGGGACGAGCGCGCTCTCGATGCCGCTGTAGGCGAAGAACAGCACCACCGAGGCGCGCGAGAGGTCGCCGAGCGCGGGGGCGCCCTGCGTCCAGGCGAGGTTCGCCGGGTCCACCTTCGGGAGGCCGAAGGCGAGCAGCAGCAGCAGCGGCAGGAGCTTCGCCACCGAGACGACCCCGATCAGGCGGGTACCCTGCTTGGCCCCGAAGAAGTTGACCGTCGTCAGGAAGGCGAAGGTCCCCAGCAACACCGTCGTGCGCCCGCCGACGGACTCGAGCCCGGGTGCGAGGCGCATGACGTTCGTCGCGTACACGTCCGACACGGCCGCCATGGCGGTCGTGCCGAGGAGCCACGTGAGCACGCCGACGAGGAACCCGGCGAGGGGGCCGAAGGCGGTCTCGACGTACGCATAGGGGCCGCCCGTGAGGCGGACGCGGCTCCCCGCCTCGGCGAAGCCGAGGACGATGAGCGCCATGACCACGCCGCAGACGAGGTAGGCGAGGGGGGCGGCGGGCCCCAGCACGCCGGCGACCGCGGGGTTCGAGGGCAGACGGAAGATCCCGCCCCCCACGGTGACGTTGAAGATGCCGGCGGCGAGCCCCCAGGTACCGAGGACGCGGACGAGGCCTCCCTCGGAGGCGGGCTGGTGCATGGCCATGAACGCGGAATCTACCTCGCCGGGATGGGGACTGGCGACGCGCGGGGCCCCGTCGTCAACTTGCGCGGCGGCAGGGCGTGCTCTCCAATTCGGGGGTTCCGGATGCGTCGAATCGTGTCGCGGCGATGAAGCTCGCCGTCGTCCTCGGGGGTGGGGGGCTCAAGGGCTTCGCCCATATCGGGGTGCTGCGCGCCCTCGAGGAGCGGGGCATCCGTCCTTCGATCTGGGCGGGCACCAGCATCGGGGCCCTCATCGCCGCGGCGTACCTGGGCGGCACGCCGCTCGACGAACTCGAGCAGCGCGCCGACGACCTCCGGCAGGGCGATCTGTTCCGCATCGACCACATCGGCATGGTCACGCGGCGGATGCGCAACACGTCCCTGTACCTCGGCGAGCCCCTCCGGAAGCTGATCGAGGCGATCGTCCCCGAGGGGACGTTCGAGGCATGGGGGGTGCCGCTGCTCGTCAATACCGTGAACCTCGAGCAGGGCGAGCAGGTCGTCTTCGGCCTCCCCGGCCTGCGCGACGCATCCGTGCGCGATGCGGTGTACGCGTCGTGCGCACTGCCCGGCTTCTTCCCTCCCGGCCCGGTGGGCGACTTCACCTGCGTGGATGGCGGCGTGATGGACAACGTGCCGGCCCGCGCCGCCTCGTACGGGATGGACGCCGTGCTCGCCGTGGACGTGGGGTCGAGCTCGATCGCGATCCAGCGCCGCATCTACAAGAAGGGATTCGCGGCGATCTACCAGCGCAGCGCGCAGGCGATGATGCACTCGCTGCAGCATGCCCAGCTCTCGCTGTGGGACGGACCGCCGATGGTGCTCGCGCGGCCCAGGGTCTGGCACTTCAGCTGGTTCGCCTTCGGGCGCGCCCCGCAGTTCCGGGAGGCGGGCTACGAGGCCGCGCTGCAGGCGATCGACGTCCTCCCCGACGCGCTCGCGGCAGGGGCCGGCGTGTGGCCGAAGCGCCAGGTCGAACTGGCCGTGGACGAGGGCAAGTGCACCGGGTGCACGATCTGCGCGGCGGCGGCCCCGCAGGTCATGCGGATGAATGCCCGCGGCAAGGCCGAACCGCGCCTGCCGGTGCAGCTGTGGAGCCGCGCGGACGGATGGTGGGTCCACCAGTGCCCCACGGACGCGATCGACGTGACCGTCTTCGAGGGGAGCGAACGGCGCCAGTCGCGGCAGCTGGAGGCGGTCGAGGAGTAGCGCCCCCGGTGTGGCGCGCCCCGGCGTCGCGCGCGCCCCGTCCGCCGTCGGACCGCGCGGTACAAGCTCCCCTCCCCGATCGGGCAGGCCGATACCTTTGGGATTCCCTCCCCAATTCCCGCCCCGACGGATCGCCCGCGATGCCCCATCCGAACTCCTTCGACGCCCGCGCCACCCTCACGGTCGGCGACACGTCCTACACGTACTGGCGCCTCGACGCCGTCGCCGGCCTCGCCGGCAGCACCGCGATGAAGCTGCCGTTCTCGCTCCGCGTGCTGCTCGAGAACCTCCTCCGCAACGAGGACGGCGGATTCGTCCGCAAGGCGGACATCGAGGCGCTCGCGCGCTGGGACGTGAAGGCGCCGCAGGACAAGGAGATCGCGTTCCGCACCGCACGCGTGCTGCTGCAGGACTTCACCGGCGTGCCCTGCGTCGTGGACCTCGCGGCGATGCGCGATGCGATCACGCAGCTCGGTGGCGATCCGAACCGGATCAACCCGCTCCAGCCGGTGGACCTGGTGATCGACCACTCGGTGCAGGTGGACGAGTACGGCACGGCCGACGCGTTCCTGGAGAACGTGCGGCTCGAGTACGAGCGGAACGGCGAGCGCTACCAGTTCCTGCGCTGGGGCCAGACGGCGTTCCGCAACTTCCGCGTGGTGCCGCCGGGCACCGGCATCTGCCACCAGGTGAATCTCGAGTACCTCGGGCAGGTCGTCTTCGCGAACCCGGAGACGGGCGAGGCCTACTGCGATTCGCTCGTCGGCACCGACTCGCACACGACGATGATCAACGGCCTGGGCGTGCTCGGCTGGGGCGTCGGCGGGATCGAGGCCGAAGCGGCGATGCTCGGGCAGCCGGTGACGATGCTCGTGCCGGAGGTGATCGGCTTCAGGTTCACCGGCAAGCTGCCGACGGGCGCCACGGCCACGGACCTCGTGCTCACCTGCACCGAGATGCTCCGGAAGAAGAAGGTCGTCGGCAAGTTCGTCGAGTACTTCGGGCCGGGGCTGGACCACCTCTCGGTGGCCGACCGCGCGACGATCGCGAACATGGCGCCGGAGTACGGCGCGACGATGGGGTTCTTCCCGGTGGACGCGGCGACGCTCGAGTACCTGCGGCTCACCGGGCGCCCCGAGGCGCACGTCGCGCTCGTCGAGGCCTACACGAAGGCGCAGGGACTCTTCCGCACGAAGGACACGCCGGACCCGGTGTACACCGACGTGCTCGAGCTCGATCTCGGCACCGTGGTCCCGTCGCTCGCCGGCCCCAAGCGGCCGCAGGACCGCGTGCCGCTGACGGGGGTGAAGGCGAACTACGAGACGTCGCTCGCCGCGCACCGCGAGCAGATGGCGGCGGCCGCCGCGGCCAAGGGCGGCGCGGCCGTGGCCGAGGCGCCCGCGGCGGTGCAGACCTCGTGGCGCGGCAAGGCGTTCGCGCTGCAGGACGGCGCGGTGGTGATCGCCGCGATCACGTCGTGCACGAACACGTCCAACCCGTCGGTGATGCTGGCGGCGGGGCTCCTGGCGCAGAAGGCGGTGGCCAAGGGGCTCTCGGTGAAGCCGTGGGTGAAGACCTCGCTCGCACCGGGCTCGAAGGTCGTGCGCGAGTACTTCGCCAAGGCCGGCGTGCAGCCGGCACTCGACGCACTCGGCTTCCAGATCGTGGGCTACGGCTGCACGACGTGCATCGGCAACTCGGGGCCGCTGCCCGAGCCGATCGCCAAGGCGATCGACGACGGCAGGCTGACGGTGGCGGCAGTGCTCTCGGGGAACCGCAACTTCGAGGGGCGCGTGAACCCGCAGACGCGCTTCAACTATCTGGCCTCGCCGCCGCTGGTGGTGGCCTACGCGCTCGCCGGCCGGATGGACATCGACTTCGAGCGCGAGCCGATCGGCGTCGGCGCCGAGGGCCCGGTGTTCCTGCGCGAGATCTGGCCGTCGGCCGCCGAGGTCGAGCAGGTGGTGCTCGCCAGCGTCAAGCGCGAGCAGTTCACGCGCGAGTACGGCGACGTCTTCGCCGGCGACGCCGACTGGCAGGCGATCGAGGTGCCCACCGGCAGCCGTTACGCTTGGGACGACGCCAGCACCTACGTGAAGCACCCGCCGTACTTCGTCGGGATGCCCAAGGAGGCGCCGGGGATCCGCGCGATCGCCGGCGCGCGCGTGCTCGGCATGTTCGCGGACTCGATCACGACCGACCACATCTCGCCGGCGGGCTCGATCGCCGAGAAGTCGCCGGCCGGCCAGTGGCTCAAGTCGCTCGGCGTCGCCAAGGCGGACTTCAACTCGTACGGCGCGCGGCGCGGCAACCACGAGGTGATGATGCGCGGCACGTTCGCGAACATTCGCCTGAAGAACGAGCTCACGCCGGGCATGGAGGGCTGGTGGACGCGCACGGCCCGGGAGGCCGAGCCGACGAGCTTCTTCGAGGCGTCGCAGCACTACGCGGCGTCGAACACGCCACTGGTGATCGTCGCCGGCAAGGAGTACGGCACCGGGTCGTCGCGCGACTGGGCGGCCAAGGGCACCGCGCTGCTCGGCGTGCGGGCGGTGATCGCGGAGTCGTTCGAGCGCATCCACCGCTCGAACCTGGTCGGGATGGGCGTGCTCCCGCTGGAGTTCGTCAGCGGCGAGACGCGACAGTCGCACGGACTGACGGGCTTCGAGACGATCACCATCGAGGGCGTGGACGAGGCGCTGACGCCGCGCGCGACGCTGACGGTGGTCGCGGACGGCAAGCGGTTCCAGGTGCGGTGCCGGATCGACACGCCGGAGGAGATGAACTACTACCGGCATGGCGGGATCCTGCCGTACGTGCTGCGGGGGTTGGCGAAGGGCTAGCCGCACAGCGCGGCGGCGCGACCAGCGGCTACGGGCAGCTACGGGCAGCTACGGGGGGCACCCGAGGTTCTGCAGGTTCAGGCGGATCAGCGCGCCGAGCCGCCGGTTCCCCTCCGCCTTCTCGAGCGCCCCCGAGAGCTCCCGGCACGCGCGCGCGGTGTCCCCGGTGGCGAGTGCCTGCCGCGCCCGCGCGCGCGAGGTGGCGACGGCCACGCTGTCGGGGACGCCCGACTCGCCGGCCGACGGCCGCGACGGCCGCGACGGCCGCGCCGGCCGCGACGGGGCCGGCGTTGCCGACTCGGGCTCGCGGACCGGCTCGCGATCCGACGCGCGCACCGGTTGGCGCGAGGCCTCGCGTGTCGGTACCGGTGCGGGCGTCGGCGTTCGCTCCGGCATCGCCACCGCCGGTCGCTTGAGCTCCCGTGTCGCGGCGGCGGCTCGCCCGGCCGCCGACAACGAGTCTGCGGTCGCCGTTGATGCCGCGGGGGCCGTCGCCACCGCGTCGCTGTCGGCGGTCACGGAGGCCCCCCCTCCGGCAACGACCGACGGCACGTCGGCCGTCTTGCGCGCCGCCGAGTCGGCCACCGGCAACGGCACTCCCGCACGCGACTGCGACCACTGCCACGCCCCGAACCCCGCACCCGCGAGCGCGAGCGCGAGCGCGGCGACGCCCACCCGAACGCCGACGCGCCCCTTCGAGGCCGACGAGATCACGCGCGTCACGGGCAGTTCCGCTGCCGCCGCCCGCGGGCCGGTGGCGACCGTGCGCGCCGACGGCCGCTGCGGCGCCGCGGACCCGAGCGTGGCCGGGGGGGCCGACAGGGCGGGCATCGCGCCGGGCGTCGCCCGCACCGCCGCCGAGAAGGCCGCGCTGAAGGCGGTCATGGACGGATACCGGTCCGCCGGCTTCGTCTCGAGCCCCTGCATGAGCACGTCCTGCAGCACCGGGGCCCATGCGATGTCGGCGCGCACCTGGGCGAGTCGCCGCGCACGCCCTGCCACGCGCGAGGTGATCTGCTCGAAGGTGTTGTCGCCCTCGAACGGCAGCGCCCCGGTGAGCATCTCGAACGCCGAGCACGCGAGCGCGAACTGGTCGCTCGCCCCCGAGACCTCGCCGCCCGCCACCTGTTCGGGCGACATGTAGGCGGGGGTGCCGATCAGGACGCCGGTGCGGGTGACCTTCTGTCCGGCGTCACCGTGCGCCTTGGCGATGCCGAAGTCCACGAGCTTCACCTTGTCGCTGCCGTCCGGGTGGCGGGCGAGCATGATGTTCTCGGGCTTGAGGTCGCGATGCACGATGCCGAGCTGGTGCGCGGCCTGAAGGCCGGCGGAGACCTGCGCGACGATCTCCGCGGCGCGGAACGGCGGCATGGGCCCCTCGCGATGGAGCACGGCGGCAAGGGACTCGCCGTCGATGAACTCCATGGCCAGATAGAGCCGCCCGTCAGCGAGCTCGCCGAAGTCGTGGATGCCGGCGACGTTCGGGTGCTCGATCTTCGACGCGTTGGTGGCCTCGCGGATGAAGCGGGCGATGGCGTCGGGGTCGGCGGCCATGTCGGGCTTCACGACCTTGAGCGCGCTCCGGCGGCCGATCTTGACGTGCTCGGCCAGGAACACGGTGCCCATGCCACCCTCGCCCAGCCGCTTGACGATGCGATAGCGGTCGGCGAGGACGGAGCCCGTCAGGTCGCCCGACGCGGCGGCACCGACCTTGAGGACGGCGCCGTCCTTCGAGCAGAAGGTCTGGGCCGAGTCGTACTCGGCACCGCAGAGGGGGCAGGTCTTCTTCATGACGACGGGCGGGGCACCAGCGGAACATCTGAGCATACCCGGCATGCGGTACGGACCGCAATACGAAGCCCCCCGTCCCTCACCGCACGCCGTCCACCGCCCGCGGCGCCAACCCCCCGCTCGGAATCGCCACCACGCGCTCCGGCCGCGCCGGATCCACCCAGAACAGCCGCGGCCCCTGCGCCGTCGGCTGGCGGAAGACCACCCGCCCGTCCGGCAGCCACGCCGGCTGCGTCGCGGTCCCCGTCGTCGTCAGTCGCGCGCGCGTGCCGGACGACAGCGTCACCACGAACAAGTCGTTGCGATCCGGCACCCCGGGTGGCAGCGAGGTGCGCGTGACCACGAGCCGCGTGCCGTCGGGGCTGAACGTGGGCTCGCTGTTGAACGTGCTGTCGTCGCCGACCGCCAGCGTCGCGCTCCCCGACCCGCCGCCGACGGTGCCGACGAACACCTGGGGACGGCCGCTCCGGATTGTCGTGAACGCGACGCGGTCCCCCGCGCGACTGATGGCCGGCGAGAACTCCTCGTTGTTCGGTGCCGTCGTCGCCGCCGGCGCGAAGCGCACCCCGCCGGTGGCGTCACCGCCGCCGAGGCGCACCAGCGACGGCGCCGGTCCCGTCAGCCAGGCGAGCCGGTCGCCCGCCGCCGACATCGCCGGCGCCCCCTCTTCCTCGGCGGTGGTCGTCAGGCGTGTCGCGGCCCCGCCGGCCAGCGGCGCCCGCCATAGCTCGATCGTGCCGCTGCGGCCGGAGACGAACACGACCTGGCCGTTGGCTGCCGTCGGCTCGCGATCGTCGCTCGCCTCCGTCGTGATGCGCCGGCGATTCGACCCGTCGAGCCGCATCGCCCAGATGTCCCGGTTGCCGGCGGTGTCGGCGTCGAAGACGATCTCCGGCGGCTCCCCGACCTGCAGCGTGTCGGTCACGCGCATCGTGCCCCCCGACGCGACGACGTCGATCGACACGATCACCCGGCCCGTGCGGTCGAGTCGCAAGGAGTCCGTGCCGGGGAATACCACGCCGGCGTCCGCCGGATCCAGGCGGATCGCGCCCAGCATCGCCTGACGTCCCCACGGCCCGCGATAGGCCAGCACCGCACCTCGCTCCGGCACGCCGAGGCGTGTCACGGCGATCGTCGCCCGGTCACCGGGGCCGGCACCGTCGCGGCATCCCGTGCCGGCCGCCAGCGCTCCCGCCGCGGCGCCGAGCGCGGCGAGCGCGCGCGCGACGCCACGCCGCGTCATCGGAAGCTCAGCAGCGTCGGCAAGCTGTTGCCCGACGGGTCCGAATCTCCCCAGCACCACAGACGCTGGCTGAAATCGATGGCGCATCCGCCGCTCAGTCCGGCCTCGACCCGCTGCAGTGCCGTCGGGATCCGCACCTGCCGGAGCACGCCGCCATTGAAGTTCCCGTCGCCAAGGTTGCCGGTGCCGTGGCAGAACGCCGTCCCCGCTGCCGAAACGCCGCAGGTCATTGCAGACCCGAGCGAGACCCGCCGGACCTGAATGCCGATCGACACCTGCGTCGGGCTCGGGGCTGTGGCGACAACGCCGAGACCGAGCTTGTTGTTGAAGTTGCTTCCCCAGCAGACCACCCCACCCGCCGCCGTCACGCCGCACGAGTTGTCGCTGCCGAGCGCGAGGTCCTGGAACTGCTGCCCCCCGGCCGCGAGCTGTGGCGTTGCGTTGGTGTTGAAATCGGCCGTGCCACGCCCGAGCTGTCCGCTGCCATTGAGGCCCCAGCACCACGGCGCCCCGGCGAGGTCGATCGCACACGCGTGGGCGCCCCCCACGCCGATGCGCCGGAACCGAGTGGAACCGGTCACCTGCACGGGTACCGCCGAGGGATCGCCGGGCCTGCCCAGCGATCCGAAGTCATTCCGCCCCCAGCACCAGGCGGTGCTGTCCGACTGCCGCAGGCCGCAGCCCGACACATCCCCGACGGCGATTGCGTGGAATCGCTGCGTGGTGGCCAAGGAATCGGGGGACACCAGGACCGATCCGTCGATCGGGTTGCGCCCCCAGCACCAGACCGCTCCCGTCGGGCGCAGTCCGCAGGCGTAGTCGAGTCCGCGCGCGACGGACCGGAAGACGAGACCACCGGCAACGCCGATCACCGGAGACTCGAACAACGGGCGGTACCGCGGGAAGTGCAGACCGACGCCAAGCCCCCAGCACCAGAGATTCCCGAACCGCAGCCCGCAGCCGCCGTCCGCGCCGAAGGTGATGCCCTCGATCCCGCCGAGTTCCGAGACCAGCTGCGGTTCGCCGAAATTGTTCAGCTGTGAGGAAAGCCCCAGTTGCCCGTCGGTGTTCTCGCCCCAACACCGCCATACGCCGATGCTCGGCGACACGCACGTTCCCTGCGCCGCAGCCACGATCGCCCCGGCGCCAAGCGAGGGACCGCTGACCAGCGCTGGCGCGGGGATCACCGCGTTGCTGACCTGCCCGGACTGGCCGTACGCGTTGCTCCCCCAGCAGAACACGTCATTCGTGCCGGCGGCGATGACGCACGTATGAGCACTGCCGGCGTCGATCTCGATCATGCCGCCGTCCAGCGTGAGGTACGGAACTCGCACCGGGGCGCTCTGGGTCCCATTGCCCACGGCCCCATTGTCGTTCGCCCCCCAGCACCACACCGCCCCGATCCGGTCGAGGGCGCACGCGTGCTCGGCACCCGTGACGACGGAGATCACCGAGTCCGGCAGGGCGACGCGCACGGGCGTCGCGCGATCGGCGGGCGTGCCGTCGCCGATCTGGCCGTACTCGTTGGATCCCCAGCAGAACACGGCACCGGCCACGCTGACACCACACGTGAAGTCCGAACCGGCGCTGACCCGACGCATGGGCGGAAGCGAACGCACACGGCTGGCCGTGCCCAAAGCACCACCGATGTATCCGTTGCCCAACTGCCCACGGAAGTTGTTGCCGCTGCACCAGGTCACGCCGGCATAGTCGATGGCGCAGGAGTGGCTGCCGCCCAGCGCGAAGTCCGCGAGTGGCCGGCCCGGGTAGGCCAGAGTTGTGCCCTGCCTCGCGGCGGACGAGGTGGCGGCGATCCGGGCGGAATCGACGAATCCCCAGCAGAGCACCATCCCGTCGGTCCGCATTCCGCAAAGCCCGCCGCCCCCTTCCGACGAAGACCGGTCGCGGAAGAGCCGAATCAGACGTGGGCCACCCGCCGGACTGGGCGCGATGACGTTCGGAACCGGAATACCGAGCGTGGAGACCCCCCCCCAGCACCAGGCACGACCGTCCGGTGACGGCGTGCTTGCCGCCGTGTCGGTCAGCAGGCAACCGCCGCCGCCAAAGTTGCGCCCGAGCGAGACGTCGATGACGCGCGGCGGATTACCGCTGAGGCGCGCGGGCGCTTCATCGGTGAGCGACGCGCGCACCAGCGCTCGGAACGTGAACGAGGACGCGCCCCCCGAGAGTCGGAACGACAGGTCGCGTCGTTCGATGTTGTTCGGCAGGATCGGCCCGAGGAACTGCATGTACGGGATCGGGCCGCCCGTGCCGAAATCCTGCGTGCCGTCCGGAAACCAGACCTGTGCCGTCCCGTTGCCGAGCACCGACACCGAGACGATGCCCAGTCGCACCCCGGTCGCTTCCGGTGTCCTGCCACCCGGCACGATACCCAGTGGCTGGTCGAGCAGGTTGCGAAGCGCCGCCGTCATGACGAGCAAGGTGTCGCCGGAGAGCACGACGTCGTGCAGTGACAGCGTGAGCAGACTCCCTTGGCCGCCGATGGTCACGATGTCACGCGTCCAACCGACCGACGGGGCCGGGGCCGCGTGCTCGAGCGCGGCAGCGGCGGCGGCGGCGAACGTGGTACCGGTTCCCGGTGCCCCCGTGGCACAGGCCGCCTCGCGTGACGCGAGGTCCACGCGGCACGAGACCGCCACGGCCGACGCCAACGGCCGTTCGCGGCTGGCGTCCGGAGCGCCGATCGTGGCATCGCGGCACCCGATCGCGAGGGCGAACACCGCGAGCCTGCACCACGCGATCGCCGCGCCCCGCGTCTCCCGCGGTCGCGTCACGAACCAGCCGGGGCCCGGCATGCGATGACTCATGGCACGAATGCCGGTTCTGCACGCCGGGTAACTCCCCCCCCGAGTTCGCCGCGGCGGTTCGACCCGCCGCGACACCACCATCCGACCCCGGCCCGCTCGTAGCACGTACGATCGCCGCTCGCCACCGTGCGAGGGACGAATTCGGAGAAGTTGGTCTCGACCGGCGTAAGAGCGGGTGTTACCGAGGCCACCCCATCCTGCACCTGTCCGTCGCTTTGGTCTCCCCAGCACCGGAGCAGGTTCGAACCAAGGGCTGCGACGCACGCGTGCGCGCGCCCTGCCGACGGAACGAGGACGCCGAGGGCGGAAGGCAAACCAGTTGCCAGATCGAACTGCGACTCCGCGACCGACGTCGAGCCACGCCCGAGCTGCCCGCGGCCGTTCGCGCCGGCGCACACGAGGCCCTGGAACGGCCGTGCGACACAGATGAAACCCGTCGCCGGGTCGTCGCTTCCGCCGATCGCAATGGCGATGTCCGCCGAGCTGCTGCCCACCTGGACCGGATTCAGCTGATCGTTGAAGCTGGCGATCCCGACCTGTCCGGCCGCATTGGCCCCCCAGCACAGGACAGCCGAGGCCGTCCAGCCGCAGGTGTTGAGCGGGCCGGCTGCGACCCCGAGGAACTCGTCGTTGCCGGAGACCGGCAAGGGGGGGCGTTCCGAGACGCGGTCGCCGGCCCCGAGTTGCCCGAACTCGTTGCGGCCCCAGCAGAGCAACCGACGGTCGCTCTGGCGTATGGCGCAGGCGTGGTC
>JAJTHG010000046.1 GCA_021298835.1 Gemmatimonadota bacterium
CGCGAGGGCGTCCTGCAGCTGTTTTCGCGCCCGGTGGATGTAGGTCTTGACGGTTCCCAGAGGGAGGTCGAGGGTCGTCGCGATCTCCTCGTAGGACCGCCCTTCCACGTGCCGGAGCATGATGCAGGAGCGGTACTCGGGCCGAAGCCGCTCGATGGCGGCCTCGATCGCCTTGCCCAGTTCCCTCGCCTCGAGCGCCTGCAGGGGCGATTCGCCGGTCGAGGCCGGGTCGATGGCCGAGGCCTCGATGGCCTCGGGAGAGTCCGCCCACCGGGAGCCGTCGATCGAGACGGTGTCGAGTTCGCGCTTGCGCAGGAAGTCGATCGCGACGTTGTTGGCGATCTTGAAGAGCCAGCTCGAGAGCTTGAACTCCGGGTTGTAGCGGTCGATGTGGTTGAGGACCTTGATGAACGCTTCCTGTGCCAGGTCCTCGGCCTGCTCCTTGTCGCGCACGATCCGGTACACGAGCGAGAAGACCGGGCGCTCGTAGCGACGGATGATCTCCCGATACGCGGCCTCCCGCCCCTGCTGCGCAAGGACGACCAGGTCGGCGTCGGGGAGCGTTTCGAGCTCGAGGCGCGTCGGCGGCACAGCGGGGGCACGGGGGCGGCGTCGCCCCCGGGTGCGGTCGGCGCGCCAACGCGCCGAAACGTAGGTCCGTGCGTCCGAAGCGGCCAGCGGCCAGCGGCCAGCGGCCAGCGGACGGGTGCCGGATGCCGCGACGCCGCTGGCACCAATCGGCGGGCCGGGCGATTTTTCCTGCATGTCAGCCGCCGTCACCGACGAGCGGCAGGTCGCCGCCGCCGCCGCCCAGGGCCGCTCGGCGGCGGGCAAGCGCGCCTACGTGCGCCGGATGTTCTCGGACATCGCGCCCCGCTACGACCTGCTGAACCACGTCCTGTCACTCAACATCGACAAGGGATGGCGCACGCGCGCCATCGCTGCGCTGGGGCTGGGGCGCGTGCCGCAGGGGCGCGTCCTCGACCTGTGCGCGGGGACGCTCGATGTCGGCGCGGCGATCACGCGCACCCCGGGATTCGGCGGGACGGTGATCGGCGCCGACTTCGCGGTGCCGATGCTGCAGGGCGGCCGCGGCAAGGCGCCGGCGGGGCGCCTGCAGCCGGTGGCGGCGGACGCGCTCGAGCTCCCGCTGGCCGACGCGTGCATGGACGGGGCGATCGTGGCATTCGGCATCCGGAACCTGGCCGACCTCGACGCCGGCCTCCGCGAGGTGCGGCGGGTCTGCCGCCCCGGGGCGCGGTTCGTGATCCTCGAGTTCTCGACGCCCTCGAACCCGCTCGTGCGCGCGGGCTACCACGCCTACTTCCACCATGTGCTGCCGGCAGTGGGCCGGCTGGTGAGCGGGCACGCGACGGCCTACGCCTACCTGCCGGCGTCGGTCGTGCACTTCCCCACCGGCGACGCCCTCGCGGCCCGCATGACCGCCGCGGGCTGGGCGGACGTGCGGTGGACCCCGGTGACCTTTGGCGTGGCGGCGATCCACGTCGGCACCGTGCCGGCCGCATGAGCCCGGCGATCGCCGAGACGACCGCCCGGGGGCCATGGGCGCTCTATCTCGTGGCCGCGGTCGGGTTCGTGTCGTTCCCGCTGCTGCACCTGTGGGACATCCCGCTGTCCACCTTTTACGGGGCGACCGCCGCGCTCGGGGGCGGCTTCGCGCTGCAGTACACGCGGCTCACGGTGCGGGTCACCCCGCGCGGCGTGCAGTGGCGGCTCGCGCTGACGCCCGGCTGGCATACGATTCCCGCCGGCGACCTGGCGGGGGCCGAGGCCGTCGCGCTCGCTTCGCGCCGCGGGGTGGGGACGCGCCTGACGGCCGCCGGCACGCTGCACAACGTCGGGGCGCCGATGGCGCTGCGCGTCCGCCGCGTGCGGAACGAGGACCTCCTGCTGGGAACGAACGCCCCCGAGGATCTCATTCGCGCCATCGACGCCGTGCGCCCCCGCTGAGCGCCGCCTTCACCCGATCCTTCGTTCCCGTGCTCGATTCCCTGCAGGACTTCATCGCGGCCCTCGACCGCGCCGGCGAGCTCCGCCGCGTGCGCGAGCCGATCCCGGTGCATCTCGAGATGTGCGAGATCATCGACCGCGCCTCCAAGATGCCCGGCGGCGGCCCCGCGCTCCTCTTCGAGCAGCCGGTGCTGCGCAGCGGGGCGATCTCGGCCCTCCCCGTCGGTGCCAACCTGTTCGGGTCGTGGCGCCGCATGGCGATGGCGCTTGGCGTGGACGACCTCGACCGGCACGGCGACCGCATCCGCGAGCTGCTCCGGACGCAGGTCCCCGACGGCCTGCTCGGCAAGCTGCAACTGCTGCCCCGCCTGCTCGAGGTCGCCAAGTTCCCGCCGCGCACGCAGTCGGGGCGCGGGCGGTGCCAGGAGGTCGTGTGGCAGGGCGACGAGGTGGACCTCGACCGGATTCCCGTGCTCACCACGTGGCCGGGCGACGGCGGGCCGTTCATCACGCTCACCGCGGTCATCAGCAAGGACCCGGCGCGGGGCATCCGGAACGTCGGGATGTACCGCGTGCAGCAGCTCTCGCGGAAGACCGTGGCGATGCACTGGCAGCGCCACAAGACGGGAGCCGCGCACTTCGCCGAGATGGCCGAGCGGGGCGAGACGATGCCGGTGTGCATCGTCGTCGGCGCCGATCCCGCGAGCACCTACTCGGCCAGCGCCCCCCTGCCGCCGAACATCGACGAGTTCCTCTTCGCCGGCTTCCTGCGCAAGGCGCCGGTGAAGCTCGTCAAGGCGGTCACCAACGACCTCGAGGTGCCGGCCGACGCCGAGCTCGTGATCGAGGGCTACATCGACCCGCGCGAGCCGCTGGTGACCGAGGGCCCCTTCGGCGACCACACCGGCTACTACAGCGAGGCCGACCTCTACCCGCAGGTGCACGTGACGGCGGTGACGATGCGCCGCGACGCGGTGTACGCCACCACGATCGTCGGCCGTCCGCCGATGGAGGACGTGTACCTCGGCGGTGCGACCGAGCGGATCTTCCTCCCGCTGCTGCAGTTCACGACCCCCGAGATCGTGGACTACCACATGCCGGCCGAGGGGATCTTCCACAACCTCGTCTTCGTGAGCATCCGCAAGCGCTACCCGGGGCAGGCGTACAAGGTGATGCACGCCCTGTGGGGCCAGGGGCTGATGTCGCTGGCGAAGGTGATCGTCGTGGTGGACGACTGGGTGGACGTGCGCAACCCGCAGGAGGCCTGGTGGGTGGCGCTCAACAACATCGACCCGCAGCGCGACGTGACCTTCACCATGGGGCCGGTGGACGTGCTCGACCACGCGAGCCGCGCGTTCACCTACGGGTCGAAGATGGGCATCGACGCGACGAAGAAGATGCCCGAGGAGGGCTTCACGCGGTCGTGGCCCGAGGTGATCACGATGGACCCGGCCGTGGTGGCGACGGTGGACGCGAAGTGGGAGCGGCTCGGCCTCGGGCCGCTCCCGCCGCGGCGGCCGCGGCCGTGAGCGCGCCGGCCGCGTCGCCCCTCACGCCGGCGCGCGAGGGCCAGACCTTCGCCGGCCGCACGCGGCTGGGCGTCTGGGCGAGCTTCGTCAAGCTGCCGCACACCGTCTTCGCGCTCCCGTTCGCCCTCGTCGGCGTGACGCTCGCGTCGTACACGCACGCGGTGACGGCGGCGACGCTGGGCTGGGTGGTGGTCGCGTTCTCGGCGGCGCGCTTCGCCGCGATGGCGTTCAACCGCGTGGTGGACCGCGAGTACGACGCGCGGAACCCGCGGACGCGCGACCGCGAACTTCCGCGCGGCGCGTTGTCGGTGACCGCCGCGAAGCTGTCGGTCGTCCTCGCGGCCGCCGTGTTCCTCGCTGCGGCCGGCATGCTCAACCGGCTGTGCCTCGTGCTGGCGCCGGTCTCGCTCACCTGGGTGCTGGGGTACTCGTACGCCAAGCGGTTCACGCGCTACGCGCACCTGTGGCTCGGGATGGGGCTGGCGATCGCGCCCGGTGCCGGGTGGCTGGCCGTCACCGGTATCTGGCCCGACCCGTGGTGGCTCCTGTGGGTGCTCGCCAGCGCGGTGATGACGTGGGTGGCCGGCTTCGACGTGCTCTATGCGCTCCCGGACGCCGAGTTCGACCGCGCGCACGGGCTCAAGTCGCTGCCGCAGGCGCTGGGCGTGCGGCGGGCGCTCGCGGTGGCGCGGGGGCTGCACTTGTGGACGGTCGTCGGCTTCGCGCTCGTCGGCCTCGCGCTGCCGGAGGCGGGCATCCCGGTGACCTGGCTCTGGTGGGCGGCGGTGGGCGTCGCCGCGGCGCTGCTGCTCTACGAACACTCGCTCGTGTCGGCCGACGATCTCTCGCGGCTCGACGCGGCGTTCTTCACGATGAACGGGGTGATCGCGGTGACCTTCTTCGGGTTCGTTCTGGCGGCGCGGCTGCTGGGGCCGGCGGCATGACCGCGCCCCTTCCGCTGGTGGTGGCGATCACCGGCGCGAGCGGCGCGCCGTACGCGGTGCGGCTGCTCGAGGCGCTGGTGGCGCTCGGGCAGCCGACGTGGCTGGTGGTGTCGTCGCACGGCTGGCGGCTGCTCGACACCGAGGCCGGCATCGGGTCGCTCGAGGCGCTGCGCGCACGCGTCGGCGCGGACCCGTGGGACCGGCTCGTGACGGTCTTCGACGACGGGGACCGCGGGGCGCGGCCGGCCTCCGGCTCGGTGCGCACCGCCGGGATGGTGGTGTGCCCGTGCTCCATGGGCACCGTCGCGGCGATCGCGCACGGGACGTCGCGCTCGCTCGTCGAGCGGGCCGCCGACGTCGCGCTGAAGGAGCGCCGCCGGCTGCTGCTGGTGCCGCGCGAGACCCCGTTCAGCGAGATCCACCTCGAGAACCTGCTGCGCGTTACGCGCGCGGGGGCGGTGGTGGTCCCCGCGGCGCCGGGGTTCTACCACCGCCCCGCGACGATCGCCGAGCTGGTGGACTTCGTCGTCGCCCGGGTGCTCGACCAACTGGGGCTCGCGCACGCGATCGGGCGGCGCTGGGGCGCCGAACCGCCGGCGGAGTAGCGCGCCCCGTGCGCCGCATCGGCCTGATCTCGGACACCCACGGCCTGGTGCGCCCCGACGTGCACGAGGCGTTGGCGGGGGTCGAGCTGATCCTCCATGCCGGCGACGTGGGCGGGGACGCGATCCTCGACGAGCTGCGCCTCATCGCTCCGGTCCACGCCGTGTGGGGCAACACCGACCCGCCCGGGACGCCGGGGCTCTCGGAGGCGCTCTCGCTGACGGTGGACGGCGTGCGCATCCACGTGCAGCACGGCCACGAGCTGGGGCGCCCGTCCCCCGAGGCGCTCCTCGCCGCCTACGACGAGGACGTCCTGGTGTACGGCCACACGCACCGGCAGCTCGTCGTCGAGGCCGCGGGGCGCCTCGTGGTCAATCCCGGCGCCGCGGGGCCGCGGCGCTTCGACCTGCGGCCGAGCGTGGCGGTGCTGGCGATCGGGGGCGGGCGCGCGCGGGCGGAGCTCGTCGCGCTGCGGGGCTGAGCTCCGCCGACACGCGCGCCGCCGCGTCACGCGCGCACGCGCCCTCCGGCGTCGCCGAGCCGCGCCAGCCGCTCGCCGGCCGCCAGGAGCGTCTCGTCCTTCTTGGCGAAGTGGAAGCGCACGAGGTGGCGCACCGGTTCGCGGAAGAAGCTCGAGCCCGGCACGCCGGCGACGCCGATCTCCTTCACCAGCCACTCCACGGCGGCGACGTCGTCGGCGAAGCCGAGGTCGCGGACGTCCACGAGGACGTAGTAGGCCCCCTGCGGCTCGGTGAAGGGGAGCCCGGTCCGCCGCAGCGCGTCGAGGAAGAGCGTGCGCTTGCGCGCGTAGGTCGCGGCGAGCTCGTCGTAGTACGACGGCGGCAGCTCGAGCGCGGCGACGGCGGCCTCCTGCAGCGGGGCGGCGGCGCCGACGGTGAGGAAGTCGTGGACCTTGCGGGCCTGCGCGATGACGGGGGCGTCGGCGAAGACGTAGCCGAGCCGCCAGCCGGTGATCGCGTACGTCTTCGACAGCGAGCTGCACGTGATGACGCGGCGGAACGCCCCCGGGAGCGCCGCGGCGTGCACGTGGCGGTGCGGCGCATAGACGATGTGCTCGTACGGCTCGTCGGTGATCACCCACGCATCGTGCTGCTCGGCGAGGCGCAGGATCGTCAGGAGCTCGTCGCGCGTGAAGACCTTGCCGCACGGGTTCGAGGGGTTGCAGACGACGACCGCCTTGGCCCCCTGCGCGAAGGCGGCGGCCAGCTCCTGCTCGTCGAAGGCGAAGTGCGGCGGTCGCAGCGGGACGTACACCGGCTCCGCGCCGCACAGGATCGCGTCGGCCGCGTAGTTCTCGTAGAAGGGCGAGAAGACGACGACCTTGTCGCCCGGATCGCAGGCCGTCATCATCGCGACCATCATCGCCTCGGTGCTGCCGCAGGTGACGACGAGGTGCGCCTCGGGGTCCGCGTCTAGGCCGGTGTCGCGCGCAACCTTCGCGGCGAGCGCGGCGCGGAAGTTCGGGGCCCCCCAGGTCACCGCGTACTGGTGGTGGGGGCCGCGGGTCGCGCGTTCGAGCGCCTGCAGCAGCGCCTCGGGCGGGTCGAAGTCCGGGAAGCCCTGGGAGAGGTTGATGGCTCCGTGCCGCGCCGCGAGGCGCGTGGTGGCGCGGATGACCGATTCCGTGAAGCCGGCGAGGCGGCGGGCGGTGGCGGGCATGGGGGCAACGTAA
>JAJTHG010000003.1 GCA_021298835.1 Gemmatimonadota bacterium
CGCGCTGGCCGCCGCCTCGGCCGCCGCGATCGCGGCGCGCGCGACCCCGAGCCGCGCGCGCAACTGCGCCTCGGCCTGCGCGTCGCGCGGGGCCGGTTCGATCACCCCGAGCGCCGCGCCGGCCGGCACCGCGTCGCCCACCGACAGCGCACGCGGCTGCCACCGGCCGCTCACCGGGGCGCTCACGTCCTCGTGCCAGCGCACGCGCGTCGCCCCCTGCTCGTCCACCGTCTCGGCCACCGCCCCGCGCGTCGCCACCGCGAGGTCCGCCGTCACCTTCGACGAGCACCCCGCGGCGGCGGCCGCGAACACGCCCACCATCACGATCCGCATGCGCGACATGGTCACTCCCGCGTCTTGAGGACGGCGACGAGGTCCAGCCGACCCAGGCGCACCCACGCCAGGATCGCCGCCGCGAGGAACGTCCCGAGCAACAGCATGGCGGCCCGGCTCATCGTCGGCCACCCCAGCACGAACGGCAGCCGGAACGCCTCGCGCGAGGCGGCCTGCACCAGCCCCCACGCCATCAGCGCCCCCAGCCCGATCCCCACCGGCAACGCCGCCGTCGCCAGCACGGCCTGCTCGCCGAGCAGGATGCGCGCGACCTCGGGATGCGTGAAGCCGAGCACCCGCAGGCTCGCCAGCTCGCGCCCGCGCTCGGCCAGGGCGAGCCGCACGGTGTTGTACACGACTCCCAGCATCAGCGCCCCCGCGAAGGCCCCGAGCATCAGCAGCGTCACCCCGAAGCTGCGCTCGACGAGCCCGTCGAAGTTCTCGAGGGTCGCCCCCCGCACCGCCACCGACTGCACGTCCGGCAGCCGCTTGAGCCGCGCGTAGATCGCCCCGCGGGCGGCGGGATCCACCCGCAGCGCCACGCCGGTGACGAGGTCGCCGCCGAGAAGCGCGCGGTACTCCGCGTCCGCCACCCACACCCCCGCGCCGATCAGGTCATCCACCGTCTCCGCCACGCGCAGCGACACCGTGTCGCGCCGCCCGACGAGCAGCGCGGCCCGCAGCGTGTCGCCCTGCCGCAGGGCGAGCGCGTCAACGATCCACCGGCTGACGAGCGCCCCCGAGGTCGGTGCCGGCAGGACGCGCCCCCGCCGATCCACCGCACGCCGCAGCGCCGGCTCCGGCGCCGGCACCATCACCGCCGCGTCGCGCACGCGTCCGTCGTGCAGTAGCCGCGCCGCGACGGCCCGCACCGGTTCGGCCGCCAGCACGCCGGGCAGCCGGCGCATCTCGGCCAGGACCGCCTCGCCCTGCGGCGACTCGAACTGCACGGCGATGTCGTCGCGCATCGCGAGCGTGAACTGCACGCGGCGCATCCAGCCGATCGCCTCGTAGGTGAAGGTCCCCACCACGACCAGACTCACGCCGAGCGCCATCCCGAGCGTCGCCGCCGCGGCCCGCAGCGGGCGCCGGAGCAGCCCGCGCACCGTCATGCGCCCCACCGCGCCGAAGGGGGCGGTGAGCCAACGCTCGAGCCGCGCGTGCGCGAAGCGCGTCGGCGGCTCGGGTCGCATCGCCTCGGCCGGTGCCAGCCGCGCCACGCGGCGCAGCGCGGCGAGCCCGCCCGCGGCGGCCGCGGGGAGCGTGACCAGCACCGCCGTGGCGACCACGCCATAGCGCGGGGCGAAGGCGATACCCGGGAAGCGGAAGAACTCGGCGTAGATTCCTGCGAAGCCGTACGCCGCCCAGATCCCGAAGCCCACGCCGAGCGCCGCGCCGAGCAGCGCCGGTACCGCAGCCAGCCACGCGACGTGCCGGATCAGCGTCGCGTCGCTCGCGCCATAGGCCTTGAGCATCCCCAGCTGTTCGCGCTGCGACGCCACCAGCCGCCCCAGCACGAGGTGGAGCAGGAACGCCGCCACCCCGAGGAAGACCGCGGGGAGGAGCCGCGAGTAGGTGCGGTTCTCCTCGATCTCGTCGCTGAGGAACCGGTGCGAGACGTGGCGGCTGCGTCCGTACGCCCCTGCCGTGCCGTACCGCGCGAGCAGGCGGTCCACCGCCGCGAGCACGGCGGGCTCGGAGGCGCCCGGCGCGAGCGCCAGCGACGCGTCGTTCCAGGCCCCCGCGAGGCCGAACGCCGCTTCTGCCGTCGCCGCGTCGGTCCAGAGCGTGCCGTAGCGGCGGTTGTCGGGGAACAGGTCGCCGGGCCGGATCTCGTACACCGCCTCCGGCGTGAGCGCGATCCCCACGACGCGCAGGGAGCGCCAGCGCCCCCCGAGCACCGCGCCCACGGAATCCCCCACGACGAGGCCGTTCGCCTCGGCGAAGCCCTCCGAGAGGAGCGCCTCGTCGGAGGCGCCGGCCGCCAGCAGCCGCCCGCGCCGCACCGCGAGGCGGTTGAGCGTGAGCGCGCGGTCGGTCGGCAGCCCCACGAGGCGCACCGTCGCCGGTTCCGCGAGCCCCGGAACGTCGAGCACCACCTGCCCGACGGCGCGCGTCTCGACCGCCGCCACGCCCGGCAGCGCGGCCAGGGCGCGGGCGGCCTCGGCCGGCGCGCGGCGCACCTGCACGAAGGCGTCGCCGAAGCGGTACGCCCGGTAGTACGTCGCCTGTGCCGCGCGGAGGTGGTGGTACATCGAGCGCAGCGCCACCCACGACGCGATGCCGCACGCCACCACCAGCGCGATCGCGAGCACCGGCCCCCGGAGGTGCCACAGGTCGCGCCGCGCCTTGCGGTCGAGCAGCCGCATCGTGCTCACCAGTTGAGCGCCGCCGGCTCGACCGGCGACGCGTTGCGCGACTCGTCCACGATCCGGCCGCTGCGCAGCCGCAGCGTCCGGTCGGCCATCGCACTGATGCCCGCGTTGTGCGTGATCACCACCGTCAGCGTCCCCAGCTCGCGGTTGGCGCGGCGCAGGGCGTCGAGCACCAGCTTGCCGGTCTCGAAGTCGAGTGCGCCGGTGGGCTCGTCGCAGAGCAGCACGTCGGGCTTCTTGACGACCGCGCGCGCGATCGCCACGCGCTGCTGCTCGCCCCCGGAGAGCTGCGAGGGGAAGTGGTCGAGCCGGTCGCCCATCCCCACCAGCCTGAGCGCCTCGGCCGGGTCCTGCGCGGCGCGCGCGTGCGGGTCGCCGTGCGCCAGTTCCGTCGCCAGGGCCACGTTCTCGAGCGCCGTCAGCGACGGGATCAGGTTGTAGAACTGGAATACGAACCCCACGTGCTCGCGCCGGTACTGCGTCAGCGCCCGGGCGTCGGCACCGGTGAGGTCGTGGTCCTCGAAGCGCACCGTCCCGCTGGTCGGCGCGTCGAGCCCACCCAGGATGTTGAGCAGCGTGGACTTGCCACTGCCCGACGGCCCGAGGATCACCACGAATTCCCCGGCGGCGAGCTCGAGGTCGATGCCGCGCAGCGCTTGCACCTCGACGTCCCCGACCCGGTACGTCCGGGTCAGGCCACGGGCATGAAAGACCGTCCGCTTCGCCACGCCGACCTCGAGGGGGAAGGTGTCCCCTCCAAGCTGCACGGCGGCACCGCGCCGCGACATCGGCGTTTGCGCCACGGGCCGGTGCGGGCCGGCCCGACGCCGCCCCTCAGCCCGCCCCGCGGGCGATCGGGCGGCCCCCCTCGGGAGCCAGCGGCAGCAGCAGCAGCGACGCCGCCACCGGCACCAGCACCAAGCCGCCGTACAGGGTCCGCAGGCCGTGCTGGTCGGCGACGCCCCCCAGCACCGGCGCCATCAGCCCGCCGATCGTCACGGCCAGTCCCACGGTGACGCCGCTCGCCGTCCCCACGCGCGACGGCAGGTAGCCCTGTCCCATCACGGTCATCGCGCTGAACGGCATGAACAGCACGAAGCCGCCGAGCATCAGCGTCAGGTAGGCCGCCCACGGCGCGCGGACGAACGCCAGCGGCACCAGCACCACCGTGCTCGCCACCAGTGCCCGCAACGCCAGTTGGCGCCGCCCGATGCGGTCGGCGATCGCCCCGCCCGCGAGCGAGCCCAGCACCCCGCACCCGGTGAACAGCGACAGCGCCACCGCCCCGGCGCGCGGCGAGGCGCCGAAGTCGTGCACGAGGAAGAGCGGCAGGAACGTCGAGATGCCCGAGACCGCCACCGACCGCAGCCCGATCGCCCCGGTGAGCCACGCGAACGCCCCCCACTGGTCGGGGCCCGACATCGCGCGATGCTCGGCGGTGGTGGCCGGCACCGGCGGCCGGAGCCCCTCGAGGTACGCCAGTCGCCGCCACGCGATCACCGCCGCCACGAGGCCCGGCACCCCCAGCAGGATGAGCCCCGGCTGGCCAAGCCCGTCCATGAGCAGCGCGGCCGCGATGGGGGCCAGCGCGAAGCCCGCCGTGCCGCCCACCGAGAAGATGCTCATCCCCGTCGCGCGGTTGTCGCCAGCCACCCAGGCGGCCATGCGCATCGCCTCGGGATGGAACGCCGCCACGCCGAGTCCGCAGACGAGCAGCGCCGCCACGAGCGACGCATAGCCCGGCGCGAGGCCGGCGAGCGCGATGCCAAGCCCGGCGAGCCCCACCCCCACCGGCGCGAGCCACGTGCTCGAGCGACGGTCGGCCACCAGCCCGAAGAGCGGCTGCAGCACGCTCGAACTCGCGGCCACCGCCAGCACGAGCGTCGCCGCCACCGCATACGAAAGCCCGAGCGACACCACCACCACCGGCAGCAGCGCCGGCACCGCCCCCTGCGCGAAGTCCGTGCAGAAGTGCGCGAACGAGAGCAGCGTCGCCCCCGGACGGTCCAGGGCGCGCGGCGTACGCCCGGCCGCGATCGCCTCGCCCGGGGCCGGCGGTTCGGCGGGGGACACCAACGACGTCGCGGCCATGCGGCAAGCTAAGGGGCGAACACGGTGGTATGTTCCGCACCATGGCGCCCTGGATGCGCGGGCTGCCGTGGCTCGCGGCACTGCTCACGTCGGTCCTGACCTGGTCGGTGCGCCGGGCCGGCGACCACGCCACGTTCATCCACGACGAGGACGCGTACGTCCTGCAGGCGCAGGTCTTCGCGCGCGGGCGGCTCGTCGCACCGCCGCGCCCCGTGCCCGAGGCCTTCGAGCAGTACCATGTCCTCGGCAGCCCCGTCACCGCGGGCAAGTACTACCCGGGGCAGGCCCTCGCGATCGCGCCCTTCGAGGCGCTCGGCGCGCGCGAACTCCTTCCGCCGCTCGTCGCCGGCGCCACCGCCGGCCTCCTCGTGCACCTCGTGCAGGCGGCGACCGGTCCCGTCCCGGCGCTCGCGGCCTGGGCGACCTGGCTCGCCGGCCACGACGTCCTCACGTTCCACGCCACGTTCCTCTCGCAGCCGACGAGCACGGTACTGTGGCTGCTCGCGATCACCGCCGCGCTCGCCTGGCGGCGCGGCGGACGCCCGCGGGCGCTGGTGGGCGTCGCGCTCGCCGTCGCCGCCGATGCGCTCACGCGCCCGTGGTCCGCCGTGCTGCTCGCCGCCACCCTCGGTCCGTGGCTGGCGGTGCGACTCACGCGCGAACGGCGCTGGCGCGAGGCCGTCCCGGCGCTCGTCGCCGGCTGCGCCCTGATGGCGGTCGTACCGCTGTTCAACCATGCGGTGACGGGCGATGCGTTCCAGTCGCCGCACGACCGGTACACGGCCACCACGATGCCCTACGACCGGCTCGGCTTCGGCCACGCCGACCCGCCGCCGCGTCCCCTGCCCGAGGACCACCGCGCCTTCCACGCCGTGATGCGCGGTGCGTTCGCCTCCTTCGTGCCGCGCCGCGCCCCCGCGTTCGCGGCCAGGCGGATGCTGCGCATCGGCCAGTTGCTGAGCGCCGCGGCTTGGCGGCTGCCGATCGTCCTGCTCGCGATCGCCGCCGGGTTGGCGTGGGGCGACCCGCTCGCGCGCCAGCTCGCGCGCCAGCTCGCGCGCTGGCTCGCCGTGCCCGCGCTCGCCCTGCACGTCGGCTATAGTGGCTACGCCTTCGCCGCGATCTGGAACGCCTACGACCTCGAAGCCGCCCCGCTCTGGGCGGCCGTCGCGGCACTCGGGCTCCACGCGGCGGCGGCGCGCCTCGCGCCGCGCCACGCCCTCGCCGCCCGGTGGCTCGCGCCGGCCTTCGCGCTCGTCGCCGCCGAGGCGGCCGCCACGCAGGTGGCGCACGCTATGGGCAAGGCCCGCGCCGAGACCGCCCTCCGCCGCACGTTCCGGACGGAGGTGGCGACCCTCGCCGCCGCGCATCCCGAGGGCCTCGTCGTGTACGTCCGCTACGGGGATGGCCACGACGTCCATCGCAGCGTGGTGGAGAACCCGCCCTTCCTCGACGAGGCGGCGGTCTGGGTCGTCCACGCGCGGCCGGAGTTCAACCGCGCCGTGCTCGCATCGGCCGGCCGCCGCACGCCCGTCGTCGCGCAGGAGCTGCCCGGGCGCCGCTGGCGCCTCGAGGTGGTGCCGCGCCCCGCCGACTGACGGCCGGCCGCTACTACCGGCCGGCCCGCGCCGCCGCCACGATCGAGTCGCGCGACAGCCGCTCGAAGATGAGCGGCGCCCCGACCTCGCTCCCCGCCGCCCGCAGCCGGAAGACCGGCCGCGCCGGATGCGCCCGCAGCAGCAACGTGTCGCGTCCCCCGAGGTCGCGGGCATAGATGTTGTCGGTGCGGTCCAGCAGCCGCGGAGCGAGCAGCGTGAACCCCTCGCGCTCCTCGGCGGCGAGCCGCTCACACGCCGGCGTCAGCGGCCGCCCCGGGTCGAAGCGGCCGGACTGGTCCACCAGCGACGGCAGCGGTCGGAGGCGCAACGAGTCGCCTACGAGGCGCTCGTATGCGGCGAGCGCCGCGGCACCGCGCACCGCCGCGCGCTCGAGCGAATCGGTGAGCTGCGAGAGTGCGCACTGGTCCGCGCGCTTGTACACCCACTCCACGTCGCCGGGGAGGACCTCTCGGGCCACCATTCGGGCGTAGAGCGTCGCCCCCCAGCTCTCGCGCACGAACACCAGCGCCCCGCGCACCCCCGCCGCGTCCGCCAGCGCCTCGCCGTGCAGCCGCATCGTGCCGAGGCCCGTGTGGTAGTTGGCGAACGCCGTCGGCCACAGCGATCCCGCCCCGACGCCCGCCGCCGCCAACAGCCCCCACCGCAGCGCCAGCGACGGCACGCCCGGCCACCGCTCCGCCACCAGCCGCGGCAGCCGTGCCGTCCACAGCGCCAGCACCGGCACCACCGGCACAAGGAAGCGCGGCCCCAGATACCACCCGTCGTGGAAGTACGCCCAATACGACGCCACCAGCAGCACGCATGCGACCAGCGCCGTCACGTCCGCCGCGCGCAGCCGCCGCGACAACACCCACGCCGCCACGGGCGCCGCGAGCGCCGGTACCGGCACCTCGTAAAGCACGCGGTTGAGCCGGAACAGGTACAGCGACGCGAGTTCGAGCCCGAGCCGCGGCGTGTGCGGCGTCCGGTACGGCGAGTCATGAAAGCCGATCGAGTGTGACGGCCCCCAGTGGTACAGGTAGGCGAACAGCAGCGGTGCTCCCGTCGTCCGCCAGTTGAACCAGAGTGTCGCCGCCACCGGCAGCGCCACGCCGGCACCGCTGGCGAGCATCGCCCCCAGCCGTCCCCGTTCCCGCGTCACGGCGACGAGCCACCACGCCGCCGCCGGCAGCGCGAAGCACAGCGCATCCAGCGGCCGCGTCGTCGCTGCGAGGCCGAAGCCGAGCCCGCCCGCGAACGCCGCGCCGATCCGCCCGCCGCCCGTCGCCCGCGCCGTCGCCGGCGCCAGCAGCGCGTGCGCCGTGCCCCCCAGCCCCAGCACCAGGGCCGCCGTCGCCGGTGCGTGGTTCATCTGCGTGCCGGCCTGGAACGCCAGGAACGGCGACCCCGCGCACAGCAGCAGCGCCAGCCAGCGCGTCGGCGCGTGCGGCTCCACCGCCCGCAGCCACCACGCCGCCGCCGCGATTCCGAGCCCGGTCGTCACCGGCCCCGCAAGCCACCGCGCATCGGCCAGCTCGAACGCCCCCAGCACCGCCGGCCAGCCGGGCGGGAACTGCCCGAAGACCAGGCCCCCGCGGTCCACCAGCAGCGGGATCGAGAAGAACGCCCGCTCCGCGAACGCCGGCCGCGCCAGGCGGCCCTCGGTGAAGATCCGCCCCTGCAGCGCCTGCACGATCTCGTCGATCAGCAGCGCCTCGCGATCGAACACTACGCCCGCGAGCCACGCGTAGGCCGACGCCGCGAGGCCCGCGACGAGCCACGACGCCGTGATCGGCCGGCGCTCCGCCCACGCCACGAGCGGTTCCCACGGCCGGCGCGCCAGCAGCCCCAGCCGCCGGTCCAGCACCGTCGCCGCGGCGGCGAGCCCCGCCACGAGCACCGTGCCCTGCCACCACGCGGCGAGCATCGCCCACGCCTGCGGGTCGTCGCGCCCGCCGGCCAGCAGCGTGGCCCACGGCACGAAGCCCAGCGCCACCGCGCCCACCGCGGCCGCCCACGCGACGAGGCGCGTCACGGCGAGGCCGCACCTCGCGCCGCCCGCCACACCGAATCGCGGTCGAGCGGCACGTACACGGGCCGCGCACCGATCGCGGTGTCCGCGCGCAGGATCCACGCGCGCCGCGTCGGCTCCGCCGCCAGCAGCAGCGTGTCCAGCCCCCCCATCGAGCGCACGTAGCGCGTGCCGTCGCGCGCGAGCAGCCGCGGGGCGAGCACCGTCGTCCCGTTCGCGTCCTCGAGCGCCTCACGCTGGCACCGCGGCGGATACACCGTGCCCGGCTGCATGCGCGCCGTCTCGTCCACGCCGAAGGGGGCGCGCACCAGCGTGGCCGAGTCTGCCAGCAGCGGCACCAGCCGGCTGACCAGCGCGGGGCCGCGCAGGCCGAGCGCCGCGAGCGAGTCGGTCACCAGTTCGAGCCGGCACAGGTCCACGTGCCGGTAGAGCCGCTCGGTGTCCACGCGCGCTGCGCCGAGCGACCACAGCCGCGCGATGCTCCGCGCCCCCCACGGCTCGCGTACGAACACGAGGCCGCCCGTCGCCCCGGCGCGCGCCGCCTCGGCGTCCGGATCCCAGCGCATCGTGACGAGCCCGCTCGAGTACTGCGACAGGCGGAACGGCAGGTGCGACGGCCAGCCCACCACCGGCGAGGCCGCCAGCGCCCACGCCGCGCCGAGCGCGAGCCGCGGGCGCGAGGGCCATCGCTGCGCGAGCGCCGCCGGCACGCGGGCCACCCAGGTCACCACGAACGGCCAGACCCCCAGGTACAGCCGCGGCCCGAGGAAGAACCCGTCGTGCCAGTACAGGAAGTAGCAGAGCGTCGTCAGGACGGCCGTCGCCGCGAGGTACCGGTCGGCCGCCGTGAAGCGCGGCCACAGGCCGAGCGCGACGACGGACGCCGTCACCGCCGGCACGAGGCCCTCGAATCCGTACGTCTGCAGCCGCACGAAGGCCTGGTGCACGAGCACGAGCCCGCGCCGCGGCGTGTGCGGCGGCCCCCACGGCGCCTCGTGGAAGCCCAGCCGGTGCCGGGGACCCCAGAGCTGCTCGTAGCCCAGCAGCAGGGGATGCCCCGTCGTCTGCGCGTTGTACCAGAGGAAGCCCAGCACCGGCAGTGCGGCCGCGGCGCCGAACCACACGACCAGCGGGCGCCGGGCCGGGTCGCGCCAGGTGGCCGCGAGCAGCCACGCCCCCGCGGGGGCGCACCACGCGAGCGCGTCGAAGGGCCGGATGGTCGCCGCCACGCCGAACGCCGCGCCCGCCACGAACGCCAGCCGCGTCCCCCCGCCCGCGACCACGCGCGCCGTCGCCGCCGCCCCCGCGAGTACGCACGCGAGCATCGGCACGTGGTTCATGTGCGACGCGGACAGGAACGCGAAGAACGGTGCCGTCGCGAAGAGCAGCAGGGCGCCGAACCGCGTCCCCGCCGACGGTTCGCTCGCCCGCTGCCATGCCGCGAAGCCGAGTACCGCGGTTGCCCCCAGCACCGGGCCGGCCAGCCACGACGCCCCCAGTGCGTCGAACGGTGCCAGCATCGCCGACCAGCCCGGCGGGAACTGGCCGAACCACTTGCCCGCCACGTCCACGACGAGCATCAACGATTCGAACGCGGGCTCGGGCGCCACCGGTCGCCACAGCCGCCCCTGCTCGAAGAGCCGCGCCTGCAACACCTGCACGATCTCGTCGATCAGCAACGGCCGGCCCGAGAACACGCCCCGCGCGAGCAGCGCGTAGCCCACGAGGCACGCCGCCGCCGTCGCGAGCGCGAACGCCGCCCGGTCGCCCGCCCGCGCCGCCCCCAGCCATGCCTCGCGCAGCCGCACGGCGGCGCGCGACTCGGGGGGCATGAGCATCGTCAGCACCGTCCCCACGCCGGCCGCGATCGAGAGGCCCAGCCCCCAGCGCTGCCACAGGGGCTCCATCGCCTCGATCCCCTCGCCCATCCCCAGCCACACGGCGATGCGCCCGTGCGCCAGCACGGCGAGCGCCGCCCCCAGCAGCAGGGGCTCGGCGCGTCGGCCCAACCCCGACCGGACGGTGCGTATCGCGTTCACGAGCGGTAAAGATGGGGGGCGCCGGGCTCCGACCGAGAGGGGGGCGCATCACGCCGGCGGCGAGTACGTTCCGCCGCCATGCCGAGCCCCGGCGCCGATCCCCGAGCGAATGCCGATCCCCGCCACGCGCGATGGGCGCAGGCCGTGGCTTTGCTCGCCGGTGCCGCGATCGCCCTGAACGCCCTCGGCAACGGCTTCCCGAACGACGACCAATGGATCGTCGCCGAAGCCCTCGACTTCCGGCACCCGTCGCAGTGGGGGCATGCCCTCGCGCGGCCGTGGTGGCCCTATGCCAACGCCCTCTGGCGGCCGGTCACCACCCTCCAGCTCGCCATCGAGACCTGGCTCGGGGGGGGGCGCGAGCTCCCCTACCATGCCATGAATTGCCTCTGGCACGGGCTCGCGAGTCTCCTCGTCGTCCGCATCGCCCTTCGCTGGGTGCCCCCCGCTGCCGCCGTCGTCGCCGGCCTCTGGTTCGCCTGGCTGCCCATCCACGTCGAACCCGTCGCCACCCTCGTCGGCCGCGCCGACATGGGGGTCACGGTCTTCCTGCTGGCCGCTGCCCTGGCGGCCACGCGCGCCGGCCCGTTCACCCGCGCCCGCGGTTGGGAGCTGTTCGCGTGGTCGGCCCTCGCGATGGGCTCGAAGGAATCGGGGATCGCGGCGCCGGCGGTCGTCTGGGCGATGGCGCGGCTCCGGCGCGGGCACGCCGAGTCGCTCGCCATGGGTGCCGCCTCGGTCGCCGGCCTCGTGCCGCTGCTGCTCGGCCGCTTCTTCGTGCTGGGGACGTTCGGTGGCGACGACCCGCATCCCACCTGGGTGGGGATGCCGTGGGGGCCGGCGACCGCGCTCGCGCTCCGGTTCCTCGCCGTGGGGGTGAGCCACGTCGCCTGGCCCCGGACCCCGGTCTTCGAGCACGCCCCCCCGCAGGCGCTGATTGACGCCCCCGAACCGTGGCTGGTCGCCGCCGGGGCCGCCCTCGTGCTGGCCGCGCTCGTCGCCTTCGCGGTGCACTGGACCCGCGCGACCCCCGCCGGGGCAGCGGTGCTCTGGTGGGCTGCCACGATCCTGCCCGTCAGCAACCTCGTCTTCCGGAGCGGCATCGTGCTGGCCGATCGCACGCTCTACGGGCCGTCGGTGGCGAGCGCACTTGCGCTCGCGCTGGTGCTCGCGCTGGTGCTCGCGCGGCTGCTCGCGCGGCTGCCCGCGCGGACGGCGGTCGGTCGCTGGCGCCTCCTGCGTCCGGCGTCCAACGCGGGGCCACGCATGGCGCGATTCGCGGGCACCGGGGTGATGGTCGCGGTCCTTGGCTGGGCCGCCGCTCGTACCTGGCACGACCTCCCCCTGTGGCGGTCCTCCCGGTCCTTCATCGAGGCGATCCTGCTCCGGGCTCCCGACTCGTGGCCCGGGTACCTCTTCCGCGGCATGGCCCGCGCCGGCTCGGGCGATCGCGCAGGCGCCATGGCCGACTACGACCGCGGCATCGCCCTCTTCGGCCGTGAGCAGCGCCTCCTCACGGAGCGCGCGAAGTTCGCGCTGCAGGACGGCGACACCACGCGCGCCGTTCCGCTGCTCGAGCGCGCCCTCGCCGCCCACCCCCGCGCCCTGCGGCCCCGCCAGGTGCTGCTCGACGTGTACGCGCGGCGCGGGGAGTCGGACCGCCGGTGCCTCGTTCTCCGTGACGGGGCCCGCATCGCCCCGGACCAGCGGCGCTGGGCGACCGAATGGGCCGCCGTGCAGGCGCAGGGCGGATGCCGTTAGCTTTCGCCGTTTCCCGCCGGCCTCCATGCGTCCGCACCGCGACCTGCTCGCCATTCCCGACTTCACGCCCGCCGAGCTCGACCGGCTCTGCGGGCTGGCGGAGCGCATGCGCAGCGGGGCGTACGCCGCGCGGCCGCTGGCCGGCAAGTCGCTGGCGATGATCTTCGCGAAGTCGTCCACCCGCACGCGCGTCTCATTCGAGGCGGGGACCTTCCAGCTCGGCGGGCAGGCCCTGTTCCTCACGCCGCGCGACGTGCAGCTGGGGCGCGGCGAGCCGGTGGCCGACACCGCCCGGGTGCTCAGCCGCTACGTGCACGGCGTGATGATCCGCACGTACGCGCACGACGAGGTCGAGGAGTTCGCCCGCCATGCCGACGTCCCGGTCGTCAACGGGCTCACCGACCGCCAGCATCCCTGCCAGGTGCTCGCCGACGTGCTCACGATGCGCCAGCACCTCGGCCGCGTCGCCGGCACCACCGTGGCGTGGATCGGCGACGGCAACAACATGGCGAACTCGTGGGTGGACGCCGCCGCGTCGTTCGGGTTCACGCTGCGGCTCGCCTGCCCGGCGGGCTACGAGCCCGATCCCGCCACCCTCGGCCGTGCCGCCGTCGCCGGCGCGGACGTGCGCGTCGTGCGCGACCCGTACGAGGCGGCGACCGGCGCCCACGTGGTGACCACCGACGTCTGGGCGTCCATGGGCCACGAGGACGAGCAGGAGGCGCGCGCCGCGGCCTTCGCCGGCTTCTGCGTGGACGCCGCGCTCATGCGCGCCGCCGACCCGCAGGCGATCTTCCTGCACTGCCTTCCCGCCCACCGCGGCGAGGAAGTCACCGCCGACGTCCTCGACGGGCCCCGGAGCCGCGTCTGGGACGAGGCCGAGAACCGCTTGCACATCCAGAAGGCGATCATGGCCGTCCTCATGGGGGGGGAGTCGCTCGCATGACCACGCAGCTCGAGCCGCCGCGCGAGCCAGAGCCGTATCCGCCGATGACCGCGCGTGACAAACTCGTGCTCCTCGGCACCTTCGTCGTCGCCCTGCTGGCCCTCGCCGGGATCGTGGCCGCGTGGGACTCGCTTCCCTTCGTCCGTCGGCCGGCCCCGTGAGCCGCCTCGACTCGCTGCTCGGTGCGAAGGCCCGCGCGCGCGGCGGTTCGCCGCTCGACCCGGCTGCGCTCAAGCTCTCGGTCCTCATGCCGGTGTACAACGAGGAGCAGTGGGTCGAGAGCGTCGTCGGCATCGTCCGCGAGCAGCCGTTCAACATCGAGCTCGTGGTCGTCAATGACCGCTCGACCGACGGCACCGCCGCGATCCTCGACCGGCTCGCGGCCGAGGGCAAGATAGACGTCCTGCTGCACCACCCCGTGAACCGCGGCAAGGGCGCCGCGATCCGCACCGCGATGCAGGCCAGCACGGGAAACGTCGTGCTCGTGCAGGACGCCGACCTCGAGTACGACCCCGCCGACTGGCCGGTGCTCCTCCAGCCGATCCTCGACGGCAAGGCCGACGCCGTCTTCGGCAGCCGCTTCCTCGGCGGGCCGCACCGCGTGCTCTACTTCTGGCATTCGGTGGGCAACGCGGTGCTGACGACCTACAGCAACATGCTCACCAACCTCAACCTCACCGACATGGAGACCTGCTACAAGGCCATGCGGGGAGACCTCGCGCGCTCGCTCACGCTCACCGCCGACCGCTTCGGCTTCGAGCCGGAAGTGACCGCGCGCCTCGCGCAGGCCGGTGCCCGCATCTACGAGGTGCCGATCTCGTATTCCGGGCGCACCTACGCCGAGGGGAAGAAGATCAACTGGAAGGACGGCGTCGCCGCCTTCTGGCACATCACGCGGTTCAACCTGTTCACGAGATAGGAGCGCGACGTGGCGGCGAAGAAGAAGGCGCCCGCGAGGAAGGCGGCGGTGAAGAAGGCACCCGCGAGGAAGGCGGCGGTGAAGAAGGCGCCCGCGAGGAAGGCGGCGAAGAAGAAGGCGCCCGCGAGGAAGGCGGCGAAGAAGAAGGCGCCCGCGAGGAAGGCGGCGGTGAAGAAGGCACCCGCGAGGAAGGCACCCGCGAAGCAGCCCGCCGCGACGAAGCCCGTCGCCCAGTGGACGGTCGGCCCCTTGCCGGCCGTCGGCGAGACGGCGCCCGACGTCGTGCTCCCCACCGACACCGGCGAGACGCTCGCCCTGTCCTCGCTGCGCGGCCGGCGCGTCGTGCTCTACTTCTATCCCAAGGACGACACGAGCGGCTGCACCGCCGAGGCCTGCGCGTTCCGCGACGCCTTCCCGCGCTTCACCGGCGCCGACGCGGTGATCCTCGGCGTCTCGCCGGACTCCGTGAAGAGCCACCAGAAGTTCAAGGCGAAGTACGGGCTCCCCTTCACGCTCCTCGCGGACGAATCGAAGTCGGCCGCGATCGCCTTCGGCGTCTGGGTCGAGAAGTCCATGTACGGCAACCGCTACTGGGGCAACGCCCGCACGACGTTCGTCATCGGCCGCGACGGCCGCATCGCCCGCGTCTTCGAGAAGGTGGACCCAGCCGCCCACGCCGAACAGGTCGCGGCCGCGCTGGCGGAGTTGCCATGAACGTCCCGCCCTTCGCCGCCGAGTGCCTCGCCCACTCGCGCGAGGCCTGGACGGCGGCGCACGAGCACCCGTTCGTCAAGGAACTCGCCGCCGGCACCCTGAGCGCCCAGCGCTTCCGCTTCTACCAGATGCAGGACGCGCGCTACCTCGAGGCCTTCGCCGACGGCTGCGCGGTGGTCTCGAGCCGCGTCGTGCGCCCCGACGACAAGATCTGGTGGCTCGACGCCGCCAAGATGGCGCTCGTCGTCGAGAAGGGGCTGCACGAGGGCTACGGCCGCACGCTGGGCTACACGGCCGCCGACATCGCCGCGCTCGAGCTCACCCCGAACAACCGCGCGTACGGCGACCACATGGTGATCAACGCGCATCGCGGGTCGCTCGTCGAGGCGATCGCCGCTCTGGTGCCGTGCCCGTGGCTCTACGTGGACCTCGGCGTGCACCTCCTCGAGGGCTTCGGCGGCGCCATCCCCGCCGGCCATCCCTACAAGGCATGGCTGGCCATGTACTCCGATCCCGGCTTCGACGAGTACATGACGCGCCTCCTCGGCTTCCTGCAGCAGGCGGCCGACGCCGCCGGGCCGGCCGAACGGCAGCGGGCGAAGGACGCGTTCCTGGTCAGCGTGCGCTACGAATGGATGTTCTGGGAGCAGGCCTGGGTGGGGCAGCGCTGGCCGGTGTAGCCGGCGGGGCGTCGCCCACGCCGCGCTACTGCACCTGGATGTACACCGGCTGCGGCCACAATCGCAGGATCTCCTCCCGCGACGTCGGCGGATTGTCGTTCTTCGGCTTCGTGAACTGCTTCCACCCGGCGTACTGCACCGGCTCCTGCTTGATGTAGCTGTAGTACGAGTCGCGCTTGAGCCACGGCGCGCCGAAGCCGTCCATGTGCATCACGACCTGCACCCGCGCGTCGAGCTTGATCTGCTTCGCGTTGGTCACGCCCTTCCGCGTGAAGCGGTGCACCACCAGCATCTTCGGCGGCAGGGTGTGCTTCGTCACGAGGTCCTGCAGGAACTTCGACGCGTAGTTGATGTCCGCCGCGTCGAACGTGCCGATCTTCCGCCCCGGGGCCGTCTTCCCGTCCTTCATCGAGAACTCGGGATCGATCCCCAGGTGCACGTCCGGCCGCTTGAGGAAGCGCTCGAGCCACGGCAGCTCCTGCTGCAGCGTGCTGTGCCCCACTTGCACGTCGAGAAACAGGATCGCCTTCTTCTGCTGCGCCCATCCGTACACCCTCTCGATGAACGCGCTGTCCATCCGCAGCCGGTACTTGCCGTCGCGCCCGGGCGCGCCCTGTGCCACCACCGCGATGAGATGCAGCGCCGGCTGCACCGGGTGCGCCGGGTCGAGCCTGTTCCACGCCGCCACCTCGGCGTCGAGCTTCGCGAACATCTCCGGCGGGTCGAACTCGCCGAGGATCCCCATGCGCCGCGAGAGCGGATTGCCGTAGAACGCGATCACCCGCCGGTTGGGCAGGATCGCCCCCGGCAGCGGCGCCGGCATCTTCGGCGGCCACAACGAATCGAGGTCGCTCCCCATGTCCTTGTACGCGAGGTGCGCGTTCCCCGAGACGGGACCCAGCCCGCCGACGCGCTTCCGCTTCGCGGTCGTGTCGGCGGGCTTCCCCGGTTTCGCCGGCGTCGCGCCGCCCGCGGTCGCCGCCTGCGGGCGCGGCTGGGCGGTGGCGCGGCCGGCGGGCGCCGACGGGACGACGCTCGCCGAGTCCTGCGCCGCGCCGAGGAGCGGCCATGACAACGCCGCGACGAACGCGGCTCCACGCATCGAGATGGGCATCCCGAAACTTACTCAGGGCGCCGATCCGCCCCCGCTGCCCGGCGGCGGCCGCGTCATCGGCGCGAACGGGTCACCGATGAATACCGCCGCCTTGCGCAACTCCACCGCGATCGCCGCGGTGGCCTCGCGGAGTTCGGCGTCCGCCTTGCGGAGGCCGAACCCGTACAGCCAGCGCAGGACCGCGTAGCCGGCCACCGCGCCCAGCGTCCCGGCCGCGAGCGCGGCGCCGAGTCTGCCGTGCAGCCCGAGTGACTGCAGCGCCGTCACGATCCAGCCCAGCCGCGATGCCGCGAGCGTCGCCCCTTGGGTCGTCTGGAGGGCGGCACCGAGGAGCGCGGCAAGTCCGCCGCTGACGGCCGTCGCTGCACCTGATTCCAGCAGTGCCGCTGGCCGCCCGGTCGTCAGGTCCGCCGAGAGCGTCACCTCGCAACGCGACGAGTCGCCCGGCACCGCCCGGATCGTCGCTCGCACCTGCCTGACCCAGCCCTGGTAGCGGAGCCACGCCCACGCATATCCCTGCGATTCCAGCCCCGTCATGTCCGGCACGTCGAAGACCAGCACGCCGCCGTCCAGAGGATGCCCGCCGAGCGTCTCCGCGAGCCGCAGGTTGAACTTGGCGCCCTGCAGCACCTGTCCCATGGTCTGCAGCACCTGCGCCGCCGGCGCGTGGATCACTTGCGTGGTACTCGCCTGCCGCCGGGCGCTGCCGAGCACCCGCTGCGACAGCCGGTCGGAGACCCCCCGCGCGGACGGCGCCGACGTCACCACCGCGCGCGACTGCAGCTCGTCCATCGCCACCGCGACGTACTGCTGCGAGATGCCCGCCTCGATCGCCGCCGCCTCGACGTCCCGCAGCCGGAATCCCGACGTCGGCATCCCGTCCGGCGACGCACCGCGCGTGGCCGGAAGGGCAGCCGACTGCTTCGCCCGCGCCTCCAGGCGCGAGGCGGCCTCGGCTTGCAGCTGTGCCGCCCGCTGCCACACCGCCTGCGCCTCGCGCTCGCTCAGCACCGCCTGGGGTCCACTGGCGGCCGACACCACCTCCTCGGCTGCGGCGAGCGCCGCAGCGAGATCATCGGCCAGCGCCTCGCCCGTCGCCGGCCGCTGGGCCGGGTCGCGCATCAGGCAGCGGTCGATCACCCGCGCCAGCGCGGCGGGAACGCCGGGTGCCACGCTGGACAGCGCCGGCGCGTCCTTCGTGGCGCGCGCCACCAGGATCGCCGCCGCCGATTCGTGCTCGAACGGCGGCCGCCCCGCCAGCAGGAAGAACCCCACGGCGCCCAGCGCATAGACGTCGCTGCGCCCGTCGAGGGCGTCGCCCGCCCCCTGCTCAGGGGACATCCAGTGCACGCTTCCCATCACGTGCCCCGTCTGGGTGAGGCGCGAGGCCTCCTCGGACCGGGCGATACCGAAGTCCGTGACCAGCACTCGGCCGCTGGCCCGCTCGACGAGCAGGTTCTCGGGCTTCACGTCGCGGTGCACCACGCCGCGCGCGTGAGCGTAGGCCAGTGCCCACGCCGCTTCGCGCAGGTACTTCACCGCCTCGGCCGCCGGCAACGGGCCGCGCGCCGCCACGCGGGCACCCAGCGACTCCCCCTCCACGAGTCCCATCGCGAAGAAGGCGAAGCCGCCGAGTTCGTCGGCCCGGAAGATCGGCACGACGTGCGGGTGCGAGAGCTGCGCCGCCAGCCGCGCCTCGCGCAGGAAGCGCTCGCGCGTCGCCGGCTGCGTGGCGAGCGCCCGCGGCAGCACCTTGAGGGCCACGCGGCGGTCGAGCTTGAGGTCGCGCGCCTCGAGCACGATGCCCATGCCGCCGCGGCCCAGCTCGCGGACGAGCACGTACTGGCCGTCGAGCGCGGCGCGGAGGCCCGGCAGGTCGGCGTCGAAGGACAGGTGGGCCTGAGGGTCGGTCATGACTCATGCTCGCGGTTGCCGACAAGACGACACGGGCGGATCGCTGGTTTCGCGGGCGGCCCCGCGCCGCGCCGCCCGCGCGGACGGCACCGCCGCGGAGGCCGCCACCGCGGTTGGCCGACCCGGAGTGCACACCCCCTGCCGTTTCGGCATATTTCGGCTCTCCCCCAGCCCCCAACCATGTCCGCACCCGCCGCGCCCCTCCGCCGCACGCCCTTCCACGACCTGCACGTCGCCGCCGGCGCGAAGATGGTCCCCTTCGCCGGCTGGGAGATGCCCGTGCAATACACGGGCGGCCTCGCCGAGCACAAGGCGGTGCGCGAGGCGTGCGGCCTGTTCGACGTCTCGCACATGGGCGAGTTCCGCGTCACCGGCCCGCAGGCGCTCGAGTTCGTCAACGCCGTCACGTCCAACGACGCGTCCAAGCTCGAGGTCGGTCAGGTGCAGTACTCGGCCTTCCTGACGGAGCAGGGGACGATCGTGGACGACACGCTGGTCTATCGCGCGGCCGATCACGTGATGCTCGTCGTCAACGCGAGCAACATCGCGAAGGACTTCGCGCATATCGCCGCGCAGCTCCCGCGCTTCGACGCGCGGCTCGAGGACGTCTCCGACCGCACGGCCCTGCTCGCCGTGCAGGGCCCCGAGGTCGAGCGCATCCTGCAGCCGCTGGTGGACGTGGCGCTCGCGCCGGTCGGCTACTACCGGTTCGTCACCGGCACCGTCGCCGGCGTCCCGGCGATCATCAGCCGCACCGGCTACACGGGGGAGGACGGCTTCGAGCTCTACTTCGACCCGGCGCGGGCGGCCACCGTCTGGCACGCCCTGCTCGGCACCGGCGCGATCACGCCGGCCGGCCTCGGCGCCCGCGACACGCTGCGGCTGGAGATGGGTTTCGCGCTCTACGGCAACGACATCGACGACACCACCACCACCCTCGAGGCCGGACTGGGGTGGATCACCAAGCTGGCCAAGGGCGACTTCACCGGTCGCGCGGCGCTGGAGGCGCAGAAGGCCGCCGGCATCCCGCGCCGGCTGGTGGGCTTCACGCTCCCCGAGCGGAACATCGCGCGCCACGGCATGCCCGTCCTCGTGAACGGCGCGCCGTTCGGCGCGGTGTGTTCGGGGACGCTGAGCCCGACGCTCAACGTGCCGATCGGCACGGCGTACGTCCCGACGGCGCTCGCGGTGCCGGGGAGCACGTTCGAGGTGGAGATCCGCGGCAAGCGCGTGCCGGCGACGGTGACGAAGACGCCGTTCTACGCCCACGCCAGCCACAAGTAGGCCGTGCGCGTCGCGGTGCTCACCGTCTCCGACGCCGGTGCCCGCGGCGAGCGCGCCGACACCTCGGGCGACGCCATCGTCCGGTGGGTCGGTGCCCGCGGTTGGCACCTGAGCGCTCGCGCGCTCGTGGCCGACGAGGTTCGCGCGATCACCGCACACCTCGTCGCATGGTGCGATGCCGACGTCGCCGACCTCGTGCTCACCACCGGCGGCACCGGCCTCGCCCCCCGCGACGTCACGCCGGAGGCCACCCGCGCCGCCCTCGAGCGCGAGGCCCCCGGCATCGCCGAGCGGCTGCGGGGGGTCATGATGGAGCGCTTCCCCCGCGCGGCGCTCAGCCGCGGCACTGCCGGCACTCGCGGCCGCACGCTCGTGGTGAACCTGCCCGGCTCGCCCGGCGGCGTGCGCGACGGCCTCGCCGCCCTCGACCCTCTGCTCCCCCATGCCTGCGACATCGTCCGCGGCACGCCCGTGCCGCGCCACGACGCGCTGCAGTCGAACGTCCCATGATGAACGTCCTGATCACCCTCACCGACGTCGAACCCGCCGTCCGCCTCAACGCCCAGCTCGAGGGGGGCGGCCAGGTGCGGACGACCATGGTCTCGCCCCTGGACGACCTGCGCGGCACCGTCGCGCGCGAGAAGCCGGACGTCGTCGTGGTGACCGGCGGGGTGCTCGACCCGCACCACGTGGCGCTCGTGCGGGAGCTGCAGTGGATGGATGCCGCCGTGGTGGGGCTCGCCGACCTGCTCGACCCGGAGACCGCCGCCCGCTGCCGGGCGCTGGGCTACGCCGACGTCGTCGCCAAGCCCGTGCCCCCCGAGGAGCTCGCCGCGCTCGTGCGCCGGCTGCTGGAGCGGCTGCGGCTGAGCCGGCTGACGGGGCTCGTGGGCGACAGCGCCCCCGTGCGCGAGGTGCTCGTGAAGGTCGAGCAGCTGGCCCCGGTCACGAGCACCGTGCTGATCGAGGGGGAGAGCGGTACCGGCAAGGAGCTCGTCGCGCGGGCGATCCACAAGCTCAGTCCGCGTCGCAACAAGCCGTTCATCGCCGTGAACGTCGGGGCGCTCCCGGAGACGTTGCTCGAGAGCGAGCTGTTCGGCCACGAGAAGGGGGCCTTCACCGGCGCGGCCGAGCGCCGGCTCGGCCGCTTCGAGCTGGCCGACGGCGGGACGCTGTTCCTCGACGAGATCGGCGAGATCCCGCCGAGCACGCAGGTGAAGCTGCTGCGCGTGCTCGAGGAGCGCGAGCTGACGCGGGTCGGCGGCACGCAGGCGATCCCGGTGGACGTGCGCGTGGTGGCGGCGACCAACCAGCCGCTGCGCGAGCTGGTGGAGCAGGGGGCCTTTCGCGGCGACCTGTACTACCGGCTGAACGTGCTCTCGATGTACCTGCCGCCGCTGCGCGAGCGGCGGGAGGACATTCCGCTGCTGGTGCGGCGCTTCATTCGCGAGTTCTCCGCGCAGCACGACAAGGTCTTCCACGGCGTCTCCGCCGAGGCGCTGCAACTGCTGGTGGAACACCACTGGCCGGGCAACGTGCGCGAGCTGCGCAACCTGGTGGAGAGCATGGTGGTGCTGGCGCCGGGGCGGGAGATCGGTGCGGAGGACATCCCGGCAGAGATCCGGCACGGCGGGGTGGCGCGGCGGCTCCCGGTGCCGGTCGGGGCGGTGTTGCGGGGGGCGGGGGAGGCGACCGGGCGCGAGCTCGAGTTCATCGTGCGTTCGCTGGTGGAGCTCAAGCTGCAGGTCGAGGAGCTGCGGCGCCGCTTGGACGACGACCACCGGGTCCTGTCGCAGCTGACGGCGGCCCCGGGGGGCTGGATCGCCGAGGTGCGGCCCGGTGGGCCCGGGGGCGTCGCGGCACCGGTGCTGGGGGGCCTGGCCGGCGCGGTCGGTCGCCCGGGGATCGAGCCCCCCGGGGCCGCGGTGCCGCCGCACACGGTGACGATCACCCCCGGGATGACGATGGCCGAGATCGAGCGGGCGGCGATCGAGGCGGCACTGCGCGAGACGCGGGGAAACCGGCGCAAGGCGGCCGAGCAGCTCGCGATCGGCGAGCGGACGCTGTATCGGAAGCTCAAGGAGTACCAGCTGGACATCGCCGAGGAGCCGGGCGCGTGACGATTCGGGCGTCGGCGTGACGGTCGTCACGCCCAAGTGCCCATCGGACTGCCGGTCCTGTTGCTTGCGCGAGTCGTGACGAATTACCCATTCTGAACGTCATCAGGATCGAATGAGAGCGCCCGGTACTGCGGCTCCGTGGGGAGCGTCGGTTGCGAGCGCATTGTGCAGGAGACGTTCTTGACTCTTCCCGCCGACTACCAGAGTGGCGCCGGTGCGAGCTCGCCGATCGCGGGGAGCGTGCTGCCGATCCGGGCGGCGGAGGAGTTGCTGCAGACGCTGACCGGCGTGGTGTCGGTGCGGATCGCGGTGGACGGGTCGAACGGATCCATCGACGCGGTCCACGTGCTGACGACCGACGAGGTGCCGCCGAAGCAGACGGTGCGGAACGTCGAGAGCGCGCTGATGGCGCATTTCGGACTGCGGGTGGACCACCGGAAGGTGTCGGTGGCGACGACGCAGGACGGGGCGCGCAACGCGATGCGGCAGTGGATGGACACGCAGGCGTCGAGTGCGACGCCCGGGTCGGCGCAGCGGCGGCTGTACTTCGAGGACGTCGAGGTGCGGCGCTCGCGCACCCGGGGCGTCACGTGCCGTGTGACCTTGCGGAAGGGCGAGTCGTCGTACGTCGGCGAGGCCGAGGGCATGGAGCACGACCGCGCGTGGATCGATCTGGCGGCGCAGGCCACGATGTCGGCGATCGCGCGGAGCGAGGGCGACCTGGCCCTTGCACTGTACGGGGTGAAGCTGGTGGAAGCATTCGATCGGACATTCGTGTTCGTGGGCGTGACGGCGCGGATCGGGCGCGACAGCGTGCTGCTGACGGGGAGCTGCGAGGTGCGCGAGAGCGCGGAGACGAGCTCGGCCCTGGCGGTGCTGGACGCGACGAACCGCTGGATGGCCCACGTGCGGTGATGTGCAGGACGGCGGGTCCAGCGGCTTCGGTCACGATGACGGGCGCCGGCAGCGGCGCCCGTGGCGTCTCCGGGCTCCGGCCCGTCTGAAGTTTGGTCGGTGGCGTGCATCGGTTCGCGATGAAGCGCCGAACGGTTTTCCCCACACCCCTGTCCACCTATTGAGCCTTCCCCCGCTCCCGCGACGGTAAGATCGGCACGAACCACGAGCGGAGTAGAGCGGGACCCTAGAGCAGGCCGAGCGGATCCAACCTTGGAGGCAGCACCTCGATTCGAGGTGACTTCGTAA
>JAJTHG010000037.1 GCA_021298835.1 Gemmatimonadota bacterium
CCGGAAGGGCTTCGTGAGGTAGTCGTTGGCGCCGAACTCGAAGACGCGCACCTCGCTGTCCTCGTCGCCCTTCGCGGTGAGCACGAGGACGGGGAGGTTCGCCGTGGCCTGCCGGGCCCGGAGGTGGCTCAGCACGCCATAGCCGTCGAGGCGGGGGAGGTTGAGGTCGAGCACCACGATGTCGGGGGCGGATCGGTCGATCTCGTCGAGCGCCCCGACGCCATCGGCGGCTTCGGAGACGACGAAGCCCTCGCGTTCGAGGAGGTCCTTCACGACGCGGCGCAGCGCCTCCTCGTCCTCGACGAGCAGTACGCGCGGCTGGTATGCGGTGCGGCGGGCGGCCGGGATGGTCGTCGCGGCCTCCTCGAGCAGCTGGAACGCGCCTTCATCGAAGGGCACCCCAGCCGCCGGCACCTGGCGCGGGGTCGAGCGGAAGGGGACGCCCGGCACGCGCACGGCGGGCACGGCCGGCGAGTGGGTGGGCGTGCGGGAGCGCGGGGGCTCGATCGCCGGCTCGGGCGGCGGCTCCACGGGCGCGACGACGCGACCCGCGACGCGTCCGCCCTCCATGGGCACCTCGACGACCCGCAGCAACTCCTCGAGCGCGGTGACCCCCGCCTTGACGTGGCCGACGCCCGACTCCCAGAGGGACTTCATCCCGCCTTCCCGCGCGGCGTCGGCGATGCGGTCGCCCGACTCGCCGGCGGCGATGCGCCGCTCGACCTCCGGGGTGACGACGAGGACTTCGGTGATCGCGAGCCGCCCGCGGTAGCCGGTCTGCGCGCAGTCGTCGCAGCCGACCGGGCGGTAGAGGGCCGTGCCCTCCGGGATCCAGCGGCGCAGGCGCTCGGGGACGGGCTCCATCCACAGCTCGCGGCAGGTCGTGCAGAGGCGGCGAATGAGCCGCTGCGCGATGACGCCCTTGAGGGCGGTCGCGATCTTGTACGATTCGACGCCGACGTCGAGCAGGCGCGTGATCGCGCTCGGCGCGTCGATCGTGTGGAGCGTCGAGAGCACGAGGTGGCCGGTGAGCGACGCCTGCACCGCGATCTGCGCCGCCTCCTTGTCGCGGATCTCGCCGACGAGGACGACGTCGGGGTCCTGCCGCAGGATCGAGCGCAGGGCGGCGGCGAACGTGACGCCGGCCTTCTCGTTGACCTGCACCTGGACGATGCCCTGCAGCTTGTACTCGACCGGGTCCTCGATCGTGACGATGTTGAGGGGCCGCTGCTGGACGTGGCGGATGCCCGAGTACAGCGTCGTCGTCTTGCCCGAGCCGGTGGGGCCGGTGACGAGCACCAGCCCCTCGCGCAGGTCGTTCAGGGCCTTCATCCGCGTGACTTCGTCGGGATGCAACCCCATCTGGTCGAGCGACAGGACGGTCGCCCGCGAGTCGAGGATGCGGATGACGACCTTCTCGCCGTTCGAGGCGGGCAGCGTCGAGACGCGCAGGTCGATCCGGACGCCGTTGACCGCCACGCGGGCGCGGCCGTCCTGCGGGCGGAGTCGGTCGGCGATGTCGAGGCCGCCCATGATCTTGATGCGCGAGACGAGCGGGATGCCCGCCGCGCGCGGCAGCGCCATGACCTGCCGCAGCACGCCGTCAATGCGGTACCGCACCGCCACGCCCGCTTCCTCGGGCTCGATGTGGATGTCGGACGCGCGGCTGGTGATCCCCTCGGCGACGATATGGTCCACCAGCCGGATGATCGGTCGCTCGGCCGCCTTGTTCGCGCTGATCTCGAACTCGTCGTCCGCGTACTCCTCGGCGATCTCCTGGACGTCGTAGTTCGACTGGACGCCCTCGAGGATCTTCTCGACCGCGTTCTCCGGGCGGTAGAGCTCATCGATGCGCTCGGCGATCCGCGACGGCGAGGCGAGCGACATCCGCACCGTGCGGCCGAGTGCGAAGGCGAGGGTGCGCTCGCAGTCGAGGTCGTGGGGGTCGGCGGTGGCGATGTCAACCGCGGAGTCGCTGACCGCGAGGGGGACGATGTGGTACTTCCGCGCCAGCGCCTCCGGCACGAGGTCCTTGGCTTGCTGGGTCACCTGCGCGAGGTTCGCCAGCTTCATGCGGAAGCGCGAGGCGAGCGCGGTCAGGATCTCGTCGTCCGACGTGAGGCGCTTGCGGACGGCGGTCTCCCAATACGAGTCGGGGACCGGCGTCGTGGTGAGCTGTGCGTACGCGTCCGGCGGGAGGATCGCCTCCAGCGTCGGCAGCAGCCATTCGTCGCGGACGGCCTGCGCGGCCATCAGCCCCCCCCGGCGGTCTCGGACACCCGGTCAAGCTAGCCGGACACCGGGGCCCCGTCACTACGGCCGCGGGCCGCGCCGGCCGGCGCTGGGGACGTTCCATTCCCGGGAGCCGCACGGCGGGACTCGCCCCCCGTCCGGCGCAGGCCCGGGGCTGGCGGGCTCCACCGGGACCGCCCTCTCGGCGCGGTGCCGTCCGCCCGCGTCGGGCCAGGTAGGCGGCCGTCGGGCGATACCGTAAGTTGTGGAGGTGACGAAGCTTTCCCTCGTCGGAGCCGACGCCTCGCAGACGTTCGATCTGCGCGAAGGGTCGCCGATGGTCGTCGGGCGCGGGCTGTCCAGCGACCTCCCCGTCCCGGACCCCACGATCTCGCGCCGTCACGCCGAAGTGCTGGCGCGGGACGGGGTGGCGCTCGTGCGCGACCTCGGATCGAGCAACGGGACGTACCACGATCAGGCCCCGGTCGGCGCCGAGCAGGTGATCGTGCGGCCCGGCGAGACCGTCACGTTCGGAAAGGTCGTCTTCACACTGCGGACCGCGTCGGTCGCGCGGGCGTCGCCCCCGTCTCCCGGCCCGGGCTTCAACCCCGGCGCGACGATCGTGCGGTCGCTCCCGGTGGACCTCAAGGAGGGGCTCGCGGCCGCGCTGCGTTCGGGGCCGCAGCGGCGGGTCACGCCGGACGGCACGCCGGCCGAGCTGTCGCCGTCGGAGCGCGCGCAGGAGCGGCTGACGACGCTGCTCGAGGTCTCGACCGAACTGACCAAGCAGGTCTCCGTGGACGCGCTGCTGCAGACGATCGCGGACAAGTGCACGCGCATCTTCATGGTGGACCGCGTGGCGATCCTGCTCGCGGACGCCGAGGGGAACCTCCAGGCGAAACTGGCGACCGACCGCAAGGGCCAGGCGCTCGGGGCGATGGTGCCGCAGTCGATCGCCCGCGCGTCTTTCGACGAGAAGCAGGCGATCCTCTCCGAGAACGCCGCCGAGGACCAGCGCTTCCAGGGCCAGTCGATCGTGATGCAGCAGGTGCGCTCGGCGATCTGCGCGCCGCTCGTCGGCAGCGAGAACCGGGCGCTCGGCGTGATCTACGTGGATTCGGTGCTGGCGACCCACCGCTTCGAGGAGGGGGACCTCGACTACCTCGTGGCCTTCTCCGGGATCGCGGCGGTGGCGCTCGAGAACTCGCAGTTCGCCGAGCGCATCCGCAAGGAGACGCTCGCGCGCTCGAACCTCGAGCGTTTCTTCACTCCGGCGCTGGCGGAACGGATCGCGCAGTCGCCCGATGCGGTGAAGCTCGGCGGCGACAAGCGGATGGTCGCGGTGCTCTTCTCGGACATCCGGGGCTTCACGGCGCTGTCCGAGACGATGAACCCGGACGACATGGCGCGCCTGCTCTCCGAGTACTTCACCGAGATGGTCGATTGCGTCTTCCGGCACGGCGGGACCCTCGACAAGTTCATCGGCGACGCCGTGATGGCGCAGTGGGGGGCGCCGCTCGGCGAGCCGGACGACGCCGACCGCGCGATGCGGGCGGCGCTGGACATGATGCGCTCGCTGGCCGCGCTCAACCGGCGGTGGCGCGATCAGGGCCGCCCGGAGCTCGCGATCGGCATCGGGCTCAACTGCGGCGAGGCCTTCGCCGGCAACATCGGCTCGGAGCGGCGCCTCGAATTCACGGTCATCGGCGACGTGGTCAACACCGCCAGCCGCCTGTGCGGCGCGGCCGAGGGCGGGGAGATCCTCATGTCGGAGCCGTTCCAGCGCGCGATGCGCGATGCCGTGCCGGTGAACCAGCACGACCCGATGGAGCTCAAGGGGAAGAGCCAGCCGGTGCCGGTGTGGTCGGTGGACCTCCCTGCGATGGGCATCGAGGTCTAGCCCCCGGGCGTCACCGTTCGCGGAGGCCGGCGGCGAAGTGGTACGCCAGCCCGACCTCGCCGAGAAGGCGGACGGTCGTGGCGAGCCCGAGCCCCATCACCGCGTGGTAGTCGCCGGCGATGCCGTCAACGAGCGTGCCGCCGAAGCCCTGGATGCCGTAGGCCCCCGCCTTGTCGAGCGGCTCGCCGGTGGCGACGTACGCCGCGATCGCCTCCGGCCCGGCCGCGCGCATGTGCACGGTGGCTTCGTCCACGGCCGCCACCACGCGGTCCCCGCGCGCGACGGCCACGGCGGTGGCGACGACATGCGAGCGGCCGGCGAGCCGCTCGAGCATCGCCCGCGCGTCCGCGGCGTCGGCGGGCTTGCCGAGGATCTCGCCATCGAGGATCACGGTGGTGTCGGCGGCGACGACCACGGCGCCGGGATGCCGGTCCGCGACGGCGCGGGCCTTGGCCTCCGCGAGGCGGCGCACGTAGGCGATGGCCGGCTCGCCGGGGCGCACGGATTCGTCCACGTGCGCCGGGTCCACCCGGTGCGGGAGCCCGATGCGGGCGAGCAGTTCCGTGCGGCGCGGGGAGGCCGAGGCGAGCACGAGCGCCGGGATCGTCTCCGGGGGGGTCATCGCTCGAGCCACAGCGTCACCGGCCCGTCGTTGACGATCTCGACGTCCATCGTCGCCCCGAACGAGCCGGTGGCCACCTCGAGGCCGAGTCCGCGGAGCGCCGCGACGAACGCCTCGTAGAGCGGCGCCGCGACCTCGGGTCGCGCCGCGTCAACGAACGAGGGGCGGCGCCCTTTCCGCGCGTCGCCGTAGAGGGTGAACTGGGAGACGACGAGCACGGCACCGCCGACGTCGCCGAGCGCGAGGTCGAGCCGGTCGTCGGCGTCGGCGAAGAGCCGGAGCCCGGCGACCTTCTCGGCCATCCAGCGCACCTGCTCGCCGGTGTCGGCGTGGGTGAAGCCGACGAGGAGGCAGAACCCGCGGCCGATGCGGCCGGCGACGCGCGCGCCGCCCTCGTCGCGGACGCGCACCTCCGCCCGCGAGACACGCTGCAGGAGGACCCGCACCGCGCGCTACTCGACGGTGACCGACTTCGCGAGGTTGCGGGGCTGGTCCACGTTGGCGCCGCGCTTGACGGCGATGTAGTAGGCCAGGAGCTGCAGCGGCACGGACGCCAGCACGGGCGTCAGCATGTCGAGCGTGGGCGGGATGCGGATCTCGTGGTCCACCAGCCCCTCGAGCATGTGCTCCTCGCGGGACGTGAGGCAGATGATCCGCCCGCGCCGTGCCTTCACCTCCTGGATGTTCGAGACGACCTTGTCGAACACCGCGTCGTGCGGGGCGATGAAGACCACCGGCATGTTCTCGTCGATCAGCGCGATGGGCCCGTGCTTCATCTCGGCGGCGGGGTAGCCCTCGGCGTGGATGTAGCTGATCTCCTTGAGCTTGAGGGCACCCTCGAGCGCGGTCGGGAAGTTGTAGCCGCGTCCGAGGTAGAGGAAGTTCTGCGCGTCCTTGTAGCGCTCGGCCAGCGCCTCGATCTCGGGGGCGCGGTCGAGGATCTGCTTCACCTGCGCGGGCAGGTCGAGCAGGGCCTGCGCGATCTCGCGGCCGCGGACGGAGGAGAGCTGGCGCTTGCGGCCCAGCTTGAGGGCGAGCAGGGCCAGGGCGACCACCTGGCTGGTGAACGCCTTGGTCGAGGCGACGCCGATCTCGGGGCCGGCGTGCAGGTAGATGCCGCCGTCGTCCTCGCGGGCGATCGTCGAGCCGACGACGTTGACGAGGCCGAGGGTCTTCGCCCCGCGCCGCTTCGCTTCGCGCATCGCCGCCAGCGTGTCGGCCGTCTCGCCCGACTGCGAGATGACGATGCACAGCGTGTTCGGCGTGACGATCGGGTTGCGGTAGCGGAACTCGGACGCGTACTCGACCTCGACCGGGATGCGCGCGAGGTCCTCGATGAGCATCTCGCCGATCAGCGCCGAATGCCACGAGGTGCCGCAGGCGGTGATGATGACCTGGTCGATCGTCAGCAGCTCGTCGTGCGACAGGTTGATGCCGCCGAGCTTCGACATGCCGTCCTCGAGCACGACGCGCCCGCGCATCGTGTTCTCGAGCGTCTGCGGCTGCTCGAAGATCTCCTTGAGCATGAAGTGGTCGTACCCGCCGCGCTCGATCTGCGCGAGCTCCCAGTCGATCTTCGCGACCGGCCGGTCGAGGGTCGTCGCCTTCATGTCGAAGACGCGGTAACCGTCCTTCCGGACGACCGCGAGGTCGCCGTCGTTGAGGTAAACCACCTCGCGCGTGTGCGCGAGGATCGCCGAGGCGTCGGACGCGATGAAGTGCTCGCCGTCGCCCAGACCCACCAGCAGCGGCGAGCCCTTGCGGGCGGCGACGATCTTGCCCGGGTCGCGCGTCGAGACGACCGCGATGCCGTACGTGCCCTCGCCCCGCTCCAGCGCCGCGAGCACCGCGTCCTCCAGGCGGCCGCCGTAGAGCTCCTGCACGAGGTTGGTCAGTACCTCGGTATCGGTGTCGCTGTGGAAGACGTATCCCTGCGCCTTCAGCCCCTGCTTGAGTTCCGCGTAGTTCTCGATGATCCCGTTGTGCACCAGCGCGATCGTCCCGTCGTTCGACAGGTGGGGGTGCGCGTTGCGCTCGGCCGGCGGCCCGTGGGTCGCCCAGCGCGTATGGCCGATCCCCAGCCCGCCCTCGGCCGGCGTGACGGCGAGGACCTGCTCGAGCTTCGCGATCTTCCCCTCGGCACGACGCGTCTCGAGGCCGTGACCGTTGAGCACGGCGACGCCAGCGGAATCGTAGCCGCGGTACTCGAGGCGCTTGAGCCCCTCGATCAGCAGCGGGACGGAGTTGCGGGAACCGACGTAGCCGACAATGCCGCACATGGGAGAATCCGGTCGGAAGGAGGCCGCCTCAGGCGGTGGCCAAGGCGTCGAGGGGCGTCCGCGCCCCCGCCACGAGGGCGCGGGCGTCGGCATCCGTGGGGGCTTCGGCGATCACGCGCACGATCGGCTCGGTGCCGCTCGGCCGCACGTGCAGCCAGCGATCCGGCCACGCGAGGCGCAACCCATCCTGCGTATCCACCATCGCCCCGGGAAAGGCCGCGCGGAGGGCGTCGTAGACGGCATCCAGCGGCTGGTCCGGCCGCGGCAGCTTGTCCTTGACGATCGCATACCGTGGCAGGGACGCCACGATCGCCGACAGCGGTTGCGCGTCCTCGACGAGGAGCTGGAGCAGCAGCGCGGCCGCCACCGGGGCGTCGCGGCCCAGATGCAGCGCGGGCAGGATCACGCCGCCGTTGCCCTCGCCTCCGACCGGGGAGCCGAGGCGCCGCATCGCGACGGCCACGTTCACCTCGCCCACGGGCGCCCGTTCCACCCGCTGGCCGGCCGCCTCGGCGACGTCATCCACGAGCCGGCTGGTCGAGAGGTTGGTCACCACCACGCCCGGCCGAGTCCGCAGGACCAGCCGAGCGGCCAGCGCGAGCGTCAGGTCCTCGCCGATCGGCACGCCGGCATCCGAGACGATCGCCAGCCGGTCCACGTCCGGATCGGTCGCGAACCCCACGTCGGCACCGGTGTCGCGCACAAGGGCCGAGAGCGCCCCGAGGTTCTCGGCCACCGGCTCCGGTGACCGCGGGAAGCGTCCGTCGGGCTCCGCTTCGATGTGCGTGACGCGGCAGCCGAGCCGGTCCAGCAACGCGGGCATGATGACGCTGCCGGCCCCGCGACAGGTGTCGAGGGCCACGCGGAAGGCGCGTCGACGGATCGCCGCCACGTCGAGGAACGGCAAGGCCAACACGGCCTCGAGGTGCCGTGCAACCGCCGCATCGTCCGCGACGACCGTCCCGAGCGCGTCCCACTCGGCCCGGGGAATGCCGGCGGCGGTGAACGCACGCATGGCCGCCGCTTCGTCCCCATCGAGGAACAGCCCGCTGGCCCCGATGAACTTGAGGGCGTTCCACTCGACGGGGTTGTGGCTGGCCGTGATCCCCAGCCCGCCGGCGGCGTGATGATGCTCGACGGCCAGTTGGATCGTCGGTGTAGGTGCCATGCCCAGATCGATGACCCGGGCCCCGACCGACTGCAGGGCGCCGACCACGATGCGGTGGAACATCGGGCCGGAGACCCGACTGTCTCGCCCGACGACGATGTCGCGCGACGGACTGCGGGCGAGACTCCACGCCCCGAAGCCGGCGGCGTATGTGGCGACGATTTCGGGGGTGAGCGACTCGCCGACGCGGCCGCGAATGCCCGAGACACTGACCATCAGGGACGACGAAGTCATCGATAGGCGAAAAGTAGGTCGAACTCCTTGCAAATCAATCGGTTGCGTCGCTTGCGACCTCGGCGGTCGCCGGTACGTTTCCAACGCGTCCTTCCCCGTCCCGTGACCGTTCCCGCTCTTCCGCAAAGCCGCCCCCGAGCGCCGCTCCCGTTCCGCTGGAAGCTGGCCGCCGCAGCGTCGGCTGTCGTGCTCGCGACCGTGCTGGTCCTGCTCGTGCCGGTCTATGTCCAGACCCGGCAGGACGTGACGCAACTGCAGGGCCAACGCCTGCTGACCGTCGTCCGGAGCGCCGCCGCACTGCTCGAACCGGCCGACCTCGACTCGGCAGCGGCCGCGCCGGGCTCACCCGCGTTCGAACGCGTCCGGGGCACGCTGACCCGCGTCTGGATGGCCAACGGCGGGTCCGGGACCGACCTCGCCGGCGGGCTCTACGTCGTGCGCACCGGCGTCCCGGCGGCGCGCATCCTGGTGCATTCGCAGTGGTCGGCCGGCCGCGCGGAATACGCCGCCGCATGGGAGGTGCCCGCGAGCGTGTCGGGCATCATGACGGCCGGGGACGACGGCGTATCGGCGCTCTACGGGGCCGCCGGGTCGCAGCAACTGACGGCGATTGCGCCGGTGGGGCGACGGGGCGACCAGGCCGCGGGCTTCGTGGTCACCACACTGCGCGCGAACACCTTCCTCGGCGAGGTGCAGGGGCAGGTGCTGCGGTTCGCCGCCTTCCTGCCGGTCCTGCTCGGGCTGGCCATTGCGCTGTCCTTCTCGCTCGCCGGTCGCCTGACGCGCGGCATCGAGGCGGTCGCGCGACACGCCGAGGACGTCGCCGGGGGCTCGCTGCGCCGCGACGTCGCCTACTTCTCGGACGACGAGGTGGGCCAGTTGGCCGACGCGTTCCGGCGCATGACCGGGTCGCTGCGGCAGCTCCTGCGCGACGTGGATGCGAACGCCGGGGAGGTGGCGGCGACGGCCGAACAGCTGGCGGCCGGGGCGCAGGAAATGACGGCCTCCACGCACGAGGTGTCGGGGGCGGCGCAGCGCATCGCGGACGCCGCCGTCACGCAGACGCAGGGCATCGCCGCCATCGCCTCCGCGTCGCACCTGGTGGCGGAGCGGGCCGAGGCCAACGCGCGCAACGCGCGGGCGGCGCTGGAGGTCGCCGAGCGGGTGCAGGAATCGGTCGGTCGGGGGACGGCCAGCGCCGACCAGGCGCTGACATCCATGGCGGCGATCGCGGAGGTGACGCGTGGCGTGGTCCCCGCCGTCGAGGCGCTGGCGGACAAGTCGCGCCGGATCGGCACGATCACCGACTCGATCGGCGCGATTGCGAAGCAGACGAACCTGCTCGCGCTCAACGCGTCGATCGAGGCGGCGCGGGCCGGCGAGCACGGCAAGGGCTTCGCCGTGGTGGCCGACGAGGTCCGCAAGCTCGCCGCCGAAAGCGCGCGCGCGCTCGAGCAGATCCGCGGTCTCGCCGCCGAGATGCGCGCGGCCGCGCAGGCGACGGGGGAACGCATCGGCACCATGGCCGACCGCGTCGCGTCGGGGGAGCGCGTCATCCGGTCGTCGGCCGAGGCCCTCTCGCGCATCGGGGACGAAATGGCCGGCAGCCGCGAGGCCGTCGCGCGCATCGTGGAGACGGCGACGGCCCAGCTCGACGAGGCCACGAGTCTCGTCGCGTCGATCGACTCCGTCGCCCGGTCGGCCCGGGCGAATGCCGGCACGAGCGCACAGGTCAGCGCCGTCGTCGAGGAACAGGGCGCATCCATGCAGCACGTCACCGAGAGCAGCCAGCACCTCGCCGACATCGCCAACCGGCTCAAGGGGGCCCTCACGCGGTTCGAGCTGTGAGCACCGCGCCGGTACCCGCGGTGCGCACGACGCGCACGACGCGCACGACGCGCACGACGCGCGCGACGCGCACGCGGTGAGCGCGCGGTGAGCGCGCTCGGCGTGCTCCCGTACGCGCTCGCCGCCGGCGGCGGGCGCGTGGACGGGCACGAGGCGTCGGCGCTCGTGGCGGCCGGCCTCGCCCTGCTCCGCGGGCACGCCCCGCTCGTCCGGCGGCTCACGGGCCGGCGGAGCGCGATCCTCTGCCCGCCGTCGCCGGCGTTCCTCGTGGCGCTGGCGGCGAGCGAGGGGCGGGGGGCGGTGCTCGTCAACCCGCTGGCGGCGCCGCTCGAGGTCGCGATGCAGTGCACGGACGCCGGGGTCGGCGCCGTCTTCACCGTCGCCGAGCTCGCGGGCCGCGTCCCTCCCGGGGTGGCGACGGTGCTGCTCGACGACGCGCCACGGCAGGCGATCGTGCGGCTCGACGGCCGCGAGTCGGTCGTACCGCTGGCGATGCCCGCCGGCCTCCGGCTCGACGACGATGCGGGCGCGCCCGGCCGCGACGAAGAGGCCGCGGTCGTGTACACGTCGGGAATGGCAGGGCGGCCGCTGGGCTCGATCGCGACGCACCGGAACCTGCTCCACAACGCGCGCGCAGTGCGCGCGGCCGCGGGCCTTGCGCCGCTCGACCACACCCTCGCGCTGCTGCCGTTCGCGCACCTCTTCGGGCTGACGGTGACCCTCGCCGCGCCGCTGCTGGCCGGGGGACGGGTGACGACGATGGCGCGCTTCTCGCCGCAGCGGGTCGTCGAACTCCTCGAGGGGGACGACGTGACCGTCCTCGCCGGCGTCCCCGCGGTGTACCTGGCGATTCTGGGGGCGCTGGCCCGCCGCGGCGGGCCGCTCCGGCCCCGGGCGCTGCGGCGGTGCATCGTGGGCGGCGCCGCCGTGCCGGTCACCCTGCAGGACGCGTGGACGCGCGCGTCCGGCGTTGAGCTGCATCAGGGCTATGGCCTCACCGAAGCGTCACCGGTGTGCCTGATCAACCCGGTGGACCGACCGAACCGCCACGGCGTCCTGGGGATCCCCTTCCCCGGCACCGAGGCGAGCGTGCGCATCCCGTACTCGCACCGGCCGGACGCCGACGCGCTGGCGGCGCCGCTGACGCCGGAGGTCCCCGACGGCACCGTGGGCGAGCTCTGCGTGCGCGGCGACCACGTGAGCCCGGGGTACCTCGGCGGCGGCGCGCAGGGGCTGCCGCGCCCCGACGGCTGGCTCTACACGGGCGACCTCGCGCGGCGCGAGGCCGACGGCGCGCTCACCTTCGTGGGGCTCGCCAAGGCGATGTTCACGCGCAACGGGTTCAACATCTACCCGCGGGAACTCGAGGCGGCGCTGCTGGAGCACCCCCGGATCGCGGGCGCGCGCGTCGCGGGGGTGCCGCACCCGACGCACGAGCACGAGATCGTCGTCGAGATCGCTGGCGAAGCCACCGACGACGAGGTCCGGGCGTGGTGCGAGGTGCGGCTGGCGAGCTACAAGCAGCCGACGGCGATCCGGCGCGTCGCGCGCTGAGGCGCGTTCACGCCGGCTGGGGCGGCCGCGGCAGCAGCCGACCGGCGGCGACGGCGCGCGCGAGGGCATCCGCCACGACCGGGTCGAACTGCGTTCCCGCGTGGCGCGCGACCTCGGCGACGGCATCGGTGAAGTCGCGCGCCGGCCGGTACGGCCGGTTCGACGTCATCGCGTCGAAGGTGTCCGCCACGGCGGCGATGCGCGCAGCGAGCGGAATCGCGCTGCCGGCCAGCCGGTCGGGCAGCCCATGGCCGTCGAAGCGCTCGTGGTGGGAGCGCACGACCTCGAGCGCGATCTGGTGGTCGCGCAGGAGGGGCGCGAGGATGCGCCACCCGGTCACCGGATGCGTCATGATGTGGGCGTACTCCTCGGGCGTGAGAGCCCCGGGCTTGTGCAGCACCGCCTCGCGGACGCCGATCTTGCCGATGTCATGGACGTGGCCGCCGAGCTCGATCTCGGCGACCGTGCGCTCGTCGAGGCCCAGCTCGCGCGCGAGGACCATCGCGTACTGCGCCACGCGCACCGAGTGGCCGCGGGTGGAGGAGTCCTTGGCGTCGAGGGCCTCGGCGACGGCCTGCACGCCGGCGAGGAAGACCTCCTCGAGGCGGCGGGCCTGCTCGGCGACGCGGACCTCGAGGTGCAGTTGGTAGTCGCGGAGCTCCTGTGCAAGGCGCCGGCGGTCCATGACCTGGGAGACACGGGCGCGGACCTCCTCGAGGTGGAACGGCTTGGTGAGGTAGTCCATCGCACCGAGGGCGAGACAGCTCATCGCGACCTCGACGTCGGCGACGGCCGTGACGAGCACGACCGCCGTATCCGGATGCCGCTCGCGCACCGCCTTGAGGAGCTCGATGCCGTCCATGCCCGGCATGCGCATGTCGCTCAGCAGCAGGTCCGCCGGCTCGGCATCGAGGAGCTCGAGCGCCTCGCGCCCGGACGCCGCCTCTCGGGCCGCGAAGCCGTCGGCTTCCATGATGCGGCCCAGCACCTGACGGAGCCCCAGTTCGTCGTCCACGACCACGCATCGCGGCAGCACCGCCGCGGCTTTCCCGTTCGTCACCCGGCCTCCCACCGCCCGGGGCCGCCGCCCGCGGCGAGACTCCGCCGCTAGCTTTCGCCCACCCCTACACAATATCGGACGGTGACGTGACGCGCATCAACGCCGAAGACCTCGAGGCCGGGTTCGGGACCCGTGCCATCCACGCGGGCCAGCGCCCGGACCCCATGTCGGGCGCGATCATGACGCCCATCTACCAGACCTCCACGTACGTGCAGGAGGCGATGGGGGTCCACAAGGGATACGAGTACGCGCGGGGAAAGAACCCGACCCGCGAGGCGCTCGAGCGCAACGTCGCCGCTCTCGAGGGAGCGACCCACGGCTTCGCCTTCGCCAGCGGCGTGGCGACCACCGACAGCCTGATGAAGCTCTTCCGGGCCGGCGACCACGTGATCTGCGCCGAGAACGTCTATGGGGGGACGTACCGGCTGTTCGACCGCCTCCTGCAGCCCCTCGGCCTGTCGTTCTCGTTCGTGGACACGCGCGACCCGTCGGCGGTCCGCGCGGCGGTCACGGCGCGGACCGTCGCGATCGTGTGCGAGACGCCGTCGAACCCGATGATGCGCATCACCGACCTCGCGGCGATGGCCGAGATCGCCCGGGCGGCGCGGGCGCTGCTGATCGTTGACAACACCTTCGCCACGCCCTTCTTCCAGCGGCCCTTCGACTTCGGGGCCGACGTGGTGTATCACAGCACCACCAAGTACCTGAACGGGCATTCCGACATGATCGGCGGCATCGCGGTCGTGCGCGACGACGAACTCGCCGCCCGGCTGCAGTTCATCCAGAACGCGGCCGGCGCGGTGCCGGGCCCGTTCGACAGCTGGCTGGCCCTGCGCGGCACCAAGACACTGCACCTCCGCATGCCGCGCCACCACGAGAACGGCCTCGCCGTCGCGCAGTGGCTCGAGCGGCGGCTCGGCGAGGCGGCGGTCGTCTGCCCCGGCCTCCCCTCGCACCCGCAGCACGCGCTGGCGATGCGCCAGATGCAGGGGTTCAGCGGCATGATCTCGATCGAGCTCGGCTCGAAGGCGCGCGCGAAGCACCTGCTCGACCGCGTGCGGGTCTTCTCGCTGGCCGAGTCGCTCGGCGGGGTCGAGTCGCTCATCTCGCACCCGGCGACGATGACGCACGCCAGCGTGCCGGCCGAGCGGAAGGCGATGCTCGGCATCTCGGACGGCCTCGTGCGCCTGTCCTGCGGGGTCGAGGACGTCGCCGACCTGATCGCCGACCTGTCGCAGGCATGCGACGGGCTGTGACCGCGCCGGCGGCGCGGCGCGCCGCCCGGCGGGTGCGCACGGGCGGTGCCGCGGAAACGCGGCCCGCCCCCGCCGCGTAGGATCCCGAGTCCCTTTCCCCCGAGGCACCCATGCGCTCGTTCCCCGCCATCGACTCCCGCTCCTGGGAGCATCCCGCCGACCGCGCCGCACTCAACGCAATGCGGGCCCTGCCCGGCTTCGACGAGGTCGTCCGGAAGGTGCTCGGCGCCTTCGGCGAGCGGGGGATCCGCCACCTGTTCCTCGCGAACGCCGTCCGCGTCGGTCCGCAGCAGCGGCCGAAACTCGACGCCCTCTACACCGAGGTGCTGGCGACCTTCGACGTCAGCGACCGCCCCGAGCTGTACGTGACGCAGACGCCCTTCGCCAACGCCGCCGCGGTGGGCTTCGACCGGCCGTTCATCGTGGTCAACAGCGGCACCCTCGCGCTGCTCGACCGCGACGAGCAGCGCTTCGTGCTCGCGCACGAGGTCGGCCATGTGCTGAGCGGTCATACCACGTACACGACGATCGCCCTGCTGCTCCTGCAGCTCGGCCTCGGCGGCCTGCCGTTCCTCGCCGGCGTGGCCCTGCTGCCGTTCCAGCTCGCCCTGCTCGAGTGGTACCGCAAGGCCGAGTTCTCGGCCGACCGCGCCGGCCTCCTCGGCACCCAGGACCTCCGGCCGGCCGCGGGGACGATGCTCAAGTTCGCCGGCGGGGGCGGCGGCGACGACCCCATCGACATCGACGCCTTCCTCGCGCAGGCGGCCGAGTACGAGACGCAGGGCAACGCCTGGGACGCCGTGCTCAAGGCGCTCAACACCGCCTTCCGCGACCACCCGTTCGCCACCATCCGCGCGGCCGAACTGCAGCGCTGGGCCCAGGGCGCGGAGTACCCGCGGATCCTCGAGGGCGCGTACGTGAAGCGCGGCGACCCGCGTCCCCCGCTCGAGGACGACGTCGCCGCGGCCGCGGGCTACTACGGCGACCAGGTGCGCTCCGCCATGGCGGGAATGGGCGAGACCATCGACCGCGCCAAGCGCGCCTTCGAAGACGCGTTCCGCGGGGCCACCGGTTCGCGATGACGATCCTGCTCGTGGGCGGCGGCGGGCGCGAGCACGCGCTCGCGTGGCGGCTGGCGCGCGACTTCCCGGGGGCCTCGCTCGTCGCCGCGCCGGGCAACCCCGGCATCGCGCGGCTGGCGCGCTGCGTCCCCACCGCGGCCCACGACGTCGCCGGTCTGGTGGCGCTCGCGCAGGCCGAACGGGCGACGTTCGTGGTGGTGGGGCCGGAGGCGCCGCTGGCGGCGGGCCTCGTGGACCGGCTCCGCGAGCATGGCATCCCCGCCTTCGGCCCGACGCAGGCCGCCGCGCAGCTCGAGACCTCGAAGGCCTTCGCCAAGCAGGTCATGCGCGAGGCCGGCGTCCCGACGGCACACGCCACCCGGCACGCCGACGCGGCATCGGCCAAGGCCGCGGCGCGCGCGCTCGGCGCGCCGGTGGTGATCAAGGCGTCGGGGCTCGCGGCCGGCAAGGGGGTGATCATCGCCCAGTCCATGGCCGAGGCCGACGCTGCGATCGACGCGATGCTGGTCGGTGGCGAGTTCGGCGCGGCCGGGGCGGAGATCCTGGTCGAGGCCTTCATGAGCGGCGAGGAGCTCTCGCTCTTCCTGCTGACCGATGGCACGCGCGCGCTGCCACTGCCGGCCGCGCAAGACCACAAGCGTGTCGGCGAGGGGGACACCGGCCCCAACACCGGCGGCATGGGGGCCTACGCCCCGGTGACGATCGCCACGCCGGAGATCGTGCGCGCGGCGATCGACCGCGTCGCCGAGCCGCTGCTCGCCGCCATGCGCGCGCGGGGCACGCCATTCACCGGGCTGCTCTACGCCGGACTGATGCTCACCCCCGACGGGCCCAAGGTGGTGGAGTTCAACTGCCGCTTCGGCGACCCGGAGACGCAGGTCGTGCTGCCGCTGCTCTCGGCGAACCTTGGCGAGATGATCCTCGCCGTCGCCCGGGGCGACTCGCTCGCCGGGGTCCCCTTCCCTCGCCAGCACGACCTCGCGGCGGTCGGGACGGTGGTCGCGGCCGCGCCGTATCCCGAGACGCCGCGCACGGGGATGCCGCTGGTGCTGCCGGCCGACGCCGACGACCTGCTGGTCTTCCACGCCGGCACCGCGCGCGATGCCACCGGGACCCTCGTCGTGAGCGGGGGACGCGTGGCCACGGTCGTGGGTCTCGCCCCGACGTTCGCGCAGGCACAGGCGCGCAGCACCGCCGCCGCGGCCGAGGTGCGCTTCGACGGCGCGTTCTTCCGGCGCGACATCGGTTGGCGCGAGGCGGGGCGCGCACCGCGCCGCGACTGACCGCCCAGCCCGCGGGCGGTGCCGGAACTCCCCGAGACCGAGACGATCGCCCGCGACCTGCATGCCGAGGTCGCCGGGGCGGTGATCGCGTCGGCCGTGGTGCGCCGGGCCGACGTCCTGCGCCCCGCCGCGTTCCGCCGCGGTGCCGGGCCCGCGGCCTTCGCTGCGCGGCTCGCCGGCGCGGGTATCGAGGGCGTCTGGCGGCGCGCCAAGCAGGTCGTGCTGGACCTCGACTCCGGGGACCGGCTCGTCGCCCAGCCGCGCTTCACCGGGGCGCTCGTGCTGGTGGCAGCGGCCGGAGTCGCGGCCGACGCGCCGCTACCGACCGGCCAGCACGACGCGGTCGGTCGGGCCGACGACCCGTTCACGTGCGTGACCCTGCATCTCGCCGATGGCCGCGCGCTCGCCTACCGTGACGTGCGTCGGCTCGGGACGCTGTCCCTGCTGGATGCATCCGGCTGGACCACCGCCGACGTGGCGCTCGGCCCGGAACCTCTCGATGCGGCCTTCACACCTGCGCGCCTTTCGGCCATTCTTCGGGGGTCCCGACAGGTGGTGAAGGCGGTGCTCATGGACCAGCGGCGGATCGCCGGGGTGGGGAACATCTACGCCACGGAGGCGTGCTGGCGCGCCGGCCTCGACCCGTCGCGCGAGGCGCGTCGCGTCGCCGCGGACGATGCCGCCGTCGCGCGCCTGCACGAGGGGCTCGTCGGTGTGCTCCGCGAGAGCATCGCCGCCCGCGGGACGACCTTCCGGGACTTCCGCGACGCGTACGGCGGGCGCGGCGGCTTCGCCGCCCGATTGCAGGCCTATGGGCGGGCCGGTGCCCCGTGCGCGCGCTGCGGCCGGCGGCTCGTCGGGACGCACGCCGTGGACGGCCGCATGACGGTGTTCTGCCCGGGCTGCCAGGCATGAGGCCATCGTGAGTCCGCGCGCGCGGCGCCGGGTGCGGGGGACGACGGCCGAGGTCGAGGCGCGGGTGGCTGACCTGCTCGTGCAGGTGCGCGCGGAGGCCCCGAAGGGGCCCGGGACGTACCGGTTCCTCGGGGACGCGGGGACGGTGCTGTACGTGGGGAAGGCGAAGTCGCTCAGGACGCGGTTGCTGAGCTACTTCCGCGCGGCGTTCCCGAAGGAGAAGGGGGCGCGCATCCTGCGCGACTCGGCGCGACTCGAATGGACGCCCGAACCGAGCGAGTTCGCCGCGACACTGAGCGAACTGCGGCAGATCAAGCGGCTGCGCCCGCGGTTCAACGTCGCGATGAAGCGAGATGCGCGGCACTACTGCTTCATCAAGGTGACGCAGGGGCCGGCGCCTCGGCTGCTGGTCGTCCGCGGCGCCGGGAGCGCCGACGGCGGGCGGTACTTCGGCCCGTTCCTCGGGGCAGAGCGGATGCGCGAGGCGGTGCGCGAACTGTCCGACGCGCTCGGGCTGCGGGACTGCACGCACGACGGGCGCATGCGCTTCAGTGACCAGGGGGAGATCTGGCCGCCGCCGCCGCGGACGCCGGGGTGCATCCGGCACGAGATCGGGCGCTGCCTCGGGCCGTGCGTCGCCGCGCCGACGGCGGCGGAGTACCGCGAGCGGCTCGCGCTGGCGCTGGCGTTCCTCGACGGCACGGGGGACGCGCCGCTGGCCGGACTCGCCGCGCGGATGGCGGAGGCCGCCGAGGCGCTCGCCTTCGAGCGCGCGGCGTACTGGCGGGACAAGCATGCGCGCCTCGAGGGGGTGCGCGCGCAGTTCGAACGGCTGCGATTCGCCGTGGAGTCGCTGACGTTCAGCTATCACGTGCCGGGGGCGGACGGTGGCGAGCGCGTGTACCTGATCCGCCGCGGGCGCGTTCGGCGGGAACTCGATGCCCCGGACGCGGCCGAGTTGGAGGCGGCGTGCGAGGCGGTGTTCGCGTCCGGCCTCGGCGGCGACGCGGGGGGGGTGCCGACGCACGAGGTGGATGAACTGCTGCTCTTGACCTCGTGGTTCTCGCGGTTTCCGGAGGAGTTGGCGAGGACGCGGGGGGTGGTGGGGTGATCCCGAGACACTACGTCCCTCTAGTGTGGGCTGTCGGCGTTTTCTGGGGGGAGGTCAATCCCGCCGTACGCTCCACGGATCGACGGCCCGCCCCGTTGAAATTCCTATCCCGAGCCGGAGGGGCGCACGGTGATCGCTCGGCCGGGAAGCGCAGACGCCGTGTCGTCGCTCGCCGGCGAAGTGGCCGGCCTGCGCGATCGGGTCGATGCGCTTGAGCGGCGTCGCTAGCGAGTGGCCGCACGACGCGGCCAGCTGTCTGCTTATCCGACTCGGCCAGCAGTCCGCTTATCCGAACGCGGCCAGCAGACCGCTTATCCGAACGCGGCCAGCAGACCGCTTATCCGACGCGGCCAGCAGACCGCTTATCCGACGCGGCCAACAGACCGCTTATCCGACGCGGCCAGCAGACCGCTTATCCGACGCGGCCAGCAGACCGCTTATCCGACGCGGCCAGCAGACCGCTTATCCGAAAGGATTCACCACCTTGACGCCGCCAATCACC